>NZ_BNEL01000003.1:2400000-3088473 GCF_018327685.1 Streptomyces sp. TS71-3 | reverse complement strand
CTCGGCCCAGCGCATGACCTGCGTCATGGCGATCACGTAGGCGATGGCGCGCCCGGCGAGCACGAGGTGTTCCTGGCGCAGTTCTCCGTCGAGGAAGCCCAGATCCAGCCGGTGCGCGGTGACGGCGCGCGCGGTGTGCGGGTAGCCGGCGAGGAAGGCGCTGAGCGGGCGCCCGTCGCAGTGGGCGAGGCAGTACTCGGTGAGCTGCTGGCTGAGCAGGTCGTTGGTGCCGTCGAAGATGGTGAAGACCCGCGAGTCCAGGAACGCCTGACCGGCGATGTTCGTCTGCGAGCCGACCCGGTACCCCTCACCGCCGACCAGCTGCTGGTAGTGGTGCGCGGCGCTGACCATGCGGTCCGTGGCCACCGTCTTGAGCGCCTGGGCGACGGGGAAGGCGCCCATCATGTCGGACTTCAGGTCCAGTTCGGTGAGCAGATGGTGCTGGAGTGCCTCGGCGATGGTGGCGGAGGTCTCGATGGACTTCAGCCGGTACTGCACGAAACGTATCTCGGACTGCGGGGCGCGACCGATCCGGCGGCGCTCGGTGTAGGCGTGCGCCTCACGGTCTATTCGGCGCAGGAAACCGCAGGCGAGGGCGGCCATCATGGTGCGGGAGGGCATGAGCATCTCCACCATGGGGCTCAGGTTGCCCTCCTCGGCGGCGATCCTGCGGTGCTTCGGGATCACGGCGTCGATCTCGTTGAGCCCGTAGTCAATGGCCTTCAGGCCCACCGAGTCGTAGGGCTGGAGGGTCCGGAACCCCTCATCGCGCCTGACGATGAAGTAGCCGAAGCGGCGGCTGCCGTCGTCGCTCCTGGCGGCCACCAGCCACCAATGGGCGTTGATGCTGAAGGCCTGCCAGTGCTTCCTTCCGCGGATGTGGTAGCCGTCGGCCGTCTCCGTGAAGGTGGTGGTCATGGCGGCCATGTTGGATCCGCAGTGCGGCTCGGTGGATGCGAAGCCGGCGAGCATGGGCTCCTGGCCGCTGAACTCCGTCAGCATCTCGCGTTGCGCCTCTTCACCGGCACGCAGTGCCACGGCGCGCAGCACGATCGCGGTCACGATCATCGTGTACATGCCAATGGGTAGATTCCACTCCGAGATGGCCTCCACCACTCGGCCCATCTCCACATGGCTGTCCCGACCGCCCAACTCCTTCGGCAGAGCGGGCAGCAGCACTCCCGCGCGGACCAGGTGCGCCCAGTCCTCGGCGGGGAGGTTCTGCTGCGGGTAGGTCTGGCAGTCGAACCGCGAGCGCGCTACCTCGGCTATGCCGGCGATGAAATCGTCTGTTGAGAGCGACAACAGATCCTGGGTCAACGACAGATCCTGCGTCAAAAGAACACTCCTGCGTCGAGGGGTGTGATCCGCGGGCGGGGGAGCCCTGAAGGTACGCCGGCACCAGTCAGCCCATGAGGAGGCCGAGGTGATCCGCCGCACCTGCACGATCGACTGATGATCCCGCAAGAGTAGCCACAAGGAAGCCCTCTGACACCACACAGGCACCAACAGCTACTACTTCACCACATCCTGGGGGAGCGTCAGCCATCAGGCGGCGAGCGGGACAACGAGAGGCACCCACCCGCGGGAATCACCGACCCTCCCTGCCTGACCGGCCACGACATCGCCCCGCCCCGGCGCTCCCCAGGCGACTGCCGACACCCGTATGATCATCAACACATCAAGGATTGACAGGAACTGATCGTTCCACGCACGGGACCGGACCGACGTGAACAGCGCCTGTGACCGATCCCGCAGCCGCTGTCCTGCACGGATGGGGCGTTCGGCCCGGCTGCGCCGTGCCGGCGCGGGGGGCACCGAGCATCCGCGGGTGGCCGGCGGAAAGGTCAAAGATGCTCAGGAAGGCGGCGCGGAACGAACGAATCTGGTTTCATCTCGAGACATGTCCCTGACTCCTGATCATTCTGCGCAGTCGGCCGAGGAACGTACCCACCGCCTACAGGTCCTCGGTCTCAACGGCGTCGGCGCCGACGCCACGTTCGACCGTGTCGCGGGCCTCGCCGCGTCCCTTACCGGGTCCCCGCTCGCCCTTGTGAACCTCATCAGCACCGAGCGGCAGATGTACCGTGGCCTGTATGTCCCTCCTCAGGGAGAGGAACGCGTCGAGACCGGCGACGGGGTTGTCTTCGATCTCAGCGACATGGCCCGTGAGGGGCCGGCCGACGCGGGTTTCTGCCCTCATGTCGTCGCCGAGAACGCGCTACTGGCCCTTGACGATGTCTTCGACTACCCCAGGTTCAAGGGCAACCCGGTGGTCAACACCCTGGGTGTGCGCTCGTACCTGGGAACGCCGCTCCGCGATCACACGGGCGCGGTCCTCGGCACCCTCTGCGTGCTCGACACCAAGCCGCGCAAGTGGGATCAGGGGCGCAAGGACGGGCTGATGGAGCTCAGCCAGACGCTCCTGTCGGAGTTCAAGCTGCGGGACAGCATCCTCACCCAGCAGCAGCAGCTCTTCGCGATCTTCGACCGTGCGCCTTTCCCCATCATGCTCACCGAGGGCCCCGAGCATCTGCTGCGCTATGCCAACTCCACCCAGGGCGATGCCTTCGGTCTCGTGCCGCGCCTCAGCCGTGGTCGGGACTCGCTCAGCGGTCTTGATTCCGTGGGCGTCTTCAGGACCATGGACCAGGCCTTCCATACCGGGCAGACGATCACTCTGCCGGAGGCCCAGCTGATCCCGTACAACTCCTCGTCTCCCAAGACCTACTCCTTCACCTGCACGCCCGTGAAGCTCTCGCCGAGGACCTCCGTCATCAGCGGGGTACTCACCGTGGCCATGGACATCACCGGGGACCCCTCGGGTGGCCAGGAGTCGCGTCACATCGCCGCCCAGTTCGGGGACCGGTTCGACCAGATAGGTTCGGGTGCCGGCGGGCATCTCTAGCCGGGGCGGCCGGCGCGCGGGCATCTGATGCGCTGAGCCACGCCTCGCGGAACCTCTTCCAGGCGCGTCCGTGCGTGATCGCGGACGCGCCCGGGATCGCCGTCCGCGGGTGACGGCTGCGGTCGACGCCAGCGGCCGGTCCCCCATCGGCTTCCCGTCCGACGCGGATATCCCGTTCGGGCCTCGGATGCCCCTCTTGGGCACCGGCCTTCGGACCGCGTGAGAATGATCACCGGCGCTGCCGCTGGTGGGGGATCGCCGGCGAGCCCTCCCCCACCAGGCCCCGCGCCCCCAGGACCCGGCAGAGCGCGACGAGTGGACCGCACCCGCGGACGGCGATCCCGGCGCGCCCCGAGCGCACGGCGATCCCGGCGCATCCCGAGCGGACCGCTCAGGTCGACTCCCGCACCACCAGCTGCGTCCGGATCGCCGTCTCCCCCTTGCCGCCGGTGCCCGCCATCTGCTCCGCCACCTGCTCGACGGCGGCCTGGCCGAGCCGGCGCTTGTCGATGGCGAGGGTGGTCAGCGGCGGGTCCACCAACTCGCCCAGCGCGAGGCCGTCGAACCCGACGAAGGCGCAGTCGCCCGGCACGTCGCGGCCGCGGGCCAGGGCGTGCCGCATGGCGCCGATGGCGATCATGTCGTTGTAGGAGACGACGGCCGTCACCTCCGGAGCCGTCTCCAGCAGCCGTTCCATGGCCGCCGCCCCGCCCTGCATGGAGTTCCCGGCGAGCTGCCGCCAGCGGGGGTCGACCTCAAGGCCGCACTCCAGGGCGACCTGGGTGAACAGCCCGCTGCGCACGTCCGGCGCCTCGGACTCCGCGCGGTCCCGGTCGTCGATCATGGCGATCCTGCGGTGCCCGCGAGCGATCAGGTGGTCGAATGCCTGCCGGATGCCGGAGCCGAAGTCGATCCGGATGGTGGGCACGTCGACCGGCCGGTCCTCGTTGCCGAGCAGCACGAAGGGCATGCCGGAGCCGGCGACGCGCCCGATGGCCGCGGTGTCGAGGAGGAACGCGACACACGCGTCCACATGGTCCACGACGGTCTCCGCGATCTCCTGCTCCCTGCTGAGCCGGGAGGAGGTGGTGTAGATCACCACCTGCCAGCCCCGCGCGTCGGCGGCCTCCAGCACGCCGGCCACCACCTCGGGGAAGAACGGGTTCAGCACGTCCGCGATCACCAGGCCGAGCGTGGTGGTGGACTGCCTCACCATGCCGCGGGCGAAGCGGCTCGGCCGGTAGCCCATCTCCTGGGCCGCGGTCAGGATGCGCTGCCGGGTCGCGGGATCGATCTCCGGCTTGTCGTTGATCGCCCGGGAGACGGTCTGCCGCGACACCCCTGTGGTGCGCGCCACGTCGTCGATGGTGATGCGGCGCGGCCTGTTCGTTGTGGACACGAGGGAACTCTAACCTCCGCCGGGACCTGCCCGGGTTCGCTCCTTCTACGCGAACCACCCTCCGTGAGCGTTCACGGGAACGTTCACGACCATGGGCCAATGATCCGGAACTTTAGCTGGTCATATGGGTTGACAGCGGAATCACCCTCAACCACTCTCATCCGGGAACGCTCACGTGAGCGTTCACGGCTCGATGCTGCTCGATGCGGCTCGACGCGGTGTACCCCCGCCTGCCGTCCTCGGAGGAGCCCTGCAATGCCACGAACCCGGGTCTGCTCGGCCGCGCTGCTCGCACTCGCGACGCTCGCGACGGTCAGCGCCTGCTCAGTCAGCGAGCCGTCGGCGTCGGCCGGCGGCAAGAACGGACAGGAGATCACCTTCCTGACGTTCGAGACGCCCAA
Source organism: Streptomyces sp. TS71-3 (assembly GCF_018327685.1). Lineage (NCBI taxonomy): Bacteria > Bacillati > Actinomycetota > Actinomycetes > Kitasatosporales > Streptomycetaceae > Streptomyces > Streptomyces sp. TS71-3. Next base: position 3,083,765 of record NZ_BNEL01000003.1, on the reverse strand, counting down.
CCTGCCGCCCGCGTACTGGGACGCCGCGATCAAGCGGATCACCGCGCGGTACCCCGACATCAAGGTGAAGAAGCTGGTCTCGCCCAGTGCGGACCGCACCGCGTACGCCAAGCAGTTGCGCGCCTCCGGACAGTTCCCCGACGTGATGATCGCGGTGAGCCCGAGCGGTTTCGCCGAGGCCGGCGACCTCTACGCCTGGCAGCCGTCGGAGCTCAAGGACTTCGTCGTGCCGGACGGCGGCGCCATCGACGGCAAGGTGTACCAGCTGCCCACCAATACCCAGACCATCCCGAACGTCTACTACCGCAAGTCGATGTTCGCCGCGGCCGGCATCACCGCCCCGCCGAAGACGTACGACGAGCTGCTGGCCGACTGCGCCAAGCTCAAGGCCAAGGGCACCACCCCGTTCGTGGTGGGCGGCGGCAAGGACGCCTTCCCCTCGGTCCTGCCGCTGACCGGCACCGTGGCCACCGACGTCTACCGCACCGACCCCGACTGGATGGTGAAGCGCCGCGCCGGAAAGGTCGGCTTCGACCAGCCCGACTTCGTGGGCGCCCTGTCCAAGCTGGGCACCCTGGCCCGCAAGGGCTACATCGACCCGAAGATGATCTCCCTCGACTACGCGGCCACCGAGCAGGCGTTCCTCAAGGGCAAGGGCGCGATGTACCCGATGGGCTCCTGGTTCGCCTCGGCGGGCGACAAGAGCGCCATCAAGGACGACATCGGCGTCTTCCGCTGGCCCACCGGCGACGGCAGCGAGCTGCTGTCCGAGTACACCGGCGGCGGCCTGGACGTGAACGCCCACTCCAAGAACCTCGACGCCGCGAAGAAGTTCGCCCTCGCCTTCCAGCTCGACAGGAAGAACCTGGACGCGAACGTGCGCTCCGACGCCGTCTTCCCGGCGATCAAGGGGTACACGCCGCCGAAGGACATGGGACCGGTCTTCAACGAGACCTACGACCTGTGGACCAAGGCGCAGAAGGACAAGAAGACCGTGAAGGCGTTCGCCTGGGAGACCGGCGGCGACGGGCTGCTGCCCGGCATGGACGCCAAGGTCTTCGCGGCCACCCAGGACGTCGTCCTCGGTCGCAAGTCGCCCAAGGAGGCGGCCTCCTACCTGGACGAAGAGTGGAAGAAGGCATCCTGACCCATGGTCACCGATGTCCGGATCGACCAGCGCGCACAGCCCCGGCCCCGGGTCGGCGCCGCGGCCTCGCCGGGCCGCTCCCGCAGGATCCGCGCGACCCTCGCCCACTTCGGCGTCTTCGGCGCGCCGGGGCTGCTCGTCTACGGATGCTTCGTCCTCGCCCCGGTGGTGCTGAGCTTCTGGTACAGCCTCACCGACTTCAACACGTTCCATCCGCAGACGCACTTCGTGGGCCTGGACAACTACCGCACCCTCTTCGGTGACGACGAGTTCCTCACGTCGCTCCGGGTCACCAGCGTCCTCACCCTGATCGTGGTGGTGGTGCCGAACGCGGCGGGGCTCGGCATCGCGCTGCTCCTCAACAAGAAGGGGTGGTTCTACAACGCCTGGCGCGGGGTGTTCTTCGTGCCGATGGTGCTCAGCTCGGTGGTGGTCTCCATCGTGTGGACCCGGCTGCTCGCCGACGACGGCGTGGTGAACCAGGCCCTCGGCTGGATCGGGGTGCACCCGGTCGGCTGGCTGTCCGACCCCTCGCTCGCGCTGTACTCGGTGGCGGGCATCATGTCCTGGCAAATGCTGGGCTTCTGCGTGGTCGTCTACCTCGCGGGGCTCCAGTCCGTGCCCGACGAGCTGTACGAGGCGGCGTCGATCGACGGCGCGGGCCGTGGCGCCCGGTTCCGCCACGTCACCTGGCCGCTGCTGGCGCCCGCCCTCACCATCAACACCGTCGTCATGCTGATCACCGCCTTCAAGGCCTACGACCACATCCAGGTCATCACGGGCGGCGGGCCCGGCAGCGGCACTACCGCGACGGTCGCCTTCCTGACCCTGCAGACCGGGTTCGTCGCCAACCACCAGAGCTACGCGTCCGCGATGGCCGTGGTGATGCTGCTGATCGTCGCCACCGCCTCGGCCGTGGTGCTGCGGCTGCTGCAACGAAGGGAAGTGTCCCTGTGAGCGGTCCTGTGAGTGCCACGACGGCCCGGGGGGCGCCCGGAGGCGGACGGAGGGCGGCGGGGCGGAGCGGCGGGAGGTCTCCCGAGGAGCACGGCGGCCGGTTCGACGGCTCGTGGTGGCGGCCGCTCGTCGTCACCACGCTGGGCGCGCTGTTCGCCGTACCGCTCTACGTGGTCCTGGCCAACACCTTCAAGCGGGGTACCGACATCGCGCCCAGCCCCGCCTCGCTGCCCGATCCGCCCACGCTGGCGAACCTCCAGGCGGTGATGACCCGTCCCGACCACCTCTTCTGGGTGAGCCTGACCAACAGCATTGTGGTCACCGGCCTTTCGGTGGTCGTGCTCACCGTGCTGTCCGCGATGCTCGGCCACTACCTGGCCCGCACCCGCTCGCGGTGGGCCCGGGTCGCCACCCTGATCCTGCTCTCCGGACTGATGATCCCGCCGCAGGTGATCCTGCTGCCGATCACCAAGGTGCTGGGTGTCTTCCACCTGATGACGACCGTGCAGGGCCTGGTGCTGTTCAACGTCGGCTACTACGTGCCGTTCGGCGTCTTCGTCTTCGCCGGGTTCGTCCGCACCATCCCGGTGGAGATGGAGGAGGCCGCCGCGATCGACGGGGCGGGGCGGCTGACCGTGTTCTGGCGAATCGTCTTCCCGCTGCTGCGGCCGGCCACCGCCAGCTCCGTGATCTTCTTCGGGGTGTGGATCTGGAACGACTTCATCGATCCGCTCGTCATCCTCGGCCCCGGCACGGGCACCACCATCACCACCGGTATCTACCGGGCCGTCGGCCAGTACCAGGCGGACTTCGGCACGGTCTTCGGGCTGATGTTCCTGGCCACCCTGCCGGTGCTGGTCCTCTACCTGGTGCTGCAGAAGCAGTTCGTCCGCGGTCTCACCAACGGCGCCACCAAGGGCTGACCCGGGTCCCGGGTCTCCCGGGGCCGGCCGTGTCCGAGAGCGTCCCCCACACGAGAGGAACCACCATGGCGTGCGTCGTCGTCGACCGCGAGCGACGGGTCTGGACCCTGTCCACCGAGCACACCACCTACGCCCTGCACGCGGCCGGGGACGACAAGCTGGTGCAGCTCCACTGGGGCGCCCGGCTGACCTCTGCCGAGACGGCGCGCCTCACCGGCCCTCCGTTCACGACCGCCCCCTACGGCCTGCCGCTGGACCTGGAGGAACCGCTGCCGGTGGACGGCGGCCTGCGCTGGGGGGTGCCCTCGCTCCAGGTGACGTTCCCGGGCGGGGTGCGCTCGCTGGAACTCGTCCTGACCGGGGACGAGGTGGTGCAGGAGGACGGCGGTGCCCGGCTCGACCTGGTCCTCGCCGACCGGCACTTCCCGCTGCGGGTGGTGCTGCACCACCGGGTGCACGAGGGCTCCGACGTGATCGAGCGCTGGGTGACCCTGAGGCACACCGGGACCGAGGGCGAGCCGTCCGGCGAGCCCGTCCTGGTGCACCGGGCCGACTCGGGGAACTGGCTGCTGCCCGAGCTGACGGACTACCGGTGCAGCTCGATCACCGGGGCATGGGCAGCCGAGACGCAGCTCCAGCGGGTGCCGCTGCCGGCCGGCGAGTTCACCCTGACCAGCCGGCACGGCCTGACCGGTCACCACGCCAACCCCTGGATCATGGTCGACGACGGCACGGCGACCGAGGAGCACGGCGAGGTCTGGAGCGTGGCGCTGGCGTGGAGCGGCACGTGGCGGCTGACCGCGCAGCGGCGCTTCGAGGGCCGGGCTGCGGTCACGGCGGGTTTCGGGCACGACGGTGTCACCTGGCGCCTGGCGCCCGGTGAGGAGCTGTCCACCCCGCCGGTGCTCGGTCTCCACACCGACGGCGGGTTCGGCGCGGCCAGCCGGGCCTGGCACCGGCACGGCCGGGCCCGGGTGCTGCCGCATCCTGCGGAGACGCGTCCGGTGCTGTACAACTCCTGGGAGGCCGTCGAGTTCGACATCGACGAGGCCGGCCAGATCGCGCTCGCGCAGAAGGCCGCCGACCTGGGCGTCGAGCTGTTCGTGATGGACGACGGCTGGTTCGGCGGGCGCACGGACAGCACCGCGGGGCTCGGGGACTGGTGGCCCAACCCCGAGCGCTTCCCCCACGGCCTGCGGCCGCTGGCCGACAAGGTGCGCACCCTCGGCATGGAGTTCGGCGTCTGGGTGGAGCCGGAGATGGTCAACCCGGACAGCGAGCTCTACCGTGCCCACCCCGACTGGGTGCTGCACCACCCGCACCGGCGCCGTGACGAGCTGCGTACCCAGCTGGTCCTCAACTTCGCGCGCGACGACGTCCGCGAGTGGGCCTTCGGATGGCTGGACCGGCTGGTCGGCGACCACGGTGTGACGTTCCTGAAGTGGGACATGAACCGCGCGCTGTCCCAGGCCGGCTGGCCGGAGCGGGCCCGCAGCGGCGACGGCGACCAGGACCGGCTGTGGATCGACCACACCCGCAACGTCTACGCGGTGATGGACCGCTTGCGCGCGCGGCACCCGGCGCTGCGCATCGAGTCGTGCGCCGGAGGCGGCGGGCGGGTCGACTTCGGCGTGCTGGCCCGCACCGACGAGGTGTGGACCTCCGACAACACCGACGCCTTCCACCGGCAGTCCATCCAGCACGGCTTCAGCCAGGTCTACCCGGCCGGGGTGATGGCCGCCTGGGTCACCGACGCGGCCCGCGCCCCGCTGGAGTACCGCTTCCACGTGGCGATGGCGGGCGTCCTCGGCATCGGCGGCGACCTGAACGCGTGGACACCGCAGCAACTCGACACCGCCCGCCGGCTGGTCGCCGAGTACCAGGGGATCCGCACCGTGGTGCAGCACGGCGAGCAGTACCGGCTGGGCGCCGAGCCGGGCCGGGGCCTGTCCGCCGTGCAGTACGTGCACGGCGACGAGGTGGCCCTGCTGCTGTACCGGCCGGGCGCCGGCGTCGGGCCCTCCCCCGGCGTGCTGCGGCTGGCCGGGCTCGACCCCGACGCCCGCTACCGGGAGGACGACGGCGGCCCGGACCTGAGCGGCCGCACCCTGATGCGCGCCGGCCTGCCGATCCGCGACCGCCTGCCCGCCGGCGACTGGGCGAGCGCACTGGTGCGGCTGCGCCGCCTGCCCTGAACCCACCCCCCGAAGCACCGTGGGTCCGGCGCTCGCCGGCTCCACGGGCCCCGCAGTAGTCCGTTGCGTTCGAATCCGTTCCCCGACAGGACCCCCCGACGAGATGGGTGGCGAAGCAATGACCTCCAGACGTGATGTGCTCAAGGCGACCGGCGCGCTGGCCGGCGCCGCGGCCCTCACCGGTGCGCTCTCCGGCACATGGACCGCCTCCGGCGCCGCCAAGGCGCCCGAGGACACCCGCAAGAGCATCCCCGACAACCTCCCCGAAGGCCTCTACAACCCCCGCCAGCGCTGGCTGCGCGCCGCGTCGGCCGGGCTCTTCCTGCACTGGGGGATGCGCACCTATCCCGGTTTCAGGGACGCGGCCTCCTGGGAGGCGGCGATCACCGGCGGCGGCTGGACCGCCGACTACTGGGTGGACGAGGCACGCAAGCTCGACGCCTCCTACGTGGTGCTGACCAGCTTCCACAGCCGGCTCGGCTACTCCCGGGCCTGGCCGTCGAAGATCCCCGGCAGCGCGAGCACCAAGCGGGACTTCCTGGGCGAGCTGATCGACGCCGCCCAGGCCAAGGGCCTGCACGTCATCCTCTACATGACCGACGACCCGCAGTGGCACGCCGAAGGCGGCTTCGAGCAGCTCGACTCCGCGGCCTACTCGGCGTACAAGGGCAAGCAGGTGGACCTCACCACACGGCCCGGCTTCGGCGAGTACAGCTACGACAACTTCGTGGAGGTGATGGAGAACTACCCGGGCCTTTCCGGCTTCTGGATCGACAACGACAACGAGTACTGGGAGCAGAACGGCCTCTACGAGCTGATCCGCAAGCGTCGTCCGTCCTGGCTGCTGTCCAACAACAACGAGGACACGCCGATCATGGACACCGTCAGCAACGAGCAGAAGGTGGGGATGGTCCCGGACTACGACTATCCCGCGGCCCTCTACACTCCGATGCCCCGCCTGACGGAGGCCTGCTACAAGCTGCCCACCAAGGGCCAGTGGTGGTTCGACGGCTCCGACTCGACCGTCGACACCCACCTGAGCGTCGGCCGCTACATCACCAACGCCGGCTCCTCCGTGAAGTCCCTGATGGCCGAGACCGCCCAGGTCAACGGGAAGTTCCCGGCCCAGCAGGAGGCGTTCAACACCTTCATGGCCGGCTACCTGCCCGCCATCCGCGAGACCTACCGGGACACGGTGGGCGGCGGCTACATGTATGGAGGCATGCAGCCGGGCGCGTGGAACGACGGTGCCTACGGGGTCGTCACGATCAGCAAGCGCGACCCCAAGGTGCAGTACCTGCACGTCACCACCGCACCCTCGTCCGGAGACACCCTCACGGTCCGCGACAACGGCTACAAGGTGGTCGGCGTCTCGGACTACCGCAGCGGCAAGCGGCTGGCGTTCACCCAGCGGGACGGCCGGGTGACGATCAGCGGGATCTCCGCGTGGGACGAGCACGACACGATCCTCCGGGTGCGCACCGCGAGCCGCGAGGGCCTGTACCCGCAGCGCCTGGTGAAGGCGACCGCGAGCGCGGCGGCGGACGGCTACCCGGCGTCCGCGCTCACCGACGGATCGTTCCTGACGTGGTGGGACAGCGGGGCGACGCTGCCCGTCTCGATCACCCTCGACCTCGGTGAGCGGCGGGCGGTGAGCTTCCTCGCCGTCAACCAGCGGGAGTGGTCGCCGACGTACAACCGGGAGACGTTCGGCCGCAAGGAGGACTCCGCCCGCATCAAGGACTACGAGGTGCACGTCAGCGACGACGGCTCCGAGTGGGGCTCGCCCGTGCTGGCCGGGGTCCTGGAGAGCGCCCGAGGGGTGCGCTTCATCGATCTGGACGTGCCCCGGACGCGGTACGTCCGGCTCACCGTCACCACGACGTGGGCGGCCGAGACCGTCCCGGCGTTCTACCGCAAGCTGGGCATCGACGAGATCCGCGTCGGCTACCGCTCCCCGATGGGGCACGGCGCCTGACACCGGTCCCCGACAGGGGGACGGGGACCGGCACCGGGGCCTTCGCGGGCCACGCCCGCGAAGGCCCCGACGTGCCGGTCGCGGGGAGGTCAGTCGTCGGTGTCCGAGCCGGGGATGTAGGCGCCGGGCACCTGGTTCGGGGCGTAGATCTTCGGGTCACCCGGGTAGGGCCTGGTCCACCCGTGCGCCTCGTACCACGTGAAGCGGGTCATCTGCTCGGGGGCGCGGTGTCGGCCTTGGCGTTCGGCCCGGTGAACGGCTGCTTCGCCTTCCAGGCCTGCCACTGGGCCGCCACCTGCTGCTCGGCCGCCGGTATCTTCGCCGTCGTCGGCGCGGGTGCGGCGTCCGGGTCCTGTGCCGCCGGGGTGTCCGCACCGCAGGACGGCGCGGGCGAGACGCCCAGCGTCAGCGACGTACTGTTGGGCACGGCGTCGAACGGCGTGTAGTCGGGATTGCCGGTGAACGCCGTGGCCATCGGGGTGGCCGCGGTGTCCTTCTGGTTCATCGGGTGGATCCCGAGGATCTGCTCGGTGGTGCGGATCATGTTGATCTGCGTGTAGTAGTGGCTGTCGACCGCACCGGTCCGCTGGGCGTAGGGGCTGATGACCTGGATCGGGGCGCGGTGGCCGTCGATGTGGTCGACCCACTCCTGGGAGTCGTCCTCGACCACGAAGATCGCGGAGTCCTTCCCGTACTTGCTGTGCGAGATCTCGTCCACGATCTGCCCGGTGGACAGGTCGTTGTCCGCGGCCTGGGCCGGCGCGGTCGGGGGGCCGCCGGTGTGGTCGTCGCCGGTCCAGATCATGTTCAGGTTCGCGGGGCCGTTCTTCTCGAAGTCCTGCTTCCGCATCCGGGCGCGGTAGATGTCCGGAATGCTGGTGTCGTGCTTCGGGAAGCCGGGCACGGCCACCTGGTTGAGCGACGGGATCGCCGAACCCACCTGGATGGGGAAGGCGGTCCTCGCGCCGTGTTGGAGACCAGCACGTCCTTTCCGACGGTGGCGATCTCCGCCGGGAAGTAGTCCGTCGGGAGCAGGCTGACGTAGGAGACCGGGTCCTGGGCGCTCTTGTACCGGTAGACGGCGACCGCGTTGGCCCGGCCGAGCGTCACCAGCAGGCGTCCGTCGTCGGTGAGCGTCACGGCGTCGGGCTCGTAGCCCACGGACGCCTCCGGCCACGGCTGCGTGGCGATGGTCTGGACGACCTTGTCGCGCCTGGTGTAGATGACCGACACCTCGTTGCTCGCGGTGTCGGTGACGAACACGACGCCGTTCCTGGCGTACACGCTGGTCGGGTGCAGGCCGACGTCGATGTTCGCCGGGGCGGCGGCCGGCTTCGACAGGTCGACAACGCTGACCGTGCCGGTGGTGGTCGCACCGGTCTTCGCATCGGCCGGCACCTGGGTGCCGTAGGAGTTCATCGTGGTCTCGCCGGGCTTGGCCGTCCTGCCGCCCTCGTTGCTGACGTAGAGCTTGCTGCCGACCTGGACCATGCCGCGCGGGGCGTTGCCCGTGTCCCAGCTCTGCTTGACGGTCCCGGTGGCGGCGTCGAGGGCGACCACGCGGTTCTGGCCGTTGACGGCGGTGTACACGGTGGAGCCGTCCGCCGAGAAGACGGCGGCGGCCGTCAGCGCCTGCTGGGAACCGCTCGCCGCGATGGTGACGTCCTGGGGGCTCGACAGGGAGCCGTCGGCGTTCACGGCGAACTTGGTGAAGCCGTTCGCCCGGCCCAGCCAGGGCTGCTTGCCGTCGGGCGAGTACGTGGGGCCCTCTTGGCCCACGTCGTTGCCGCTGATCTTCAGATGGCGGTCGCCGATCGGGTTGATGTGCTGGTTGTCGGCCACGGTCAGGCCGTCGGCGCTGGTCTGGCCGACCTGGTCGAAGCCGAACCGCTGCGGCTGGGCCATGGCGGTGCCCGTGACGGCGAGGGCGACGGCGACGCCTACCGTCACCAGAGAGGTCCGGCGGCCGACGCGTCTGCCGAAAAGGGTGACCTGCTCCCTCTCGGTGCGCCGTCTGCGACGTGTTACGTGCATGGAGCTGTTCCTTCGTGTTCAGTGCGTCCCAGGTGGGGGCACGCAGCAGGAAGGAGCCGTTCGCGGCACCGGCCCGGGGCACTGATCGGGATCACCAGCCTCGCCGTGGCCGTGACCGGTCTCAGCGGCCTCCTCGCCGCACCCGTCCACGCCAACCCGGCCGGTTCCGGACTGGTGATCAACGAGGTGTACGGCGGCGGTGGCAACTCCGGCTCCACGTACATAAACGACTACATCGAACTCTTCAACCCCACCGGCGCGGCCGTCGACGTGAGCGGTTGGTCGGCGTCGTACTACAGCGCCAAGGGCAACCTCGGCGGGACCACGGCCCTTTCGGGCAGCGTGCCGGCCCACGGCTACTACCTGGTCCAGGAGGCACAGGGCACCGGCGGGACCACGCCGCTGCCCACCCCCGACGCGAGCGGTCAGCTGGCGCTGTCGGCGACGGCCGGCTCGGTGACGCTGACCGACGCGGGCGGCACCGTCGCCGACACGGTCGGCTTCGGCACCGGCGCGATCGTCGAGGGCGGCGACGCTCCCGCGCCGAGCAACACCACGGCCGTCACCCGCGCGAGACCCGGGGCGGACACGGACGACAACCACGCCGACTTCACCACCGGACGGCCCGCGCCGATCAACTCGGCCGGTGAGACCGGTGAGGGGGACACGAGCGGCGACGCCGGCGACGTGACGATCGCCCAGATCCAGGGCACCGACACCGGTACCTCGCCGCTGGCAGGCAAGACGGCCACCACCGAGGGTGTCGTCACGGCGGTGTACGCGACCGGCGGGTTCAACGGCTTCTACGTCGAGACGTCAGGCGCCGGGGCACCGCGGCCGACGACAGGACTCCCGGAGCCTCGGACGCCGTGTTCGTCTACGGGTCGCAGTCCGCCGGCACCGTGACCGTCGGTGAGAGCGTCCAGGTGCGCGGTACCGTCCAGGAGTTCGCGGGCGAGACCGAGATCAGCTTCCCGACCGTCACGAAGCTGTCCACGCCGCTGCCTGCCGTCGCCGCCGACCGGATCCCGTGGAGCGACCTCGGCACGGACGCGCAGAAGGAGGCGCACGAGGGCGAGCTCATGGCCCCCCAGGGCGACTTCACGGTGACGGACAACTACGACACCAACTTCTACGGCCAGGTAGGGCTGGCCTCCGGTGACCAGACGCTGCGCCAGCCGACGGACGCCGGCCCCGCCGGCAGTGCCGCCGCGCAGCAGGCCGTCGACCACAACGCCGACCACGCCATCACGCTCGACGACGGCGCGAGCGTCACCTACTCCCCCACCGGCCCCGCCGCAGGCGACCCGCTGCCCTGGCTCACCGCCGGCAACCCGGTCAGCGTGGGCGCCAAGGCGACCTTCCACGAGCCCGTGGTGCTCGACTACCGCAACTCCCTGTGGAGCCTGCAGCCCACCGGCCGGGTGAGCGGCGCCGGCACGGACACCGTCTCGTTCTCCGACATGCGCACCCGGAACGCGAAGCCGGCGGCCGTCGGCGGCAAGGTCCGCCTCGCGACGTTCAACGTGGAGAACTACTTCCCGATGACGGGCGCCCGCTACACCGAGAGCGGCCTGGGCACCTGCTCGTACTACGACGACCGGCAGGGAAACCACATCGCGGTGGACGACTGCGGTGCCAGCGGCCCTCGCGGCGCCGCCGACGATGCCAGCTTCCAGCGCCAGCAGCAGAAGATCGTCACCGGCATCAACGACCTCGGAGCCGGCATCGTCTCGCTGGAGGAGGTCGAGAACTCGGTCAGGTTCGGGGAGGACCGCGACGCCGCGCTCGCCGGCCTGGTCGACGCCCTCAACGCCGAGGCGGGCGCCGGCACCTGGGCCTTCGCACCGTCCCCGGCGGCCGCGGACCTGCCGGCGACGGCCGACCAGGACGTCATCCGGACCGCGTTCGTCTACAAGCCGGCCGACGTCGCCCTGGTAGGCCCCTCGCACGTCCTGAACGACCTCTCCGGCCCCGGCCAGGACTTCTCCATCGCCCGCGAACCGCTGGCCCAGGGCTTCAAGGCCACCGGTGCCGCCGACTCCGACGCCTTCCTGGTCGTGGCCAACCACCTGAAGTCGAAGAGCAACGACGCCGCGGGGCTGTACCCCGGCGACAAGGACACCCGCCCCGCCTACGACCAGGGCTGCTACAACGAGATGCGCACGCACCAGGCGCAGGACATGTTCGCGTTCACGCAGGCCCAGGCGAAGGCGCTCGGGACGGACAAGGTGTTCCTCGTGGGCGACTTCAACGCCTACGCCCACGAGGACCCGATGGAGTACCTGTACAGCCAGGGCTACACCGACCTCGGGTCGGCGCACGACCCGAACCACTGGTCCTACTCCTACAACGGCCTCGAAGGCTCCCTGGACCACATCGTGGCCAGCCCGGCCGCGAAGTCCATGGTCACCGGCGCGACGATCTGGCAGATCAACGCGCAGGAGTCGGTCGGCTTCGCCTACAGCCGCTACAACTACAGCGCGACCCCGCTCTTCAACGCCGGCGACCCGTTCGCGGCCTCCGACCACGACCCCGTCGTCGTCGGCCTCGACGCGGGCCCGGCGAAGGCCGCTGCCAGGGTCGACATCAAGGTCACACCGAACAAGGTCGTCGCGCACAGGACCCGAGCGGTCGTGCACGTGACGGTCAGGGCCACCGGCACCACCCCGACCGGCACCGTCACGGTGACCGCCGACGGCCACACCTACCGGGCCCCGCTCGTCCGCGGCACGGCGAACATCAAGCTGCCGGCGTTCCGCGACGCCGGCAGGCACACCGTGACCGTGGACTACTCCGGCGACGCCAAGGTGCTCGCCGGGACGGCTCGCGCGACGGTGACGGTCGCCAGGGGGTACTGGGCCGGGCAGGCACGTTGGCATTGACGCGCGTCACTCACGACGGGAGCCTGCCCTTCGGGGCGGGCTCCCGTTCGGTTGCCGGACGGGTCCGTCGCTCCGGAGCCGGTCAGGGGTAGGGGTGTGCGCGGGCCCTCTGGCTGGGCCCGCGCACAGCGGTCAGGAGAGCTTCTTGACCGCTGTCCTCGTGGTCGCCTTGAATGCCTTGACCGGGGCGTCCTGGAACGTGCCCATCTGGGCCCACTTCACGACCGTCACGGTGTTGCCGTCGCGGCCCACCGAGAACAGCGCGATGTCGGAGGAGCCCCAGGACGTGGCGGTGTGGACGCCGTACACGTGCGCGCCGTCGCCGACACCCAGTTCGCCGTAGTCCTTCGCGCTCGCCGTGACGTCCGGGTCCTGCTCCAGGTTCGTCGCGCAGTCCGCGAGGTCCCGGCGCAGCAGGCCGGCGAAGTCGGCGGCCTCCTGCTCGTCGCGCTCGACGACGGTCACCTGCAACGCGTTGGCGTCGAGGTCCGTCCAGTAGGCGCGGTGAGAGGAGGTCGACGGCAGGGCCTCGCCGACGCACATGGGCAGCGGGTCCGGCTGGCCGGCGGTGACAGGGCCGGCGTACCAGGGCGACGACGGGTGGGGCGGCAGGTCGGCCGGGGCGAGGAAGCGGGGTCCGTCCGCCGCGGTGGCGGCCGTCGCCGAAGCCCCCGCCAGCGCGAGCACGGCGCCGGTGGCCAAGGCGGTCAGGGCGGTGCGGGCGCGGTGCGTACGGATCTTCATGGTGTCCCCCTGTGTGGTGCTGACCGATGCCGGCGAAGGTTGCTCTCCGGCGATTACGTCCCGTACGACCCGGCTCGGGGCCGGTTGGTTGTGGGCCGCACCCGGTACAGAACGATCACGAGTGTCACCGGTCCGTAACAGCCGGTGAAGCCCCGGCTCGGTTGGGTTCAGCGGACGGGACCTCCCCTCTTCCGGGGGAATCAGATCTGCTCGTCGTCCTCCGACTCGCCGCTGTCGGGGGCGACAGATCGGGCCCAACCATCTGCGCCGGATTCGGGAGTGGTGTTGATCCAGAGGCACCCGTCCGTGCCGAACATCTCGATCAACTGGGACAGGTGGGCTCGGGCAGTGCTGCGCCCGGGGATCTCCCCGGCGCTCACCCTCGTCCCTCCAGTCCGCCCACACGATCTTCCCCCAGCGCCGCTCGTCGATGCCCCAGTCCGCCGCCACCGCCGCCACGAGGAACAGACCGCGCCCTTCGTCGTCGCCCTCTCCCGCCCCGCGCGGTACGGGCCGCTTACAGGAGAAGTCCGAGACGGCCACCCGGATCGTGCGCGGCGCGGTGCGCTCGATCGCCACACGGATGGACTCCCTCCGGGCGTGCTGCACGGCGTTCGCCACCAGCTCGGAGACGACCAGGGCGCTCTCTTCGGCCAAGCCGTCCAGGCCCCACGCGGCGCACGCGGCGCGCACCAGGCGCCGGGCTGCGGCGGCGCTCGGGCTCGCGCGGCAGGGTCCGGCTGTAGCCGGGGTGCCCGGTCCGGCGGGCCCGCGTTGCAGTTTGCGGCATGTCGGTCTGCTTCCTCAGATCGGCCAAGCCCCGGGGGCCGGTCGCACGGTCGCCGGGGCGCTGTGCGTTCAGGTAACCGGGGGGCGTGATCAGCCGGACGAGCCAACCAGGGCGCCAGGGAGGGGCCACACTGGATACGGAAGGGGGCCACCATGAGCGACACCTCACAGCGACGCCGCGAGTTCGGCGCCTACCTCGCCGGTCTGCGGCGGCACTCCAGCCGCTCACAGCGGCAGTTCGCTGCCGCGCTGTGCGCGGTGTCCGGTGCCCAGTCGATCACGCGGAACGAGGTCTCCCGGTGGGAGCGCGGGGAACGCATCCCGGACGTGTGGCTGCCCGCCTTCGCCCAGGTGGCTCGGGGTGCCGCTGCACGAGCTGGAGCAGGCCGCCGCGTACGCCCGGGAGGACGCCCAAGCCCCCCTTCCCGGGGTCGCGGCCACCCTGGCGGACCTGCTGCCCGACGGCGACGCACTGGAGCCTCTGGCAGCTCCCTGCGGCCGTCGGATCGGCACCACCACAGTGGATGGCCTGGCGGCCCGCGTGCACGGCCTCCGGCTTGCGGACGACGTACTGTCGGGCGGGGACCTGATCACCCCCGCCTTTCGTGAACTGCGCGCCGCCGTCCGGCTGTACCGCGAGTCCGAGCACTCCGAGGACACCGGGCGCGGGGTGCTGGTGCAGATCGGAGAACTGGGGCAGATCGTCGGGTGGATCGCCTCGGATGCCGGGCGCGGTGAGGACGCGGAGCGCGCCTACCGGCTCGGCATCTCCGCCGCCTGGCAGGCCGGTGATGCCGTGCTGGTGGCACAGCTCGCGGGCAGCCTCGGCTACCACCTGTCGAACAGCGGCCGGGAGCGGGAGGGCCTGGAGTTGGCGAAGGCGGCCGTGGCGGAAGCCGGACCGGATGCTCCGGCCGCGACGCGCGCCCTGTTCCTGGATCGCGTGGCTTGGGCGTATACACGCGCCAGGGAGTCACAACCGGCCCTGCGGGCGCTCGGGCAGGCGCACGCTGCCCTGGACTCCATGGACGGCGCTCCGGCACAGGCGTGGGCGTACTGGGTGAACCGCGAGGAGCTGGAGGTCATGGACGCCCGGGTGTTCACCGAGCTGCGCCGCCCGCTGCGCGCGGTGCCACTGCTCCAAGACGTGCTGGGGCGCTACGACGCCACCCACGCCCGGGAGGTCGCCCTTTACCGGTCGTGGCTGGCGGTGGCTCTGGCCGACGCGAACGAGCCCGAGCAGGCCGCCGAAGAGGCCCGCCGGGTCATCGAAGCCTCCGGCGATCTGTCCTCGGAACGCACGGCGGAGCGCGCACGGGTCGTGCTCCGCCGCTTGGAGGAGTGCGACCACGTGCCGGAGGTAGGCGAGGTGCTGACCGACCACGGGCACCTGCTGCTCGCATGATGGGGTGGCTGACACCTGGGTTCTCTACGCCGCTTCGACCGGATACAGACGGTGTCCCTGGAAACGATCGAGAGGGGCCCCGAAGGACCCCTCTGACCTGCTGCTTACCGTCGGGACGACAGGATTTGAACCTGCGACCCCTTGACCCCCAGTCAAGTGCGCTACCAAGCTGCGCCACGTCCCGGTACTGCATGTCAGACGATACAGGATTCCGGCGCGCCGCCGGTCAGCCGGGGTGGCCCGCCTCCGCGGGGCGTCCGCTGGTCACCGCGTAGTACTGGAGGTCCTGGACGTCGACGGCGGTGCGCACCGGGTAGCGCGTGGTGACGGTCGCCGTGGTGTGGCCGCCGCGGGTGACGGTGGCCGTGCTGTGGCCGGCCCGCAGCGGCAGCAGGGTCGGGTGGACGCCGGCGGGGACCCGGTCGCGCTGCCGGACGCCGCCCACCGTGGTGTCCAGGGTGGCGTCGGCGGTCAGGAACGTGAGCACCTCGACCGTGTCCCGAGGCGTGGCGGTGCCGGGGCGGGGCTCCATCAGCCTGCGCTGCCGGGCCGCCTTCCGGTTGCCCGCGAACTGGACACGCGAGGTGACGTAGACCGTGTCTCGGACGATCGGGGGCCACCGGCCGGTCTTGAACCGGGTCAGGTAGTACGAGCACAGGTCCAGGTACGCGTGGCCGTCGTGCGGCGAGGGCGCGATGTGGGTGGACTCGGAGTAGTCGTTCCAGGTGGTGAGCTGGACCCAGTCGGCGCCGTCGTCGATGGCGTCGTCCCAGGTGGTGCGGAGCAGGGCGGTGTTGCCCGCCTCGTCGTAGACGCCCTGGTTGGGGCGGGCGTCCTGGACGGCGACGGAGTGTATCCAGCGCTTGCCGAGCCGGTGCGCGAGGTCGATGTTCCCGGCGCTGCCCGACTGCCCGGTGTGGCTGCGGTTGCCCCACGCGGAGAAGCCGTAGCTGAGCGGCGCGAACTGCTCGGCGTGGCCGCGGAAGTCCAGGAACAGCGGGACGAGGGCCGTGCGCACGCCGTGCCGCGCCGCCAGCCGGTCGAGCACGCGCTTCCACCAGCCCGCCTCCCGCGCCTCGGCCTTGAACGGGGAGACGACGAGGCGCCCGTCGGACAGGTGGAACGCCGCAGGGGCGGCGGCAAGCGTCGCGAGCGCGTCCGCCAGGATCTCCGGACCCTCGTCCAGGGCCGCCATGTCCGGCATGAGCATGATCTTGAAGCCGGGGTCCACGGCCTGGGCGGCCCGCAGCAGGGTGCGGACCCGGTCCCAGTTGGGCCCCGACAGCGTGAGGATGTCGACGCTGAAGCCGTCGATGCCGGCGTCGCGCGCAGTGCGCACCTCCCGCTCCATGTTGGTGAGCTCGTAGTCGCCTCCGGACGGCGCGACGGGCAGCGGCCGGTCCCGCAGCAGGCCGCCGTACGCCGCGTGCTTGCCGCCCTCGCCGCCGACGCTGAGGTAGTTGCGGGTGTAGTAGTCGCGGTCCGCCGGCGCGTCGTCGAGGGAGAGCGGGAACGGCGGGAAGTAGTGCGCGAAGACGAGGTGGGGGCCGGCGCGGAGCTGCCGCGTGCCGGGCAGGTCGAACGGGAGCGCGCCGCGGGCCCCGTCTCCTGGCGCGGCGCCGGGACCCTTGCCCGTGCCGGGCGGCGGCGGGGTGCCGGGGGTGTTCCACAGGAGCCCGATGCCTGCGGCGGCGACCAGCACGGCTCCCAGCAGCAGTGCGAGTGCCGGGCGTCGCGAGCGGCGCCGGCCGCGCGCGGGGCGGCGGGGCCCGGCCGGGTCCGGGGCCTCCGGGCGGTCGGGCTCGTGGGTCATGGGCGTTCCTCCTGGTGACCGGCCTGGCGGCGAGGGCGGCCTCGCGGCCCGGCCGCGGGGCGCGGGAGCGGTCCTGAGGAGGTCCGCCCGGGACAGGATGGAAAGCCCCGGTATGAGCCAGTACAGCCGATCCTCCGGTACCGGTGCAATGCCACTTCCGGTCGCCTGCCACCCGTTCCGCGCGGCCTCGACGGTCGGCCGTGCTCAGCCTCTTCGGGCCGTCGCCGGGTCCTCGGCTCCGGCGCGGCAAGATCGGACGCGCGCCGTCGAGTCGCCTCGCACGCCGGGGCGAGTTTCGGACGCACGATGGAGCCCACTGATCCGCCCGCCAGGCTCCCGGGGCGCTCGACGACAAGCCTCACCCGCCCGGACCCGTAACCACTGGGACCCCTGATGCGAGAGCACACGCCGCGCTCTCGGTCACCGGATGGCCTGAACCCTGCGCAACCCTCTAACTATGTTCACGTTATACACACTCAACACACAGGCGATTGCCATACTGTTCGCCGCCACGCCGCCACGCCGCCGGGCCGTCACTGGGGGCGCCGGGGCACCGGGTGGGCGGCAGCGTCCAGAGCAGGACGTCCAGGGGGGTACATGCGGCATGTTCAGGCGTCCGAGACACGCACGTCACCGGCGCGGACCCGCCCAACCCGGGCCCCGGGCCCCGCGCTGGGCGCGAAACCCCGCTGGTACCTCCCCGTCGCCCTGCTCGTCGACGTCCTCGTCCCCGGCATCTCCGCGGCGGTCCTCGTCCGTCCCGCGGCGGCCCCGTTACGCTCCTGGGCGACGGCCGCCCTGCTCGCCTCCGTCGCCTGGCCCGCGGTGCGGCTCTTCAGGAACCGGTACGCGTCGCGCGCACTCGGCGAGTCCCGGGGCACGCTCCCGGTGCTGCACGACTGGCTGGTCCTGCTGGGCGTCCTGGCGATCGTCCGCGTCGCGGCGGATCTGCGCCAGCCGGCGGCGCTCTGCCTGGCCGCCCTCGTACCACCGCTGGTGGCCACCCTCCTCACCCGCAAGCTGACCTACCGGCACCTCATGGCGAGCCGCCGGGAGGCCCAGGCGGTGATCCGGGTGCTGGTCGTCGGCGAGCCCGGTGCCGCCGACGAGGTGGCCGGCCAGCTCGCGAGCCGTACCGACCACCCGTTCGTGGTGGTCGGAGTGGTCGCCGTCGGACAAGGCCCCCAGGCGGGCGGCGTTCCGATGGCCGCCCGCCTGGCCGACCGCGCGCTCGCCGCACCGGACGAGGACGCCGCCGCGGTGCTGGCGGCGGCCCGTGCCCGCGGCGCCGACCTCGCCCTGGTCGCCTCCAGCGCGCTGCTCTACGGAGAGCGGCTGCGCCGGCTGTCCTGGGGGATGCACGACGCGGGGCTCGAACTCGCCCTGGTCCCGGGCCTCGTGGACGTGTCCGTCAAGCGCCTGGAGACCGGCTCTGCGGCCGGCATGGCGCTGCTGCGCATCGCTCCCCCGCTCCGGCACGGCGTCCAGCCCGCGCTCAAGCACGCCCTGGACCGGGTGGCCGCGGCGCTCGGCATGCTGCTGCTCTCGCCGCTGCTTCTGGCCATCGCGCTGGCCGTCCGGCTGGGTTCGCCCGGTCCCGTGCTCTACCGGCACGAGCGGATCGGACGGGGCGGGGCGCCGTTCACCATGTGGAAGTTCCGCACGATGGTCGCCGGCGCGGACGCCCGCAAGGCCGAGCTCGCCGGGGAGAACGAGCAGGACGGCCCGGTGTTCAAGATGCGCTGCGACCCGCGGGTGACCCGGGTCGGGGGGCTGCTGCGGCGTACCTCGCTGGACGAGCTGCCGCAGCTCGCGAACGTGCTGCGCGGGGAGATGTCGCTGGTCGGGCCCCGGCCGCCGCTGGCCGAGGAGGTGGCGCACTACACCGCGGTGGAGCGGCGCAGGCTCGCGGTGCGGCCGGGGATGACGGGCCTGTGGCAGGTCGGGGGCCGTTCCGACCTGTCCTGGGACGAGGCGGTCCAGCTCGACCTGAGTTACGTCGACAACTGGTCCTTCACCAGCGACCTCGACGTCATGACCCGCACCGTCAGGGCCGTCGTCGACGGCCGCGGCGCGTACTGAGGGATGGCGGGGAGCCCGGTGGTGAGACGAAGCGTCCGGCGTGCGCGGGGTGGTGAGCGCGTCGTATCGCGGGCGCTCAGTGGCGGGCCTGCTGCGGGCCGGGGCCTTCCTCAGGGGCCGTCAGCCCGCCGAGTGCCCGCGCCAGGCGGCGTAGGTGCCGGCGATGCCGTCGCGGAGGGGGACGGCGGGGCTCCAGCCGAGCGCGGTCAGCCGGGATACGTCGAGGAGCTTGCGCGGGGTGCCGTCGGGCTTGCCGGTGTCCCAGGCGATCCGGCCGGTGAAGCCGGTGACCTCGGCCACGGTCTCTGCGAGCTCGCGGATCGTCAGGTCCGCGCCGCAGCCGACGTTCACCGGGTCGTCGCCGTCATAGGCCCGCAGCAGCAGCGCGCAGGCCGAGGCGAGGTCGTCGACGTGCAGGAACTCCCGGCGCGGGGTGCCCGAGCCCCACAGCACCACCTCGCCCTGGCCGGCCTTACGCGCCTCGTGGAACCGGCGGATCAGGGCGGGCAGGACGTGCGAGGTCTCCAGGTCGAAGTTGTCGCCGGGGCCGTAGAGATTGGTCGGCATGGCGGAGATGTACGAGGCGCCGTACTGCTGGCGGTACGACTGGACCTGGACGATGCCTGCGATCTTCGCCAGGGCGTAGGCGCGGTTGGTGGGCTCCAGGGGGCCGCCGAGGAGGGCGTCCTCCGTGATCGGCTGGGCGGCCAGCCTGGGATAGATGCAGGACGAGCCGAGGAACAGCAGCCTGCGCACCCCGGCGGCGTGCGCCCCGGCGATCACGCTCAGCTGGATCTGGAGGTTCTCCTCGATGAACTGCACCGGGTGGGTGCTGTTCGCGAGGATGCCGCCGACCCTGGCGGCGGCGAGCACCAGCGCGTCGGGGCGCAGCTCGCGCAGCACCTCGGCGGTGCGCGCCGCGTCGCGCAGGTCGAGTTCGGCACGGGTGCGGGTGAGGACCCGGTGGCCGTCCGCGGTCAACCGCCGGGCCACCGCGGAGCCGACGAGACCACGGTGTCCGGCGACGAATATGCGGGCCCGGTCGGGCAGCAGCGATGCCGTCATGCCCCGGATCATGCCAGGGCCAGGCGGCACGGGAGAGGCAAAAGCATGATTTCCAGTCGTAGATCACGACATGCCGGAGGATCGTCCGGCGAGCGGCACGGCCGCCACCACGGGGGACCGCGGTCCCCGCGCGGGCGCACCAGGTCGGAAGGGGAGCAGACCCTATGAGCAGGTGCGCGCTGATCACCGGGGTCACCGGGCAGGACGGCTCCTACCTGGCGGAGCTGCTGATCTCCAAGGGCTACACGGTGCACGGCCTGCTGCGGCGTTCGTCCAGCTTCAACACCGAGCGCATCGACCACATCTACCAGGGGCCGCAGGAAACGAACCGGTCGCTCGTGCTGCACCACGCCGACCTCACCGACGGGGTGGCGCTCGTGAACCTGCTGCGGGACATACGGCCCGACGAGGTCTACAACCTGGGCGCGCAGTCCCACGTGCGCGTCTCCTTCGACGCCCCGATCTACACCGGTGACGTCACCGGCCTCGGCGCGCTGCGGTTGCTGGAGGCGATCCGGGCGAGCGGGGTGCACACCAGGATCTACCAGGCGTCGTCCTCGGAGATGTTCGGCTCCACTCCCCCGCCGCAGAACGAGTCGACCCCGTTCCACCCGCGCAGCCCGTACGCCGCAGCGAAGGCATACGCCTACTGGGCGACCGTCAACTACCGCGAGGCGTACGGCATGTTCGCGGTGAACGGGATCCTCTTCAACCACGAGTCGCCGCGCCGCGGCGAGACGTTCGTGACCCGCAAGGTGACCCGTGCGGTGGCGCGGATCAAGGCGGGCCTCCAGGACCGGCTGTACCTGGGCAACCTGGACGCCGTACGGGACTGGGGCTATGCGCCGGAGTACGTCGACGCGATGTGGCGGATGCTCCAGCACGACGAGCCGTCCGACTACGTGGTCGCCACCGGGGTGCCGGCCACCGTGCGGCGGTTCGTCGACACCGCGTTCGCCCACGCCGGGCTCGACGCCGGCGCGCACGTCCGCTACGACCCCAGGTACGAGCGGCCCAGCGAGGTGGACGCCCTGATCGGCGACGCCTCCAAGGCCCGCGACGTGCTCGGGTGGAAACCGCGGGTGCTGGTCGACGAGCTCGCGCGGATCATGGTCGACGCCGACAGGCGCCAGGTCGCGGACGAGCTCGCCGGCGCGGCCGTCCGCATCGACCGCTGACCGCCGTGGAGCCGGCGCCCGGCGCGGCGATGACGCCGTATCACGCACTGGTTCCGCTTGGTCAGGGATTTCGTCAAGCGTGGCCCACGGCACTCCACGAGCCCGTAATGTTCGCGGACACAGGGGTCTTTGAGGTCACTTCCGGCCACATGACCGGGCCTATCAGCCTGGGGGGTACATGTACAGATCCAGGGGACTCACGGCTGCCCTCGTCCTCTCCTTCGCCGCCACCGGACTCGGTGGGGTCACGGCGCCCGGGGCGGCGGCCCTCACCCCGCCGGTGGGGTTCACCGCCGACGCCCTGCCCACCTGGCAGACCAACGGCATCGTGTGGGCGCTGGCACACGCCGGCGACACCGTCTTCGCGGCGGGAACCTTCTCCCAGGTCCGCCCGCCCCAGGGTGCCTCCGGCGAGCCCCGTGACGCGGTGAACTTCGTGGCGCTGAACACCGTCACGGGCGTGCCCACGTCGTGCAGCCTCGCGTTCACGGTGGGCACCGGCACGGCGACCGTGCGGGCCCTGGCGGTCTCCCCGGACCAGAAGACGCTGTACGCGGGCGGGTACTTCGGCTCCGTGAACGGCACCCCGGTGAGCAGCCTCGCCGCGATCGACATCGCCACCTGCAGCCCGAAGTCCGGCTTCCACGCAGGCTTCCCGGCCACCGTGCGGTCGCTGTCGGTCACCGGCGACACGGTGTACGCGGCCGGCGACTTCAGCACCGTCGACGGGCAGCCGCGGCAGCGGTTCGCCGCGGTGGACGCCGCGAGCGGTGACGTGCGGCCGTTCCGCGCGGACGCCGACGAGCCCGGGCGCGCGGTCAAGGTGACCGCGGACGGCAAGGACGTCGTGCTCGGCGGCGACTTCTTCACCGTGAACGGCGCCGACTCGCACGCGCTCGCCGTCGTGGACGCCACCACCGGCGCCAACGTCAGGACGTACCCGCGGGGCTTCATCGACACCAACTCCGTGGTGAAGGCCATCGACGCCGACGACACGGGGTTCTACACCGGCAACGAGGGCAACGGCGGCGGTGTCTTCGACGGGCGCATCGCCATCGACGCCGGGACCTTCGACCAGCGCTGGCGGGACACCTGCCTGGGCGCCACCCAGACGGTGCTGTCGTACCAGGGGGTCCTCTACAGCGGCTCGCACGCGCACGACTGCTCCAGCATGGGCGAGTTCCCGCAGGGGCCCCGGCACCACCTGCTGGCCGAGTCCACCGGCGACCCGAGCCTGCTGGGCTGGTCCCCGAACACCGACGACGGCCTCGGCGAGGGCGTCGGGCCGCGCGCGCTGACCGTCGCCGGCACCAGCACCACCCGCTACATGTGGGTGGGCGGCGAGTTCACCGGCGTCAACGGCGGCGCAGCCCAGGGCCTGACCCGCTTCGCCACCGGTCCCGACACCGGCACACCGGACGTGCCGATGGCTGAAGCGGAGAGCACCGGGCCGGACTCCGTCCAGGTCCGCTGGCGCGCCAGCACCGACCTGGACGACGGCAAGCTCACCTACAAGGTGTACCGGAACGGCTCCTCGACACCCGTCGACACCGTCGACGGCAGCTCCGCCGACTGGAACCGCCCGCAGCTCTCCTTCACCGACACACACGTCACCCCGGGCCAGACGTACAGCTACCGGGTCTCCGCCACCGACGGCGCCGGCAACACCAGCGCCCTGTCCACCGCGGCCACGGTGACGGTGCCGGCGTCGGCGCAGCCCTACGCGCAGGCGGTGCTGGCCGACGGCGCCACGCTCTACTGGCGCCACGACGAGTACACCACTCCCTTCGCCGGAGACTCGTCGCCGTCGGACACCGCCGGCGTGTACGTGGGCGGGCCCGCGATGCGGCAGGCCCCCGCCGCGGTGAACGGCCCCGGCACCGCGGTCGGCCTCGACGGCACCGACCAGCAGGTCTACGGCGTGCCGCGCACCACCATCCCGGGCGCCTTCTCGGTGGAGACCTGGTTCAAGACCACGACGACACACGGCGGCAAGCTCATCGGGTTCGGCAGCGGCACCACCGACACGAGCACCTACTACGACAAGCACATCTACATGGACGACACCGGAGCGCTGGTCTTCGGTGTCCACTCCGGCTCCTCGCGCATCCTGGCCACCTCGACCCGCTACAACGACGGCAAGTGGCACCACGTCGTCGGCACCCAGGGTTCCTCGGGCATGGCACTCTACGTGGACGGGAAGCTCGCCGGCAGCAACACCGTGACCGGCAACCAGAGCTACACCGGCCACTGGCACGTCGGCGGGGACTGCCTGCGGAACTGGCCGCGCGAGCCGTCGAGCTGGTTCTTCGACGGGCAGATCGACGAGACCGCCGTCTACTCCAAGGTGCTCACGGCGGCCCAGGTCAAGCGGCACCACGACCTGGCATCCGCCACGGCCGACACCGTCCGCACGGTCCCGGTGGCCGAGGACACCTACGTCAACGCCGGCGCGCCCGGCAGCAACTACGGCTCGTCCAGCTCGCTGGCGGTGCGCGGCAGCTCCGCCTACCTGTCGTACCTCCGCTTCGACCTGCCGTCCGCGCCGTCCGGCACGGTGCTCAAGAGTGCCCGGCTGGCGGTGAAGACGAGCACCCAGTCGGGGGCGGAGTCGGCGGACACCGCCTCGGTGGTGCCGGTCACCGGGACGTGGAGCGAGTCCACGGCGACGTACACCGCCCGTCCCGCGCTCGGTGACCAGCCGATCGGGACGCTGAGCGGTACCTCTCAGGCGTCCGCCATCTACGCGGCGCCCCTGGACACCACGGCGCTGTCCGCGGCGCTGGGCCACTCCTACAGCGTCGCGCTGACGGGCAGCGGCTCGGACGCGCTCTGGCTCTGGTCGGGTGAGGCCACCGCCGCGGAGGGCACGCCGCAGCTGGTGCTCACCTTCGGGGCACCCTGACCGGCACGGGGTGCCCGGCGGGAGTGGACGGCGCCCCCGCCGGGCACCCCGCGCTCCCGCGCACGGCACACGGCACACGGCACACGGCACACGGCACACGGCACACGGCACACGGCACACCGAGTACCGCATACCGCCGGGCACACCGCGCACGACCGGTCGCGCCCGACCGGTGGCGAACACCCACCTCACCGCCCGTGCCCCGGCACGCGGCACCCGGCACACCGCCCCGACGCACCTCCGAGGCCCACAGGAGTTTCTCCATGCATCCACTCCGCCGGCGCACCGCGCTGTCGTGTGCCGCGCTGGCCGCCACCCTGGCCGTGCTGACCGGGTGCGGCGGGCAGGACGACGCCGGGCGGGCCCCCGCGGGCACCGCGGGCGGCCGGCCGGGCGCCGGGCCCTCGGCGTCGCGGGGCCCCATGCTGCCGGACTCCCGGATCACCCCGGCCACGGGATCGTTCACGAAGGAGCAGAAGCAGTACCTCAGCGGGCGGGTGCCCGCGGACACGGACCCCGCCGCGGTACTGCAACTCGGCCAGGAGGCCTGTGACCGGGTGGCGCACACCGCCCGGCACGACCGGGACGCCGCCGTCGCCGCGGTCATCGCCGGGGACATCCCCGGTGCACGGGACGCCATCGAGCCGCTCTGCCCCGACCAGCTCTCCGTGCTGCGGGCGGCCCGGGCCGGGTTCCCGGACGGCACGCGGAAGGGGCCGGCCGCGGGAACGTACCGGGCGCTGACGCCAAGCGCGTCCTGCTCCTGGCGGGCCCTCGGCGAGGGCGGCAAGGTACTGGCATCCGGCCCAGAGCTGGACTCGGGCTCCGGGCCCGGCAAGCGGATCACCGCCCGGGTGCCCGCGGGGACGCGTGAGTTCGCCTCCAGCGGCTGCTACGCCTGGGTGCCCGCGTAGGCGGCGGATGACGGGCTCGGGACGCGGAACCGGCCTCCGGTGTCCGTGCGGGCAGCGAACCCTAGCGTCCGGTGTCCGCGCGCACCCGCTCGTACTCCCCCACGAGGGTGTCGAGCACGGTGTCCATGGAGAACGCCTCGGCGGTGAGCGCGCGCCCCGCCGAGGCGGCGGCCCGGCGGGTGTCCGGGGCGAGCAGGTCGAGCACGGCGTCCGCGATGCCGTCCGCGGCGGTCACCACGCGGCCCGCCCCGGCCTTCTCCACGTCCCGGGCAAGGCCGTTGGAGCGGGTGACGACGACGGGGGTGCCCACGGACATCGCCTCCAGCACCGACATGGGGAACGGCTCGGCCACGGACGGCAGGACGTAGACATGCGCCCGGCGCAGCTCCGTGAGCATCTGCGCGCCGGACAGCGGGCCCGGCAGGTGCACCTTGTGGGCGAGGCCCGACCCGGCGACCAGGGCCCGCACCGCGGGCAGTTCCCCCTCGTCGGGGCCGGCCACCACGAACTCCGCGTCCGGGTACCGGCGCAGGATCGCCGGGGCTGCCGCGACGAAGTCCCGCGGCCGCTTGCGCTCGTGGAGCCGGGCCGCGTACAGGACGCGCGGCGGCCCGGCGGGCGCGGCCCCGGCCTCCTGCGCCGGAACGCCGTTCACCAGGCGGACCGCGCGCCCCGGCGGGCAGGGGCCCGCGACTCGTTCCAGGTCGTCGCGCTCGTGGTCGGTCAGGTACAGCAGCCGGTCCGCGGAGCGCAGCACCCGGCGCACGGCGAGGGTGTCGAGCACCCTCGCGAGAGAGCGGCCGCTGGGGTCGACCATGCCGTGCGTCTGGAGCACCAGCGGCCTGCGGGCGCGCAGGGCGGCCAGCGCGACCGGCAACGTCACCAGGTCGCGGGCGAGGTGCACATGGACGACGTCCGCCGCGCGGACCAGGCGTCCGGCGCCGGCGAGGAGCGCGGGCGAGGTCAGGCCGCTGAAGCCGAGCGGAAGCACGCGGCGGGCCGCGAACAGCCGCGCGGGCACCCCTTCCACGTCCGCGGGCAATGGCCTCGGGAAGCCGTCGGCGAGCGCCACGAGGCGTGGTCGGTGGCCGCGGGCCGCGAGCCCCTTGGCGAGGTTGAGCGCGACGCGCACGGGACCGCCGAAGGCTCCGGTCGGGGTGTGCAGGGTGACCGCGTGCAGCACTCTCATGCCGGCTCCTGGACGGGCCGCCGGCCGGTGGCGGTGTGCAGGGTCAGCTCGGGCAGGTCGCGGTCGACGACGGTGCCCGCGGCGACCACCGCGTGCCGGCCGACGCGGACCCCGGCGAGCACGGTGGCGCGCGCCGCTATCCAGGCGCCGTCGCCCACGGTGACCGGGGCGTTGCGGTAGCGGAAGTCGGCCGCGCGGTGGTCGTGGCTGCCGGTGCACAGCAGCGCCTCCTGGGAGACGCAGACGTGCGAACCGATGGTGACCGGTTCGAGATTGAGGATCCACGCGCCCTCGCCGATCCAGCTGTGGTCGCCCACCGTCAGCTTCCACGGCCACAGGATCCGCACCCGGTGCCGGATGAGCACGCCCGTGCCGATCCTGGCGCCGAACGCGCGCAGCAGCGCCACCCGCAGCCGGGCCGGGCAGAACCACGCCATGAACAGCGTGTTCATCACCGCGAACCACAGCGCCTGGACGACCCTGCCGCGCCCCTTGTCGTAGCCGGCCAGCGTGAACGACGGAAGATCGCGCACCCTGCATCCCCCCAACAGCGCCCCCTCAGACGCCCGTCCGCGAAGCCTAACGGTTACCGGAAGGTGACGCTGCGGCATCGGTAGACTGCGCGCGGGGACGCTCCCGCGTGGGGCGGATTGGGGGGCGTCATGCCGCAGGTGCCGCCGGGCGGAGGCGGGACGGCCGGGTCCACGGGGCCGGATGCCGGGCCGGGTGCGACCACGGGCGCCCGGAATCAAACGAGTTACGCGCCGGGCGCCGGTGACGCGCGCCCCGCACCCGGCGGCGGAGCGGACGGAACCGATGCGCAGGGCGCCCAGGGGCGCGGCACCGGTGCTCCGGCCGTGTCGCCCCGCGCCCTGCTGTCCCGGGCGCTGTCGGTGCCGCTGGTCCTGGCGTTCTCCGTGCTGCTGCCGCTGGCCGTCGCCGCGCAGCCGGGCGGGGGCAGCAGGGACGCCGCGTTCTGGCTCCAGCTCACCCTCACCGTGTACGCGGGCGCCCGGCTGTCCACGATGATCCTGACCAGCAGGCGCAAGCTGCTCCAGGGCTCGTTCTGGCTGTTCGTCTACATGGCGATGGGAGTGGCGCCGCTGGCGCAGGCCGTGCTGGGGCAGGTCCCGACGCCGGTGGTCGGACCGCGCTCGGATCTCACCGAGGCCGTCGCGCTGGTGCTGATCGGGTGCGTCGCCTTCGACGTGGGCGCGCTGCTGGCCCGGCACCGGCAGGGCGGCGAGGACGCCGGCGGGCGGCGGCCCGCGCTGGTGCACCGGCGGCGGCTCGCCCTGCTGGTGCTGCTGGCGTTCGCGGGCAGCGCGGCGCTGGTGGTGAAGCTGGGCGGGCCCGCGGTGTTCTTCACCAGCCGTCAGGAGATCGCCGCGGGCATCGAGGACGCCGGACTCTCCCAGGCCGGCTCCCAGGCGGGCCAGGCCCTGCTGCGCGGCTTCGGCACGGTGCCGGCGCTGATCGCCCTGCTGGTGTACACCCGCCGGCTGGTCACCTCGCGGTACGCACGCAGATCGCCCGGTGTCCTCGCGGCGTGGGCGGCGCTGGTGGCGGTCAACGTCATCGTCAACAACCCCGTGTCCAACCCCCGTTACTGGTTCCTCACGGTGCTCTTCTCGCTGCTGTTCACCGTCTTCCCGGTGAGCGCCGCGATGTACCGCTCGGCGCTGACCCTCGGGGTGGTGGTGGCGCTGGTGGTGTTCCCGTTCGCGGACCGGTTCCGCTACGACCAGCTCAACTACCGGCCCGTCCAGACCTCGTCGGTGCTGGAGCCCCTGGCCATCAAGGACTTCGACCAGATGGGCATGTTCGCCAACACCATCACCTACGTGAGGTCGGGCGAGGGGCACACCTGGGGCAGGCAGCTCGCGGGCTCGGTGCTGTTCGCGGTGCCGCGTTCGCTCTGGCCGGGCAAGCCGCTGGACACGGGGGTGCTGGTCGGGCAGTGGATGGGCACGGTCAACACCAACCTGTCGTCGCCGGTGTGGGCGGAGCTGTGGATCGACGCCGGTCCCGTGGGCATGGCGGCGGGCCTGCTGGGCCTCGGGTACGCGGCGGCCCGCATGGACCGGCGCCATGCCCGCCGGGCGTCGCGGCGCGCCCCGCCGGGCAGCCTGATCGCCCTGGTCGTGCCGCTGGTCGCGGGCTACTCGTTCATCCTGCTGCGCGGGCCGCTGCTCCAGGCGTCGGGGCGCGCGGCCATCGCGCTCTGCTGCGTCCTGCTGATCATGACGCGCCGTCAGGACCGGGCCGCGGCACTGCGCTGACGGCCGCCCCCGCGGTCGGGTCCGCGGCCCGGGGCCGCAGCACCCGCAGCCAGGCGGCAGCGGCCTTGAGCGCGGAGCCCGCCGCGAGGCCCCAGGCCGCGCCCGCCGCGCCGCCCAGCCGGTAGCCCGCGAGCATCAGCACTACGGCGAGCAGGGAGAACACCACCTGGACCCGGAGCGTGGCGCGCGGGCTGAGCACCCGCAGGGTGACCAGCGCGCAGGTGCCGAGGCCCATCACGGCGTACTGGCCGCCCACGGCCGGCAGCAGCGTGGCCGCGGACTCCCAGGTGGCGCCGAGGATGTGCCGGCCGGCACCGGCCGGCAGCGCGTACAGGACGGCAGCCCAGCAGAGGCCGACGGCGGCGAGCACACCGCCGAGCCCCGCGGCCGCCCGTACGGTGGCGCGCCGTCCGCCGAGCCGGCCGAGGAGGGGCGGCCCGAAGGCGTTGACGGAGTTGAAGAGGACGTTCAGCGGCCCGAAGAGGGTGGTGGAGCCGCGCAGCGCCCCCACCGCCAGCGGGTCGGCGAGCAGTCCGAGGCCGAGGACGGCGAGCTGGCTGGAGGCGTTGCCGACGGCGAACTCGACGATGAACCGCATGCCCAGGTGGCCGCGGCGCAGATAGCCCCACAGGCGGACGGGCGCGCCGGTGGCGAGAGGCCGCAGCAGGCCGAGGCCGAGGAGCAGCGCGGGCACCGCCGACACTCCCCAGACCGCCACGAGGCGCGCTGGAGAAGTGTGCTGCGGTTGCAGGAGGAGCGCCGGCACGACGCACAGCAGGCGCAGCGTGTCGGCGGCGAGGGCGCGCCCCGGCCGGCGCAGCGTGGAGAACGCGTACCGGAGCCCGTCCTGCACCAGCACCAGCGGCAGCACTGCCCCGAGCGCGGCGAAGGCGCCGCCCAGCCCGCCTCCGGCGGCCAGCCCGCCCGCGGCGAGCGGCAGGGCGGCGGCGCAGGACGCGCAGGCGGTGAAGGCGACCGCCGAGCGGCAGGCGGCGGCGAGCCCGTTCTCGTCGCCGCGCTCCAGCACCAGGGCCTGGCCGACGAAGGCCGTGCCGAGGCCGAGGAGCACGGTGAAGGTCAGGTACACCATCGAGAAGGCGGCGAAGCCCGCGGCGGTGGAGACCCGGGCGGCGATCACCAGCACGGCGATGTTGGTCAGGCTGGAGGCCGCCTGGTCGAGCACCGAGGCGGCCACGGCTCCCGTGAGCCGCGCGTGCGGAGCGGGCCCCCGTCCGGCCCGCGGCGCGGCGGCGCGCGCCCCGGGCGTGTCCGCGCGCGTGACCGGGCGTCCGGCGGAGGGATCGTCAGGGGCGTCCGGGCGGTCTCCGGCGGGCGGTATCGGCCGGCCGCTCACCAGTCGGCCGCGTGGAAGGCGCCCGGGCCGGCGGTGCCGCTGTCCTCCTCGGGCAGGGTGCCACGGGCGCCGGGCGCGTACCGGGTGCGCGTCCCCGGCGTCCCCGGCGTCTGCGGCGTCTGCGGCGTCTGCGGCGTCTCGGAGACGGCTGGACGTCCGGCGCGGTGACCGCCGCCCGGTGCCCCGCGCCTGCCGCTGCTGCCGTCCCGGCGCTCGGAGTGGATGACGGCGCCCAGGACGGTGCCGCCCGCGCCGCCGATCAGTTCCCGGATGCGGACCAGGTCCGCGCGGTGCACGGTGCGCGGGTTGCAGACGACGAGGACGCCGTCCACCCGGTCGACGAGGGCGAGCGCGTCGGCGTAGGCGAGGACGGGCGGGGCGAGTACGACGACGGTGGCGCCGGGGTCGTCCGCCTCGGCGATCAGGCGGGTCATCCGGGCCGAGGTGAGGGCGCGCGGGACGTTGCGCACCCGCTCGCCGGGCACCAGGTCGAACATGCCCGACTCCCCCGCGTCCACCGCGTAGTGGCCGCCCGCGGGCCAGTCGGCGCCGTCCTGGCCGGCACCGGCCGACCCGCGGGCTGCCGGATCCGGCAGGGTCCACTGGGGCCGGGGGGTGGTGGTGGCGCGCAGCCGCTCGACGAGCGTAGGCGTGCGCAGGTCGGCCTCGATGAGCAGCACGTCCTTGCCGGTCTCGGCGAACGACGCGGTGAGGTTGCAGGCCACCGCGGCGGTCGCCGCGGCCGCTCCGGCGTCCGCCCGGGGCGCCACGACCAGGAGCCTGCGCCGGTCGGCGAACCGGTCGTCGTAGGCGAGCCGGAAGGCGATCGAGCGGTACTCCTCCGCCGCCCGCGAGTCGCTCTGGCTGCCCACGAGCAGCGTCCCGGTCCCGCCGTGCGGGAGGATGCCGAGCACGGGCGCGCGTACCGCCCTGGCGACCTCGCCGGCGGAGCGCGGGGTGGGGTCGAAGACGAGCCGCACCCAGGCGGCCAGCAGTCCGAGGGCGATGCCGACGGCGCCGCCGAGGCCCAGCGCCATGGGCAGTCCGAGGCCATCGGAGGCGGTGGGCGGCACGGCTTCGCGGATCACGGTGCCGGGCGTCATGTCCAGCGCCATGAGGCTGCTGATCTGGCCGTTCAGCTCGGTGATGCGGTTGAGGAGGTTGGCCTTGACGGCGTAGGCGGAGTCGGCGGCCGAGCTTCCGTCCGGGAGCCGGCCGATCTGCTTGGTGATGTCGTCCTGCTGCTTGACGAGCGGGGCGAGCTGGTCGCTGTACTTCTTGACCATGCTGGCCCGCACCTGGTCCCACTGGCTCTTGCGCAGCTCCAGGTAGGCCTTGGTCAGGGCGTTGGCGCGGCGGGCGGCCTCCTCGGGGGCGGCGGCCGTGTAGGCGAAGTGCAGGACGAGGGTCTGGGGCGGATTGGTGACCTGGAGACCCTGCTGGAGGGCGGCCGTCGGCACGGTCGTGCCGAGGTCGTGGGCGGCCACCTGGGCGACGCTGCTGCTCAGCGCGGTCTGCCGCTCGGAACCCATGTTGAGGGTCTTGTCCACCGAGACGGCCGGGTCGAACGGGTCGTTGGTGGGCGCGCGCAGCACGATGTCGCTGGTCGCGGCGTAGGAGTCGGCGCCGGTCACGCCGAGCCAGGCGCCGCCGAGCAGGCCCGCGCCGACGCCGCAGCCGAGGAGCCAGCGGTAGCGCAGCAGCTGGCGGAACTGCTCGCGGAGCTGGTCGGGCTCGTCGTCGCCCCTGGCCGGAACATGTGTGTCGGTCACGCGCCTGGTCCCCCCAAGGCCTCGTCGATGAGTGCGTCGATCCGCGCCAGGCCCGCCCGGCGCGAGAGGTGGGCGGCCACGTGACGGGGCCCCGCGGCCCCCAGCGTGTCCGCGAGGGCCGTGTCGGCGGCGAGCCTGCGCACCGCCGCGAGCAGTTCCGCCGGGTTCTCCGGGTCGACCAGCAGCCCGGCGCCCGAGCGGCGCACCTCCTGCGCCGTGCCGCCGCCCGGGGACACGGCGGCCACCACGGGGCGGCCGGAGGCGAAGTACGAGGTCAGCTTGGACGGCACGCTCATGTCCAGCACCGAGGCGCGCTGGGTGACCGCGAGCACGTCGGCGGCGGCCAGCACCTCGGGGAAGTCGTCGGTGGCGGCGGGCGGGAGGAGGTCCAGGTTGGGCACGCCCGCGGCGAGCCGGGCGAGGCCGGCGCGCTGGTTGCCGTCGCCCATCAGGACGAAGCGGACGGAAGGGTCCCGGCGGGCCGCCTCCACCAGCACCTCAAGACCCTGCTTGAGGCCCATGTTGCCGGAGTGCAGCACCACGGTCTGCCCGGCCGGCCAGCCGAGCCGCGCCCTGGTCCCGGCCCTCGGTCGTAACGGCCCGCGGACATGCGACCAGTTGGGCACCAGGCGGATCCGGTCCCGGTCCACGCCGAGGGCGGTGACGCGGTCGACGAAGGTCTCGTGGATCACGCCGACGAGGGCCGCGCTGCGCAGCGCGTACGCCTCGGCGCGCTCGGCGAGCCCCGCGGCTCGTGCGCCGCCGCGGATGCCGCTCTGTGCCGCGGCGGCGCCCATCAGGTCCTGGACGACGGGTATGTACGGCACCCGGTGCCGGGCGGCGAGACGGGCGCCGAGCAGGCCGCCGGCGAGGCTCGGCATCTGGGCGAGCACGGCGTCGAGGCGGCCGGTGCGGGGCGGTGCGAGCAGGCCGTGCGCCAGCACGGAGGCCTCGAACAGGGCGCGGCGCACGGCCGTCTGGCGGGGCGGCACCGTGTGGCGCCTGCGGTGCACCAGGACTCCGGCGCGCCGCTCCGTGCGCCGCCAGGCGCCCTGGTACGCCGGGTCGAGGCGCCAGGACGGATAGTGCGGCATGCCGGTGAGGACGTGGGTCTCGTGGCCGCGGGCGGCCCAGTGCTCGGCGATCTGCGTGGCGTAGGGGCCGATTCCGGTGTGCTCCGGCGCGTAGTTGGTGGACACGAGTAACAGCCTGCGGCGTGGCGCCCGGGCGGCAGCGTACCGCTCGACCTGCTCGTCCTCACTCACCCGGTGGTCCCCTCCCGGATCCGCGGTCCAGCGTCCCGGCCCGTCACCGGCGGAAGCTGCGGTCTCCCTCATCGTTCACCATACGGGCACGGAACGTGCACGCTATCGTCGAAGACCGCGTGCGGGCCCGCCGGTTGGGCCCGCTCAGAGCGCGGATGGCTCCGGGGGGTACGGGTGACGGCGGGCGGACCGGGCAGACGCTGGCGGGTCGGGTACGCACCCGGGGCGTACGACCTCTTCCACATCGGGCATCTGAACATCCTCCGCCATGCTCGGGCGCAGTGCGACTACCTGGTGGCCGGGGTGGTCTCGGACGAGATGGCGGAGCGGGCCAAGGGCCGGCGCCCGATGATCCCGCTGGTGGAGCGGCTGGAGATCGTGCGCAGCGTGAAGTTCGTCGACGCCGCCTTCGTGGAGACCGTCCCCGACAAGCTTCAGACCTGGAAGCAGGTCCGGTTCGACGTGCTCTTCAAGGGCGACGACTGGCGGGGCACCCCCAAGGGGGAGAAGCTGGAGCGCGACTTCGCGTCCGTGGGCGTGAGCGTCGTCTACTTCCCGTACACCGTGCACACGTCCAGCACCCAGCTCCGCCGCGCGCTGGACGCACTCGGCGGCCCGGGTGGCGCGGATCCGCCGTTCAGCGGGGAACTGCGGTCAGTTCCCGGAACCACTTCGTGAGGAACGCGAGCAGGAAGAGCCCGGCCGCCGCGCCCAGCGCCGTGTAGGCCCAGCGGAACGCCTCGCCGGCGCCCAGCAGCAGGAACACCAGGCAGAAGACGCCGTGGTCGACGGGCAGCAGCGCGACCGCGCGCAGGGTCGAGGGCGCCGGGGCCGCGGTGCCGGGGGCGGCCCCCGGTTTGAGCTTCTCCGTGAGCAGCCCGCCGAAGAAGGTGACGACGGCGGCGAACTGGAAGCCCAGCGGGACCAGCAGCCAGGCGTCGCCGGAGAACCCGAAGTACTCAGGGTGGCGGTAGAAGGTGATCAGCACGGCGGCGTGCAGCGCCGTGATCTTCGCACAGTCGACCACGTGGTCCAGCCACTCCCCCGCCGGGCCGCCGCTGCCGGTCAGCCGGGCGAGCTGGCCGTCCGCCGAGTCGAAGGCGAAGCCCACCGCGAGGCCCAGCCACACGGCGAGGCCGAGCCATGAGGACGGCGTCCCGACGGCCGTGCCGGCCACGGCCGCGAAGCTGAACACCGCGCTGACGGCGGTGACCTGGTTGGGCGTGAGCCCCAGCCCGTAGGCACCCGCCGCGAGGTAGCGCCCGGTCGGCCGGTTCACATAGCGCGCGTACAGCGACACGCCCTTGGCCGACTTCTGCGCGGACTTGAGCCGGGCGTGCGCGCCCGCGACACTCCCGATCGTCTCCCCCATGGCCATCCCACCCCCGGGCAACATCACCACAGCCCCACCAGGACGGCAAGGACACCTCAGGCCGCGGGTGCGGCCCGCGATCCCTCCGGCGGTCCGCCGCGGTGCGCCGCCCGGGGCGGCCGCGCAGGACAATGGGGTCATGGACGACGACCGAGCCGCCCCGGAGCCCGCCGGCAGCGGCGGGTGGAACCGGGATCGCGACCAGGAGGGCCGGGCCAGGAACGCCCGGCCCCGGGACGGCCTGGGCCGCCCCCTCCCGTACGGCTCCGAGGGCACCCCCAGACAGCCGGAGGGCGTCACCCGCAGCGCCTCCGCCACCATCGACGAGGCCCAGCGCCTGCTGGACGACGGCAAGCCGTTCCACGCCCACGAGGTCTTCGAGGACGCCTGGAAGACCGGCCCCGACGCGGAGCGTGCCCTGTGGCGCGGCCTGGCCCAGCTCGCCGTCGGGCTCACCCATGCGGCCCGCGGCAACGCGGAGGGCGGCGCGCGGCTGCTGCGCCGGGGGGCCGGCGCCGTGAGCGACTGGTGCAGCACCACCTCGCGGGTCCAGCCGCACGGTCTGGACGTGCCGGGCCTGACGGTGTGGGCGCGCGAGCTGGCGGACACCGTCGACGACGACGGCTCACCCGTCGACGCGGCGTCCTGGGCGCCGCGGCTGCGCGGGGTGGCGGGGTAGGCCGGGCGGACCCGGGAGCGGCCGGATCACGGGCCGGGCGGATCCGGGACCGGACGGATCCCGGGCCGGGCGGCGAGGCGGTCGCGGGCCGCGGCGGGCGTTCGCGGGCCGCGGTGGGGCGGTCTCCCGCGCGGTTGGGTCAGCGAGTGCGGTCGGGGCCGCGGCGGGGTGAGCCGCCTCAGTTCAGCAGCAGTTCCAGGCCCCCCACCACCGTCGCCGCGATCACCAGGTGCTCGAAGAGCCGCTGGTTGATCCGGGCGACGCAGGCCTTGCCGATCAGCGCGCCCGGCAGGACGAAGAGGAACAGCTCCGCGTCCAGCAGCAGCGAGTGCCCGTCGATCAGGCCGAGCCCGGCGCTGAAGGGCACCTTGGAGGTGTTCACGATCAGGAAGAACCAGGCGGACGTGCCCAGGAAGCTGAGCTTCCTGAAGCCGGCGGAGAGCAGGTAGAGCGACATCACGGGACCGCCCGCGTTGGCGACCATCGTGGTGAAGCCGCCCAGCACGCCGTAGGAGCGGGCCTTGAGCCGCTCACCGCGGGTGGCGGCGGACGTCTGCTCCTCCTGCTGCTGCGCGTTCCGTCTGCGCCACAGGGTGACACCGGCCATCAGCAGCAGGATGGCCCCGATCGAGGTGCGCACGGCCTCGTCGTCCGCCCAGAGCAGGAAGAGCACGCCGACGACGACCCCGGCGGCGACCGCCGGGAACAGCCGCCACAGGGTGGGCCAGTGCGCGTGCCGCCGGTAGGTGAGCACCGCGAGCACGTCGCCGGTGATCAGGATGGGCAGCAGGACGCCGGTCGACTCGCGGGCGGGGAGTATCGCGGCGAACACCGCGAGGCTCACGGTGTTGGCGCCGCTCACGGCGGTCTTGGCGAAGCCGACGAGCGCGGCCGCCGCGGCGAGCGCCATGAAGTCCCACAAGGTGATGTCCATACCGGACGGAGATGCTATGCCCCGAACATGACGTCTGGTAAGGGCTTTCTTCGCATCCGCGACCGCCTGCGCACCTTCCGGCCACGGCCCCGACCAGCCGCCGCGGCAGAGCGGAAGACCCGCTCACGCCCCTTCGACGCGGGCCGGGGCGCTCGGACCGGCGCGGGCGGCGCGACGGCGAACGGCGTGCGGGCGGCGCGGGCGCAAACCCGCGTCCGCCGCTCACGTCCTCGTGCGCCTCAGGCACAGGCTCGGACACGCCGAACTTGCTTCGGGGCGCCGGTTCAGGCCCCCCGCTCAAGCCCGGCACCCAGGCTCGGCGCTCAGGCCCGCTCGACGAGGACCGCGCTGCCCTGCCCCACGCCCACGCACATGGTGGCCAGCCCGCGGGCGGCGCCCGAACGCCGCATCCGGTGCAGCAGGGTGGTCAGGATGCGGGCTCCCGAGCAGCCCAGCGGATGCCCGAGCGCGATGGCGCCGCCGTCCGGGTTGACCAACTCGGGGTCGAGGCCGAGCTCGTCCACGCAGGCGAGCGTCTGGGCGGCGAAGGCCTCGTTGAGCTCCGCCTCCTCGATGTCGCCGACGGACCAGCCGGCTCGGGTCAGCGCCTTGCGGGTCGCGGGCACGGGGCCGATTCCCATCACGTCCGGGTGGACTCCGGCGGAGGCGCCGCGGACGTAGCGGCCCAGGGAGACGAGGCCGAGGTCGTTCAGCGCCTCCTCGCTGACCAGCAGCAGCCCGGCGGCGCCGTCGTTCATCGGTGAGGAGTTGCCCGCGGTGACCGTGCCACCCGGGCGGAACACGGGCTTGAGCGAGGCCAGCTTCTCGTAGGAGGTGTCGACCCGGATGCCCTCGTCGGCGTCGACCACCACGTCGTCCTGCCGGGTCACGGGGAGCAGTTCCGCGTCGAAGCGGCCGTCCTTGCGCGCCTCGGCGGCCCGCCGGTGGCTGCGGAGCGCGAAGTCGTCCTGGCGCTCGCGGGAGATCGAGTACCGCTCGGCGACCTCCTCCGCGGTCTCGCCCATGGAGAGCAGGCCGTGCAGCTCCTTCATCCGGGGGTTGACCAGGCGCCAGCCGAGCCGCGTGTCGGCGGTCTCCATGCGCTGCGGGAAGGCCTGGTCGGGGCGGGGCAGGACGAACGGGGCGCGGCTCATGGACTCGGAGCCGCCGGCCAGCACCACATCGGCGTCGCCGGAGGCGATGGCCCGGGCCGCCGTGGTCACGGCCTCCATGCCGGAGGCGCAGAGCCTGTTCAGGGTGGCGCCCGGCACCGAATCGGGCAGCCCGGCGAGCAGGACCGCCATGCGGGCGACGTTGCGGTTGTCCTCGCCCGCCTGGTTGGCGGCGCCCCAGTACACGTCGTCGATACGGGCGGGGTCGAGCCCGGGGATGTCGGCGAGCAGTCCGCGGATCACCGTCGCGGCGAGATCGTCGGGACGCACCGAGGAGAGGGCGCCGCGCAGCTTGCCGACGGGGGTGCGGCGCGCGGCGGCGAAGTGGACTGGACGCACGGGGGCACTCCTGGGATGACGAACCGGTGGGCGGCACCGGCGCCTGAGATGAGCGCCACCACCTCTTTAATTAGCGCCGCTAGTTTTGGACTATAGCCCGCCGCCCGGCGGCTGTGAAGCGTCTGTCCACCCTGTGAGGCGGTATGCCTCCCCGAGCCCTGGCGAGGCCGTGTCCGGCGCTTTCGCGCATGGCAACCGGGCCGCCGAGCGCCGGGCGCCGACCACCGCGCGTCCCACGCGGGCGTGAGGCCGGACACGGAGCCGATGCCGGGCGGGGCGGCGTTTCCGCCCCGCCCGGCCGGGCACTCGGGGCGGCGCGAGATCCCGGGCCGGGCGCCCGGGGCCCGCGACGGCGGCAACGCGACGCGAGGAGGTACCAGGCATGCCTGCCCAGAAGAGAGTGGTCCGGGAACTCCTCGCCACCGAGGGCCGCACGTTCGCCCAGGAAGCGGGCATCCGCCTCACCAACACCCCGCAGCCGCTCTACCGCACCCTCGTCCTGGCCACCCTGATGAGCGCCAGGATCCGCGGCTCGGTGGCGATCGCGACCGCGCGGGAGCTGTACGACGCGGGGATGCGCGACGCACGCAGCATGGCGGACGCCACCTGGCACCAGCGGGTGAGGGCACTGGGCAAGGGCGGCTACCGGCGCTACGACGAGCGGACCTCGAACCAGCTCGGCGAGGGCGCCCGGCTCGTCCTGGACGCCTGGGGCGGCGACCTGCGCCGGATGCGCGCCGACGCGCACGGCGACGTGGGCGAGCTGCGCCAGCTGCTCCAGCGGGTACCGGGGGTTGGTCCGACCGGCGCGGACATCTTCCTGCGCGAGGTCCAGGACATCTGGCCGGAAGCGGCGCCGTACCTGGACCGCAAGGCGCTTCAGGGCGCCCGCCGCCTCGGCCTGCCCGACGATCCCGAGGCCCTGTCCCGCCTGGCCGGCGACGGGCACCCCGCCGCCCTGGCCTCCGCCCTGGTGCGGGCCGCGCTGGACAGGAAGGTCGCAGACGAGACCCTGCGGCAGGCGGCCTAGGTCGTGTCCGGCGGATCTTCGTGGATCAGCCTGCGGCGTCTGGTGCCGTGCATCGCAAGGCGGAGGATCGTCCTCGTACTGGGCGTACTCGGATGACTCCGGCAACGCGGCGAGGTGCGGTACTGGGGGCACTCCCCCACTGCCCTGAAGGGCGTGGGAGGTACCCCCACCCACGCCCTTCAGGCAGTGGGGGAGTCGCGGGCCCACGAAGATCCGCCGGACACGACCTAGCCGCGGTGGGTGGGGGCTCACCCGGGGGCGGGGCTCACCCGAGACCGGCGATCACCCGGACCGACGTCTACGCGAGGGCGGCGTTCACCCGAGGTCGGCGTTCACCCGGGGCCGATGAGAGCGCATGCGGACCCGGGGCGCGGGGCCCGAGGGGCGGGGCCGCAGCCATTACCCAGGTGCGGCCCAGCCACACCCAGGTGCGTCCCCAGGCGGCACCGATACACCTGCACCGACACAGAGGGGCCCTTCCATGGCCGCGGAACGCACAGAACCCGCCGGCGCGGTTCCCGAGGCCGGCGCCGGGCGAGCTACCGTGGGCTGATGACGCCGGCGAGCCCGCGGCGGCTACTGCGCCGTACCGCTCATGCGGCCGGGTGGGCCACCTCGGCCTCCCGCCCCCGCTCCGGAGCGTCACAGGACGGCGTTCCCCTGCACCGGCTGGTCACCGAGCGGTACGGACCGCTCGCCGTCGGCCTGTCGATGATCGCGGTGGTACTGGTCGCCGGGCTCCTGCTGCCGAAGTCGCAGCACCTGGGCTCCCTCATGGTGGCCGTCCCGGCGGCGTGCGCCGCGCTGGCCGGCCCCCGGCTCACGGCCGTCGTCGCGGTCCTCTCCTGCGGTGCCGCACTCGGGCTCGACGCCCACGACGGGCTGCTCGGCACCTCCATCTTCGCCGTGCACCTGGTGGCGATCATCCTGGTGTCGGTGTTCGTCATCGGCTTCAGGAACCTGCGCGAACGCGGCGTGCGGGAGCTGACGGAGGTGCGCACCGTCTCCGAGACGATGCAGCGCGTCCTGCTCCGGCCGCTGCCGCCGCGGATGGGCTGCCTGCTGATCAGATCGGCGTACCACGCCTCCCATCCGCACGCCATGATCGGCGGGGACCTCTACGCGGCGGCGCGGTCCTCGGACGGCGTGCGCGTGGTGATCGGCGACGTGAAGGGCAAGGGGCTGCCCGCGGTGGAGGACGCGGCAGCGCTGCTCGGGGCATTCCGCGGGATCACGCACCCGCAGGTCTCCCTGCCGGAGCTCGCGGCCCATCTGGAGAGCCGGGTGCGCACCCACTTCGAGGAGAGCGCGCTCGTCGACCCCGACGCCCTGGAGCGCTTCATCACGGCGGTGGTGGTCGAGGTGCCGGACGGCTCGGACGAGGTCCGGGTGGTCAACTGCGGGCACCCGCCGCCGTACCTCATCCGCCGCGAAGGGGTGAGCCTGCTGCCGCCGCGGCGCTCCGCTCCCCCGCTGGGTCTGGGCGGTCTCGACGCCGAGGACCACCCCGTCGACTCGTTCGCCTTCACGCCGGGCTCCACGCTGCTGCTCTACACGGACGGCACGTACGAGGCCCGCGACGGGGACGGCCGGTTCTACGACCTGGGTGAACGCGTCGCGAGCTGGCCGGGCTCGACGCCGGAGGAGCTGCTCGCGTACGTCCTCGGGGGCCTGACCGCCCACGTCGGGGGCGAGGTGCGCCTCGACGACGACGTGGCGATGGTCGCCCTCCAGTGCGGCACGGATGTCCCGCCGGGCGCCTCCGGTGCGCAGGCCATCCGGTGACGGCGGGGTATCCGCCCCGTGGAGCAATCCGCCTCACACCTGGAGTATCCGCCTCGCCGTTGCAGGGCGGGGGAGGCCGCCGGGAGCATCGGCGTGGGACACCGAACGGAGGGTGAGATCGCCAGATCCATCGCGCGGGACTCGGCACGGAGGGTGAGATCGCCGGGCGTGCACCGGCGAAGGCCGTCCACGCGCTGGGCCCGGCGACCTCCGCCCGGTTCGCGGGCGGAGGGCCGGGGTGTGCCATCGCCCGGGTGAGGCGACGGGGCTTTCCATCCGGCGGGTCCGACGCGGCCCTCGTTCCGCGGGGCCAGCGCGGCCCGGCCCGCCCTCAGGGGAATCGGCCCAGCCGGGTGCACCGGGCCGCCGGTCGCCCGGCCGCACCGCCGGCGCCCCGCGGAACCCTGGGCAGACCGTAGGCACACGAGGAACCCGGCCGTGCGAGACGCGCCACGACGGCCGCATGCGAACCACCGGAAAGGGGGCTCCGGCCCGGCCGAGCCGGCTCTCGATCCCACCGGCTCCCGATGCCCCGGCCCCCGATCGGGGGCCGAGTCCTGATCGGCCTCAGTCCACGATCCGGCGGAGGGCCCGTGTCAGCTCCGCGAGGTCCATGCCCTCGAAGTGGTCGAGGACGTGCCGCCGGGAGGCGGCGAGATGGCTCGGCCAGGCCTCCTCCAGACGGGACAGGCCGGCATCGGTGAGTACCGCATGCCATCCGCGGCCGTCCTGCTCGCAGCGGACCCGCTGCACCAGGCCCTGGGCCTCCAGGCGGGTGACGATCCGGGTCATGCCGCTGAGGGAGAGCTCGACCGCACCGGCCAGCTCGCTCATCCGCAGACGCCTGTCGGGGGCCTCCGACAGATACATCAAGGTCATGTACTCGACGAGCGGGAGGCGCTGCTCGCGCATCAGGTCGGCGTCCATCACCCGCGGAAGGGTGTGGATCACCCGGCCCAGCGCCCGGATGAAGGCCTCCTCGTCGGTACGCAGCGGCCTCGGCGGCTCGTTCGTGATGGACATGGCACCATTGTATTTGCTTGACGAACGAAGCACATCACGCTTTGCTTGGTTGAAGAAAAAACTATCTTCTACCAACAGCCCCTGCGGCACGGAAGGAAACACCCATGACCAGGATCGGAATCATCCTCGGCAGCACCCGCCCTGGACGCAACGGCGAGGGCGTCGCCCGCTGGGTCCTCGATGTGGCGGCGGAGCGCGACGACGCCGAGTACGAGCTCGTGGACCTGCTGGACTACAAGCTGCCGCACCTCGACGAGGTCTACCCGCCGTCGCTCGGCCAGTACCAGCAGCCGCACACCCTGGCATGGGCGAACAAGATCGCCTCGTTCGACGGGTTCGTGATGGTTACTCCTGAATACAACCACTCCACGTCCGGCGCGCTGAAGAACGCGATCGACTTCCTCTACGGCGAGTGGAACAACAAGGCGGTCGGTTTCGTCAGCTACGGCGGTGTCGGCGGTGCGCGCGCCGTGGAGCACCTGCGGCTGATCGCCGGCGAGCTCCAGATGGCCGACGTACGCTCCCAGGTTGCCCTGTCGCTGTTCACCGACTTCGAGAACTTCAGCACCTTCAAGCCCGGTGACCACCAGCGTGAGGCCCTGAACACGACGCTGGACCAGGTCGTGGCCTGGAGCAAGGCGCTGGCCCCGCTGCGCGCCGCGTGAGCGATGCCGGCCTGACGGCGTGAACACGTCCGGGTCGTGGTGGCGCTCCCCAAAGGTGCGGCGCTCCATCGCGATCCGGGCATCGGGCCGCGCGCGCTCCGCGCACGGCGCCGTATGAGCGCCGCTCCGCCGGGACCGGGCTGGTGGGACCGGCCGGCTCAGTAGCCGCTCGGCCGCACCAGCCCGGTCTCGTATGCGTAGATCGCCGCCTGGGTGCGGTCGCGGAGGTCCTGCTTGACCAGGATCCGGCCGACGTGGGTCTTGACGGTCGGCTCCGCCACCACCAGCCGCTCGGCTATCTCGGCGTTCGACAGGCCCTGGGCGATCAGCGAGAGGACCTCGGTCTCGCGCTCCGTCAGGTTGCCGGCACGCCCCTTGATCCGGGCGCGGGGAGCGTCGCTCATCCGGGAGAACTCGGCGATCAGGCGCTTGGTGATGTTCGGAGCGAGCAGCGCCTCGCCGCCCGCCACCACCCGTACGGCGTTCGCGAGTTCCGTCGCCGAGGCATCCTTCAGCAGGAATCCCGAGGCACCCGCCCGCAGTGCCTCGTACACGTACTCGTCGAGGTCGAACGTCGTCAGGACGAGGACCTTGGTGGCGAGGGTGCGCGACGCCGTGATGCGCCGGGTCGCCTCGATGCCGCCGAGACCGGGCATCCTGATGTCCATCAGGACGACGTCGGGGGTCAGCTCGGCCACCTTCTCCACGGCGTCGGCGCCGTCCACGGCCTGGCCGACGACCTCGATGTCCGGCTCGGCGTCGAGCAGCCCGTGAAGCCCTGGCGGACCATCATCTGGTCGTCGGCGATCAGCCCGCGGATGGCCGTCATGCCGTGTCCTCCACAGGATCGACTCCGGCGGGGAGCTTCGCGGGCAGCATGGCGGTGACCTCGTATCCCCCGCCGGCCGTGGCTCCGAAGGCCACGGTGCCCCCCAGCATCGCAGCTCGCTCGCTGATTCCCAGCAACCCGTGCCCGGCACCGGACGAGGGTGCAGCGGGTCTGTCGGGAGCGGTGTTCCTGACCCGGACGGTCAGCTCGGAGGAGCCGTACTCGACGTCCACCCGCACCTTTGCCCCCGGCGCGTGCCGTATCGCGTTGCTCACCGCCTCCTGGACGATGCGGAACGCCGACAGCTCGACGCCCTGCGCCAGTTGGACCGGTGTCCCGGTGGTGTGGACGGTGATGCCGAGCCCGGCCCCGCGGACGTTGGCGAGGAGTTCGCCCAGCCGGTCCAGGGTGGGCTGCGGGGCGTGCAGGTCGGGGACCGGCTCGGTGCGCTCGGAGCGCAGCACGCCGAGGACCTGGCGGAGTTCGGTGAGCGCGTCCTTGGCGTTCTGGTGGATGTTCGCCAGATTCTCCCTCAGCTCCGCGGACGGGTTCTCGACGAGGTGCGGGGCGGCCTGCGCCTGGATGGAGATCACCGACATGTGGTGGGCCACCACGTCGTGCAGTTCGCGGGCGATCCTGGCGCGCTCCTCCAGCAGCGTGCGGCGGGCCCGTTCCTCCGCGGTGCGCTCCTCCTGGGCCGTCAACTGGTCGCGCGCCACCTTGCGGCCGCGCAGCAGGGCGCCGAGCAGCGTGGAGATCGCGAGGACGGCGACGGTGAGGGTGACGTACCCCCCGTAGTCCCAGACGACGACGAAGAGCAGGCCCCCCAGGACGCTCAGGGCCAGTGCCTCGGCGGCGACGCGGGGGCGGTGGCGCAGGGCGACGTGGAACAGCGCCCAGGCCTGCATGGCGAGTTCGAGCCCCGACCAGTTCGGCTGCCAGCCGGAGGCGTTGCTGAACCGTGGTGCGAACCAGGCGGCGGCGAGGGCCGCCTGCGACAGGGGCGAGATCCACCAGGCCGGGATCGGGCGGCGAAGAGCGAGCGGGAGCACGGACGCCTGGCCGGCCACGATCAGGATGCCGACCGCGCCCAACCCGTAACCGAAGAAGTACCGGTTCCAGTTGATGGCGAACAGGACGATGCCGACCAGGACGAGGGCCGGGTTCGACAGGGCCGGCCTCCAACGCCTCCGGCCGCCCCGGGTGAGGGGGGCCGCGTCGGCCGTCCAGAGGTCGCCGCGCAGCGTCCCCACCCCGGTCCGCGCGAGGATCGCGAACCTCCTGACCACACCCGGCTCCTTCATGAGGACGACCCTAGACATGCCGCGCCGTCTTGGACGGTGCCGGAACTCGCCGGCGCACGAGGCGCCCCTGCCGTTTCAAGTCCCGGCGCCGTCCTTGCTCGTAGGTGTGGAACGCGGCCAGGCAGAGCAGGAGCGCGAAGGCGAACGCCGGCAGCCAGGCCAGCCTCGCCAGCACCCAGGTCATGGTGGAGGGCACGGTGTGCAGGCCGGGCAGGGGCTCCCCGGCGAGCAGCCCGACGGCCGTGACCGCCATCATCGCCGTCTGGTGCCAGAGGAATATCGTCATCGCGGCCAGGTTCACCAGCGCCACGCCCGCCCAGAGGACGGGCCGGGCGAGGACCCGCCGCAGCGTGCCGAGCAGCAGCAGTGCGGCGCCGCACTGGGCGAGCCCGAAGGCGACCGTGACGAGGTTCGGCGGATCGAGGTTGGACACCGCCTCGCCCGGCACGCCCACCATCGAGGCGGGGTAGCCGGCCCGCAGGACGAGTCCGATGGCGCCGGCGCCGCCCCCGAGCAGGAGGACCCAGCCGGTCACGCGGCTCTGGAGGCGGCCCCGTGCCCAGGCCGCGCCGAGGCAGTACGGGACGAGCCAGCCGGCGGTCACGTTCACCTCGCCGAGCCGGCCGGGCCCGTGCAGGCCGAACCGGATCAGGTCGACGACCAGCACCACGGCGAGCGGCCACAGCGGGTGGAGCCTCGCCACCAGCGGCGTCGCCGCGGTCAGGCCCGCGAAGACGAGCAGGAACCACAGGGGGGACAGCACCCGCTTGCCGAGGGTGTACACGGTGACGGGGTCCGCTCCCGCCGCGAGCATCGCGCATATCGCCACCGTCCACACCGCCAGCAGCACGGCGGCCGGCCGGGACAGCCGC
Source organism: Streptomyces sp. TS71-3 (assembly GCF_018327685.1). NCBI lineage: Bacteria > Bacillati > Actinomycetota > Actinomycetes > Kitasatosporales > Streptomycetaceae > Streptomyces > Streptomyces sp. TS71-3. Next base: position 3,038,885 of record NZ_BNEL01000003.1, on the reverse strand, counting down.
GCCACGCGGGCGCCGAGCCACTGCCCGTACGTCGTGCCCCGGGCCCGGGCCGCCGCGTGGCCCCGCGCGCCGACCAGCCCGCCCACCAGGAAGAAGACGGCGAGCGTCTGGAACACCCAGGAGACCGGTGTGAGCCCCGGCAGGTACTGGAGCGGGCTGCTGCCGCGCAGGGTGCCGCTGTTGGCGACCAGCGCGGTCACCAGCCAGTGGCCGAGCACCACGGCGAGGATGGCCAGGGCCCGCAGGGCGTCGACCGCCCGGTCGCGGTCGGCCGGGGTCGCGGCGTCCAACCGCCGGACGACGTCACGCATGAGGGACCTCCGGCCTCAGGCCGTTCACGATCCGGGCGATGTTCGCGAGCGCCGTGGAGCCCGCCGTGAGGTAGTCGCTGTGGGTTCCCCCGCCCGCCGCGAAGACCTCGGCCCCGAACTCGGGCGACACCGGATCGGTCCCGAATCCGAGGGTCACGAAGGGGAGGTGGAGGCTGAGGTGCGGGACGTTCGCGATCCAGTCGCCACTGCTGCGGCCCGCCCAGACCTCAGCGCCGGCGTGCAGGTCGCCGACGGTGCGGTAGCCCGTGCCGGGGCTGCCGGTCAGGACGAGGGCGGCGACGGGGAGTCCGGCGGCGGCACGGGCGCAGACGACGCTGCCGTAGGAGTGGCAGACGAGGGAGGTGCGTGCCGCGGGCTTGAGCCGGTGCAGCGCGTCGACGAACCTCCGGAGCCCGGGTGCGGCCTCCTCGGCCCGCGCCGTCGTGATCTCCGCCAGGCTCATCGAGGCCGGGGCCCGGTAGCCGAGCCAGGCCACGACGGCGGTGGGGTCGCCGAGTTGCCGGTGCAGCGCGGCGGCTTCGTTCCGCAGCCGCCAGTAGTCGTCGACGCTGACGCCCGCCCCGGGGACCAGCACGGCTATGCGCTCGGCCGTGGAGAGATCGCCGACGACCTCGACGGTGCGGCCCCCGTACCGGCCGTCGAAGGAGAGGAACCGGCGCCCGGGGGACGCCATGGCGCGCAGCGCGTGCGCGCGCCTGGTGTCGCCGTGGCGGCCGGCCGAGCGCGCGGCTGCCCCGATGTCGGCGCGGGTTGCGGCGTACCGCTCGGTGAGGGCCGCCGGCGTGGCGGCAGCGGGCAGCCCCGAGACGGTGGGCACGGGTGCGGGCACGTCCGCGGGACCGGCGGCGCCCGACACCGGCACGGCCACCGCGGCGGTGACGAGCGCGGCGAGCGAGGCGCGGCGCAATCGGGACATACGAGGGCGGGGCGACATGGCAGGCGGGCTTCCTTCCGCACCGGCAGATCCGGCGTGCATCGGGCACCGAAGCTACGGATCGCCCCTGGTCGTCGGCGTCCCGCCGGGGAGTGAGCCCGCGGTGTGGCTCTGAGGTACTACGGGTAGGGGTGCGGGGCGCCACCGGCGCGGGTACCGCCACCGCACGCTCGGGCGGTCCCGGCACCACCGGGCCCGCTCCGGGGACGCGCCGGAAACAGTTCCGACGGAGCACGAGCGCCCGGCGGCTGTGGAATCATGAGCCGGAGAGACGGGATGCGGCTCAGCGGGGGGCCGTGGGGTGTCTGCGGGGAGGCCACGTTGCGACCGCTCTTCACTGACGGAATCTTCGAGCCCCAGAACCTCCAGGACAGACGCACGACCGAGGTGCTCCTCGCCGCGGCCCGGCGTACGGCCCGTCCGTTACGGCCGAGCGACGTCCTGCACGCCGCTGTCGGCTCAGGTGACCAGAGCGTTCTGGCCGCGCTCACGCCGGCGCTCGCGGAGGGCTCGGAGCCCCGCCATCTGCTCGACACCATCGCGGTCTACAACCCCGGCATCCCCCCGGGGCAGCCCTCCCATTTCGGCGGCACCCGGAGCGAGTTCGCCCCGGAGACGATCGCCGCGCTCGACGCCTTCGCCGCCGACCTCGCCGCCGACCCCGAACAGCTCGTTCCGGTCGCCCTCGAATTGCTGATGAGCCGGGTGCTGGCCCATCCGGACGCCGAGGACGTGGAGTTCCTGGGAATCCTGGACCGGCAGGTCGCCGTCCGTGGATTCAGCGAGCAGGTCCGCACCCGGTCCGAACCGCTTCCGGCGCTGCTGGAGGAGGGTTCGGGCCGCTTGCGCTCCGAGGAGTTCACCGCGGACGCCTGGGCCGTTCTGGAACGGGCGGCGGCGGTGGCGGCCGACCTGGGATACGACCGGGTCCTGCCGCCGCACTGCTTCCTCGCCATGCTCCGGGAGACGGAGGGACCGGCCGAGCGTCTCGTACGCCTCCAGATCCCGCCCCGCGTCGGCCTGGCGCGCGCCGCGGAGATCGTCGGCGACGCCTTCCGGCTGCCCGGCGGCGGCGCGGAGCCGCCGCTGCTCGACCGGAACGGCCTCGGCGACCCGCTACTGGCCCTGATCCGTGCCGCCCAGCGTGCCGCGGCCCTGTGGGGTGCGGGCTCGGTCGACGTGCCCCACCTCCTCGACGCGCTGCTGGCCCAGCCCCCGGCGCGGCTGGTCTCCGCGATGGAGGCGGAGCCGCTGCGCGTCGACCTCGCCCGCATGCGAGAGCACCTCGCCCAGGAACTCCGCCACGCCGGCACGGCCGCCCCCCGCCGGTTCGCGTTCCGCCTGGCGCCCGGCTCGGCCCCCGCCGAGGACCTGACCTGGCTCGCCCAGACGCAGGGCATCACCCCGGCGCTCCACCTCGACCGGTACTTCGACCCGCTCACCCGCGCCCTGCACCGCACCGTCGCCAACAACGTGCTGATCACCGGGCCACCCGGGGTGGGCGCCACCACGCTCCTGCGCGAACTGGCGCGGCGGGCGGCCGGCGGTGAGATCCCCTTCCTGCACCGCAAGCGCTTCGTCCGGGTGGACTGCCACGACGTGGCCCCCGCCGAGAGCGGCGCCGCACTCGCCAGGATCATCGACCAGGTCGCCAGCCGGACGGACGTGGTCCTCTGCCTGGACGGCCTCGGCGCCCTGCTGCGCGGCCCGCACGACGACAACCATGTGCTGACGCTCCGCCGGGCCCTGAAGGAGCAGCGGATCCGGCTGGTGGGAGTGCTCTCCACGCAGGACCACGACGACCTGCTCGCCGGCGACCAGGCGATGCGCGAGCTCGTCACCCGCATCGAACTGATCGAGCCCGACCGGGCCGCCGCCCGCGACATGGCCCGGCAGGCGGCGGACACGCTGGAGGCGGAGTTCGGAATCGGCGTCGATGACCGGGCCGTCGACCGCGCGGTCGTCCTCTCCCGGGACTACGTCCTCAGCCAGCGGCAGCCGCTGGCCGCCGTCCGGGTGCTCAGGCGCGCCATCGAGGACCTGAACTACGAGCGGACCCAGCTGGCCGGGGCCCGGGCCACGGTCGGGACCCGGGACGTGGACCGCGTCGTCGCCGAGATATCCGGAGTGCCCGTGCAGCAGATCGCGGGAGGCGGCGGTGAGCGCATCGACTACGAGAAGGCCCTGAGCGGTTGGGTCTTCGGCCAGCGCGGCGCCGTCGACGTCGCCGCGAGCGAGTTGCGCCGCATCCGGGCCGGCCTGGCCGACGGCAGCGGCGGGCCCGCCTCCGTGATGCTCTTCGCCGGCCTGACCGGCACCGGGAAGACCGAGCTCGCCAAGGCCATCGCCCGCTTCTACTCCGCATCGAACAAGCTCCAGACCTACGCCATGGGCAACTTCGGGGAGCCGCACAGCGTGTCGGGCATCATCGGATCCCCGCAGGGCTATATCGGCTACGAGAGCGGTGGCCGGCTGATCAAGGAACTCAACGCCGATCCGTACAGCGTGATCCTGCTCGACGAGGCGGAGAAGGCCCACCCCGAGGTGTGGCGCCCGTTCCTCAACCTCTTCGAGGAGGGCTGGATCACCGACCAGCGCGGGGTCAAGGCGCACGGTGACCGCGCCATCTTCATCCTGACGACCAACGCCGGCCAGGACGTCATCGCGCGGATGATCGGCAAGGGGGCCGACCCCGAGGCGATCGAGGCCGCGGTGCTGAAGGAACTGGCCAACGTCAGCAACCACGTCCGAGGGGGCCCGGTCTTCACCCCGGAACTGCTGGCCCGTATCCGCCGCGCCATCATCTTCCGCCCGCTCGTGGCGGAGGCCATGACGGCCATCTGCCGCCGGATGGTCGAGCAGCGCCAGGACTTCTGGCGGGACAAGCGCAACCGCGAGCTGATCGTGCCCGAGTCGCTGATCGGCCACGTGGCCGCCCGCGGGCACCGGGAGAACGAGGAGGCCAACGGCAAGAAGGGCGCCCGCGTCTTCCGCCCCCTGCTCTCCGACCTCATCGACGACCCCATCCTCCGGCAGCAGGACCGCCACGAGAAGGAGTTCGAACGCTGCGTCCGCATCAAGCTGCACTTCAACGCCGATGCCGCCGCCGGCCCCGACGCTCACGGATCCGACCAGGTCACCGTCCGGTTCGTCGCGGAGGAGGAGGGGTGACGCCGGCCCCGCCCTCGCCCGAGCCCCGGCTCCGCTCGCTCGTGGGCCGCACCCTCGTGGGCCGTTACGAGCTGACCCGCTGGCTCGGCGGAGGCGCCTTCGGCGGCGTCTTCGAGGGCCGGCAGCTCATCCTCGGCCAGCCGGTACGCCGGGTGGCCTGCAAGCTCTCCCGCCGCACCGGGATGACGGAGGAGAGCGCCGCCGAGATCTTCGCCGACGCCCTGCGGCTGGCGGAAGCCCTGGACGGGATGACGGACGCCGAGGCCCGCCGCCACCTGGTGCACGTCTACGACGGGGGCGTGGCCCCGTCCATGGCGAGCAGGGCGTACCTCGTCATGGAGTACGTGCCGGGCGACAGCACGCTGGCGACCTGGTTCGGCTCGCTCCAGCCGGTCCCGGCCAACCAGATGTTCGGCTGGGCAGGGCAGGCATGCCTCGCGCTGCGCGGCCTGCACTCGCTCGACCCGCCGCTGCTCCACCGCGACATCAAACCGGACAACGTGCTCCTCGGCAGCGACCGGATGGTGCGGTTGATCGACTTCGGCCTCGCTGCCCGGCTGCTGACGACGGGAGCGGTCCCGGGCGTCGCCGGCACGCTCCAGTACATGGCCCCCGAGACCTCGCAGGGTCGGAGCGTGCCCGCCTCCGACCTGTACTCCCTGGGCGTGCTGCTCTATGAGGGCCTGACGGGCGGTCACCCCTTCGAGCACCTCAAGCCGCCCCGCGACCTGCCCGAATCGATGCACGGTGACTGGCTCCACGGCGAGAAGCGCCTCGCCGTCCCCGTGCCGCCGTCCCGGCTGACCAACACCGTCGGTCAGGAGGCCGACGAGGTGGTGCTCCGATGCCTGGAGTTCGAACCCGAACGACGGTTCCAGAGCGCGGTGGAGCTCCTCGCCGCCCTCGACTCGCTGCGTGACGGCACGTCGGCGGCGCGGCGCCCGGCGGGCGAGCGGGCGCTGGAGGAGGCCGAGGCGCTGCTCGAAGCCGACGACCCGGACGGCGCGCGACGCGTCCTGGTCCGCTTCGAGCGCGGCGAGTGGCCCCTGTCCACCGGCTGGCTGCTCCTGACCCGCCGGATGGCGGACGTCCTCGCGGCACGCGGCCGGCCTGCCGAGGCGGCCGAGCGGCTTGACGCCGTCTGGCACCTGGTGAGGGAACGGGCCCTGCTGCGGACCCGGAAGGAACGGCGCGACCTGCTCGACCGCATCGCGGCGCTGTACCGCACGGCGGGCATGACCTTCCAGGCCAACCAGTTCGCGTGGCTGAGCGAGCGCGAGGGAGGCAGGAGGTAGCGAGCATGGCGACGCCCCGCGGCGTCCTGGACGCGTTCACTCCCGTCGGGCGGCTGCGCAACCGATGGGCCGCCGCCCAGGCGGACCCGGATCCGCAGCGCGGGCTGCTCGGCATGCGTACGGTACGCGACCGGCTGGCGAGCCGGCGCGACGCGGCGGGGACGCTGTGGTGCCCCTTCGTGGTCGCCATGGTCGCCGCGCCGTTCCGCCCGCTGCTGACCGAGGAGGACTTCACCGAACTGGAGCAGGCGGGACGGCAGCTTGCCGGCCCTGGCCGGTTCTCCGTCGAGCAGGCGTGGCGCCCGCTGGTCATGGCCCGCCTCGCCCGCGGCGAGCAGGCCGCCGCCACCGCACTGCTCTCCCGCCTGTACTGGGAGACGGACGAGCCGGCCGTCGGCGCCGCCGTCGCGGCCGAGCTCGCCCGCGCCGACGAGCGGGGGGAGGAGCAGCTCCGGATCTACGCTGATCTGCTGCACCGGCCGGGTCCGCGCCCCCCGGCCGTGCTGACGCTCGTGGCACATGTGCTCGCCGTCGACCTGGCCACGGACACCGAGCGGCTGCGGCAGGCGGCCGAGCTGGCCCAGGCGGTCCACCACACGGAGCACCTCCCCCCGACCGGGCGGGCCGTCGGCCTCTACCACCTGGTGGTCCTCGACGACCCCGATCAGGCCCTGCCCCATCTGGTCGCGGCCTGCACGGCCGACCCCGGCGACCAGACCTCCCTGGCCGCCCTGATGGTGGCGTTCGTGCGGCAAGGGCGGGCCGCCGCCATCCCGCGCCGGATGCTCGACCGTGGCCGCGGCGCTCCCCCGTCCTCGGGGCTGCCCGAGCTGGTGGAGCTCTGTTCCCTGCTGGCCTGGCTCGACCCCGGCGCGGAGGCGGGCGCGGACGCCGATCCCGACGTGCTGCTCGACACGCCGCCGCCGGTCACCGCGGACCGGCTCGCCGCGCTCGGGCTGCCGCCGCTGGTCGACACCTGGCGGGCGTACGCGCGCGGGCGGCTGCACCTGCTGGACGGCGACGCGGCAGGCGCCCGCGAGCTGCTGGCCCCTCTGGCCGACAAGAGCCCCGGCACTCCGGCGTGGCTCTACCACGCCGTCTGGGCAGAACTGCTGAGCGCTGATCAGGACGCGCTGGGTCGTCGCGTCGGCGCGGTGACCGTCGGCCATCCCGACGCGTGGGCGCTCGGCTGCCTCCTGCGCGACGCCGCCCCCGAGGACGTGAAGGAAACGGACGCGGAACGGGCGATGGTGAGCCCGCCGCCCGGCTTCGAACGGATCGCCGCCGTTCGCCGTGCCCTGGCAGGCGGCCCGCGGCCCACCGGCGTCGAGCCGTGCCCGCCACCGCCCGCCGGCCCGACGCCGACCCGGCTGGAGGCCCTGCGCACCGCCCTCGGCGAGGCGTACGGCAGGGGTGGGGACGAGGGCGAGGGCTTTGCGGCACCGTCGATGGCCGAGCTGCTGCGGCATCCCCTGTACCGACGGCTGCCGCGCGCCGACCGTCTCCTCTGGTCCGGCTTGCTGTCGCTGCGCGACGAGCCGGCGGAGGGCCGTCGCCTGCTGGCCGAGGCACTGCGGCTGGGGCATCGCCGGGTACGCCTGATCCTCGCCGCGGACGAACTGGCGCACGGCCACCCCGAAGCCGCCCGTACCGCGCTCACGGAGGTGAGGGGCCCCAAAGCCGACGTGCTGGCCGCGTGGGCGGGGGCCACCGGCGCGGGCCCGGAGGGGGACACGATCGCGGCAGCGGTCGAACGTCTGGAGGAACACGGCCCCGACGCGCCGCACTGGATGCGCTACGTCCGCGGCGTCCTCCGGCTGCGCCGGGGCTCCCTGGTGCCGGACGACGCGAGTCGCCAGGCCGCTGAGGCCGCGGCAGACCTCCTCCCCGCCCTGGACGGCACGGGCAGCCGAGTCGTACCGGCCGACGCGCCGGACCTGGCCCGTGCCGCCGGATACCTGGCAGGCGTCCCGGCGCCTCGGGGCCCCGCCACGTCGTCCGGAGCACCGCGGCAGCCGTGGACCACCTGGATCCTGGGCATCGGCCTGCTCGCCGAGGACCCCGGCCGGGTGGACGTCGCCGCCTGCCAGGAGCTGGAGTACCTCGCCACCCGCACCCCGCCCCGGACCGCGGTCTCCGGCGTGCTGGCCGGGGCCCTCGCCCGGGCGATCCGTCAGGGCGGCGAGCCGGACCGCCGGCGGGCGCTCACCGGCGCGCTGTGCAGCCTCGCCGAGCTCCACCCCCTGCCGGACGTTCTGCGAGCGGCCGCCCCCGTGGTCGCGGCGGCACTGGCCGGGTCCGAGGAGCCACGCCGGCCGCCGGAGACGTTGGAGCACCATCCGCTGATCGCCCAGGCCTCCGCGGTGCGCGCCCTGGCCGTCGGCGATCGGCCGGCGGCGGTGACCAGGCTCCGGGCCGCCGCGCACGCGGCAGCGCAGGCGGGGCAGGACCACGAGAGGTACGCCCTGTTCGCGGACGCGCTGGAGGGAAACCCGCCCCAGGGACCGCCGCCCGACGGCGCCCTGCCGCGCGTGGTGTACGCCGCGGCGCTGGCCGGCACCGACCCGCAGCGGAGCCTGGACATCCTCGCCGCCGTCTCGAACGAGGTCGGCCTCGCCACCGTCGGCGACGTCGCCCGCCTGCTGCCCGCGCTCTGCGCGCGTCTCCCCCGCGGACGGCGGGCCGTCGCCGCACGGGCCCGACCGCTCGCGGCGTACATCCGGCGCCTCGCGGAGCACCCCGAACCCGGCATCGACCCGGTCGGCCTCGCCCGCTGCGCCGCCGCGGTCGGCTCGCTCGCCCTCGCCGACCGGCTGTGGCGCCGGGCGGTGGGCGAAGGAGTGGGCGAGGGAGAGGGAGCCGAAAAGGCAGAACGGATGCGGGAGTTGGTCGTTGGGGAGTATGCCTGGCTGCTGCGCCACCGGGCGGTGGCCGCCTGGTCGGACGACGACCCTCTGAAGGCCGCGGAACTGCTCCGCCGGGCCGCGTCCGCGGAGAACGGCGACGTGGCTGCCGATCCGGCCGGCGCTCCGGATGGCGCGATCGGCCCCTCGGAAGGAGGTGATGGCGCGTGGTGAGGCGTCCGAGGAAGGGCGAAGCGGCTCAGTTCGCCCGCCGGCTGGAGCTGGACGTGTGCGCCGGCCGGCTGATCGGCCACCTGCTCGCCGACGCGCCCGCCGCCCCCGGCGTCGAGCGTGTTCCCTGGGAGCGGCGCGGTCGCTATCCGGCACTGGAGCGGTTGATCGCCGGTGACGAGAGGCTGCGGCTCTCCCTGCTGGCGGAGGACCAGGAGGCGATACGGTCCGCCTGGGCGACGTGCCTCGCGGACACCGGCGCCGACACCAGGCTCCACCACACCCTTGCCGTCGTCCACCACGAACGGGCCGCCGCCCTGGTCGACGACGGTGTGGCCGCCGCCGGCCTGCTCGCCCGCACCACGACGCTGTGGGCCCTTCTCCTCGCCTCGCCCGCCTTCTGGCGGGAGTTCCCCCACCACGACGCGACCTGGCTCCGCGCCGACCTCTGCCGCGAGCTGATGGGCCGCCACCGCAGCCGTGCCGCCGCCGCGCTGGACCAGGCAGCGGCCGACCCCGGCCGGCGTACCGTGGCCAGGCGGCACCTGGAAGTGCTCGACGCCTGCCGGCGGGGCGAGTCGGCGGTGCGGGCGGACATGCCGTACGCGGGCCTCGTCGAGACCACCGGCGACACGGAGGCGTGGCAGGAGATCTCCCGCCTGGCCGCAGAGGTCCTCGACGACTGGAGCCACGAGGTCATCGGCGCGGCTGAGCGGGCCGTCGACGACCCCGAAGCGATCGCCGCGCTGCCCAGCGGCATCCCCCGGGACTTCGAGTCGGGCGTCCGTGCGCTGACGCCGCTCGTGGAACTGGGCGTCCCGCTGCCGCGCGTCCTCGTCACGGGGCTCGGCTGGTGCAACGAACTGCAGCGCAGTCTCTACAAGCAGCCGGGGTCGGAGAAGACCAGGCAGCTGAGGGTCAAGCGGGTCCTCGGCCTGGCCAGGGTCTTCGCGGAACCCCTCACATCGCTCGCCACCAAGGGCAACAGCATGCTCAAGGAGAACCAGGCACTCTCCGAGCACCACCTGTTCCGCGGCTGGGTGGACGAGGACACCGACCGCGCCGTCGCGTCCTACCAGGAGGCGCTGGCGTGGAACCCGAACAACCACAACGCGGCCGAGTTGCAGAAGCAGCGGCGCTTCACCCCCTACATCACCGCCGTGGTCAAGGCGCTCAACGACAACCGCACCGAGGCGGCCGGCCGCGCCGTGCGGGAGCTCGAACGCCATGTCACCAACGACGAGGAACGTGCCTGGGGGCTCTTCTTCACGGCCGTCGTCGCCCTGCGCGGCCTGCCCACCGAGTCCACGCTGCGCCGCGCCGACGAACTGTTCGAGCAGGCCCTGTCCCTCGGACCGCCGGCGGCCCTGCGCGAGCAGATCGAGCGCGCCCGGTCCCAGCTGCTGGTCGCCCGCTACCGGAATCGGAGGTGAGCATGGCCGCGAAGCCGAACCCGTTCCACGTGCTGGGCCTGTCCGCCGGCGCCGACGCCGCATCGGTGGTGAGGACCGGCCAGGACCTCGCGGTGACCGCGAAGGCCCACGAGGAACGCGCCCTCGTCGAGTGGGCGGTGGCCGAGCTCACCGGCCGGTCACAGACCCGTCTGCGTCACGAACTGCTGGAGCCCCCCGGTGCGGACTACCTCGCCGAGCGGTGGGACGACTTCGTCCGCCGGTACGGCGCCGCCGCGCTGCCGCGCGGCGCGCTGAACGCGGCGGACACCGCGCCCCGGGCAGAGGATTTCGACCTCCTGGCGGTGATCAGGCGCCTGGTGGAGGGGGAGCTGGCGACGCCCGGCGAGGCCGGCCTGCCTGATGTCGACGTCCGCCCGGCCCTGGAGCGCCCGCCGGTCCCCTTCGTCCTACCCGACGAGCCACCCCTGGAGGTGCGCGATGTCCTCTTCGGCTGATACGTCCGGCACGGCCTCGGCTGATACGTCCGGCACGGCCGGCGCGGCTGACACGGCCGTGCCGGAGACGGCGGAGCACGACCCCGACGGCTGGGAGGCGTTCGCCGAACGGCCGGCACCCGGGGCGATGGATCCGCCGTCGCCGGACCGCGAGGTCGCCCGCGCCGTCCAGCAGCTGCGCAAGGTCCTCGACGCGTCACGCCGGCAGACCGACGACCAGCTGTCCGCCGTCCGCGAGGTGGTCGCCGACCTGGCCCGGCAGGCGTGGCGGCTGGACGCCCTGCTCCTGGAGGCGGCCGGTCCTCTGCGGGAGGCCGGCAAGGGCAACCTGCACAAGCGGCTGGACGTGGTCCGCAAGGAGATACGCGACCGCCTCGCGGACCTGGACATCGAGGCCGAGGATCCCACGGGCCGCCCCTTCGACGCCGTGGCGGACGTGGTGGACGTGCTGCGCTGGCGCCACGAACCCGGCTTCACCACCGAGGAGGTGGCCGAGACGTACGAACCGATCGTGCGTGACGGTTCGGTGGTGGTCCGCTACGGCCAGGTCGTCGTCGGCGCGCCGCCGGCCACGGGGGACGACGAGGACGGCGCCGCCCCGGACGGTGACCGGAGCGCCGAGCACGACACCACGCCCGACGAGGCGCACCAGGTCCGGGCAGAGGACCGGCCCGAGGCATGACCGAGCGGAACGCAAAACAGGGGGAGTCACAGACACCATGACGCAGTGGATGAGCAAGGCGGTCGGCATCGACCTCGGCACGACGAACAGCGCGGTCGCCGTGATGAGCCCGTCCGACACCGACACGGTGATCCACCAGGATCCGACGACCAAGGCCCAGACGACCCCGAGTTGCCTGTGGCGCGACCGGGCGGGCAAGCTCGTCGTCGGCCGCAAGGCGTTCGCCCGGGTGGGCAGCGAGCCCCGGCCGATCACCTCCGTGAAACGCCTCATGGGGACCGGCCGCACCGTCGAGCTCGCCGGCGTCGAGATGACCCCGGCCGAGGTCTCCGCGGAGATCCTGCGGGAGATGCGCAGCCAGATCGAGCAGGACGTGCGCGGCTTCGACACGGCCACCTCGCGCTGGCTGGTGGACCGCGCTGTCGTCACGGTGCCTGCCTACTTCGACCAGCCGCAGGTCGAGGCGACCCGCGAGGCTGCGGACCGCGCCGGGCTGCGCGTCGTCGACCTGCTCCACGAGCCGACGGCCGCCGCGAGCTACCACTGCTGGAAGACCGGCGTCCGCGACGGCACGTTCCTGGTGTACGACCTGGGCGGCGGCACGTTCGACGTCAGCGTGGTGCGGTGCACCGCCGGCCACTTCCGGGTGCTGGGCATCAGCGGCAGCCCGGTCTTCGGCGGCGACGACCTCGACGCGGCGCTCGCCCACCGGCTGGTGGAGCAGTTGCGCGCGGACGGCTGGGCGCTCGACCTCGACCTGGTCAACGATCCGGAGGACGAGCTCCGCTTCCGCCGTCTGCGGCTGCTCGCCGAAGGGGCGAAGAAGGCGCTGTCCGAGCGGACCGAGTACATGCTGCGGGACGCCGGCACCGTCATCGACAAGAGTGGCGACCCGGTCGTGATCGACACGCTCATGGAGCGGGCCGAGCTGGAGGAGACCATCCGCCCGCTCCTCGAACGCACCTTCCAGTACTGCGACGAGGCGCTGGAACACGCCGCCCGCGAGGCCGACGTCACGCTCGCCTCGATCGACCAGGTGATCCTGGCCGGGGGCTCGACCCACGTGCCGCTGGTGCGGGAGATGGTGGCCGGCAGGCTGTGCTCCGGCACCCGGGCGCCCGAGCCGGTGTACGAGCGGGTCGACACGATCGTGGCGCTGGGCGCGGCGGTGCGGGCGGCGGCCGTCGGCGGCCTGGAGGCGTACGACGAGAACCGGACCGTTCGCATGTGGCTGCGCGGCTCCGGGGTCACCCCGACGGAGGAGACGACCGTCGGCGGCACGGTCACCGCGCTCGACGACGGCGTGGACCTCGCGGGCGGCTTCGTGCAGCTCACCGTCGACGACCACGAGGACGAGGCGGAGCTGACGGCCGAGGGGGACTTCTCCTTCCGGCGGGTGCCCGTCACGCCCGACGCTCAGAGCCTGCTCGCCTTCGAGGTGTTCGACGCCGCGGGCACGCCGGTGGCGGCCCTGGGCCGGCCGGTCGCCCACGACGCCGAGGTGGGTGCGCAGGGAAGCCCCGTCGCCAGCGCGATCAACGTCAAGCCCATCCGCATGGACGTGATGCGTTCCGGGGTGAAGGCACAGGAGGAACTGGTCCCGGCGATGAAGCCGCTGCCGTTCACCGCGAACTTCAGCTTCAGCCATCCCGGCAACACCGACCGTGTCGAGTTCCGGCTCTACCAGCAGAGCCGGCCGATCAAGGTCATCGTCGCCGAGGTGCCGTCGTCCACCCCCGCCGGCACCTCCATCAGCCTCGACGTGAACATGGACGAGACGCTGCTGATGACGGTCCGCGGCTCCATCGGGACCGCGAACGAGTTCGACGGCCTCGTCGAGGCGCCGCCGCTGGACGACATGCCGGGGGAAACGGAGGCCGCCGAGCTGTGGCGCCGGTTCGACGAGGCCGCCGCGTTCCTCTCCGCGGGCGAGCAGAGCGCGCCGCGTGCACGGATGAAGACCGCCGAGCGGGGTTTCCGGGAGGCCGTCGCCAACAACGACGTGGTGCGCGCGGTCCACGAGTTCGGCCAGATGGAGGACGTGGTCGCGTCCCTGGACCGCCCCCGGGTGGACCTGCGGCCCCAGAAGCAGGACTTCGACAAGCTCGTGGAGGAGTGCGGCGAGCTGAACCGCTACCTCGCCGGGCAGGTGGACAAGCTGGAGGTCGCGCACGACGCCGAGGAGATGTCGCGGGCCATCGCCGTCCAACGGGACCACGGCGACCGGGCCTTCGCCGACGGCGACCAGCGCTCGTACAGCGAGGCCATCGGTCATCTGCAGAGCTACCTTGAGCACCTGCGCGGTCTGGCGGTCGGCACCTTCCGGAACCAGCCGCAGCCCAGCGAGGAGGAGATGGCCCGTTACCGGCTCCTCAAGGCGCTCGACCTGGCCGCCGAGATGAGCCCGCTGGTGGAGGCCGGGGCGAACGACGAGCAGCGCCGCGCCTTCGAGCAGAGCACCCGCCGGCTGGCCTCTCTGGAGCCGCTGATCAACCGGGACGCCACGCGGGTGTCGCGGGAGGCATCGGAGGAGCTGCAGCGGCTCGAACAGCTCAAGAACATCCTGATCAGCGGGTCGGGGCCGGACGACGGCGGCGTGCTTCCGCAGGTGAGGGGATGACACGAGTGGAGGAGGAAGCGACGGCGGGTGAGATGACGAACGGGACGGCAGGGGAAGCAGCGCAGGCAGGGAAAGCGGCGGAAGCAACGGAAGCAACGGAAGCAACGGAAGCAACGGACGGTGGCACGGATCAGCCGTCACCGCCGCTGGTGCCGTGCCCCGTACCCCTGTGCGGGACGCCCAACGATCCGGACGCGGCGACCTGCAGTGCCTGTGACACGCCGCTGTTCGGCTACGGGCGTCTGCGTCTCTACCCGGACTACCTCTTCAACCAGGGTCTGGCCGCGGCCCGCGACAACCGCCTGACCGCCGCGCGGGACTGCTTCGCCGCCGTCGTGCACTGGTGCCCCACCGACACCGAGGCCCGCAACGCCCTGGCGCTTGCCAGCCTCCAGCTGGGTGACCGGGACAGTGCGCGGTGGCACTGGCAGGAGGTGCTGCGGCGCCGGTCGGGCGACCGGCGGGCGGCAAGCGGGCTCAGTCGGCTGGACCGAGATCCTGGCTGAGGCGTTCGGCGTCCACTCCGAACCTCTTCAGTACGGAACGGGCGCCGGACTTCTCGTCGGCGAGGAGCTCGCGCAGGATCCCGGCCTCGCCGACGGTGCCGGCGGCGTCCCGGTGGACCTTCTCCAGCGCGGCGCGGGCCCGGGCGGAGAACTCCTGACGGCGCGGGACGAACAGGCCCGACAGCTGGTCGAAGGCCTTCTCCCCCTGCTCACCCTGCTCGGCCAGCGCGCGGTGCAGCGTCTCGCTGCCCATGGCGCCGAGGGCGAGGAAGAGGGTGTGGGTCCCGATCGACTCACCGCGGGCGTTGGCGATCACCCGGGCGAGCCGCAGGGCGCCGGCGACGCCGCGGCTCAGGCCTTCCGTGCGGAGCTTGCCGTTGCCGTTGTCCGCCTGCCTGAACGGCCCGGGGTCGGGGCGCCGGCCGCCGGGCAGCAGGTGCTCGGCCGGGATGCCCAGCTGTTCCAGCAGCGACCCGGCACTGCCGCCGCCGAGCTCGACGAAGGCCGTCGCGATGTCGGCCACCGTAACCGCCGCCCTGCCCTGGGCGTTCGCCAGTGTCTCCGCCTCGTACAGCACCCGCTCGACGGTGCCGGAACGCTCCACCTCGGTGGGCGGTGTCGCGCCGTCGGCCGTGCCCCCGGCGCCTCCGTCTCCCTCCGCGCCCGCTGCCCGTCTCGCCCGGCCGTCGTCCGGCTCCGCCACCTCGTCGCCGTCCAGCAGACCGAGAACGGCGGTGAGGCCCCTGCCCCGGACGATCGGGATGATCAGCTTCGTGACCATCGTCAGCCGCTGTTCCCCGATGCCGTCCTCGACACGATCCCGGATCTCCTCCTCGTCGAGGAGCGCCTGCAGCAGTTCGAGGGAGGTGACGGAGCTGCGCCCCACGGCGTACCGGGCGGCCCGCCGGATCAGCGCGGAGGCGTCCGGCGTGAGCCCCTCCAGCACGTCCGGCAACTCGACCACCGGCTCGGTCGGCGCGTCCCCGGAGGTGCCCTCGTCGGTGAGGCACACCCGCGGATCCCCGAACAGCATGAAGGACGCCCACGCGTTGTCGGGACGGTCGCGCAGGCTGGCGCGTGCGCCGCGCACGGCGGCCCCGGCGGGCTCGCCGTCGAGCAGCCGTTCGTAGAACTCCTCCGCGAACCGCCAGGCTCCGTCGTCGGTCACGTTGGTTCTGGTGCCGATGACCGACTTGGCGCCCAGCACCATGAAGGTCCGGCACATGCTCTCCACCTGTCCGGCGGACGCGCAGCCGTTCAGGAACACGACCGGCGGCACGCCCTGGGCGGAGAGGGTGTTCAACGCCGGCTCGCCGAGCACCTCGCGCCGGTGCATCATCAACCCGACGACGCCGCCGCTGTTGACCACGTGCCCGGAGAAGTGGAAGAGGTCGTAGGGCCCCTCCAGTTCCTCGACGACCGTGGGCTTGGTCGCCTGGTCGCCCAGGAACGTCGTGCACTCGACGTCACGCGCGCTCAACCAGGAGGTGACCAGGCGCGCCTCCTCCCTGGCCGCCGGGAGGTCGCTGCACGGGTCGCCCACGACCAGGGCGCGCCTGATCCGGTCGAACCCGCGTCCGCTGATGACCTGACGCCTGCCGACGGCGCGGCGCCCCAGGTCGTACTTGAGGCCGAGGAAGTCCGTGCCGTCGTGGAGGAGTTCCCAGGGCACGGTCTGCGCCGGCTCGTTCGTCTGGATGACGACCGGCCCCGTGGCACCGCGCAGCCCGGTGATGAGATCGGGGACGTTGAGGCGGACCAGGGGGAAAAGGTGGTTGTAGAGTCGCTCGCCCGTCTTCTCGAGGATGGCGAGCGGGGCCTGGGCACCGTCTGCCGGCTTGTCCCGGAGGGCCGTGTCGATCTTCGTGCACCAGTCGTTGATGAGCGACAGGTCGACGGTGGTGTCGTACTCCGTCACGAGCGGTCCGCTGCCGGAACCGTCGTTGGCGAGCAGCTGGTAGCTGTACTTCGAGTCCTTCTCCTGTGCGCTGACGACCAGCGTCGTCAGGTGCCCGTTCATGAGTGCCGCTCGATGAAGAGGTCGATGAGCCGTTGCTCCGCCTCCGTCGACGGGTTGATGATCTCGATGGAGTCCCTGTCCCGGCCCGCGCCCACGACGATCTTCACGGAGCGTGGGCCGTCGCTCAGGTCCCCGTCGCCACGCCATGAACGCTCGGACAGCCACCGTCGGACCACGTCGATGATCGTGACGACCGTTCCGCTGAAGGTGACGGCCACCATGACGTCGTTCACGAGTTCCGCCGCGCGCTGCTCCGGCTCCGGCTCCCCGACGAGCAACGGCACCACGCGTGACGCCCCCGCTTCCCGTAGCACCCGGGCCAGATCGTCTGCCACCCCGTCGTCCGCCGGCTCACGTACGACGACCTCGCACTCGAGTCCCATCACACCCGCCCCATCAGCCTGCGTGCCCTTGCCCCATCCTTCCACAGGCCAGGCTCCTTTCCCGGGCGAACGTGGCTGCCGGGGCCCGGCAGAGGAGTGCCGGAACCGCGCCTGTCGGTCTGCTGACGGGGTGGTGGGTGGCCGTCGAATGTGATGTCGAAGGCCGCCCGTGCGGTCGTCCACCGCGAGGTGCCGGCGGGCCCCGGGCCCGGCTGAGCCGGGCCCGGGGTGGCCGTGCCGGATCAGGACACGACGCAGGTGCTGCCGCTGAGCGTGAACGCGGTCGGTGCGGAGTTGGTGCTTCCCCTGCCGGCGTTGAAGCCGATGGTGACCGAGCCGCCCACCGGGATCCTGGTGGTGTAGTCGGCGGGGGTGATGCTCACGTCGCCGCCGCTCTGGTGCGGTGTACCGCCCCACATGGTGCTGATCGTCTGGCCGTCGGCGAACGAGAAGCCCAGGGTCCAGCCGTTGATCGCGCCGGTGCCCCTGTTGGTGATGGTGATCTCGCCCTGGAAGCCCGCCGTCCAGTCGTTCACCACGCGGTAGCCGACGGAGCAGGTCCCGTCGGATGTGCCGGCCTTGTCGGTGGTGACGCTCACCGTGCCGGAGCCGGCGGAGCGATTGCCGGCCGCGTCGCGGGCGTAGACGGCGAACGTGTACGCGGTGGCCGCGTGGAGGCCCGTCAGTGTGGCTGAGTTGGTGACCGAGCCGGCCACCGCGGTCTCCGAGCCCCCGCTGACGCGAACGACGTCATAGCCGGTGACCCGGACGTTGTCGGTGGCGGCCCGCCAGGTGAGGGAGACCGAGCTGGACGTCACGGAGGAGGCGGACGGCGTGCCGGGGGCGGTGGGGTCCTCCGTGTCATCGGTACCGCCACCGAAGATCGTGGCCTCGCGCGAGGTCTGGGCGATGCCGTCGGCCCCGTTGAAGATGCGCCGCCCCCAGGAGCTGAGCTGGTCGGGCTCGAAGTTCAGCACCAGGTCGAGGATCGGATCGCTGTTGCCGCTCCAGGACCACGCGATGTAGCCGATCCCGAGCTCCTGGGCGGTGGACATCATGGTGTCCTCGTCCGGATCGCCGTACTGGTCGGCCGGGCCTCCGAACTCCCCGATGACGATGGGAAGGTGGGCGTCCACGAAGGCGTCGAGGTAGTCGGTGATCTCCGATGCCGTGTCGAACACGCTGTACATGTGGATGGAGAAGATCAGGTTGCCTGTGGTGTCGGCGTCGTGGACGGTCCTGGCGTTGGCGCGCATGACGCCCTGCCAGTCCTGGCCCCAGTTGGGTGCGTCCACCATGATCGTGTGTTGCAGGCCGGCGTTGCGCAGCTTCTGGATGGCGGCGACGGTCGGGGCGGTCCAGCCCTCGGGGTTGGTGTTGCCCCAGGGCTCGTTGCCGATGTCGATGATGACGTAGTCCTCCTGGCCGGCGAGGACGCTCTTCAGTTTGATCCAGTAGTCGGCCGCCTGGTCGAGCGTGCCGGCGGCCGCGTCCTCGCCGTAGCCGGTGGTGTCATGGACCTCCAGCACGCAGATCATCCGGTTGGCCTTGCACCGGCCGATGACGTCGGCCACGTCGGAGGCGGTGTTCTCCGTCCAGCGGTAGCCGTCGGAGAGGACCACGCGGACGGTGTTGGCGCCGTACGCCTTGATGTCGGCGAAGGACTGAGTCTGGCCGGGATACCAGGTGTGGGCGTGGTTGACACCCCGCATGACGAAGTCGTTGCCGTTGCCTTCGACGAGCCGGCCGTTGCTGATGTGCAAGCCGGTGGCTTGCGTGCCGGGCGACTCCACCTGGGCGGAGGCCGGGCCGGCGATGCCGAGGCCGAAGAGGCCGAGGAGGGTCATCAACACGGTCAGGAGGGCGGCTGCGGACCGCTTCGTTCTCTTTCTTCCCACTGCGACTCCAGAGAGTGATAGGGAAACCTGGGCGCCGATACGGCGGTACACCGAACTTGGGAGCGCTCCCATAAACGCATCGCGCCCCAGGCACGTCAAGACTTGTGCCCGCACTCCGAAGGGCGTGAGATGGCTTCCCGCCGGCGTACGCCCGGACCACCGTCGTCGGCGGCCCGATCGGCGGGCACCGGAGACGTCGACCCGCACGTCAGGTTGCGCCGCAGCCCGAGGAACGAACGAGAGAACGGGAACAACCATGGCCGACAGCCCGGACACCGCCTCCCAGCACCGTGTCGGCGAGGACACGCGCGCAGGCATGCGCGGACGGCTGCTGGGACCCGGGCAGCGCACCTGCGTGTGGATCGCCTCCGCCGACTCCGACACGCCCTCGCTCGTCCACGAGACCGACGAGATCCTGCTGGAGGCACCCAACTGGAGTGCCGACGCCGGAAGCCTGTTGCTCAACGGGGACGGCCGGCTGTGGCGCCTGGACCTCGGGTCACACCCGGCACGGCCGGTGGAGGTACCGCTCGACGGCGTCCCGCCGATCAACAACGACCACGTCCTGTCCCCTGACGGCACGCACGTCTACCTCTCCGGCATGGACGGCCACCTCTACCGGGCGCCGCTCGGCAGTGGCACGGGCATGGGCGCGGGCACCAGCACCGGCACCCGCCTGACCGCCGACGACGGGATGCTGCACTACCTGCACGGGATCAGCCCGGACGGCGGCACCCTCGCCTGCGTGGTGATCCCGCGCGACAGCAACGGCGTGCCCGGCCGGCTCGCCCTGATGCCCGCCGAGGGTGGCCCCATCCGCGTCGTTGACACCGGAGAGGGCCACATCGACGGCCCGGAGTACTCCCCCGACGGCGGGTGGATCCTCCTCAACACGGAGGCGTTCACGACCACGCCCGGACACGCGCAGATCGCCCGCCTCCCCGCAGGCACGGGCCCGCTGGAGCGCCTGGTCGCCTCCGGGACCGTGGACTGGTTCCCGCACACGGCACCCGACGGCCGCCTCGCCACCTACGTGGCCTTCCCGCCGGGCACCCTCGGCCATCCCGAGAACCTGGACGTCGCCGTCCACCTCGTGGCGACCGACGCCTGGGAGACACCTCTGCGCACTTTCCCGCTCTTCGGCGGCCAGGGCACCCTCAACGTCAACAGCTGGGCACCCGACAGCCGGCGCTTCGCCTTCGTCTCCTACCCCGTCTCGGAACACTGATCCCGGACAACCGATCCCTGGACAACCGATCCCGGACAACCGATCTCGGACCACCGGCCGGGGATTACGGTGATACCTGAGGAATCACCTAGCCGCCTTCGACGTCGTGCTTGAACTGGCGTGCGCAGTCTTCCTGGTCCGCCTGGCTGTTGGCGTGATTCACGCAGTCCTTGTAGCTGCTGAATTCGTCACTGCTGAGGAAGGAAATGCCGGCGACAAGGAGGATCACCGAAGCGACGAGACCGATTCCGCCCAGCACCGCCCCGGTGATGGACATACCGCGGTGCTTCGCCCGTCCTCCGCGTGCCCGAGCGGCGGCGATGATGCCGAGAATCAGCGCGATTATCCCGAGGACGACGCCACCCAGGATCGTCCAGAAGGATATGAGAGCGAGAACGCCCAGGACGAGTGCCGCCACCGCCAGCCCGTTGCTGCGTACGGGTGGGGCATAACCGGGCGAGTACGGAAGGGACTTCTCGGGGTCGTGGCCTTCGTGTACGGACATGACTCACCTGCTCTTTCGTGGATTGTCGGAGGGCTCGGGCAGTGGCGCCGCCGCTGCGGTCCTCAACCGTCCTAGGGGCTCCCCCTTCATTCGGTAAGGGCGGGGACGTCAACTCTTGTGCCCCTTCGCCCTGTAGGAACACCTGGAATGCACGAGCCCCGGAAACGATCAACGATCCCGTCGTATGCGGGACTCCGGTGGCCGCCGGGCACCGCGCGGTCCGCCCCACCCGGAAAGCAGGTGGGCGTTTCCGCGTTCGCCCGCTCCTCGTTGCCCACCGGCCCCTGTCCGGTCGCGCTACCGCCCCGTAGTCTCACCGCTCGTGACGAGCGAACCCACCCTGCACCGTGCCGCACCGCGCCGCCGCTCGGTCGTCAAGGCCGCCGCGGCCTCCGCCGTGCTCGCCCCCGTTGCCGCCACCGCGGCCCTGACCGCCGCTCCGGGCGCACGTGCCGCCGACGCCCCCGCCTTCCTGCACGGCCTGGCCTCCGGTGACCCTCTGCCCGACGGAGTGCTGCTGTGGACCCGGGTGACCCCGACCCCGGACGCCGTGCCCGGCTCGGGGCTCGGCCCCGACGTGGCGGTGCGCTGGGAGATCGCCGAGGACGCGGACTTCACCGCTCTCGCCGGCTCCGGAACGGTCACGGCCCGCGCCGCCTCCGACCACACCGTCCGCGCCGACGTCCGGGGCCTCGCCCCGGCGCGCGCCTACCACTACCGGTTCTCCGCCGGCGGCGTCACCTCCCCGGTGGGCCGCACCCGTACGGCGCCCGCCGCCGGCGCCGCCGTGCCGGGCCTGCGCTTCGGCGTGGTCTCCTGCTCCAACTGGGAGGCCGGCTACTTCTCCGCGTACCGCCATCTCGCCGCCCGCGCCGACCTGGACGCCGTCCTGCACCTGGGCGACTACCTCTACGAGTACGCGTCCGGCGGGTTCGACGCGGGCGGCGACGTCGTGCGCCTGCACCAGCCGCCCCACGAGACCATCACGCTGGCCGACTACCGGATACGGCACGGCGCCCACAAGACCGACCCGGACCTGGCCGCCGTGCACGCCGCGCATCCGATGATCGCGATCTGGGACGACCACGAGTTCGCGAACGACGCCTGGTCGGGCGGTGCCGAGAACCACACCCCCGGCACCGAGGGCGACTGGGCGGCGCGCAAGGCGGCGGCACGGCAGGCGTACTTCGAGTGGATGCCGGTCAGGCCCGCCACCGAGGGCACCGTCTACCGCCGGCTGAGCTTCGGCACCCTCGCCGAGCTGCACATGCTGGACCTGCGCTCCTTCCGCTCCGAGCAGTCCTCGGTCGGCAACGACGAGGTGGACTCACCGGACCGTACGATCACCGGCCGCGCCCAGCTGGACTGGCTGAAGTCGGGCCTGTCGGCCTCCACCGCCGCCTGGCAACTGGTCGGCACCTCGGTGATGATCTCGCCGGTCGCCTTCGGTGCGCTGCCCGCCGACGTGCTGGGGCCGCTGCGGGACCTGCTGGGGCTGCCCGCGGGTGGCATCGCCGTCAACGTGGACCAGTGGGACGGCTACACGCACGACCGCGCCGAACTCATCGCGCACCTGCGGGCGAACCACATCGAGAACACCGTCTTCCTGGCCGGCGACATCCACATGGCCTGGGCCAACGACCTGCCGGTGAACGCCGGCACGTATCCGCTGACGCCGTCGGCGGCCACGGAGTTCGTGGTGACATCCGTGACCTCGGACAACCTCGACGACACCCTGCACGTGCCCGCGAACACCGTCTCCACCGTCGCCGAGGCCGCCGTCAGGGCCGCCAACCGGCATGTGAAGTGGCTGGACATGGACTCGCACGGGTACGGCGTCCTCGACGTCACCGCGGCCGGCGCGCAGATGGACTACTACATCCTCTCCGACCGCACCGACCCGCACGCGACGTCGGCTTGGACGCGGTCGTACCGCACGGCGAGCGGCACCCGCAAGGTGGAGCGGGTGGACTCGCCGGTGCGGTGACGCGGCGATCGGAGGGCGCTATGGCGCCGCCGGCGGCCGGCGCGGGAAGACCCGCCGGCCGCCGGCGTCAGGGCATGTACAGGTCGGCCTGCGGCGTCGTGCTCGGGGGCGGGCCCTCGTCGAGGAAGCCGCCGGACTGGTGGTGCCACAGCTTCGCGTAGGCGCCCTCCGCCGCGAGCAGGTCCCGGTGGCTGCCCTGTTCGATGATCCGCCCGCGGTCGAGGACCACCAGCCGGTCCATGCCCGCGACCGTGCTCAGCCGGTGTGCGACCACGAGCGCGGTGCGCCCCTCCATGAGCCGCCACAGCGCCTCCTGGACGAGGACCTCGCTCTCGGAGTCCAGGGCACTCGTCGCCTCGTCGAGCAGCAGGATCGGCGCGTCGCGCAGGATGGCCCTGGCAAGAGCGATCCGCTGGCGCTGACCGCCGGACAGCTTGATGCCGCGCTCGCCCACCATCGTGTCGAAGCCGTCCGGCAGACCGTCGGCGAATTCGGTGACGTGCGCGGCCTCGGCCGCGCGGCGGATCTCGGCGTCGGTGGCGTCGAGCCGGGCGAACGCGATGTTGTCCCGCAGGCTGCGGTGGAACATCGCCGGGTCCTGCGGCACGTAGGCGATCTGGCTCCTGAGGTCGCACTGGCGCAGCCGGCTGATGTCCTGCCCACCGATCAGGATCCGGCCGCCGTCGATGTCCGTCATCCGCAGCAGCAGCCTGGTGAGCGTGGTCTTGCCGCCACCGGACCGGCCGACGAGGCCGATCTTCGCGCCGCTGGGCACGGCCAGGTCGAGGCCCTCGAAGAGCGGCCCCGCGCCGGCGTGCGCGAAGGTCACCTTCTCGAAGCAGACGTCGGCGTCCCGGGGCCGCAACGGCTCCGGCGAGGCCGGGTCGACCACGGTCGGCGGTGCCAGCAGCAGGTCGGTGAACTGCGCGGCCTCGGTCATCGAGCTCTCCAGCCTGCGGTAGATCTGGTTGAACTCGAACATGATCCTGGTGGCGTTGGTGTAGTACGTGAACGCGACCACGACCGCCTCCACGCTCTGCCCGCCCCCGCCCAGCACCACCGCCAGCAGCAGGCCCAGCGCGTTGGTCAGCACGGACATCGGCGCGACCAGCGTGTCGAGGCGCAGGTTGCCGTAGTCCCATGACCGCAGGGACAGCCGCCTCGACTCGGCGACCCGGGACCGGTGCTCCGCGGCTTCGTGCCGCTCGGCGGAGAACGCGCGGACGGTGTCCATGTTCATCAGGCTGTCGGCGACGTGGCCCGACACCCGGGCGATCGCCGCCTCACGCCGGTCGACGAGCGCCTGCCGGCGGCGGATGAGGGGCGCCACGCACAGCGCCGTCAACGCGATCATCGCCAGGAGCCCGACGACGAGCAGCGGTTCGTAGCGCCAGAGCACCACGGACCCGAACGCCAGCGGCACCAGGCTGCCGACGACCGAGAACGTCAGCGTGTCGACGAACTCCTCGAAGCGCGAGGCGAAGCTCAGGACCCGCTTGGTCAGCGACCCGGCGAAGTTGTCGTGGAAGAACGCGGCGTCCTTGGCGTACAGCTCGTCCATGCCGATGACGTAGAGGTGCTCGATGCCGTAGCCGTCGACGCGGTTCAGGCAGTGCAGGCCGACGCGCCACAGCGCCTCCGCGAGCAGCAGGACGCCGGCGAAGCCGAGGACGTAGGGCAGCGCCGATCCGGCGGTGAGACCGCGATCGTCGGCGATCCGGCCGACGAGCTTCGCGACGACCAGCGGCGCGATGTAGTTGATGCCGATGTTGCCGAACGCCGGGAGCAGCATGGCAGGCGCCGTCAGCCGCCTGAGCCGGGCTAACTCCCGTCCGTAGTAGCGAAGTGCGAGCAGCACCGAGCCCCTGCCCGGCTGAGCTTCGCGTGATTCGAGCGATCCCATCCCACATCCCGTGGTGTCGCATGGCTGAGCGCAGCGTCCGGCTGAGCCGGGCGCTGTTCCCTCAAGGTCCGTGCAGAGCTTCGATACAGAGCTTCGATACAGAGCTTCGATTCGGGCGAGTTGCCCTCGCGCCGTCCTCCTCCGGCAGGCGGGACGCAACTGAAGAGCCCCCGCGATCGCGGCGATGCCGGTATGCGAGTACGGGGGTCGGGAACCGCAGTTTCCCGTGGCGGTGGGAACCAAGTCCACGCGTTTTTTTCGGCCGCGGGCCTGCCGTACACGGGTGCGACCGAGCCGGACCGCAGGTGGGAGTCGACGGCGGCGGCCCGGCGGCTGCCGCCGGGCCGCGGGCGGGACAACCCGGGGTCGCCGCGGCGGAAGGGAGAGCGGGAGACCGCCGTCACGTGCGCCGGCGGCTGCCCGTCAGCGTCCGGGCGCTCCCGCGCGCAGGCCGTCCATGACGAAGTCCAGGAGCCGGGCGGCGCGCGGCTGCCAGTCTCCGCCGGGGTCGATCTGCCAGAGCCCGGCGATGGTGAGGAAGAAGTCGTCCGCCCTCACGCCGGGGCGGATGGTGCCCGCCTCCTCGTTGGCGCGGAGCAGGAGATCGGCCGCGTCCAGCACCGGGGTGGGGCCCGGTCCCACCGGGCTGCCGGCCGCGCGGGTGGCCTGCCGGATCGCGTCCGCGAGGCCCGCCTTGGCCATGGCGAACCGGGCGAGATGATCCATCCACTCGCGCAGGGCCCGTTCCGGATGGTCCGGGCCATGGGCGCGGAGCAACTGCTCCGCACTGTCGGTGACCTGCTGCATCTCGTAGCGGTAGATCTCCAGGACGAGCGCCTCGCGGTTCGGGAAGTTGCGGTAGAACGTGCCCTGTCCGACGCCCGCCTTCTTGGCGATCGTGCTCAACGGGACGTCGGCGCAGCATGTCAGCTCGGCGAGGCCCACTTCGAGGATGCGCTCGCGGTTGCGTTGCGCGTCCGAGCGCATGGGAGCGTCCTTGTTCTGCTGCACCCATCCTCCTCACGGGCCGCCGGTCCATGCACGGTCTTGCTATCCGGACAATCGTCCGGTACGTTTCCTCGGTATTGGACAGCTGTCCGGTTCAGTCCACCATAGCGGCGCGGGCGGCCGGCGGCGATCGCGACCGGCACTCCACCCCCACGTCCCGCATGTTCCAGAGCCGACACCGCCACACGCAGCACCTTCCCCTACCTCTTCTTTTGTCCCCCTTTGCCGTTATTTATCGTTCCGAGTCTCCCTTGTCTTCCCGCAGGTCTCCCCTCGTGTTACGCGAAAGAAGGCTGATCATGGCCCCATCGACGACCAGCGCCATCACCCTGACCATCAACGGCGAGAAATACCCGCTGTCCGTCGACCACCGCACCACCCTGCTCGACGCCCTGCGCGAGCGGCTGGACCTGCCCGGCACCAAGAAGGGCTGTGACCAGGGCCAGTGCGGCGCCTGCACGGTCCTGATCGACGGGCGCCGGGCCGTGTCCTGCCTGCAGCTCGCGGTGGCAGCCGAGGGGCGCGAGATCACCACCATCGAGGGTGTGGCGCCCGCCGCCGGGGACGACCGGCTGCACCCGGTGCAGCAGGCGTTCCTCGACTTCGACGGCTACCAGTGCGGCTACTGCACGCCCGGACAGATCTGTTCGGCGATCGCGGTGATCCAGGAGCACGCGGCGGGCTGGCCGAGCGCCGTCACCGACGACGTCCGGCCCGAGGCGGGGCCGCCGCCGCTGACGCCCGAGGAGATACGGGAGCGGATGAGCGGGAACCTGTGCCGCTGCGGCGCGTACGTGTCCATCGTCCAGGCGGTCGCCCAGGCGGCCGAGGTCGAGGCGGCGGCCGCGGCCGGCCAGGAGGTGGCGGCGTGAAGGAGTTCGGATACCAGCGCGCCCTTGACGTTCCCGGCGCCGTCGCGCTGCTCGGCGCCGATCCCGACGCCCGTTTCCTGGGCGGCGGCACCAACCTCGTCGACCTCATGAAGACCGGAGTCGAGCGGCCCAGCCAGCTCGTGGACGTCCGTCAGCTCCCCCTGGACGGGATCGAGTCGACGGGAGACGGCGGCCTGTCCATCGGCGCGACCGTCACCAACAGCGACCTCGCCGCGCACCCGGAGGTCCGCCGCCGCTACCCGGCGCTGGCCCAGGCGGTGCTGGCCGGCGCCTCCGGGCAGCTGCGCAACATGGCCACGGTCGGCGGCAACCTGCTCCAGCGCACCCGCTGCGGCTACTTCACCGACGCGACCACGCCGTGCAACAAGCGCGTCCCGGGCAGCGGATGCCCCGCCGTCGAGGGCGAGCACCACAACCACGCCATCCTGGGCGCCTCGGCGCACTGCGCCGCCGTCCACCCCTCCGACATGGGCGTGGCGCTCGCGGCCTTCGACGCCACGGTCACCTACGAGACGGCCGGCGGGCCAGGGGAGCTGCCGCTGGCCGAGTTCTACCTGCCCGTGGGCGACACCCCGCACCTCGAGACGGCCCTTCCCCAGGGCGCGCTGGTCACCGGTGTGACCCTGCCGCCCGCCCCGGTCGCCGCCCACTCGCGCTACCGGAAGGTGCGCGAGCGCGCCTCGTACGCGTTCGCCATCGGCTCGGTCGCCGCCGCGCTCGACGTCCGCGACGGGACCGTACACGAGGCGCGCCTGGCCCTCGGCGCCGTCGCCTCACGGCCCTGGCGCGCCCTGGCGGCCGAGCGCGTGCTGACCGGCGCCGCCGCCGACGCCGAGACCTTCGCCGCCGCGGCGGACGCCGAACTGGCCGCCGCCCGGCCCCTGCCCCAGAACGAGTACAAGGTGACCCTGATGCGCAACCTCATCGTGGCCGTGCTGGTCGAGCTCGCCGAGGAGGCCGGCCGATGACCACCGCCACGGACCGAACCACCACCACCACGAGCTCCGTCGGCACCTCGCACACCCGCATCGAGGGCCGCGACAAGGTCACCGGCGCCGCCCGCTACGCCGGGGACATCCCCTTCGCCGACCTCGCCCACGGCTGGCTGGCGCTGTCCACCATCGCCCGCGGCCGCATCCGCTCCGTGGAGAGTGGCCCCGTCCTGGAAATGCCCGGCGTCCTGGCGGTGCTGCACCACGGCAACGCGCCGCACGTCGACACCGGCTACACCGGCATGCTGGGAACTCCCGAACCGACCCTCGGCGCCTTCCTGGACGACCGCGTGCCGCACGTGGGGTGGCCGGTGGCGCTCGTCGTCGCCGAGACCTCCGAGCAGGCCAGGGAGGCCGCCGAGGCGCTGGTCGTGCACTACGAGCAGGAGCCGCACGACGTCGCGTTCAGCGCGCAGCACCCGGACGTGCACCCGCAGGACGGCTTCCTGCCGGCGGTGACGGAGAAGGGCGACCAGGAGGCCGCGCTCGCCGCCTCCGACGTCATCGTGGACGAGGAGTTCACCACGCCGGAGGAGCACCACCAGCCGATGGAGCCGCATGCGGCCACCGCCTACTGGGACGGCGGCCGCCTCGAGGTCTTCGACTCCAACCAGGGCGCCACCTGGGTCGCCGGCGACCTGGCCAAGCTGTTCTCGCTCGATCCGGGCTCCGTGCGGGTCCGCTCCGAGCACATCGGCGGCGGCTTCGGCTCCAAGGGCGTGCGCATGCACCAGGTGGCCGCCGTGATGGCCGCGACCGTCCTGCACCGGCCGGTCCGGGTCGTCATGACGCGCCGTCAGATGTTCACGCTGGCCGGATACCGCAGCCCCACCATCCAGCGGGTCCGGCTCGGCGCCGGTACCGACGGGCGGCTGCGCGCGCTCTACCACGACTCCGTGAACCCGACCTCGACCGGGTCCTCGTTCGTGGAGCCGAGCGCCGGGGCGGCACGGTCGATGTACGACGCCGAGGCGCACCACACCGTCAACCGGATCGTCCCGCTGGACGTGCCGACGCCGACCGCGATGCGGGCGCCGGGCGAGGCCACGGGGTCGTTCGCGCTGGAGTCGGCGCTCGACGAGCTCGCCGAGAAGTGCGGCATCGACCCGATCGAGCTGCGCGTGCGCAACGAGCCGAAGGTGGGCCCGGTGTCCGGGCTGCCGTTCAGCAACCGCAACCTGCTCACCTGCTTCGAGGAGGGCGCCCGCAGGTTCGGCTGGGCGGACCGGGACCCGCGGCCCGGCGTGCGCCGGGACGGCCGCTGGCTGCTCGGCACCGGCACCGCGGCGGCCTCCTTCCCCGTGCACGCCATGCCGTCCACGGCGGCCGTCACCGCGGAGGCCGACGGCAGCTTCACCGTGCGGATCAGCGCGGCGGACATCGGCACCGGGGCGCGGACCGCGCTCACCCTGATCTCCGCCGACGCGCTTCAGACGACGCCGGACCGGGTCCGGGTACGCATCGGGGACAGCGACTTCGGCCCCGCGATGGTCGCCGGCGGTTCGGCGGGCACCCGGTCCTGGGCGTGGGCGATCACCACCGCCGCGCGGGACCTGCGGGAGAAGCTCGCCCTCGGCGGTACCGTCCCCCCGGACGGGATCACGGCGCGCGCAGACACCGCGGAGGCCATCGGCGCCCTCGCCGAGAAGGAACGGCACTCCCTCGGAGCGCAGTTCGCCGAGGTCGCCGTGGACACCGCCACCGGCGAGGTGCGCGTGCGGCGCATGCTCGGCATCTTCGCGGCGGGCCGGATCGTCAACCCCCTCACCGCGCGCAACCAGCTGGTCGGCGGCATGATCTGGGGCATCTCCATGGCCCTGCACGAGACGGCGGTCCGGGACCGGGCCACGGGCGGGCACGTCGGCGCCGACCTCGCGGGCTACCACGTCGCCACGAACGCCGATGTGCGGCGCGTGGAGGCGGACTGGGTGGCCGACCCGGACCCGGACGACCCGGTCGGGATCAAGGGCGTCGGAGAGGTCGGCATCGTGGGCGCCGCGGCGGCGATCGCCAACGCGGTCTGGCACGCCACCGGGGTACGCCACCGGAACCTGCCGATCCTTCCCTCCCGCGTCCTGCGCGCGGGCGCGGGGGCACGCCATGCTTGACATCGCCGAGCAACTGCACCGCTGGGCCGAGGAGGGCCGGGACTTCGCCGTCGCGACCGTGGTGGCCGTCAGCGGCAGCGCCCCGCGGAGCCCCGGCGCGGCCCTCGCCGTGGACGGTGACGGCACGGCGATCGGCTCGGTCTCCGGCGGCTGCGTGGAAGGAGCCGTCTACGAGCTGTGCGTCCAGGCCCTCCAGGACGGCACGACCGTCCTGGAGCGGTTCGGCTACAGCGACGAGGACGCCTTCGCGGTCGGCCTCACCTGCGGCGGGGTCATCGACGTCCTGGTCACGCCGGTCGCCGCGGACGCGCCGGGCCGTCCGGTGTGGACGGCCGCGCTGGCGGCCGCGGCCCGGGGCGAGGCGGCGGCCGTCGCCCGCGTCGCCGAAGGCCCGGCCGAACTCCTCGGCCTGCCCCTGTACGTACGCCCCGACGGAACGCACGAGGGCGGCCTCGGCGGCCACCCCGTGCTGGACAGGACGGCGGCAGCCGAGGCCGGCGCGATGCTGGACGCCGGGCGCACCGGCCCGGTCAGCCTCTCGGAGGACGGCTCGCACTGCCCGGGCGGCCTCACCCTGTTCGTGGAGTCGAGCGTGCCACCGCCCCGCATGATCGTCTTCGGTGCGATCGACTTCGCGTCGGCACTCGTCCGCGCGGGCAAGTTCCTCGGCTACCACGTGACCGTGTGCGACGCCCGTCCCGTCTTCGCCACCCGGACCCGTTTCCCCGACGCGGACGAGATCGTGATCGACTGGCCGCACCGCTACCTGCGGGGCACCTCCGTCGACGGCCGCACCGTGCTGTGCGTGCTCACCCACGACGCGAAGTTCGACGTGCCCCTGCTGGAGGCGGCCCTCCGGCTGCCGGTCGCGTTCGTCGGCGCGATGGGCTCGCGCCGCACCCATGAGGACCGCAACCAGCGGCTGCGCGAAGCCGGCGTCAGCGAGCGGGAGCTGGCCCGGCTGCACTCGCCGATCGGGCTCGACCTCGGCGCCCGCACCCCCGAGGAGACGGCCCTGTCCATCGCGGCGGAGATCGTCGCGGCGCGCCGGGGCGGGACGGGAGTCCCGCTGACCGGCTCGGGCACACCGATCCACCGCGAGGGGGGAGTACGGGACGCGGCGGCCGCGTGACCGCGGGTCCGACGGCGTAGGGGATGCTGTCCCTTCGGGTCGCCCGGGGTCTCCCGGGCAGACCCGAACGGGACAGCCGCTCCCCGAGCCGCCGCCTGCCTCATCGTCGCGTGCCTCATCGTCGCGTGCGTGAAGCTCGGGCAGCCGGCGGCCTCTCCGTGACACCCCCGCCGCACAGCTTGAAGATCAGGTCAGCGACGCGTGTCCGCCCGGTCCCGAAGCCACTCGTGGACGGCGAGCGCGGTCGTTCCGGAGTGTTCCTCGAACACCGTGAAGTGGTCGCCGGGCACGGTGACCTCCTCGTGCGGCAGATGCCAGTCAGGCGGCGGTTCGGCGCCCGCCAGGGACTCGCCGGCCCGGACGAAGAGAGTGCGGGCCAGCAGCGGCTGGGCGCGCCAGCCGGAGAACAGCTCCATGTAGCCGCCCATCGCGGTGAGCCGGTCGACATCGCCCCCGTCCACGGACGCCCGTGGGGCGAACAGGCCGGCGGTCATGGCCGAAAGCGCTGGCGAGTCGCCGCCGATAGCGCCTGCGGGATAGGTGTCGACCAGGACGACCGCGGCCGGCCGGACGTCCCCGCTCTCCAACCGGGCGGCCACGGCGTGCGCCACCCATCCGCCGGCCGAGCGGCCCAGGAGGACGAACGGCTCGCCGGCCGCCTCCGCCAGCACCGCGGCGGCCTGCACCGACACGAGGGCATCGAGCGAGGCCGGCAGCGGCTCGCCGGTGCGGAAGCCCGGATACGACAGCGCCGACACCTCCCGCAGCCCGCGCAGGGCGGCGCCGAAACGGGCGTACTCGTGCGGGCCGGACAGCGCGCTGAGCGACGGGCAGCAGATCAGCCGCGGACCGCCGCCCCCCGTGGCGAGCCGTACCAGGGGGCCGGGCCCGGGCAGCTCCGCCGGGTCCCGGAAGACCGGCCGCAGGCGGGAGGCGAGGGTCAGCAGCCCCATGCCGTCCGAGGGCCGACCGAGCGCGTGCGCCGTACGGAACAGGGCGAACAGGCCGTCGCTGGCGGACGTCTCCCCGCCCACCGGGGCATGCGCATCCAGCGGTCCGGGCGCCGCGCCCGCGCCGGCTGCATCCGGGACGGGGCGGGGGCCCGGGACGGTTCCGGTGACGGCGTCGGGAACGGTGTCAGGGCCGGTGTCGGACTCGGTGCTCCGGGCGGTGTCGGGTGCGGCGCCCGGACCGGCCAGCGGGTCCACGGACTCCGCCCACCGATCGGCCAGGTATCCCGCGACCTCCGCCGGCGTCGGGTGGTCGAACAGCAGCGTGGTGGGCAGTGGCAGTCCGGTGGCTGCGGCGAGCAGGTTGCGCAGTTCGACCGCCGTCAGCGAGTCGAGGCCCAGCTCGATCAGGGGCCGGTGCGCGGTGACCGCGGACGGTTCCGCGGTGTGGCCCAGCACCTCGGCCGCCGCCGTGCGCACCTCGGCCAGGAGCAGCGCGCCACGCTCGCCGGCCGGGGCCTCGGCCAGCCGCCGGGGCAACCGGTCGGCGGGCTCGGGTGCCTGAGGCGGCGCCGGGGCGCGTTCCGCCCGCTCCTGGACCAGTCCGTGCAGCGCGGGGGGCACCTCGTCCCGGCGCCGGCGGGCAAGGGCCGCCTGGTCGAGCCGCGCCGCCACCAGGACCGCGTCGGTGCCGCCCAGGGCCGCGTCGAAGAGCGCGAGGCCGTCCTCGGGGGACAGCGGGACCAGGCCGGCGCGCGCCATCCGGTGCCGGTCGGCGTGGTGCAGGTGGGCGATCATGCCGTCGTTCCGTGCCCAGGGCCCCCAAGCCAGCGAGGTGCCGGGCAGCCCGCGCGCGCGGCGGTGGGCCGCCAGCGCGTCCAGGAAGGCGTTCGCCGCGGCGTAACCGGCCTGGCCCGCGGAGCCGAGGACCCCCGCCACCGACGAGAACAGGACGAACGCGGCCAGGTTCCGGCCGCGGGTCAGCTCGTCCAGGGCGATCGCCGCGTCGGCCTTCGGGCGCAGCACGCGCGCCAGGCGTTCGGGGGTCAGCGCCGGCAGCACGCCGTCGTCCAGCACCCCGGCGGCGTGCACCACGGCCGTCAGCGGGTGCTCGTCCGGTATGCCCGCCAGCAGGGTGGCGAGGGCGTCCCCGTCGGCGACGTCACAGGCGGCCACCGTCACCTCGGCGCCCAGGCCGGCGAGTTCGGTGCGCAGCGCGGCGGCTTCGGGAGCTTCCGGTCCGCGCCGGGTCGCCAGCAGCAGCCGGCGGGCACCGTGCCGTGCCACGAGGTGGCGGGCGAGCGCCCGGCCCAGGGAACCGGTGCCGCCGGTGACGAGGACGGTGCCCGCAGGGTCGAGGACGGACCCGGGCGCGCCGGCCGGCCCGGTCACCGCGCGGACCAGGCGCGGCGCATGGGCGGCCCCTCGCCGTATCACGGTCCCCGGCGGCGCGGCGGCCAGGATCCGCGGCAGCAGGCTCCAGGACTCGTCGTGGTCGTCCGCGTCGAGGAGGACGAGGCGGCCGGGGTGCTCCGCCTGGGCCGAGCGGACCAGCCCCCAAATGGGTGCCTGGGCAAGGCCGGTGATGTGTTCTTCCGGCGTTCCCCCGGCCGCGACGGCGTTCTGGGTCACGACGGCCAGCCGGGAGCCGGCGAACCGCTCGTCGGCGAGGAAGTCCTGGACGAGGCTCAGCGTGCGTACCGTCGCACGGTGGACGGCCCCGGCGAGATCCGGCCAGCCGGCCTCGGTGTCGGGGACGTGGACGATCAGGTCCGGCGGGTCGTCGCGCAGCGCGGCGAGGTCCGCCGCTTCCTCGGCGCCGGAGCCTGCGAGTACCGCGTGCAGCCGCGCGTCACCGGGGGCCAGCAGGGCCCAGCGGGCCGCGGGGCCGGGCTGGTCGGCCGGGGACGGCTCGACCGTCCAGTCCAGCCGGAACAGGCAGTCGGTGCCCGGCTTCCTGGGCGCGGCCGGCTGCTCGACGGTGCGGGGCCGCATCACCAGCTCCCGCACCGAGGCGATCGGCCGCCCCTCGCCGTCCGCCAGCTCCAGCGACGCCCGGCCCGCCCCGGTGGGCGACATCCGCACCCGGAGCCGGTCGGCGCCGGTGCCGTACAGCCGCACCCCGGCCCAGGTGAACGGCAGCAGCACCGCGCCGTCCGGCCGAGGGGACGTGGAGGCGCCGGCGATCCGGGTGTGCAGGGCGGCGTCCAGCAGCGCGGGGTGCAGGGGGAAGCGGCCGGCGGCGGCGCGTTCGTCCTGGGGCAGCCGGACCTCGGCGAAGATCTCGGCTCCGGCGCGCCACGCCGCGTGGAGTCCCTGGAATACCGGGCCGTAGTCGAGCCCGCCCGCGGCGAGCCGGGCGTAGAGGCCGCCGCCCTCGGTGTCGAGCGGCACCGGGACCGCGCCGGGCGGCGGCCATTCCCGGAGAGCGGGTGACGGGGAGGGAGAGGGCTCGTCGGGGCCGAGCACCCCTTCGGCGTGCAGGGTCCAGGGAGGGTCGGCACGGCCGCCGTCCGGGACCGGCGGGGCCGCGGGGCGGGCGTGGAATCTCAGCCCGCGCCGGCCGTGCCCGTCCGGGCCCGCCAGGTTCAGCTGCAACTCGACGGCCTCGTCCGCGGGGAGCGTCAGCGGCACCGTCAGGGTGAGCTCTTCCAGCGGGCCCGCGCCGGTTCGGCCGGCGGCGTGCAGGGCCATGTCGACGAAGGCCGCCGCGGGCAGGAGCACGGTGCCCCGCACCGCGTGGTCCGCCAGCCACGACTCGGCACGCAGCGACAGCCGGCCGGTGAGCAGCAGCCCGCCCCCGTCCGCCAACGGGGTCTCGGTACGCAGCAACGGGTGCGGCGAGGACGCCGGCCCGGTCGGCGCGTCCGCGTCCAGCCAGTACCGGCAGCGCTGGAACGGATAGGTGGGCAGGTCAGAAGACGGCTCCCCAGTCGACGTCCACGCGCTGCGCGTGGAGGCCGGCCGCGGCGGCGAGCAGGGCCTCGTCCTCCGCGCGGTCCCTGCGGAGTGCGGGGACGAGGACCGGCGGAACGGCGTGAGGGGCGCCACCGGCCGCCCCGCCGCCGGCCAGGCCACCACCACCACCACCGGCCACGCCACCACCGCCGGCCGCGCCGCCTGCTCCGGAGACCTCCTGCGGGGCGTCGGCCAGGCAGTCCCGTGCCAGCGCGGTGAGCTGCGCGTCCGGGCCGAGTTCGAGGACGTGCGTGACGCCCTGGTCCCACAGGTACCGCAGGGTGTCGGCGAAGCGCACAGGGCGGCGGGCCTGGCGTGCCCAGTGGTCCGGCGCCCGGAGTTCGTCGAAGCCTGCCGGCCGGCCGGTGACGCCGGTGACCAGCGGGATCGTCGGGGGCGCGAACGCCAGGCCGGCCGCCAGCTCGGTGAGGCCGGCGAGCGCGGGATCCATCCGCGGCGAGTGGAACGCCTGGCTGACCCGGAGCCGCGTCACCTGGCGGCCCCGCCCGCTCCAGAGGTCGGCGACGTCCTGCACCGCCGCCTCGTCGCCGGAGACGACGACCGACAGCGGACCGTTCACCGCGGCGATGTCCACCTCGGGCTCCCGGCCCGCCAGCGAGGCGCGCACCTCGTCCTCGGCGGCCCGGACGGCGGCCATCGCGCCGCCGGCGGGCAGCGCCTGCATCAGCCGGCCGCGGGCCGCGACCAGCCTGCACGCGTCCGGCAACGGGAGCGCGCCGGCGACGTGCCCGGCGGCCACCTCGCCGACGGAGTGCCCCGCCACCAGGTCCGGGCGCACGCCCCACGCCTCCCACAGCCGGAAGAGGGCCACCTCCAGGGCGAACAGGGCGGGTTGGGCGAACTCAGTGGTGTGCAGAAGCCCGGCCACCGCCGAACCTTCGGGGGCGAACACCACGTCCGGCAGCGGGCGTGGCAGCAGCGGCTCCAGGTGCGCGCAGACGGCGTCGAAGGCCCGGGCGAAGGCCGGGTGGCTCCGGTACAGGTCACGGCCCATTCCGGCCCGCTGGCTGCCCTGTCCCGTGAAGAGGAACGCCACCGCCCCGGCCGGCCGCGGGTGGCCGGCGGACACCTCGGGACGGGAACGGCCGTGTGCCACCGCGTCCAGGGCGTCGAGCAGTTCGGCCCGGTCGCGCGCCAGGGCCACCGCCCGGTGCGGGAAGGCCGCTCGGGTCGTCGCGAGGGAGAAGCCGACGTCCAACGGCCGGCAGCCGGGGTCGCCGGCGACGCGGTCGGCGATCCTGCGGGCCTGAGCCCGCAGCGCTGCCTCGCTCCGTGCCGAGAGCGGGAACGCGACCGCGGGGCCCGGCGCCCCCTCCTGGACGCCGGCCGCGGCACCGGCGGGGACGGCGGCGTCCTCGGGACTGCGGGACGGCGCCCCTCCGGTGCGGATTCCGCTTACCGACCCTCGCAGAGCGACGCTCCCGGGGCGCTCCGCTTCCGGCGCCGCCGGGGTGTCCATAACCGCGGTGTCCTGCACCGGGACGCCGGGCGCCTCCTCCAGGATCAGGTGCGCATTGGTGCCGCTGATCCCGAAGGAGGAGATCCCCGTCCGGCGCGGCTGTCCGGTGACCGGCCACGGCATGGCCCGGGTGAGCAGGGACACCGTGCCGGCCGACCAGTCGACGCGGGGCGTCGGCTGCTCGGCGTGCAGGGTCCGGGGCAGCACGCCGTGCGCCATCGCCTGCACGGTCTTGATGACGCTCGCCATGCCGGCCGCGGCCTGGGTGTGGCCGATGTTCGACTTGACCGAGCCGAGCGACAGCGGCCGGCCCGCCGGACGCCGGGCCCCGTACGTCGCCAGGAACGCCTCCACCTCGATGACGTCGCCCAGTTGCGTGCCGGTGCCGTGCGCCTCGACCGCGTCGATCTGTTCCGGTTCGAGACCGGCGTCGGCCAGTGCCGCGCGGATGACCCGCTGCTGGGCCGGGCCGTGCGGGGGACCGTGACGTACCCGGAGGCGTCGATCGCGCCACGTCGCCCGTGCGGTACCAACCGTCTCTCAGCACCTGCGCGGTGGCCTCCGGCCTGCCGTGGTAACCCTTCATGACGTTCGGTCCGAAGACCCACAGTTCGCCCTCCCGCACCGCCGCGTCGCCGGGGCCCTCGCCGTCGCCCAGGCGCAGCCGCAGCCCGGGCAGCGCCCGGCCGCAGGAGCCGGGCGGCCGGTCCTCGTCGGGCGCCGTCATGGTGACCGGTCCGGCCTCGGTCGATCCGTAGTGGTCGAGGAACGGGACCCCGCACAGCTCCTCGAAGGAGCGGCGCAGCGCTGCCGCGGCACCGGCACCGCTGCTCAGCACGGTCCGCAGCCCGGGCGACCGCAGCGGACGGCCGTCGAGTGCCGCCAGCAGCTGCTGGTGCATGGCCGGCACCGCGGCCAGCAGCGTCCAGGGGGCGTCCGGCCGGCGGAGCTCGTTGATCACCTCCTCGGCGGAGAACCGGGGCAGGATCCGCGCCGTGGCCCCGACCGCGGTCACCGCGAGCGCACCCACGATGTGGCCCAGGGCGTGGTGGAGGGGCAGCGGGCAGAGCAGCCGGTCCTCGGCCGACATCCCCATGACGCCCGCGAACCCGGCCGCCACGGGCCACAGGCGGCTGCGCTGGCTGGAGAGCACGCCCTTCGGCAGGCCGGTCGACCCCGACGTGTAGAGCAGCCACGCCGGATCGTCGAGCCCGGCGTCATCCCGGGCGGGTGCGGGCGGCGTGGTGGCGATCAGCTCCTCGTAGCGGACCGTGTCGGCGGCCTCGGCGCGCCGGTCGGCCCCACCGTGCACCAGCACGACGGTCAGCCGCGGGCGGGTCGCCCGCAGCCGCAGGAAGCGGTCCAGGTCGGCCCGGTCGGTGAACACCAGCCGGGCCCCGCTGTCGTCGAGCAGGTGGGCCAGCTCGGGGTCGGTGGAGCGCGGGTCCACCGGTACGCCGACCGCTCCCGCCCTGGTCACGGCCAGCAGCGTGGTCACCGCTTCCAACCGGTTGTCCAGGTGGATCAGCACACGGTCGCCTCGGCGCAGCCCGAGGGCGGCCAGGTGACCGGCCAGCCGCCGGGTCTGGAGCTCCAACTCCGCGTAGGTCACGCGGTGGTGGTGGTCCTCGAAGGCGATCTTGCCGCCCTGGCGCCGGGCGTGCTCCACGAGGAGCTCCGGCACGGGACGGACGAGGGCGGTGCGGGCCTCCACGATGCTTTCGCTCCCCCGGTCAGGCGTTCCCTGGACCGCTGGATGACCCCTGGATCCTTCCACCTCACCGCTCGTGCCATGTCATGGTGCGAGGAGGCCGGGCGTGCCCCGGGTCGTGCTCGGGCACGACCCGGGGCACGGGCGCCGACGGCCGCGGCGGACGGGCGCGTTGGCGCACGCTGAGAACGGTCCGGGCAGCCCGGCCCTGTGCGGTATCGGTGGCGGGGCAGGACGGGCCGGGCCGGTTCGCACGCGCCTGTAGCGGGTGCGAACCGGGGCCGGCCTGCTCGACGGGTTCACCGCCGGGACCGGGCTGACATCGCCGAGACGGAGCTGAGAATCAGGGCGCCGTGACCCATGAGGCCCTGACGCCCTGCCCCCCGTACCCCCGCGATGCCACGACGCCGCAACGCCGCGCTGAACCGAACCGGGCCAGACCGAACCGGACCGAACCGAACCGAACCGAACCGAAGAGCCCGGTGCGGGAACGCCGTTGCCTGGTTTCAGCCGGCTTGCCAGCCGCTTCCTGGCCCGGACTTGACGGTCTTTCGGCCAGGGGCCCGCTGCGGTCGCCGCCGGTGCTCGCCGGCGCTCCTCACGGCCGGGGTTTGACGGTGATCGGGTCGCTTGCCTCGTCTGTCCATGATTCGCCGTGGGCCACGAGCGCGGGTGCGTTCGTGGTCGTCGCCGGGGCGTCGCCGGCCACGTCGACCGTGACGGTTATCGGGGGGTAGGAGGAGTGGGGAGCGAGAGCGTCGGTGCGCGTGCAGCTCGTGGTGGTCGTGCCCGTGCACGTCCACCCCGGCCCGGATGCGGCCGTCGCGGTGAGCCCGCTGGGGATTGCCTCGTTCACCGTGACCGAGCTTCCGTCGCCCGGCTTGTCGCTCACGTTGGAGACGGTGAGGGTGAGCTTGTCGCCGACGTCGCCGCGCGTGAACGTCGCCGGGCTGTGCGTCGCCGACACGGACAGAGGCGACGGGACCCGG
Organism: Streptomyces sp. TS71-3; assembly: GCF_018327685.1. NCBI lineage: Bacteria > Bacillati > Actinomycetota > Actinomycetes > Kitasatosporales > Streptomycetaceae > Streptomyces > Streptomyces sp. TS71-3. The sequence continues at coordinate 3,000,217 of NZ_BNEL01000003.1, read as the reverse complement.
GTCCATGCACCGGGGATCTGGTCAGGGGTGCCGAACGCCAGGGGCAGGTGGTACGGCACCGGGTTGACTGCGTTCGGGATGGGGTCGCCCGAAGAGACGTTCCGGTCGGCCACCACCTGGCCGGTGTGGTCGACCACGCCGAAGCAGTAGCCGTTCGCCCGGTAGCGGTCGATCAGCTCCCCTACAGCCTTCACCGTCTGCGGACCGTTCGTCGCGTCGATCGCGCCATCGTGCATCCCCATGATCACGCCGGGTCGGGCCTGCGCGAAGATGTCGTCGGCGATGGCCTCGGCGCTCTTGTCGGGAAGCCAGTCCTCTCCGTCGATCCTGTTGAGGAAGTAGACGTAGCCCATCGAGTCCAGCAGCTGCTGCACCGCCGGGTCCGAGCCGCCGAACGGCGGGCGGCTCCCGAGGAAGGTGAGGGGCGCGCCGGCAGCGTTGAGCACCTGCTCGTTGTGGAGTATCTCCTCGCGGTTCGCGTCCGCGTTCAGCTCATCCATGTGTACGTGGGTGTAGGTGTGGTTGAGCTCGACGTACCCCTCATGCACCTGGAACCGGGCGATCCCCGGGTTCGCCTCGACTCGGACACCGTTGTCGAAGAACGTCGCCGGCACCTGCTTCTCCCGAAACACCTTCAGGAGCTGCGGCCGATATGACGATGTCCCGTCGTCGAAGGTGAAGGCGACGCGGTTCGAGCACGAGTTGTCGACCTGGTGGTCGTCCTTCTTGCCGACGTCGGAGCGCCCGGCGGCCGATTCGATCGCCTGCCGCTCCGCGGACGTCAACAGCCCCGCTTTGACGAAGCCGTCGGTGGCACCGGCGACCAGGGAGAGGAACTGGCCATGGCTGGCGAACGGCTCACCGGCCCAGATCCGGTCGAGGAGCGTGCAGCCGTTGGACTGCTGGGGGTTGGTGACGCCGGAGGGTACGCCGCCGTACAGCCCCGGGCGGAAGGGCGGGCTGAACGTGATCGGTGCCTCAGGTGACCACCCGTAGGGACAGGCGTCCAGTTTGACCTGGTGAGTGGCTGAATCGTTCGACGGGTCGACGTCGCCGCCGCCCGAGACGGTGGCGGTGTCGGTGATGTGCGCCGCCGGGTCCTCACCGACCCCGAGGCCGTTGGCCACGCTGACCTTGATCGTGATCGGCGGGTAGGACGCTCCGGGCGCCAGGGCGTCGCTTCGGGTGCAACTCCTCGTTGCCGACCCGGAACAGCTCCACCCGTCCGCCGTGGACGAGACGAAGTCGAGGTGGGCCGGGATCTCGTCCGCGACGACGACGGTTCCGGAGGTCGGCCGGTCTCCCACGTTGGTGACGCGCACGGTGAACGTGGCGTCGTTCTGGCCCTGCGAGAACATCGCCGGGCTGTTGGACTTCGAGATCGCCAGGTCGGGAGCGGGTCTGGCCGCCGAGGCAGGTGCCGCGGCCGGTGCCGCTACCGGGGCCGCTTCCAGAGCGGCGGTCTCTGGTGGCTTCACTGCCCTCGCCGCTGGCGCACTTGGTGCCATGGCCCAGATCGGCACCAGCGCGGCCGCCAGAAGGACGGCTCCCATCGCGATCAGTAAAGAGCGGGCACGCATGGGGTACCTCCAGCGGAAGTTGACGTTGCCTTTGCAGAAAATAATCCCGGGAAGCAGGTGCCGCATAGGGCGCGACGGCACGTCCGTTCGCCGCGCACGGCCGGGGCCGGGCCGCCGCCGGTGCCGCGCGCCGACCGACATGGGGCTTGCTTGCGGAGAGCGGGTACGAGAGCTCCGCGGATCAGTGCGAACCGCTCCAGGGAGCCGGCACGAACGTCCAGGTGGCCTCGGCCGGGCCGGGGCCGGAGTTGAACCAGGTGTGCGGCTCCCGGCCGGGGAAGGTCAGGGTGTCGCCCGCGGCGAGCACCTCGGTGCGGTCGGTGAAGCGGACGGAGATCTCGCCGCTGACCACGTGCAGCACTTCCACGTCGCAGTTGATCGTGTACAGATCGTCGCCGCCGTGCGCGTCCGGTTCGAGTCGCGAGCGCAGGATCTGGATCTTCGACTGGTTGCGGGGCGTGACCATGCGGTCCTCGACGCCCTGCCCGCCCATGTTGAGGCGGGGGGCCGCGTCCAGCCGGACCACCTCGGCGTCGGGGCCTTCGAAGAGCGAGCCGATCGGCAGGGACAGCACCTGGCAGAGGGTGACCAGGGAGGTGACGCTCGGCGAGGTCTCGTCACGCTCGACCCGGCTGAGGAACCCCCTGGTCAGACCGGTGGCGGCGGCGACCTGCTCGATGGTGAGACCCTGGGCCTGGCGGGAGGCCCGCAGACGCGCGCCGACACGGACCGGTTCGGCGGACGGTGTCGGGTGCAGCGCTCTCATCGAAATCCTCGCGTTATTCCTTCGGCTCCCGGAGGCCCTTGACATGGCCGTCACTCAGAGCAAACACTACCCGGAATGCTAGTTGCCCAATAGGCATCCTTTGTTGTGTATAGGTAACTTCCCGCCTGGAACAGATCCGAGGTTCCGATGGACTCAGCCGAACCCCCGCGCCCCCCGGTCGGCCCCATGGACTCAGCCGAACCCGCACGCCCCCCGGTCGGCCCCCCGGACGCGAGTCTGAGCCCCCGCTATGCGGGGATCGCCACCTTCGCCCGGTTGCCCCGCCTGGAAGACGTGCCGCGCGCCGACATCGCCGTCGTCGGCGTGCCCTTCGACAGCGGGGTGAGCTACCGGCCGGGCGCCCGCTTCGGGCCCGCGCACATCCGTGAGGCCTCCCGGCTGCTCCGGCCCTACAACCCGGCGCAGGACGTCGAGCCCTTCGCCGCCCAGCAGGTCGCCGACGCGGGCGACATCTCCGCTAACCCCTTCAGCCTCGACGAGGCGGTCGCCCAGATCCGGGCCGCCGCCGAGGACCTGGCCGCGGACGGTACCCGGCTGCTCACCCTCGGCGGGGACCACACCATCGCCCTGCCGCTGCTGCGCGCCGCCGCCCGGCGGCACGGCCCGCTCGCCGTGCTCCACTTCGACGCCCACCTCGACACCTGGGACACCTACTTCGGTGCCCCCGTCACGCACGGCACCCCCTTCCGCCGTGCGTCCGAGGAGGGGCTGATCGACCTCACCACCAGCCTGCACGTGGGCACCCGGGGTCCGCTGTACTCCCGCCAGGACCTGCGGGACGACGAACGCCTCGGGTTCGCGGTGATCTCCAGCCCCGAGATCGAGGCCGAGGGCCTGCCCCGGGCGATCGAGCGCATGCTCGCCCGCCTCGGGGAGCGGCCCGTGTACCTGTCCATCGACATCGACGTACTCGACCCGGCACACGCGCCCGGCACCGGAACGCCCGAAGCCGGCGGGATGACGAGCCGCGAACTCCTCGCGATGATCCGCGCCCTGCGCGGGACACGCCTGGTGGGAGCCGACGTGGTCGAGGTGGCCCCCGCCTACGACCACGCCCAGCTCACCGGCATCGCGGCCGCCCACACCGCCTACGAGATCCTCTCGGCGATGACGCCCGACCACCTGCCTGCGCCGGATGCCCGGCCCACGAACGAGAGGGGAAGGCGATGACCTCCTCGGACACCGCGAGGCAGCACGAGCCGGCGATCGAGCAGCACTCGATCGACTACGTGCCCGCCGTCGAGCGGCACGGCAGGGTCTGGCACCAGGGACCGTTCTGGTTCACCGGCAACTTCGTCCTGCCGACGATGGTCACGGGCTTCGTCGGCCCCTCCATGGGCCTGAACGTCTGGTACAGCGTGCTGGCCATCGTGCTCGGCGTCGCCGCAGGAACGTTCTTCATGGCCTTCCACGCCAACCAGGGCCCCCGGATGGGCCTGCCCCAGATGATCCAGTCCCGCGCGCAGTTCGGCAGTCGCGGCTCCGCGGTGCCGTTCGCCGCGACCGTCTTCGTCTACGTGGGCTTCCTCGTCTTCGACACGGTCCTCGCCGCGCAGGGCCTCGGACTGTGGCTCCCGGACAGCAAGCCCTTCTGGTACCCGGTCCTGATCGCCCTGTCCATCGTCATCGCGGTCGTCGGTCACGACCTGCTCCACTTCGTCCAGCGCTGGCTGACGTACCTGCTGGTCCTCGTCTTCGCCGTCCTCACCGTGGTCGCGATCGTCCACTTCGGCTCCCACCCCACCCCCGCCAACGTGCCCGCCGCCACGGCGGGATGGGGCCTGACGGCGTTCCTGGTGCAGTTCTCCCTCGCCGCCGGGTACAACATCAGCTACGCCGTCTACGTCTCCGACTACACCCGCTACCTGCCGGCGAAGGTGCCCGCGCGGGGCCTGATAGGCGCGGTGTACTCGGGCGCCGCGTTCTCCGCGATCTGGTTGATGTCGCTGGGCGCGATCCTCGCCGGCCACCTGCCCGATCCCGACCCGATCCTCGCCCTGCGCTCCGTCGGCGACCTGGTCTTCCCCGGCTTCGGACTCATCGCCGTCATGGCCTCGGTGCTCGCGCTGATCTCCATCATGGGGGTCAACGCCTACGGCGCGATGCTCACCGGCGCCAGCGCGCTGGACGGCTTCCGCAACGTGCGCCCCACCGTGCGGCTGCGCGTCATCGGGCTCGTCGTGGTCGGCCTGGTGTCCCTGGTGGTCGCCCTGCTGATCCCGGACGACTACATCGGCAGCTTCAACAACTTCGTGCTGATGATGCTGTACTTCCTCGTCCCGTGGACCGCGGTGAACCTGGTCGACTTCTACCTCGTCCGCCGGGGGAGGTACGCCATCGCCGAGATCCTGAAGCCGGACGGCCTCTACGGACGCTGGGCGTGGCGGGGCGTCACCGCCTACCTCATCGGGTTCGCGGCTATGATCCCCTTCTTCTCGACCAGCTTCTACGCCGGCCCGGCGGCGAACGCCCTCGGTGGCGCGGACTTCTCGTTCGTCGTCGGTCTGGTCGTCTCCGGTGGGCTGTATCTGCTGTTCTCCAGGAGCCTGGACCATGAGGCGGAGGCCGGCGCGCAGGTGGTGAGCGAAGCCGAGCTGGAGGGATCCGCCCGATGAGCCCGCAACCATCCCGCCCCGGCGCCGCCCGCGGGACCGAGGTCACCGTCGCCGTGTGCCAGATCGCGCCCCGGGTCGGCGACACCGCGGGGAACCGGCAGCGGATCCGGGGCGCCGTCGAGGCCGCGGTCGAGCGCGGCGCGCACGTCGTGGTCCTGCCGGAGCTGGCCGGTACGGGCTACGTCTTCACCGACGCGGAGGAGCTGCGGGCCGCGGCACAGCCGCCGGACGGCGACACGGTCAGGGAGTGGGAGGCGCTCGCCGCCCGCCACGACCTGGTCATCGTCGGCGGCTTCGCCGAGCGCGGCGGGGACGGGCGCATCCACAACGCGGCCGCCCTCGCCGATCCGACCGGACTGCGCGCCACCTACCGCAAGGCCCACCTGTGGAACGGCGAGAAGACCTGGGGCTTCTCGCCGGGCGACACTCCCCCGCCGGTCGTCGACACCGTCTACGGCCGCATCGGGTTCATGGTCTGCTACGACCTGGAGTTCCCCGAGTGGGTGCGGCTCGCGGCCCTGGACGGCGCGGACCTGCTGTGCGCGCCCGTCAACTGGCCGCTGTCTCCGCGGCCGGACGGCGAGCGGCCGGGCGAGATCGTCCGCGCGCAGGCCAACGCCTCCGTCAACCGCATGTTCCTCGCCGTCGCCGACCGGACCGGCGTCGAACGGGGCCAGGACTGGCTCGGCGGCAGCGTGATCGTCGACGCCGACGGCTACCCCGTGACCCCGCTGCGCCTCGGCCAGGAAGCGGTCCTCACCGCGACCCTCGACCTCGCCGAGGCCCGGAACAAGGCCATCAGCGAGCGCAACGACGTCCACGCGGACCGGCGGCCCGCGCTGTACGCGCGCCACTCACGGGAAAGGGCGTGATCCACCGTCGCCGGAGTCTGAGCGACCGCTCCATGCTGTAGGCATGCCTTTCCCCGACGAATCGGCCCCGGTAGCGCTGCTGGACTACCAGCCGCAATGGGCGCTGGACTTCGAGCAGCTGGCCACGACACTGCGCGACGCACTCGGTGACCATGCCCGGTCGATCGACCATGTCGGTTCCACCTCGGTCCCAGGTCTGGCCGCCAAGGACTGCGTGGACATCCAGGTCCGCGTCGAGGCCGTGGACGAAAGTCAGCAGGTCGAGCTGTTCGCGGCGATCGGCTTCCGCTGCCGCCACGAGTCCTGGAACCGCACCGAGGTCTGCGGCGGCCAGGAGTGTCGCAAGCTGGTGTTCGCGCCCCCGGTCGGCGCCCGACGGTGCAACGTGCACCTGCGCGAGGAGGGCGGCCCGAACGCCCGCTTCGCTCTTCTCTTCCGGGATTACCTACGCGCCGATGAAGCTGCCCGCCACTCATGGGGAGCGTTCAAGAAGCGCCTGTCCCTCAGCGTTCCGGACCTACGGGACTACGGGCAGATCAAGGCCCCGGCGACGCAGGTGCTGATGATGGCAGCCGAGCGCTGGGCAGCTGAAACCGGCTGGAAATCCGTGCCGATCACGACGGCAGGGCATTCTTGACGGAGAAACCGCTGGTCGGCAATCTCGCCGTCCCTCAGCCCCGTACATGCGCGCGGGGCGGTCGGTGATCAGCGCGGAAAAGTGCCATCCCGGGGCCCCGGTCACGAAAAACCCCTGACCGTGGCCCCAGGATCAGCTACAGCGGCAGGCGCCGGCCGCGGCTAGTTCCGGTACCGGAACACGATCCGACCGCGCGTCAGGTCGTACGGTGGGAGTTCCACCAGCACCCGGTCCTCCAGCATGATCTTGATGTAGTTCTTGCGGATCTTCCCGCTGATGTGCGCGAGCACCTGGTGGCCGTTCTCGAGCTCCACGGTGAACATGGCGCTGCGCAGGCACTCGACGACCTTGCCCTCGACTTCGATGACGTTCCTGTTCCTCGTCATCGCACCAGCTCCAGGTTGCTGCTCGTCGGCCGGGCGCCGATGCCCTCGAACAGCGCCGAGGCCGCCTGGTTGGACTCGTGGACTTCCGCCCAGGCCACGGCGGACCCGGAGCGGTGCAGCGTCCCCAGCGCGTGGGCCAGCAGCGCCCGCGCGATGCCGCGGCGCTGCTCGCCGGCCCGGACCGCGACCAGCCCGATGCGCGGCCGGATCACCGTGACCACCCGGATCAGACCCAGGTAGCGGTCCGGCGCCGCGGCCACCGCGTACTTCGACGGGTCGACAATGGTGTCGCCTTCGGGGCCGCGAACCACCTCAGTGGGCATCGACTGCCACCCCGCGGTCGCCGCGACCTCGTCACGGATCGCCCGGTCCACGGCCCGCAGCCGGCTCTCGTCCGCCTGACCGGCGGGCACGATCGTCACGCCCGAAGGCGGCAGGACCGCTTCGAGTCCTGTGACCCGCGGGTCCGTCGGCACGTCGTACTCCCACTCGCGGCGCCGGATCGTGAACCCGGCCCGCAGCCAGCCGGCCGTCAGCTCGACGTCGGCTTCGTCGACCACCGTGTACAGCGGTGCCGGCAGTTCGGCCAGCATCACCTCGGCGAGCCGGTCGAAGGTGGCGTCATGCCAGGCGTCGATGCTGACGAACAGGCGTCCGTCTGGCCGGTGGGCCGCATGCCCGCGGCCGACCACCAGGTCGTCGTCCAGTGCATGCCATTGCCTGTCCGCGACGCGCGTGATCATCACCGCGTTCTCGCTCAGGCCGGATGTGAAAGGCTTCGTGTTCATCGGCGTCTCCCTCCAGGAGTGCCTCGATCTCAGGCGCTCCTGGCGGCACCGAACGTCAGCCGCCGGACCGTGACGGGTTGAGGGAGCACCCACGGGTAACTGTGTTCACGGGGCTCACCTCCACACGACGACTTCACGGTCCACCGGGAAAGTAGCAGTGGGGCGCCGCCTCGCTCAAACGCTTTCCCGCGAGCTCGTGACGCGATCATGATCCGGGCTTCTTGAGGCATCTCGACCCGAGGCATCCCCAGCCGATGAGGCCGCACGGTCCCACGCCGGCACCCGCCGACCTGCTGCTGATCGCCGGCTGCGTCACCGGCGCGGCCACGGCGGGAGCCGCCACGGCCGCCACCACCCAGGCACGGTTGATTCTCGCCACCCCCGCGATTCATCTTCCTGTCGTCCCGAAGTCAATGAAAGCGTGTTCACTCTCCTGTGAACGCGCGTTCATGGCGTGTCTCGTGTCTCGGGAGTTCTTGGCCGCGCTGGGCGGCAAGGGGATCAGAACGGATGAAGTCGGTGCGCAAGACCATCACCGCCGCAGCGACGGTGCTTGTCACTGGACTGATGGCCACGGGTTGTACCTCGCCGGTCGCGGCGGGCGGGCAGGGCGGGACGGGGAGCACCAAGAGCCTCGTCGTGTACAGCAACTCCGTGTCGGACGGGCGGGGCGACTGGCTGAAGAAGGAGGCGGGGAAGGCCGGCTTCAAGCTCCAGTTCGTGGACCTCGGCGGCGGCGACATCCGCAACCGGCTGCTCGCCGAGCAGGCCAATCCGATCGCCGACGTCACCTTCGGCCTGAACAACGTCTACTTCGAGAACCTGAAGAAGGAGGACGTGCTGGCCCCCTACACGCCGTCGTGGGCCGGCAAGGTGGACGCCTCGGCGGGCGACCCGACCGGCAAGGAGTACTGGCCGATCGTTCGCGAACCGGTCATGCTCGTCTACGACAAGGCGGCCTACAGCAGCCCGGCCCAGGCGCCTTCCGACTGGCCCGACCTGTGGACCGAGAAGCAGTTCGCCAAGCGCTACGAGGTGCCCGCCGACCTCGGAGGCGCCACCGCGCAGATGGTCCTCGCCGGCATCCTCAGCCGCTACCGCGACGACAAGGGCGACCTCGGGGTCAGCAAGGCCGGGTGGGACGCGGTCAAGGCGTACTTCCACGACGGTGTCCCCGCGGTGGCCGACACCGACCTGTACGCGCGGATGGCGTCCCGCAAGGTCGACGCCGGGCAGATGTGGCTGGCCGGCAAGGCCACCCGCGAGCAGCAGTACAAGGTGACCACCGAGGCCGTGCATCCGAAGATCGGTGTGCCGATGACGGTCCAGCAGGTCGGGCTCGTGAAGGGCACGAAGAAGGCGGCGGACGCCAAGAAGTTCATCGACTGGTTCGGGAGCGCGACGGTCCAGGCCGCCTGGTCCAAGCAGTTCCACACCATGCCGACGAACAAGGACGCGCTGGCCCAGGCCGACCCGGCGGCGGTCAGCGACACCAACTCCTTCACCGAGCAGGACATCGACTGGTCGTTCGTGGCCGAGCACCTCGACCAGTGGATCGAGAAGGTCGAGCTGGACTACCTCGGGAGCTGACTCCGCGCCGCGCGGGGGCCCGCCCCGCGCGGCCGCTCCCCCTGGAACGCCCCCTTTCCGCCACCCGACATCTCCCGAGGACCCACATGATCACCTTTGACGACGTGACGGTGAGGTTCGGCGGCTTCACGGCGCTGCCCGCCTTCTCCCTCCAGGTCCAGGAGGGTGAGTTCTTCACACTGCTCGGACCCTCCGGCTGCGGCAAGAGCACCGCGCTGCGTGCCCTCGCCGGCTTCGTCGACCTCAGTGCCGGCGACATCCACCTCGGGGGCAGGAGGATCACCCACCTGCCCAGCGGCAAGCGGGAGGTGGGCATGGTCTTCCAGAACTACGCCCTGTTCCCCGGCATGAACGTGCGCGAGAACATCGCCTTCGGACTGCGCGTGCAGAAGCTGTCCAGGGCCGAGACGGACCGCCGGGTGAACGAGATCGCCGAGCAGGTCGACCTGTCGCAGCAGCAGCTCGACAAGCAGGTCGCCGAGCTCTCCGGCGGCCAGCAGCAGCGGGTGGCCATCGCCCGCGCCCTGGTCCTGCGCCCGAAGGTCCTGCTGCTCGACGAGCCGCTGTCGAATCTCGACGCCAGACTCCGCCGCCAGCTGCGCGGGCAGCTGAAGGACCTGCAAGGCCGGTTCGGCATCACCACCGTCTACGTCACGCACGACCAGGACGAGGCCCTGTCGATGAGCGACCGCGTCGCCGTCCTGGATCAGGGGCGCATCGAGCAGATCGGCACTCCGCAGGAGGTCTACGAGCGCTCGGCCACCGAGTTCGTCTGCACCTTCCTCGGCGAGGTCAACCGGCTCAGCCCCGCCCTGGTGGGCATGCTCGCGGCGGCCGGCGCCTCCGGTCTCGACGCCGGCGCCGCCACCTACGTGCGGATCGAGAAGGTCAAGGCGGTCCGGCCCGGCACCCCGCACGGCGGGATCGCCGTGCCCGCCACGGTGGACTCGCACACTTACCACGGCATGCACGACGTCTACCACCTGCGCACCGAGCACGACCGCCTGCGGGCGGTCCTCAGGGCCCAGGACGGCTTCCGGTCCCGGGAGGGCGAGCGGGTCGACCTCGTCATCGACCCGGCCTCGCTGCTGCAGTACCCGGGCCCCGAGGGTGCCTCCGCGGCGGGCGGGGCGCGACGGTGAACCGCTCCGCGCGGAGGATGCTCCGCTCGCCGCTGGTCCTGGTGGCCGGCGCGCTGCTGCTGTGGTTCGTCTTCGCCTTCCTGGTCTTCCCGAACCTGGTCATGCTGCGGGAGATCTTCCTTCCCGACGGCTCGTTCAGCACCCGCGCCTTCACCGAGCTGTGGTCCTCCGACCGCGCCCGCGAATCGCTGCGCAACAGCTTCCTGCTGGCCGCGGCCCTGTCCGTGACGGTCAACGCCGTCGGCGTCTTCATCGTCCTGGCCACCCGTTACTTCGCGCTGCGCGGCGCCCGCCTGCTGTGGCTCGGCTACGCCACCACGCTGGTCTACGGCGGAGTCGTGGCCGTGTCCGGTTACACCTTCGTCTACGGCGAGCACGGCCTCCTCACCCGCCTGCTCGTGGACGCCTTCCCCGGCACGGACCCGGCGTGGTTCTCCGGGATGCCGGCCGTGGTGATGGTGATGACCCTCACCGGCACCAGCTACCATCTGCTGTTCCTCACCTCGGCCCTGGGGCGGGTGGACCACCAGACCATCGAGGCCGCGCAGCAGCTCGGCGCCTCGCCCTGGCGGATCCTGCGCCGGGTGGTGCTGCCGGTGCTCAAGCCCACCCTGTTCGCCGTGACCGTGCTGACGTTCCTGGGCGGCCTGACGGCCTTCGCCGCGCCCCAGGTCATCGGCGGGCGGGACTTCCAGACGATCACGCCGATGATCCTCACCTTCGCGGGCATCCCCTCCTCCCGCGACCTGGCCGCCACCCTCGCCGTCCTCCTCGGCGCCGCCACGCTGGTCCTGCTCTCGGTCCTGAACCGGATGCAGGCCGGCGGAACCTACTTCTCCGTCTCCAAGGTGCCCTCGGCACTGCGCAGGCAGCGGATCACCAACCCGGTGGCAGGCGCCGTCGTGCACGTCCTGGCCTACGCGCTGTTCGCCGCGTACCTCGTACCGCCGCTGCTGATCGTGGTGTTCTCCTTCACCGGCGCCTCGACCATCGCCTCTGGCCGGATCACCACGAGCAGCTTCACGCTCGCCAACTACCGCCAGGTGCTGACCGACGCGACCGCCTCCTGGCCGCTGCTGGTCAGCATCGCGTACGCGACCGTCACCGCGACCGTCGTCATCGCCCTGATGCTGTTCGTCGCCCGGGTGCTGCACAAGTACCCGAGCCCGGTCACCGCCGCCGTGGAACACCTGCTGCACATCCCGTGGATGCTGCCGAGCACGCTCACCGCCCTCGGACTGATCATCACCTACTCCGAGCCACGAACGGTGGTCGGCGGCACCGTGCTCACCGGCACCCTGGTCCTGCTCGCCATCGCCTACGTCTCGGCGAAGATCCCGATCACGCTGCGCATGCTCAAGGCCGCCTACGCGGGCGTCCCCGACTCGCTGGAAGAGGCTGCCACCCTGCTCGGCGCGGGTGCCTGGCACACCTTCCGGCGCGTCCTGCTGCCCCTGGTGCTTCCCACCGCCGCGGCCGTCAGCGCCCTGAACTTCAACAGCCTGCTGGACGACTACGACATCTCCGTCTTCCTCGCCCACCCGCTGTACCAGCCGCTCGGCATCACCATCCAGAACGCCACCCGCAACGAGGGCACGAGCGACAGCACCGCCCTGACCCTGGTCTACGCCGTGCTCCTGATGGCCGTCTCCGGCCTGGTGATGTGGTTCGTCTACGGCCGTCGCGCCGACACGGGGCACCGCCGGCGGCGCCCGCGGCCGCGCCCCGGGCACGAGCACACCGCGCCCACGGCCGCGGACACCGACACGGGCGCGTCCGCCCGTCCCACCCGCACCGTCTGACCCGCACGTACACGAAGGAACACCATGTTCGGCCACCCCCGACACCAGCATGTCAACGCGCTGCTCAACACCCACCTCGCGCAGCGCACCCCGCTGATCTGCGTGCACCGCGGCACCGGGCTCGGCAACGTGCCCGAGAACACCACCGGGGCCGTCGTCGCGGCGCTCCGCCAGGGCGCCGACATGGTCGAGCTCGACGTCATCCGCTCCCGCGACGGCTCCTTCTTCGTCTTCCACGACGGCGCCGAGCCGCACGCCTTCGACCGCGCGGACGACATCCGCGCCCTGGACGCCGAGGCGATCCGCGCGCTGCGGTACCGCTGGAGCAGCCACGGCGCCGGCCTCTCCGAACTCGGCGAGATCTTCACCCGCTTCCGCGGCGAGGTGCTGTTCAACATCGACCGGTCCTGGTGGTACCTCGACGACCTGCTGCCCTTCGCCGACCGGTTCGACATCGCCGGGCAACTGGTCTTCAAGAGCCCGGTGGACCAGCAGTGGCTGGACAAGCTGCGCCGGCACCCGGTCAAGTACCCGTTCGTGCCGATCGTCTACTCCCGTGCGGACATCGACACCGTCCTCGGCGCCCCGGACCTCAACCTCGTGGGCGTCGAACTCATCGCGCGCCACCCCGACGACGAGCTCGCCGACCCCGCGGTCGTCACGGAGATGCACCGGCGGGGACTGCTGTGCCTGCTCAACGCGATCAACCTCCCCGACGGCGTGCCCCTGTACTCCGGGATCGACGACCACACCTCGGTCTTCGGCGACCCCGACGACGGATGGGGCCGGCTCATGGAGCTGGGTGCGGACATCATCCAGACCGACTGGCCCGACCTGCTCGGCCGCTACCGGCAGCAGGTGCGCGGCATCACCCCGCGCACGTACGGCAGCTGGGGGCGGTCGGCGTCCCGGCCGCAGCCGATAGGGTGACCGCGTGGCACCGAGCATGGACGACAAGGTCACCTCACCGCTGAAAGTGACCATGGCGAAGGTCGCCCTGGAAGCGGGGGTCTCACGGGCGACGGCCTCACGGGTCTTCTACGGTTCCACGCCCGTGGCCGAGCACACCCGCAGGGCCGTGTACGAGGCGGCGGAGCGGCTCGGCTACGTGCCGAACACCATGGCGCGGTCGCTGGCCGCGCGCAGCTCCGACATCCTCGGCCTGCTGCTGCGCGCCCCGGACAACCCCGCCTACGGGCTGCTCTTCGCCGAACTGCAGGCCCACGTCAGCGCCGCGGGCCTGCAGATGGTGACCGTGGCGCCCTCCCGCCACGAGGGCGCCCACTTCGAACGCCAGGCGCTGAACCGGCTGCTGGGGCTGCGCGTCGGCGGCATGTTCGTCTCCACCGGCGTCATCCGCGCCGAGATGCTCGAACCCTTCCTGGACCTGGTGCCGGTCGTGGTCGTCGGCCGGCCGGAGTCCCACCCCGACATCCACAGCGTCTCCTACGACGAGGACTACAACGCCGGCCTGCTGGTGGACGCGGTGGTGGCGGCCGGGCACCGGGGCGCCGCGGTGGTGGTGCCCGACCACTCGGTCTCCGAGCACCGGCGCGGCGTGGCGATGGTACGGGGCCTGACCGAGCGCGGGGTCAAGGTGTACGAGGTCTCCTCGCCGACGTTCGGCAGCCGGGAGGAAGGCGCGCGCGAGATCGTCGAGCTGCGGCGCGAGGAGCGGATCACCGCCGCGATGTTCCCCTCCGACTGGCGCCTGCTGGCCTTCCTCCCGCACGCGCAGGAGGCCGGGTTGAAGGTACCGGACGACCTGTCGCTCACCGGCTTCGACGGCATCCTTCCCGGCATCGACCTGATGGGTTTCACCACCGTCCGCATCCCGGTGGAGGATGCCGCACGCCGGGCCGTGGAAGTGATGCGCGCCCAGCTCGACGAGCGCACGCCGCCCCGGCACGAACTGCTCCCGGGCACGTTGGTCCGGGGCCGCACCCTGGCCCAGGCCCCGACCGCCCGCTGAACGCCGGCAGCCCACGCAGCGGCTGACGGCACGTACACCCCGGAAAGAGATGACCGTGACAGACCTCCGGGGCGGGACCCCCTTCGGGCCCGGCCCCGCCGCCGGCGACCGGCCGGCGCCGCCGTGTCCCCGCGTGGTGATCTTCGATCTCGGTGAAGTGCTCGCCACTCCGCCGGGGCTCTACCAGCGCCTTGCGGCATGCCTGCCACACAGGCCCGAGGATGTGGAAACCGCGTACTGGGCGCATCGGGAGGCGTACGACCGGGGCGGGAGTGCGACCGCCTTCTGGGGCCGCCTGCTCGCGGACCTCGGCATCTGCGCGAGGGACGGCCTCATCGCCGAGTTGACGCGCATCGACACCGAGGCGTGGACGACGATCCGCCCGGACGCCACGGCTCTGCTCGAGGACTTGTCGGAACGCGGCGTCCGGGTGGGGATCCTGTCGAACGCGACCCGCGAGATGGCGGCAGCCGCCCGTGAGACACCGTGGGCGCCGTACGTCAGTGACTGGTTCTTCTCGGCCGAGCTCCGCCTCGCGAAACCCGACGCCGCGATCTACCGGCACGTCACGGACCGCTTGGGCCTGCCCGCCGCGGACGTCCTGTTCGTCGACGACCGGCAGGTCAACGTCGACGCCGCCCTCGGTACGGGCTGGAGCGCCCACCGGTGGATCACAGGCGCACGGACCGAGGAGCTGCTCCGGAGGCTGGGAGTCCTCTGAGGCGGGACTCCCGGCGGTGGAGGCGTGCGCTTCCGGTGGCCCCGTCCACGACCCGGGAGAGCCTCGGCGCGACGCGTCAGGGACGGACTCCGTCAGGAGGTGCCGGCGGGCACGGACGGGTCCGCGGCGGCGCTCTTCGCGTAGCGCTGCTGCTGCTCCACCACGTCGATGAAGAGGCGCTTGAACTCGGCGTGGTCGTCCGCGCCGAGCCGCCGTGCGTGGCGCCTCTGCATGTCCGCCAAGATCCGGTCAGCTGCCGCCATCCGGCGGAACGGCGGGTGTGGTCGGCGTCCCCGCGTGCGGGGCGACCGCTCCCCTGGACGTCGCCGATCTCGTCAACGAGAGCAAACGCGTCATCGGAGTCGTCGAGGGCCGGAGCAATCCGCCCGAGTTCCTGCCGCGGCTGGCAGCCATGATGGGCGGCGGCCGGCTTCCGGTCGGCGAGCTCATCAAGACGTTTCCGCTCCGCGACATAGAGCGCGCGGCAGAGGAGATGAGGACCGGCCTGGCGGTCAAGCCCGTCCTGGCGCCCTGAGGGCCACGACGAGGTCTCCTACCGGCTGCTGCCCCTGTCCAGATCTCCGGGGCGCTCATCAGGGCCGCCGGCGCCTCCGTCATGTGGCAGGGACACCGCGCGACGTAGTGGCCGTCGCGCGGTGTCCTGCCGAGGCCGTCCGAACGGCGGGTCGGGCTCAGCCGCCGCTCTTGCGCCGGAACGAGCGCTGGCTCGCAGCCGGGCCGTGCGCGCCGCGGATCTTCGCCGCGTCCGTGTTCCCGGCGAGGGCCGCGGCCTCCGCCTGCATGTTGCGCTTCCGCTCCAGGGCCTCCCGGAACTTGGCCTTCAGGTCGTACTGACCGTTCTCGTCCGGCGTCAGGGCAGGATTCTCGGCGTCAGCCGAATCCGACCCCTCCGGCGCTGGAGACACTGCGGTCATGGTGAACCTCCTGGGCTCGGGCGGTAGGAAGCACAGCCTGCCATGCAATTCGCTTCTCGCCACGTTTCCTCTGGCCGAGCAACTCTATGCGCACTCCGCATCACGCTGTTGGTCAACGTCCAGGAGCGTTACCCCTGCGGCCGCGGGCCCTCCATCCCCAGAGGGCACAGGCGATGCCGATGAGCGCCACGACGATGCCCAGCACGGTGTACTGACCGTGCCCCGACATCATCGAGCCCTTCATCGCACCCGTCCCCTGGCTGATCCAGAGGGCTCCGAGGAGGAACAGAACGACCCCCGCCACGATACGGACCATGACTCACTCCCTAGTTTCCGACGAGAGTGCATACGGAGCGCAGCCTTCCGATGTTCATGGCCGGACGGGCCGGCCCGCGGGGAGCACGTCGTGGCGTCCCGGGCACGGGCCACGAGTGCGTTCTCCACCGCCTCCACCCAGCGGTGTCGACACCGGCGAACACCGACGCGGACTGTGCTGTGCATCATATCGACCAGATGTCACGGAGCGGCGGTCAGCTCCCATCCGGTCGGCACCGCGGCCGAGGCCGAGGACGCGGTCCGGGACGCCTGGATCAGGTGGGCCGGCCAGAGCGACGCCCGAGAGGATGATCCTGCGGCGACGACTCTCCGAGCCGCGCAGGTAGGCCAGGCCGTCCCCGATCGTCCGCGTCCTCTCCGCAAGCAGCGCGAAGTCACTCACCCGTGTGGACTTTCCCGCGGACCATCCGCTGGGCCCCGGCCGGCCGACACGATTCGAGGGTGACGCCAAAGCCTGCCGGCGCCCGACCACAGACCCCGTTCGGAAGGTAGCCGCATGACGACCACCACCGACCCGGCGGAGGGCCGGTCGCCCGGCTCGTCGGTCGCCGAACCGGGTCTGGACGCCTTCGGCTACAGCCAAGAGCTCAAACGCTCGCTGAAACTGTCCGACCTGGTCGTCCACGGCCTGGTGGCCATGGTCCCGATCGCGCCGTTCACCATTTTCGGCGTGGTGTTCAACGGCTCCGAAGGCATGGTTCCGCTGATCTACCTGATCGGCCTGGTCGCGATGCTCTTCACCGCGCTCAGCTACCGGGAGATGTCCCGGGCCTTCCCGATCGCCGGGTCCGTGTACACCTACGCCGGCCGCGGCATCAACGACGGGATCGGTTTCATCGCCGGTTGGGGCATCCTGCTCGACTATCTGCTCGTCCCCACGCTGGGGTGCGTGATGAGCGCGGCCGCGCTCACCTCACTGCTGCCCGCGGTGCCGCAGTGGCTCTGGGTCGTGCTGTTCGTCGTCGTCAACTCAGCGGTGAACTTCTTCGGCATCGAGTCGACCACGCGGCTGAACAAGATCTTCCTGGTCGGCCAGTTGATCGTGCTGGCACTGTTCGTCGGGTTCGGCCTGGCGGCCGTCCTCACGGGCAGGAACGGCGCGCACCTGTCGTTCGACCCCTTCCTCAAGCCCGACCTGCTGGCCCCCGGGCTGGTCTTCGGTGCGCTCTCCATCGCGGTGCTGAGCTTCCTCGGCTTCGATGCCGTCTCCACCCTGTCGGAAGAGGTCAGGGCCGGCGATCGGCGGCTGGTCGGCAGGGCCACGGTGTACGCGCTGATCGCGGTGGCGGTGCTGTTCGTCGCCCAGACCTACGTGGCGGCCCTGCTGGTGCCCGGCAAGACGGACTTCCCGGGCGACGAGGCGACCAACTCCGCGTTCTACGACATCGCCGAGATCGCCGGCGGGCACTGGCTGAAGACCACCGTCGTGGTCGCCGCCGCGCTGGCCATCGGTGTCGCCAACTCACTGGTGGCCCAGGCGGCGACATCGCGACTGCTGTTCAGCATGGCCCGGGACCGCAAGCTGCCGGCCTTCCTCGGGCATGTGCATCCGGTGCGCAGGGTCCCGCAGCGCGCGCTCCTCGTGGTCGCGGTGATCTCCCTGGTCATCGGCCTGTTCCTGGTGGGCCAGGTGGATCTGCTGTCGTCGCTGGTGAACTTCGGCGCGCTGTTCTCCTTCCTGCTGCTGCACCTCTCGGTCTTCGTCCACTTCGTGGTGCGCAACCACAGCCGCCGCTGGAACCTCCATCTCGTCGCCCCCGCCGCCGGCTTCGTGATCATCGGCTCGGTGCTGTGGAACATGGACGACCGAGCCCGTATCGGCGGTGCTGTCTGGCTCGTCATCGGCGCGTGTGCGCTGCTGTACCGCTGCCGCGGCGGGCTGGGCACCGACTCGGAAGTGGAGAGCTGACGCAGCTGCGGGCAACCTCCGCGCGTCGTGCGTGAACCCCTTACGTCTCCCCCGCGATCAGGCCGGGCCGGCAGTCGCCCAAGGAGAGGCCTCGCTCTGCGGCACAGGCTCACCCCGTGGAGTGAGTGACCGGAGGACGACCGGCGACGCCCCGTGCCGGGCGCCACCGGTCGCCGCCGATGCCGTCAGCCGATGCCGGTGACGCTGAGGGCCGTGGTCCAGTTGTTCTTGATGGCGGTACGCGCGGCGGACAGGGTGATCCGGCCGTCGCAGACCGCGTTCTTGAGCTTCGTCTCGACGCCGTCCTTGCTGTGGGCGGTCTGCGAGCCCGAGTACGGCTCCGGCCACAGGTTCTTGGGGTCGCGCGGGGAGCCGCCGAGTTCGAGCGGTATCTGGTGGTCTTCCTCGTAGTCGGCCATGTTGGTGTCCGAGTAGCCGTAGTCGATGATGCCCTGCGCCTTGAGCGGGTTGGTGTAGGACGTGGGCGGACGGACGGTCGCCGTCCAGCCGGACACGCAGATCGTGGAGTTGATCGTCGACTGGGTGACGGCGGAGTTGTAGACGCCCGGGGTGCACGACGGGTCGGGCAGCGGCAGGTAGGACCGCGAGCAGCTGGCGGCCTGCGCGGTGCCGACGCTCACGCCGAGGATGAGTCCGCTGCCCGCCAGAGCGAGGGCGGAGGCGACGGCGGTGGACGTTCGAGCGAAGGGACGCATGAGAACCTCAATCTCCTGGGTTGATCATGTCCATGACATAAAAGACATTCGGTGGACTCGGGACTGCGGACTGCGGACTGCGTGCTGCGGACCGCCGTTCGGACTGCGCCACCGCGCGATGGGCCCCCGGCTTGCCCGGCGGCATGGCCCTGGCCCGAGCCGGCAGATTCACTGCGGCCTCGGAGGCGACCTTCCGGTCAGTCCTGAGCGCAATCGGGCGCGAGCGGTATCCGGCGATGTGAACCGGCACTTCGACGGACTACGTCCGGGAGCAATCGCTGCCGTAGCCGGTCCTGGAGTGCCCGCGGTGACGGTCAGGGAGGCCAGGTGGGAGCGAGCGAGCGCGGCGCCGGCCGGATGGGTGAAGCCGACCGGGCGGAGGTGGCACGAACGACGGCGAAGGCATCGATGGCGGCCGCTGCAAGGCCGGCGAAGAGGCCCCGGCGAGCGTTCTTGCGCATGGCCCATCGACTCCCGCGTCAGGTGAGGTGGTGAAGCGCCCCTATCCTGACGCGCCCACAGCTACGCGGGTAGACCACGGAAGGTGAACAAGTTGAAGACAGGTAGCGACGCCATCTGAGCTTCTCCAGTCACTTTTCATCGGTTGCGTGATCAGTTCGTGAGATGTCTGGAGTTCAGGAGCAACCTGGTCGTCTCCGGACCGCGTTCGACCGGCAGTCCGGGGAGCTGGCGGGCGTGGCGGGCCCTCGCGCGGCGACGTGGACGGGCATGCCGTCTGGAGATCGGTGGGGCCCGGGCCGGCTTCTGGGGAGGGCACTATGCCGGCGAGATCGGCTGCGCGGGGCCGGCGTTGGCCTTCGATGATGCGGGCCGGCGGAGGTCGCCGTGTCAGCCTGCCGGTCGGCGGTGGCCGAGGAGGGCTGCGGAAGAGCCGAAGGGGCGAGCTAGTGACCGCGAACGGGAGTGACCGCACCCGGCCCGGGAAGGACCGGGTGCGCGCGTCCCGCTACGGCTGCCTGGTCGCGGCCAGGCAGCCCCACGGGTTGCGGACGTTACGACCTCAGCAGTTCCGGACGTACCAGATGGGTGAGAAGTCGTACGCGCCGAACCCGAAGATGGTGCCGTTGGCGTCCGGGCCCTTGAGCGTGGTGAGGACGGTGAACTCCCGGTTCATGAACACGGCCGCAGCCCCGAAGCTCTGGTTGTTCCACACCGAGCCGATCCCGTTCCACTGCACGAGCCGGTAGTCGCGGCAGACGTACAGGTCGAACCGGGTGCCGGTCATGTTCGCACCGGTGTAGAGGCACACGCGCAGGTACGGGCAGTCCCCGCCGTTGCCGGAGGCGGGGACGCCGTTGACGCCGTCGACCGACGCCTGGCTGTTGTCGCCCTGGATGGCGGCCGGCTGCGCGGACGGGACGGTGGCCGCCCGCGCGGACGGGACCGTAGCCGTCTGCGCGGACGCGGTTCCGACGGTGCCGGTGACCAGCGCGAGCGAGACGAGCGCCGCAGTGAGGACGGTGCGCAGGGCCCTGACGAGCGTGGTGCGTAAGGACATGGTGACTCCTGACTCGATATGACGGGACGGCCGCGGTCGGCTGTCTTGGAAGTGCCGGGCGCGGTGGCTGCCAGCGGTGGCATACCTGGCCGATGGCCATGCAGATGATCGTGAACGCCCGGACGGTGGGCTTGCGGAGGACCTCGGTGTGGTCCGCTGACCGCGGAAGAGCGCCATATATACCCTCTAGAGCGCACATAGCACGCATCCCCCATACGCGTCCGTCCTCCGAGGAGTGATGGTGCGGCACACGGGTGTCGGCGGCAAAGCTTTCTTGCTGTCGGAGTTTTCGTGTCGCGGTCCGCCTCCGCGACCCGCTTACTCACCCTGGCAGGCCGTTGAAGTGTATGGATGGCATCCCGTCAGACGCACTGCCCGAGATGGTCTGGGGAGCAGGACAGAGGTTTTTCCGGCTTCGCCGGTCACGTAGGCGTGCAGCGGGGAAGGACCCGTCCGCGTGTATGGGGCACAGCCTGGCGATCCGCCGGTCGGTGGGCTGTGAGGAGGGCCTGCGTTCTGCCTTTCGCCGGACGGTGACGCGTTGTGTGGGGCCGCACCCCAACGGGGCTCGCCCATGTCACAAGCGCTTGGCCAGGAACGGGAGGACCGCGTCGGCCATGTCGTCGGGCACTTCCTCGGCGAGGTCGTGTCCCGCTTCGAAGACGTGCCCGGTGACGTCGTGGGCCATGAGCCGCATCTGGGACTCGTCGCGATCGCCGATGAAGGCCGAACCGCCGAGTGCCAGTACCGGGATGTCCAGCTTCTCCTTCGCGGCCTGCCGGTTCTGCTCGGCGTCGACGAGCACCGCGCGGTAGATGGAGGGCATCGCACGGATGCCGCCGGGCATGGAGTAGCAGCGCACGTATTCGTCGACGCCGTCGGGCGTGGCGCTGTCGGGGCGACTGCGCTTGAACTTGATCATGTAGGTGATCAGCTCTCGCTCGTGTCCGGCGATCAGCATCTCGGGGACGTCGGGCTGGAAGTAGAAGCCCAGATGCCACAAGTGCATGCCGCTGGAGACGTTCTCGGGAGTGAGGGCGGTGTGGCCCCCGAAGCCGAATCCGGGGAACAACGCCTCGGCGAACACGAGCGCGTGCTCGCCGCGGTCGGCCCCGGTTCGCAGCGCGCACTGAGCGACCAACTGCGCATCGACCGCAGCGTCATGGTCGGCGTCTGTGGTGGACTGGAGCGAGCGGGCCACGTACGGCGCGAACGCGACGCAGGCGATCGCCGCGCCTACGCCGTCACCATCACCGAGTCACCCCGTCGACTCCTCGCCCTCGCCGAGGCCACGGTCCCCCATATCTCGACGACACCTTCGAAGCCCTCACACCAGGCGAACGCGAGCAACTCTCCGTACTGCTCGGCAAGCTCCTGCGACTCGACGCCTGACGTCCGGCCCCGGCGGCAGGGTGGCCGCCCTGGACGTGGTTCCGGTCGTGGCGTCAGGCGTCAGGCGTCAGGCGTCAGGCGTCAGGCGTCAGGCGTCAGGCGTCAGGCGTCAGGCGTCAGGCGTCAGGCGATCATGCCGTTCGTTCAGGCCTCTTCCTGCATCGCGGTGAGGGCCCGGACGACGAGGACGGCTGCCACGGCTGCGCCCACCACGGCGGCATCCGCCACCAGCAGGGGCGTCACGTTCCCGTAGGCACGCGCGATGACGTCGTCGGTGGAGTCGGCGTACATCAGGCCCACTCCACTGATCAGCCCCACCAGCCAGAGGCCCCACCACCAGTTCACGCACGCCGGCAGGCGCCGGCCGGGAGCGGTCGCGCGGTAGGCGTCCGCGACGATGCCGCGCGGGATCCACAGGTCGGCGATGGGAAGGATCCAGCCCGCGTAGACCCAGGGCCATCCGTAACGCGGGGGGCTTCCGGACAGGGCGCGCGCGTTGTCCCTGACGCGCAGCAGCCAGGCCAGGAAGGTGAGCGCGCACAGCACCGTGAGGGCGTCCGCGAAGGCTGCGACGAGGTGGTAGGCGTCTTCGAGTCCGGTCAGCACGCGGTGCCTGCCGTCACCCTGGTCCGGAGGCCCGGACGCCGGCTGTCCCACGGAGGCGAGCCGTAGCTGCCAGCCGGCCCGAGCCGTCCAGGCCGCGGCGGCGAGAACGAGGGCGCCCGTCGCCCAGGCCGCCCTCCCGCGGACGGGGAGCAGAGCGCTGTGGGGAGTGTGGTCGATCATCCTGCCATCCTCGCCCACGGCGATGTCCGGTGGAAAGGCGGCCGGTTGGGCGCCGGCGAGTGTCCTGCGCGGCCCTGTGCGACGGCGCCGAACCTGGCCGCTCCTGAATCCGGCAGAATGCCGGACCGGCCGGATGTCAGGAGAGGTCAGCGGGGTCGGCGGGATTGGCCGGGGGTGCCCGAGCGATTCACCGACGGCGATCGGCTCCTCGCCAGGCGCCCGCACAACCACCCCATGCCCGCCACCCCCGGACGACCATGAGAGCCTCCTCACATGCCGGCGCGTGCCCGGTAGCTGCCGATCTCGCGAACGAGCTCAGCCCATGGGCTCGGCCACGATGAGCTGGAACCGGTCGAAGCTCAGCTTCACGGTGTTGTGCTGAGCATCGGCAGTTCCCAGGGAGGTGCCGGTGAACGGGTCGGTCAAGCGGTACCTGCCTCGCTTCAGGCCGCGCAACTCGACCGTCCCGTCCCACCCGGGGGCGTAGAAGGCGTAGTGCAGGGTCCCTCCCTTGGCCACGACATGCGTCTCGGGCTTGTCGAAACCGATGTCGTACAGCTCGCCCCGGTACTCACCGGTGGACAGCATGTTCTCCTCGTACAGGTTCACCCACTTGCGCCAGAGCGCTTCCCTCTCCGGGGTCAGCACGATCGAGTCGTCCGGGCCGCCCGCCCCCGGGTTGGTGAACTTGGTCGACAGGACGGCTCCGACGCCGTAGCTGGAGGCGAAGTCGTCGCCGTTGTCGCTCAGTTCGACATGGTCGCCGGCGTAGCTGCTGCCCTCGCCCATCAGCGCCTTCATCGTCTTGCCCTTGCTGCGGACCTGGTAGGACGACTCCGGGTCCGAGCCCGGGTACTGGTCGACGTAGGGCAGGTTGTGGAAGGCGAAGGCGGTGCCGCACGGGCAGAGCTCCAGGAGAGCGTTCGGCTTCGCCTCGTTCGCGGCCTCGTGCACCGCCTTCCAGAACTGCGCCAGGCCCTCGGTCGACTCCTCGGGGCGGGCGTGCCCGTGCGCCGGGTTGTAGCAGGGCGCGACGGCGTTGAGGTGCTGCCCGTCGGTCTTGAGCCCTTCATAGCCCCAGTCGCCGATGAACTTCTTCACCAGGGCGACGAAGTAGTCCACCGTCGGCTGGTAGGCCGGGCACAGGGTCCAGGCGTCCCACCAGGTCACCTTCTGCTTCTTGCCGTTCCGGTCCAGCAGGAGCATGTCGGGGTGGTCCCTGAAGAGGTTGCTGTCGGGGTCCGCCGCCAGCGGTGCCCACCACAGGCGCGGCAGCATGCCGGCGTCCCGGACCTGCTGGGTGAAGGCACGCATGTCCGCGTCGCCCCGCGGGAACTTCCGCGGGTTGAGGTCCCAGTCCCCCTCGTTGGTCTGCCAGCCGTCGTCGAGCCCGGCCCATTTGAGACCGACGGCACGCGCCTTGGGAAGCGTTCCGACGACCTGGTCGACGGTGAAGTCGCGCTCGTAGCCCCAGGCGCACCAGATGGGGTCGAAGGCCGTCTTCGGGGCCTTGGAGGCGCGAAGGCCGATGTCGCCCATGTAGTCGCGGTAGCGCTGGAGCGGCACGAAGTGGTCGCCCGGGAGGGCCGTCAGGAACGTTGTCTCCGTGGCCAGCTTCTGGCCCGGCCCGAGAGTGACGGGGGTGTCGCCCTGGACGGCGAGGCTCGCCCCGCCGGACGTCCTGCGCACCGGCAGGCTCAGTATCTTCGCCACGGGTTCGACGTGCCCGACGGAAAGGCCGGCGTCCGGACGCCACACGGACGCCATCGGGGTGCCGCCGCCGTAGTCGGAGGAGTCCATCCCCAGGGAGTTCTCCTGGTAGTACTTGTCCGTCATCGGCTGCACCCAGTCGCGGCGGTCCGTGTGGGTGGTGCCCGAGAACGTGTAGAAGCCGCCGGGGGTCTCCAGGAGCTCATGGGCTCCGCTGCGCCACCCGGTCACCCTCAGCTCACCACCGGAGACGTTGGTGTAGGTCACCTTCATCACGATCATCCCGGTCAGGCGCCGGAAGGAGGTGAGCTCCACCGTCTTCCGTACTCCGGTCGCGGCGTCGCCCCAGACGGTCACCTGGAGGCCCGCACCGTGCCGGGAACCCTCGATGGCGCGGGTCTCCCGTCCGCGGTAGGCGAACGCGTCGACGGTCTTGCCGTCCAGCAGCAGGACCTCGCTGGCGTCGAAGCCCGTCACGTTGACGTCCTTCAAGGACACCCGGCTACGCAGTCTGTCGTCGAACTCCAAGGCCACCGAGGTGTCACCGACGCCTACGACGTCGGTGTCGCGGTTCGGTGCGGCGGCTACGGGTGCGGCGCCCATAACCTCGGCAGGGAAGGCGGCCAGGCCGGCGCCTCCCAGCGCCACCTTCAGTACGGTTCGCCGGTTCATATCCGTCATGCCAACTCCCTTGTGGCCACGTCAAACTGACTTCGGGCTCGCTGTGCGTGTCCGACCGCGCGGTCTCGCCTTTCCTTCGCCGCTGTTGATCATCGAAGCCGAGCCGCCGATTGCGGAGACGACGCGGATCACGGCGCCCATCGATGCCACGGGCGGGTGGATCGCCGGTCCCAGGTGATGCCACGGTCGGGTGGATGACCTGGGAGAGGATGACGGTGGACCGGATGTAAGGCATGGGTCGATCGGGTCACAACCGTCGCGTTCCGCCGGCTCGGTCAGGCCCGGAAGATGCCCGCGTTCCGTCACCGGCCCGCCGTCGCAGGCGGACGTGGTGAGGACGCTCGTCGACGTGGCCGACCAGCGCAGTTCCTTCACCGGATCGAGGTCATAGCGCCGGGCGTACACGTCGGTGGACGGGTGGACGGCCCATGGAACACTCCTTAAGCACCCACGCGGTCTGCCTCGAGAACGTAAGTGGTCTGCGACTGGCCTGTCAATGGCCCTCACACGGCATTACTGCTACTCAACTGGCTGGTGCAGGTGCCCGCCTTGAGGGCCAGGCCGTTCTTCTTGAGGGGCAGGCCGGTCTTGAGGCCGCAATGGCGTCACGCAGGTGAGCGGGTGGAGGCTGACCCGCCAATCCACCGAACCGGTATGCTTCTGGTATGACCGATGTGACGGCGCCGATGCCCAGAGGCCTGTTCACCGAAGACGCCCTCCCGCTGTACGAGCGCATCGCCGCCCGGCTGCTCGACGACCTGCGCGCCGCCGCTGCCCGTACCGGCGACCGGCTGCCCTCCGAGCGGGCTCTGGTCACGCGGTACGCCGTTTCACGCGTGACGCTGCGAGCCGCACTCGCCCAGTTGGAGTCGCGCGGCATCGTGCGGCCGTCGTCGTCGCGCGGATGGTTCGTCGCCGAACTGGGCCAGACCCCGGATCCGGCGGCGGCGTCCGCCACCGCCGGCCCCCAGATCCAGGGTTTCGCCGACTACGCCCACGCCAACGGCTTGAAGGCGACCAGCAAGGTTCTCTCCGCCACCGTCCGCCCGGCCACGGTGGCCGAGGCCGAGCAGCTCCGCATCGCCCCGGGAGCCGACCTCTTCGACCTCCACCGGCTGCGCTTCCTGGACGGCCTGCTGGTCGTGCTCGAGCACAACAGGCTCCCGTTGACGGCCTGCCCGGCCCTGGCCGAGACCGACTTCAACACTGCCTCGCTGTACGCCACCCTGCGAGCTGGGGACCCGCCGCAAGTACCGCGCGTTGCCGATTACTCGGTCGAGGCCCGGCACCCGACGCGACGGGAGATCGAGCTGTTCGAGATCGCCGACACCATGCCGATGCTCGTGGCGACCCAGCTCACCTCCAACCAGGCACACCGCCCCATCGAACTGACCGTCCAGGTCTACCGGGGGGACCGCTACCACTTCCGAGCCTCCATCACCAATCAGGCGTGAAGGCGGCTTCGGTCGGCTCCTGGATCCGCGTCAGCCCTGCTTGGGCGCGGCCTGCTGAACCACCTCGAAGGTCCACAGGGTGGACCCGGAGGCGGCGGGCTTGCGCTGAGCGCCGTCCCCACCGCTTCCCTGGTGGGCGGACTTCATCGGGCCCTCCATCCACGCCTGGAAGGAAGCCTCGTCCCG
This sequence comes from Streptomyces sp. TS71-3, assembly GCF_018327685.1. Taxonomy (NCBI): domain Bacteria; kingdom Bacillati; phylum Actinomycetota; class Actinomycetes; order Kitasatosporales; family Streptomycetaceae; genus Streptomyces; species Streptomyces sp. TS71-3. The sequence continues at coordinate 2,973,701 of NZ_BNEL01000003.1, read as the reverse complement.
CCACCTGGTGTACACCAGATACTGGTCAGTTCCCTCCACGGGGCGAAGCAGCTCGAACCACTCGAAACCGTCCGACGACTCCACGGTCCCCGCCCTCGAAGCAAACCGCTTCTCGAGGATCTCGCGCTGCTCATCCGGCACGGTCAGGACATTGATCTTTACAACACTGGGCACGTGGCACCTCTCCAGTCGGGGATCGCTCCAGGTCCCATGCTGCCCCTACCGTCCGCGACCTGAATCACCGGCTCGCCGTCCAGGAGCATCTGCCGTGCCGTCCCGGACGGCGAACCGGGGGTGGCGCCCCCGCCGCCCGCCCCACCTGGACGACACGCTCGAGGAGCACCGGCGTGACATTCATGCGCCGGGCCTTCGGCCGACCTGCACGACCGGTCGCGACCGGCGGGCGGACGCCTCTCCTCGGCGCCGAGACGTCCGTCAGCCCGCCCGATAAGGCAGCGCACCGGCTCCGTGAACCTTCCGCTCCGACCGATGAGAGGTTGGGCAGTGAACGTTTCCGCGGCATGGTTCCGATCAGCGAGACGGTGGCTGCGGGCCGGCACGCTCGCGCTGGCCGCAACCCTGACCGCGGCCCCACCCGCCGCGGCCCTGGGCAGCGGCCTGGCCCTGACACCGCAGATGGGCATCGGCAACAGCTGGCGCACCACCGGTGACATCAATGCCGGCTTCTCCAGCATGCTGTCCATCTTCCACCGCGACGTGGGCCTCGCCCCCTACGCCGGGCCCGGCCACTGGAACGACCCGGACATGCTCGAGGTCGGCAACGGCTCATTGACCGCCGCCGAGAGCCGCTCGGAGTTCAGCCTGGGGTCGGAGATGGGCAGCGCCGCTGATCGCCGGCACCAACATCGCCTCGGTCAGCGCCTCCGGGCCTGCTCGACTCCGAACGCGAACTCACAGCACGCCTCGGACCGCGGGCCCGACACCCCCCGTATCGGTGTCGATCATCTGCTGAATCCGGCGGTCAGACCGCTGAGCATCTGACGGCGGCCCAAGGCGTACAGGACCAGGATGGGCAGCGTGGTGAGGACGACGGAGGCGAGAACGGCGGGGACGTTGACCCCGTACTGGCCCTGGAAGGTCCACAGTGCGAGCGGCAGGGTGCGGCGGTCAGGGCTCTGGGTGAGGATCAGCGGCAGCAGGAATCCGTTCCAGATGGTCAGTGCGTTGAAGATGGTCACGGTGAGGATGGCCGGTCGGGTCAGCGGTGCCGCCAGCCGCCACAGTGTCGCCCACTCGGTGGCGCCGTCGACCCGCATCGAGTCGAACAGTTCCTTGGGCACGTCGCGGATGAAGTTGGACAGCACCAGCACGGACAGCGGGATGGCGAAGGCGATCGACGGGAGGATCAGCGCCAGCAGGCTGTCGTACAGATGCAGCCTGATGATGATCAGATAGACCGGGATCACCGTCGCCTGCAGCGGGATGGCCAGGCCCATGAGGAACAGCCCGTTCATCACGCGCAGGACCCGCATGCGCCAGCCGCGCACGATGGCGTAAGCGGCCATGAAGGAGAACGCCACCGCCGGCACCACGGCGCCGGCGGTGACCACGACGCTGTTGATGAAGTAGCCGATGAAGTCGGACTCGATGACCAGCCGGTAGTTGTCCAGCGTGGGGTCGCCGGAGGGCACCAGCGGGTTGCTCGCGTAGTAGCGGCTCTGGGACTTGAGGCTGGTGATGAGGGTCCAGTACAGGGGCACGGCGACGACGACGAGCCAGAGCCATCCGGCGAGGCCGCCGAGCCAGTTGCGCCGGCGGGCCGAAGGACGGGAGGTGCCTCGCCACTCGGGGCTGGTGGCCTCGTCCGGGCGCCCGGGCTTGGCCAGTGTGGTTGTCACGTCAGGCCCCTTCGAGTTGGCTCTCACCGGCGTCCCGGCCCCCGAGCCGGCGCAGCAGCAGGGTGAGGGCGAGGCCCACCAGGACCAGGATGACCGCGATGGCGCTGGCCGGTCCCATCAGGTCGGCCTTGAATCCCCGTTTGTACATGTCCAGCGCGAGGACCCGGGTCGCGTCTCCGGGGCCGCCCTCGGTCAGGACGAAGATGAGGTCGAAGAAGGTCAGTGACCCGACCACCATCAGCGTGGACGAGGTGATGATCGTGTATTTCAGCTGGGGCAGCGTGACGCTGAAGAACTGCCGGATCCGCCCGGCGCCGTCCAACTGCGCGGCCTCGTACAGGGAATGCGGAATCTGCTGGACACCACCCTGGTAGATCAGGGAGTGGAACGGGATGAACTGCCAGGAGACGACGAAGACGACGACGCCGAACGCGAGCCCGGGCCGCCCCAGCCAGTCCTGGCCGAGCGCCCCGATCCCCAGCCCGGCACCGAGCCCGAAGTTGGGGTCCAGCAGGGCCTTGTACGCGATGGCGATCGCCGCGGAGCTGAGCAGCAGCGGGACGAAGTACACCACGCCCAGCACCGCGCGGTAGCGCTGGCGGCCGGCCAGGAACGTGCCGAGCAGAACGCTCAGCGGAGTCTGAACCGCCCAGGACACGGCCATCACCAGGAACGTCACCCAGACCGCGTGCGGCAGTCCGGGGTCGGTGAGCACCGCACGCCAGCTGGTCAGCCCCGAGGGGTGGATGGCGCCGATCCCGTCCCACGTGGTGAAGCTCAGCGCGAAGACACCGACGAGCGGGACGACGGCGAACGCGACGTAGACCACCAGGGCGGGCGTGGCCAGCCACGGCAGGATGCTGGGCGGTTTGCGACGCGGTGGATGGCTGGTGAGTGAGCTCATTTGCCGGTGACCGCGTTGAGGTTGGCCGCGAACTGCCGCGGCGAGACGGACATCTGGAACAGCTTGGCGATGTTGTCCAGCAGCGTCTCGGCAGCCGCCGGACTGAGCGCTTGGTCCCAGGACTGGCCGAACGACTTGGCCTTGCTGGCGACGTCGTAGGTGAACTGCAGGAAATCCGCGTCGTCGGAGGCGGCCAGCAGCTTCTCCGTGCCCAGCCGGATCGGGACCCCTCCGGTGTCGACCCACCCCTTCACCTCGTCGTCCGCGAGGACGCCGGTGGCGAAGAAGTCCTTGGCGACCTTCTTCTGCTCGGCAGTGGCCTTGGAGGAGATGGACAGGTACTGGCCGGGGTTGCCGACGGTGTCGCTCGGATCGCCCTTGCCGCCCTCGACGGGCGGGAAGCTCATGAAACCCAGCCCGCCGCTGGAGACGAAGTCCCCGCCGTCGGACTTCTGGATGCCGTACGACCAGGCACCCTGCAGCATCATCGCGGCCTTGCCGGTGTACAGCAGCGCCTGGTCGGCGTTGGAGTCCGCGGTGATCGAGGAGAAGCCCTTGATGAACCCGTGGGCCTTGACCAGTTCCTGCACCTTGGTCAGCGCGGTGATGGCGGCCGGGTTGGACCAGGCGTTCTTCTCGCCGTCGAAGATGGCCTGGAACACCTCGGGACCACCGATGCGGTCGAACAGGAACTCCAGCCACATCATGTTCGTCCAGCGGGACTGGCCGCCCAGGGAGAACGGCGCTATGCCCTTCGCGTTGAACTTGGGCACCAGCGCCATGATGTCGTCCCAGGACTGAGGCGGTTCCACGCCGACCTGGTCGAAGACCTTCTTGTTGTAGTAGAGGACGATCGGCTGCACCGTCTCGCACGGCATCGCGTAGATCTTGCCGTTGACCGTCGCCGCACCGAACGAGGACGGGAACAGCCGCTTCTTGACGGCGGAGTGCTCGTCGAACCACGAGGTGAGGTCCTCGACCTGGCCTGCCTCCACGTAGGTGCGCAGCGTCCCGCCGCCCCAGCCCCAGATGATGGTGGGCGCCTGCCCTGCGCCGATGGCGGTCTTGATCTTCGTCTTGTACGCGTCGTTCTGGAAGGTGGTGCCTTTGATCTGCTCCTTGGGGTGGGCCTTGTTGAACGCCTGCAACGCACTGGTCCTGACGCCTTCTTGGGGCTGGGTGCCCAGGTACCAGTACGTGGCTCCGTTGCCGCCACCGCCGCCCTTGCCGGGACCGGACGTGCCGCAGGCCGCGAGCGCCGCGGAGACCGACACGCCGGCGGCCAGGCCGAGGAGGGTACGTCGAGAGGGGGAGGTCTCCATGTTCGTTCTCCGCACTCGAGAGCCACCAGCTTCTCGTGAGTCGTGATGAAAACTTTCGAAAACCAGTCTTCTTTACGCTCTGTGAGTGCAAATTAGGTTTCGGGCGCGTACCTGTCAAGGTGTGCGCAGGCGTGTTGTTGTCCAGGAGGAAACCGAGCAGCCTCGCTCAACACCGCACTCGATAAGTATCCTGACATGTCTCGAAAACATTTCGAGAGGTCGACGCTGACGGCAGGGAGCGGGGGACGCGGTGGCTGCCAGGGCGCGTCCTGGCAGCGTCCGAAGTCGATCCCGACGGTCACGGCCGGCGGATCGGTTGCCGTGCAACGGAGCTTCCGCACAAGCGTAGGCGCGCTCAGGTGGGAACGCTGCTGCTGCGGACTATCAGCCGCGGCTCGATCACCACGCGCTCGTCGTCCGGCGATGCGCTGCCGGGCGGTCATTTGGCCACGAAGACAGCCGTCACGCCGGCAGAGCGGCGCCGTGCCCCGCTCGCGGCCACCCGCCCGGCCAGCTCCTGGCCCGCCCGGTGACCCGACAGTGGCGTCCAGTCCCCCACCAGCGTCGGCGGCACCTCGGCGCCCGCCTCCTCCAGCGTCTCCCGCCAGCCGCGCACCCGGGCCTCGGCCTCCGGCCAGTCCGACGGACCTCGCCACATGCCACACCGTACGGTGACCCGCACTCAGCAGGTGGCCGGTCGCCAGGCGGGCTCCCAGGTCCTGGTCCACCGACACGCCCGGTATCGGCAGCGAGTGCCCGCCCTCCACGGTCCCGCCCGGAACGGGCAGCCGCAGCTCAGCGAAGCGCCGCGACCGCCGCGCGGTGCGGAACGATCACCACGATGCCCTCCACCCCCCTGGAACTGAGTGTCTTCCAGGGCCAGCAGCCCCCCGACTGGGGCCAGATCCTCGCCTTCGGAGTCCTCCTGGTGCTGCCCGTCCTGATCGTCTTCGTCTTCTTCCAGCGCTGGTTCGTCCAGGGCATCGCCAGCTCCGCGGTCAAGGGGTGAGGAAGGGGCACGGCGGCGCTCCAGATCCGCAAGGTGAGGGGTCCGGAGCCTCTCCGCCGCCGGCCCGCTCCCCGGAACCGGACCGCCCTTGGACTGCCGGGCTCGTTGCGATCCGGGCCCCTGCCCTCAGCCGGCGGAGAAGTAACGGCCGTTGTCCAGATCGGCGAGCAGGCTGGGCTGAGCGGGTTCCCAGCCGAGGGTCCGGCGGGTGGTGAGGTTGGACGCCGGGTAGCTCTGCGTGACGATGTTCGCGAGGAACCCGAAGTATCCCGGCACCATCAGGACGTCCGCGGGAACGCTCACCGCGGGCAGGCCCAGACGGCTGCCAATGGCCTCGGCCACCTCGCGGAACGGGATGCCTCCGTCCCCGACCGTGTGCCAGTATCTGCCGGCCGGCCCCTTCTCCAGCGCCAGGCGGAACAAGGAGGCGACATCGCGGACGTGCACGGCGTTCCACAGGTTCGCGCCGTCTCCGGGGTAGCCGGCGAAGCCCTTCTCCTTCGCGAGCGCGATCAAAGTGGGGAGGAAGCCGGCACGATCGGTCGTGCTGTGCGCGATGTTGGCAATCCGCACGACCGAGGACCGCACTCCCCGCTCGGCTAGGCCGACTACGGCGGCTTCCACGACGTTGCGAACCCGCAGGGTGCCCTTGTGCTCGTCGCCGCCGGGAAGGGCCGGGTCCTCCTCGGTGGCGGGCCGGCCCAGGTTCCCGGGCGATCCTATGCTCCCCGCCGCGACCAGGGGCTTTCCGGTTCCCGCGAGTGCCTCGCCATACGCGAGCATGATGGGGAGCTCCGCGGCGGCCACGGCGTCGATCCCGCCGGACGGAAGCAGGTCCTGCCGGTGCGCGACGTGGATGACGCCGTCGGAGTCCGCGGCCGCTTCCTTGAGCCCGTCGAGGTCCAGGAGGTCGCCGCGACGCACCTTCGCGCCGAGCGCGGACACCGCAGCCGCGGCCGTGTCCGACCGGGCCAGGCCGGTGACCTCGTGCCCGGCGGCGATGAGCTCGGGGATGATGTACGAACCGGAATGGCCGGTCCCGCCGGCGACGAAAACGCGCATCTTGCTGTCCTTGCGAGAGTAGGCGGAGGGAGTAGGTGGAGGGGCTGTTCTCCTCGTTCCGGGGATCTACTGGCGTGACGTGGCGCGAGAAGTGGCGGTGCGGGTGCGCTCAGCCGAGAATGCTGACGCCGAGGAAGAAGTCGGTGTGCTTGACGGAATGCGCGACGAGGCCCAGCTGCAACAGGGCGACGTTCTCCAGCGCCCGCGCCATTGCCAGCTGCCCGGTGTCCATCGGGCGCAGTCCCATGCTCTCGATGAACGCCGATACGCGTGTCTTTGCCTGCGCGTCGTCGCCGGCGATGAACACGTCCAACAGGCGGCCCTCGGCTGGGCCGGCCGCCAGAACATGGGAGAAAAGGGTGTTGAACGCCTTGACGACATGCGCGCCGGCGGGGGCTTCCTTGGCTATCTCCTGCGCGCCGGAACTGCTGTCGGGCGTGACAAGGCCCTGGAAATCGGGGGTGACGGGGTTGGTGATGTCGACGATGGCCTTGCCCTCCAACGCGTCCCCGTACTCGCTCACCACCACCGCCGCGCCGGCGTACGGCACCGCGAGGATGACGATGTCCCCGGCCGGGGCGGCGCCGGGCGTCCCGGCCGTGGCACCGCCGAGCGTGGCGGCCAGTTCCTTGGCCCTGGCCGGGTCGCGGCCGATGATCTCGACGGCGTTGCCGCCGGCCAGCGCCCGGTCGGCCAGGGCGCCGGCCATGTTCCCGGTGCCGATAATGCTGATGCTGCTCATTGGCGTGCCTGCTTTCTGGAGCCGGATAGGACGCCGTGCCCACCCCGTCGTTTTCAAAGGTCGTGTCGTCGACGCCGTCGAATGACGCGATGGGCAGCGCTCGATTCCTGATGTGCTCAGTCTGGGCCTGGACCTGAGCCCTGCTATCAAATTCCGATGTCGAATTCTTGCGCCGAATTCGATTCGGCCCTATGAGGTACCTGTTCAGGTTGCCATTGGCTCTGAGCGGGTGTCCAAGACCTCTTTCAGCCGTGGTGATACCCTGGAGGCATTACCGGCTGGGAGATGCCATGGATCTGGACCTGCGCAAGCTGCGATACTTCGCCGCCGTGGCCGACCAGCTGCACTTCGGTCGCGCCGCCGATGAGCTGCATATCGCGCAGCCCGTGCTCAGCCGGCAGATCCGCGCGCTCGAACATGATCTCGGCGCCTCGCTGTTCACCAGGGATCGCCACGGCGTGGCGCTGACCGACGCGGGCCGACAGCTGCTGACCGACGCCGGTCCGCTGCTCGCCTCCGCGCACGCGGTCCGCCGCCGGGTGTCCGTGGCCGCCCGCGGCAGCCGGCGGCTGGTGGTCGGTTTCCGGGCCGGCATCCCGGTCATCCCGGCGGCGCGGGCGTTCGAGGCCCGGCACCCGGACGTGGTCGTGGACGTGCAGCGGATCGAAGGGGACGACCAGGCCCCGATGCTGCTCGACGGCCGCATCGACGTCGGCTATGTGCGGCTGCCCATCGACGAGGCCGGCCTGCGCGTCACCCCGCTGTACACGGAGCCGCGGGTGGCGGTGCTGCCTGCCGGCCACCCGTTGGCCGGCAGGGAGGAGGTCACCGAGGCCGACCTGGCCGGCGAACCGCTTATCTGGCATGCCGACCCGAGCACGCAGCCCACCAGGCGCCCGCACCCCAACGCCGGGTACCTGGTGCGCGGGGTGGACGAGACGCTCGAGCATGTCGCGGCCGGCCGGGGCATCTCGTTCCTGGCCCGTTCGGCGGCCGTGTTCTCCTCACATCCGGATGTCGTCTACGTGCCCATCCCCGAGCTGGCGCCCGACCAGGTGTGCCTCGCGGTGGCGGCATCGCGCACGTCGCCCGTGGTCGATGACTTCTTCGCCGCGGCTCAGGCGACGGCCGAGATCACGGCAGAGTGCGGGAACTATGAAATGTGGCAGCTTGCAAGCGGTGCCGTTGCACAGCACGGTTGAGCAGTCCGACTGACGACAGCAGCGCCAGCGGAGGGCACGCGGTCACAGCAATGGCGAAGGCATCGGTCTCGTGCCCCGACGGGTTTCATCAGTGCCCGGCGCGGGCGCGCGCCCGGAACCGTAGCGCGTACGTCACCAGGGCGCGGACCGGCGCGGGCGGGCGGCGTACGTTCAGGGCCGTGCGGAGTGGCTGGTCCAGCAGCGAAGCGGCGAGCGCCGGAGCGAGCGGGGCCAGGGGCGCGGGAAGTCTGGCCGCCAGCAGGCCCCTGCTGGTGGACTGCCAGAGGGCCTGGCCCTCCGCGCTGGGGGCGAAGTGACGGCTCTCGTAGTCGCGCATCCAGCTTTCCACGCCGGCCAGGGGCACCGTGGTGTGACCGCCCGGAGGCTCGGGCAGGCCGAGGGCCTTGGACAGGCTCAGATGGAACGTGAGCGCCGCGTCCCGTTCCGCGTCCGTGACGGGGCGGTGTCCGTGACGGTCGATGAACCGCAGCGGGCAGATGGTGAAACAGGCCAGGACGTAGTGCATCAGCTCGGGCGTGATGCCGGGCCGGTCGTGGACCCGGCGCAGCCCTTCGACGATCTTCCGCCCTTCGGCACTGTCAAGGCCCTGCCCGATCAGGGCGAACATGGCCACGCCCGTCGCCTTGGCGCGGCCTCGCGGGTCGCCGGTCATCCGTCCCGTGCCGTGCAACACCCGTGCGATGTCCGCAATGCCGAAGGTCCGGACGAAGCCCAGCGTGAGCCCGACGCGGGACTCCTCCGGCATCGTCTCCAGGACGAGCCGTGCGTATGCGCCGTGTGCGACGCGCATCCCCGCGGTCATCCGGCCGTTGTGGCGACGGCCAGTGCCTCGCCGGTCAGGGGGGCGTGCAGGTAGTGGGCGACCCGTACCAGGTGGGCGCGTTCCCCGGCCGGTTCGGCGTCGAGTCCCGGCAGCGGAGCCTGTCCCTCACGCGGGCGCGGCGGGATCCCGGCGTTCAGTGCCTCGACGGCGAAACGCAGGGCGGCGGCCACGGTCAGTGCCGCCCGGTCCGACGCGTCCAGGCCGGCGCGGGCGGCCACCCGGGCGGCGGCGGCCACCACCGCGGGATCAACCCACGGGCGCAGCGTCAACTGGCCGTCGCGTATCTCCAGTCCACGCCGGGCGGTGCGCCACTCCAGGTCCCGGAACGCCAGCCGCTCGTTCCAGGCGGACGGGGGCGCCTCCATCGCCAGGCGCCGGTCGGCCCGGTACACCAGGTCCCAGAGCGGGCGCAGGGCCTGGTAGTCGCTGCGCCGGCGCGTCCAGGCTGCGACGGCGGGCCCGGCGAAGCCGGTGGTGATGAGCACGGCTCCGAGCGCGGCGAACGCGGGCCCGAGGGCCGTGCTCAGCCACTCCGTCCCGGTGACCCCGGCGAAGGCCGTGCCGATCGCGACGAGCTTGCACGCGACGTAGCCGCAGGCGACGAATCCACCGACGGCGATCAGCCGGATGCCCCGGCGCAGCCACCCGAGCGGCAGCCGCGATGCGTGGCCGAGGCACACCCGGCTGATGTCGATCAGCGCGAAGCCGAACAGCACCTGATAGATGACCAGGAACAGCGCGATCTCGGGAATCGCCGCGAAGGTGGTGTCGAAGGTGAGGGGTGTCTCCGGGCTGTCCGCTCCGCCCGTCAGGAACAGGACGATCATCGCGGGGACCAGGACGGCGAACACCGCGAGCGACCACCGCACCTGGCGCCAGGTGTCCGGGCCCGCCCCGTCCCACACCTGCGAGTTGGCGCGCTCCTTCGGCGGTGTCCACATGCGTGCCAGCAGCACGGCGGCGGCGGAGAACCCCGTGATGCCCAGGTAGACCACCAGCGTCGCCAGGTTGCCGCGGTGCGCGGTCCGGTCGATCAGCCGGTACAGCACCGGGGAGGCCACCACGAAGGCGGTCGCGGGCGCGGCGATCGTCAGGGCGACGACGAGCAGTCCCTGGGACGGGTCCCGGCGCCAGGCTCGGAGCTTCAGTCCTGCCACGGCCCAGGCCACCGAGCCGATCCCGAGGTAGGCCACGTCGTATGGCGTGTCAGGCAGGTCAGACATGCTGTCCTTTACGGTGTTCCAGCGCGGGCGCCAGCTGCGACGTGGTCCCTGCCCCCGGCGCCAGCAGGAGGGTGCGCGTCAGCTCGGCGCCCAGGATCTCGGCTTCCTTTTCCGCCGCATCATCGTAGTGGGAGCGGCCGAGGACCAGTCGGATCATGTCGGCGTCGATGGTGGGCAGTTCGACCTGTGCCGCTGCCTCGTCCTCGGCCGGGGCCTCGGCCAGATGCCCGCACAGGAGGTGCGCCAGCTCGTGGCAGATGATGTGGGCGCGGTGCAGGCCGGAGGTCTCCTGCTCGAAGTGGATGACGTCGGCGTCCGCGCCGCGTTCGACGAATCCTGACGGCTCGCCGACCCTCATCCGCCGCGGTACCAGCCGGACGGGGCGCCCGGCCCGGGTCGCGACCGCGGCGCACAACTCCTCCACCGTGCTCACCCGCGGCAGATCCAGCTGCCTGACCATGGCCCGCATCCGGCGGCGGGTTCGTCCCAGATCTCGCACGTTGTCCCCATCAGCCTGCCGCCAGTGCCCCAACGGCGTTTGCTGGTACTCGGTCACGCCTCGGGTCGGCCGTCCGCCAGCCCGACTGCCTTGCGCAGTTGTTCCACCACGGTGAGGGCGGCATCCTGCATCTCGGGCGGCAGGCCGGCCGCCCGCATCGCGATGCGCTCCACGCGGCTGTCCCGCAGTGCCTCGATCTGCCGCAGGTCACGCTCGACCGCCTGAGCGGTGGCGGAGTCGCTGAAGTAGTCCAGCGGAATACCGAAGAACTTGGCGATCTTCACGGCGTTCTCCAGGCTGGGCTTCTGGGTGCCCTTGCGGAGGTTGCCGATGTAGGTGCCGCTCAGACCGGTCCCCTCGGCGATCTCCGAGTCGCGCCAGGGACGGCCCAGATCCTTCGGGTAGAGCACCGAGATCACGCGCCGGAAGCGAGCCGCGAAGTCCAGAGGGGCCGATGGGTCCTCGCCTTCGCCAGGTCGAGGAGCCGAGGCTTCTGGGAAGGAAGAATCCGTGGCCATGGCCCGAATCATAGAACGCCACGGCTGCCGGCGGGGGGCTTGCGGCCTCGGGTACTTCCACGATCGTGACGCATGAAGCGACCAAAGCCCTCAGGGGGCATGGAATCACCCCTCGACGACTCGCCAGATAATCAACGATAGTTGACTTCCGCTCGGCTCACATAGAGCATCAGCAGTGCTGGCGCGCGCACCTCATGGCCGTTCCACAGAGGTTGCCGGCTCGGCAGGCGCTGGACGCTGTTGCCCCACGGGGGTGAGCAACAGCGCCCGGCGCACATCCGTCGACCCGGAGACGGCGCGCACGAAGGCGAAGCGGTGCGGTGCACGTTCGCGGTCGCCGGCCGCGGTCGCCGTTCGAGTCCTCCGTGCCCGTCTCGGTACCCCGAGCCGGGCACGGATCCGGCGAGTGGCCGCCTTCCGCGTCCTCAGGCGCCGGCCGGAGCTGCCGCGGCCTTGCGCAGCGGGGGGACGAACGCCACGGCGAGCAAGGACAGCACCAGGTTCAGCACCAGCGTCACGGTGAAGGCGTGCGTGTAGGCGTGCCGTGAGCCGCCGTCGCCGAGGGTGCTGAAGTAGAGCAGCCCGACCAGCGTGATGCCCACGGACATGCCCAGCTGGCCCACGGTCTCCAGCACGCCCGCCGCGCTGCCGGCCTCCTGCGGCGGTACACCGGTCAGCGCGGCGCCGAGCAACGGGCTGACACCCAGGCCCTGCCCCACGCCGATGATGACGAGGGAGGGGATCAGCATCGGTCCGGACAGCGAGTCGCCCGCGGCCAGCGCCGTGAGCAGCAGGAGCAGATAGCCGAAGGCGTTGAGCCCGTACCCGGCGGTCAGGACGTGCAGGCCCAGCCGCGGCATGATCTTGGGCAGGGCCAGGGATGTGGCCGTGAACGCGACACCGAGCGGAGCGAACAGCAGACCGGACTTCAGGGCCGAGTAGCCGAGGCCGCTCTGCAACTGGATGGCGAGCACGAAGAACAGCCCGGCGTTGCAGGCGAAGAACGCGAGGAACAGCGCGTTGCCGGAGCTGTAGGCACGCAGCCGCAGCAGCGGCGGGCTGATCAGGGGCTGTCCGCCGCTCTCGGACAGCCGGCGCTGCCACCAGCCGAACGCGATGAAGCACGGCACGGACAGCACCATCATCACGAAGCACCACACGGGCCAGCCGGCCGTACGGCCCTCCGCCAGCGGAAAGGACAGCAGCAGCAGGGCCAGCGTGAGCAGGCCGACGCCCGGCAGGTCCAGCCGGGGCCGCTGGGTACCGCGGACCCCGGGCATGGTCAGCGCGGCACCGGCGACGGCGGCCAGCCCCAGCGGCAGGTTGACCAGGAAGATCGGGCGCCAGCCCCAGCCGAAGAGGTCCAGATGGACCAGGACACCGCCGATCAGCTGGCCGGTGATCGCGGCCAGTCCGATGGTGACGCCGAACAGGGCGAGGGCCCGGTCGCGCCGGGTGCCCTCGAAGGAGGTCTGGATGATGGAGAGGATCTGCGGGAAGAACAGCGCCGCCGCGAAGCCCTGGAGGCAGCGGAACGCGATCAGGGCCTCGGGGTTCGGCGCGATTCCGCAGCACAGCGAGGCGACGGTGAACAGCCCGAGACCGGTCAGGAACATCCGCTTGTACCCCACGATGTCGCCGAGCCGGCCACCGGTGACCAGGAACAACCCGTACACCAGGATGTAGCCGCCGACCGTCATCTCGGCGGCGGAGACCGAGGCGCCGAGGTCGGAGCGGATGGACGGGATGGCGACGTTGACGATGTAGGAGTCCATCATCGCCATGAACGTGGCGGCCATCGCGACCAGGACCATCGCCTTGACCCGGGCGGGCGGAAGCGGTGGCGGACCGCCGCCGGTGCCGTCCGCCGCGGTGTCCACCGTCTCGCTCGCGTCGGTGACGGAGACGGTCTTGTCATCCTGCATGTGCGGGCCTGCTCTCGTGGGTGGGGGGTGTGAGGTCGGCGTCGAACGCGGGGTGGAGCAGGTGGAGACGGGTCCCCACCAGCTCGACGCGCGAGGAGACGCCGAGCTTCCGGAAGATCTTCCGGAGATGGAAGTTGACGGTGTGGGGTGACAGGTTGACCCGGGAGGCTATCTGACGGTTTGTCAGGCCAGCCGCGACGAGCCGCGTGATGGTCTGCTCGCTGGGGCTCAGCAGACCGCGCTCCCCGCCGTCCGGCGGCTCGTGCCGCAGCAGGTCGGCGGCCTGGTGCAGCAGCGGGTGGCGGAAGCGCAGCCGGTCTCCGCCGAGGAGCAGCACGCCGGCCTCCATCGCCTCGCGCACGGAGCCCAGCACGGACACCGCCCGTCCGTCAGGCAGGCGCATCAACTCGCTCATCCGCGGCGGTAGCCGGTGTGCTGCGACCGCCTGCAGGAGGTCCCGGGTCGGGCCGGACAGCCGGGGGTCCGAGCAGAGCAGCGTGGTCACCACGCGCGGCGGGAGTGCCGCCGGCGCCAGACCGGCGACGCCGCCGCACACCCGGTAGCCGGCACAGGCGACCAGCTCGTCCAGCACGGCCCCCAGCAGGGCGGGATGGCCGCCGCAGGCCGTGATCAGACGCTCCACCGAGGCGTCCGGCGATCCGCCGAGCCGGTCCGCGGCCATCCGCTGCGCGTCACGGCGGTGCAGCGGGCCGAGCGTGAGGCCGACGGCGTCCGGATGCTGGGACAGCGCGTGCGTGACCGGTCCTCCGGCACCCGAAAGCAGCCACACCACGCGGCGGGTCGACGGTGCGGCGGGCAGGCCGCGCAGGGCGGCCAGGACGTCGGGATCGTCCCAGGCGACATCGTCCAGGGCGATGAGCACGGGCCGGTCCGCGGCCTGGCGAGGGCCCGCCAGTTCGGCGCGGAGGACCTCGTCCAGGAGCTCGGGCCCGGGCGCGGCGACATCCTGTCCGGCCGAACCGGAGAATGTCTGAAAACAGGTTGAGCCCGCCATGAAGGAAGCCGCCAGCAACAACCTCTTATGCTGCGCCACAGGGCCCTTCACGACATCGAAGCCGGCCTGTCGCGCGGTGTCCGAAATTCGCTCGACTAAAACGGTCTTTCCGTAACCTTTCGGCCCACGGAGCAGAATCAAGCCGCTCTGCCCGCGTCGTATTCGGTGTAAGCGCTCGCGTATTACCCATTGTTCATGCACGCGGCCGTACATATTCACTTCTCTCCCCCGTGTGTGCCTGGTACAGCAACCGCCTCGGCTGATGTCCACGGGGCACGATGCCGTGAACACCGCGACCGACGTTAACTGACGCCAGGTAAAGGGAAGCCCATGTCCGGCCACGTTTTCCGGTCGATCGCGAGGCCGATTCCATGTTCTGTGCGCGCCTTACCCCAAACCCCTTTGGGCCGTCAACTACTCGAACAAGTAGTGGCTGATTTCCGGATCCTTTGACAGCTTTGAACGGTCCGTGAAGTACGTCAACCGGGCCTCGAAGCGATCTCTACGGGGGAGAGTCACATCGACATGCCAGACGCTGACCGGGGCACCCGTCTGCCGTTGACCGCCGCGCAGTCAGGCGTGTGGGCAGCTCAGCGGTTGAGCCCGGCGAACCCTCGCTACAACTGCGCCAGCTATCTGGAGATCCACGGCCCCGTCGACGCCGGGCTGCTCGACCGCGCCGTGGCGGTCGCGCTCGCCGAAGCCGAAGCGCTGCGCGTGCGGCTGGATGACGACGGCCCCGGCCAGACCGTGCTGCCCCCGGCCGAAAACCCCCTCCTCGTTCTCGACCTGTCGGCCGCCGAGGCCCCCCGGGCCGCCGCCGAGGAATGGATGCGCGCCGACCTCTCCCGGCCGGTGGAGCTGACAGCCGGACCGCTGGTCCGGCACGTGCTCATCCGGGAGTCGGCCGACAGCTGGCTGCTGTACCTGCGCTACCACCACGTGGTCATGGACGGCCTCGGCCACACGGTCCACGTCCGGCGCATCGCCGCGGTGTACACCGCGCTCACGGCCGGCGTCGAACCCCCCGCCGGGCGCCCCCTGCCGCTGCGCGACCTGGTGGCCGCGGACGCGGCCTACCCGGACACGCCCGCCTTCGCACGCGACCGCGCCTACTGGCTCGACCGGTTCGCGGACCGGCCCACCCCGGTGAGCCTGGGCGACCAGCACACCGGCGCTGGGGGCGGGCTGCTGCGCCGCACCACGGATCTCACGCCGGCCGACACCGCACTGCTGCGGGACGCCGCCCGGCGGCTGGCGGCCCGCCCCTCCACGCTGTTCGTCGCGGCCGTGGCCGCCTACCAGGGCAGGCTGACCGGCAGCGAGGAGACCCTGCTGCGGGTGCCGCTGCCCGCCCGCCCCAGCAGCGCCGCCATCGGCACCCCGGCCATGTTCGCCAACGAGCTGCCCGTGCGCATCGAGGTGTCCCGCACCGCCTCCTTCGCCGAGGTGGCCGCCGACGTGTCGCGGGAACTCGGTCTCGCCCTGCGCCACCAGCGCTTCCGCGGCGAGCGGCTGCATCGGGAGCTGTTCCCGGAAGGCCGCCGCGAGCTGCTCGCGGGAACCACGGTCAACGTGGTCACCTTCGACGCCGCGCTGTTCTTCGGGGACCTGCCGAGCACCGCACACCACCTGTCCTCCGGCCCGGTCGACGACCTGCGCTTCGACGTCTTCTCCGACGCCCGCGGCGTCCGGGTGCGGCTGAACGCCGACGCCAACCCCGAGCGGCACTCGGCCGGCGCCCCCGCCGCCCACAGCCGCCGGCTGCTCACCCTGCTGCGCGCGGCCCTCGCCCACCCCGAACTGCCGGTGGGCCGCCTGCCGTTGATGGACGACGACGAGCGCCGCGCCGTGCTCGCCGCGGGAGCCCCGCGCCGGCGCGACTACCCCCTGGACACCCGGCTGCACGAACTGGTCGAGGCCCAGGCACGCCGCACCCCCGACGCCGTGGCCGCCGCCGACGGCACGACGACCCTGACGTACCGCGAGCTCGTCGACCACGCTCGTCGGCTGGCCCGCCACCTCGGCGAGCGGGACGTGGCACCGGGAACGGTCGTCGGTGTGTACCAGGAGCGCTCGGTGTACCTGGTGGTCTCCCTGCTCGCCGTCCTCATGGCGGGAGGTGCCTATCTGCCGCTGGACCCCGAACTGCCCGCGGCACGCATCGCCTTCCAGATCGAGGACGCGGCGGTCACCACCGTGCTGACGACCGCGCGGCTCGTCGACGGGCCGACCGGGACCGGCGCTCGGGTCATCGCCGTCGACGAGGTGCTGCCCACCCTGCCCGTGGCCGCTGGGCCGCTGCCCGCCGGCGGCCCCGCCGACATCGCCTACGTCATCTACACCTCGGGCTCGACCGGCACCCCCAAGGGTGTCCCCGTGCCGCACCGCGGCGTGGTCAACCGCCTGCTGTGGATGCAGGAGGAGTACGCCCTCGAACCCGGCGAATGCGTGCTGCAGAAGACGCCGTTCACCTTCGACGTGTCGGTCTGGGAGTTCTTCTGGCCTCTGCTCGCCGGCGCCCGGGTGCACCTCCTCGCCCCCGGCGCCCACCGCGACCCCAGAGCGGTGGCCACCGCCGTCCGGACCCACGCCGTGACCACCCTGCACTTCGTGCCGCCGATGCTCGACCTCTTCCTGGCGGAGCCCGGCGCCGCCGGACTGTCAGGTCTGCGCCGGGTGGTGTGCAGCGGCGAGGCGCTGCGGCCGGAGACCGTGGCCCGGTTCTTCGCCGTGTACGGGCCCTCGGCCGGCGCCCCCGGCCTGTACAACCTCTACGGGCCGACCGAGGCCTCCATCGACGTCACCCACCTGCGCTGCACCGAGCGGCACGCGGAAGGCCCGGTGCCGATCGGCCGCGCCGTCGCCAACACCGGCCTGTACGTCCTCGACCCGGGCGGTGAACCACTGCCGTTCGGCGTGCCCGGAGAACTGCACATCGGCGGCGTCCAGGTCGCCGCCGGCTACCTCAACCGGCACGAGCAGACCGCGGAACGCTTCCTCACCGATCCGTACACCCCCGGCGGTGGCGTGCTCTACCGCACCGGCGACCTGGCCGTGCTGCGCGAGGACGGCACGGTCGAGTACCGCGGCCGTATCGACCACCAGGTGAAGATCCGCGGCTTCCGCATCGAACCGGGTGAGGTGGAGTCGGCGCTGCTGGCCCTGCCCGGGGTCGAGCAGGCCGTGGTCACCGCGCCCCCGGGGGCCGGCGGACAGCACCGGCTGCTCGCCCACACCGTGGCCCCCGGAGCCGACGCGGAACTGCTGGCGGCGGCCCTGGCCGAGCGGCTGCCCGAGTACATGGTGCCGTCCACCATCGTGCTGCTCGACGCCCTCCCCCTGTCGCCCAACGGCAAGGTGGACCGTCGCGCACTGCCCGCCCCCACCACCTCCGGCGGTACCGGTGCGCCCCGCGCCGCGGACGGCGCCGGAGCACGCGACGACGCGCAACAGCGGGTCCACGACGCCTTCGCGGCGGTGCTCGGCACGGAGCGCGTCGACCTCGACACCTCCTTCTTCGCCCTGGGCGGAGACTCGCTGCTCAGCATCCGGCTGCGGACCGCCCTGGAACACGCCGGGCACACCTTCGACCTGCCGGACCTGTACGACGCGCCGACCGTCCGCGCCCTGGCCCGCCGCACCCGGCCCCACACCCCGGCCGCACCGCGCACCCGGCCCTTCTCGCTGCTGCCCCCGGCCGACCGGGACCTGCTGCCCGAGGGCCTGGACGACGCCCACCCGCTGAGCAGCATGCAGTCCGGCATGGTGTTCCACGCCGAGTACGAGGAGGACTCATCCGTCTACCGGGTGGTCACCAGCATCCGCGTCGGGTTGCCCTTCGACGAGGGGCCGCTGCGCGCCGCGCTGGACGCCACGGTCCGGCGCCACCCGGCGCTGCGCAGTTCCTTCCACCTGACGGGCTTCAGCGAACCGCTCCAGCTGGTGCACCGGGACGTACGCGTCCCCCTCGCCGTCGACGAGGCCCTGCGCGGCGCGGACGCCGGGGAACGCGACGCGCGGCTCGCCGAGTGGGCCGACGAGGCCAAGCACCACGACTTCGACCTGACCGCGGCCCCGCTGCTGGCCTTCACCGCCCACCCGCTGGACGGGGAAACGTTCCAGCTGAGCGTGGTCGAACACCACGTGGTGCTGGACGGCTGGAGCGACGCGGCCATGCTCGACGAGATCATCGCCCGCTACCGTGCGGCACTCGCGCACGAGGACCTGTTCCTGCCCGAAATACCCTCCACGTTCCGCGAGTTCGTCGCCGCGGAACAGCGGGCGGCACAGCAGCCGGAGCACCGCGCCTTCTGGGAACGGGAGCTGGCGGGAGCCGAGCCGGCACCGCTGCCCACCCGCACCACGGGCCGCCCGGCCGGGGCCCGGCACCGGCGGTTCGACGTGCTGCTGGAGCAGGCGGCCGGGGCCCGGGTCATCGAGGCGGCACGGGCCGCCGGGCTCCCGGCGAAGTCCCTGCTGGCCGCCGCCCACGCCGTCGTGCTGCACGCGGTGGCACCCGGCGACGAGGTGCTCACCGGCGTCGTCGCCCACGGACGGCTGGAGGACGACGGCGGGGACCGGGCGATCGGCGTGTTCCTCAACACGCTGCCGCTGCGGCTGACCCTGGACGGGGGTTCCTGGCTGGACCTGGCGCACCGGGTCCACGCGCACGAGCAGCGGGCGCTGCCGCACCGCCGCTACCCGTTCGCGCGCCTCCTGCGCGACCACCCGGACCTCGCGCTGGACTCGTACGTCAACTTCATGGACTTCCACCAGCAGTGGGGCTCCGACGCGGCGATCCAGGACGGCTTCGGCATCGCGGAGACCAACTTCCCACTCGCCGCGAACTTCCTGGTCGACCCGGCGGGCGGCCGGCTGCGGCTCTGGCTGGACTGCGACACCTCCCTGCTGGACACCGACTTCTGCCACCGCCTGGCCGGCTACTACGCACGTGCCCTGACCGCCCTCGCCGCCGACCCCGCGGCGAGACCGGTCACGGACCTGCGCGGCGCGCACGAACGGGCCCTGCTGGACGCCTGGAACGACACGGCGGTGCCCTACGACACCGGTGCGACCGTCAGCGGGCTGATCGACCGGCAGATCGCCGCCACCCCGGAGGCCACCGCGCTCGTCGACGGGCACGAACGCCTCAGCTACGCCGAGCTCGACGAGCGGACCGCCCGGCTCGCCCACCATCTGCGGGCGTGCGGCGCCTGGCGCGGCAGCCGGATCGGCGTGAGCGCCCGGCGCTCGGCCGACCTCGTCATCACCCTGCTCGCCATCGCCCGCACGGGCGCCGCGTACGTCCCCATGGACCCCGGCTTCCCGGCCGACCGGCTGCGCTACATCGCCGAGGACGCCGCCCTGGACTGCCTGGTCACCGGGGCCGGCGGACCGGAGGACCTGGCCGCGGGCGCCGTCGTACGGCTCGACCGGGACGCGCAGCGGATCGCCGCGCGGCCCGCCGGACCGCTGGACGACGGCCCGCGCGCCGGCGACCCGGTGTACGTCATCTACACCTCCGGCTCCACCGGCCGCCCCAAGGGGACCGTGCTGCTGCACCGCAACGTCGGCAACTTCTTCGCCGGCATGGACCGGCGGATCGGGCTCGGCGCCGGCGATGTCGTCCTGGCGCTCACGAGCGTCTCGTTCGACATCTCCGTGCTCGAACTCCTGTGGCCCCTGACCCGGGGGGCGACCGTCGTGGTGGGCGGCGAGCGGATGATCGAGCGGCTCACCCCGGCCGACGGCGAGGACTCCCTGCGGGACCTCCTCGGCCGCCACCTCGTGACCCTGGTGCAGGCCACCCCGTCGTTCCTCGCGGCGGTGGCGGCCCAGCCGGAGGCGCTGGACGCGCTGCGGCCGCTGCGGGCCCTGCTGGTGGGCGGCGAGGCCTTCCCCTCCGGGCTGGCCCAGCGGCTGCTGGCGGCGCTGCCGTCGGTGCGGGTGTTCAACATGTACGGTCCGACCGAGACGACCATCTGGTCGACCGTCCACGAGCTCGACCGCGAACGGGACGTCCACGCCGCGGCCCTGCCGATCGGCCGGCCGATCGCCAACACGACCGTGCGCGTCGTCACGGGAGACGGCCGCGAGGCGCCCGTCGGTGTGGCCGGTGAGTTGTGGATCGGCGGAGACGGTGTCGCCGAGGGCTACCTCGACCGGCCCGAGCTGACGGCCGAGCGGTTCGTCGGGGCGGCCGGGAGCCGCTGGTACCGCACCGGGGACCGGGTGCGGTGGCGGGCCGACGGGCTGCTGGAGTTCCTCGGCCGGATCGACCGCCAGGTGAAGATCCTCGGCCACCGGGTGGAGCCCGACGAGGTGGAGAGCGTCCTCTCCCGCCATCCCGAGGCCGCCTCGGTCGCCGTCGTCGCCGCGCGGCGCGCGGGCGGTGGGGCGGAACTCGTCGCCTACGTGGCCCCCGCGGCGCGGAACGAGGACACCGACGGCGAGCGTGCCCACGTCGACCGCTGGCGGGACGTGTGGGAGGGCGCGTACGGCCCCGGCACGGACGGCTCCACCGGCGCCGGGAACCCGACGGACTCCGAGACCGTCGTCGCCCCCGAGGCCCCGGCCGCCGCGCAGGGCCCGGCCGGCTCCCCGGCCCCCGCCGGCCCCGGAGCGCAGGAGGCGACGGACTTCGCCGGATGGCTCAGCAGCTACACCAAGCGGCCCATCCCCGCGCACGAGATGCGGGAGTGGGTCGGGCACACCGTCGACCGCATCCGCCGGATCGGCGGGGCCAGGATCCTGGACGTCGGCGTCGGGGTGGGCCTGTACCTGCGCCGGCTCGCTCCCGGCGCAGGCTCCTACCTGGGGCTCGACCTCTCCCCTGCCGCCCTGGCCACCGCCGCCGCATCGGTCGCCGAGGACGGCGCGCTGCCCGGACACATCACGCTGCGCCAGGCCGAGGCAACCGTCCTCGCCGAGCTGCCCGACGCCGGCGCCGACCTCGTGCTGTTCAACTCCGTCGTGCAGTACTTCCCGGGCCCGGACTACCTGCGCCGCGTCCTCGCCGAGGCGGTCCGCGTCGCCGGCCCCGAGGGCGCCGTCTTCGTCGGCGACGTCCGGGACCTGGCGCTGCTCCCCGCCTTCCACGCGGACACCCAGCTGCGCCGGGCACCCGCGCTGAGCCCGGCCAGGGAGGTGGCCGCCGCCTCGGCCCGCGCCCTCGCCGAGGAACGCGAACTGTGCCTGACCCCCGGCTTCTTCGAGGACTTCGCCGCGGCTGCCGGGCTCGGCCTGCGCATCGAGCTCAAACGCGGCCGCAACGCCAACGAGCTGACCCGGTTCCGGTGGGACGTGACCCTGTACGGCCCCGGCCGGGCCGCGGACGACGATGACGGCAAGCGACTGCCCTGGACCGGCATGGCCGGCCTCGCGGAACTGCTGGAGAGCACCGACCCGGACCGGGCCCTGACCGTCACCGGCCTGCCCGACGGGCGCCTGGTGCGCCCCCTCGCCGCGCTCGCACTGCTGCGCGGCGAGCAGGCACCCGACCGGACGGCGTGGGAGCTGGAGCGCGCGCTGTGGGAGGCCTCGGCCGGCCAGGGCGTCGACCCGGAGGACATCGCGGAACTGGCCGGACGGCACGGCCGTACCGTCCGGCTGCTGCCGGCGGGGCCCGGCGGCACCGGGGAGTTCGACGCCGTCTTCGAACCCCGGCCCGCCGCGCGGAGCGCACCACGACGGACCGGATCCGAACCGGCGGCCCGCCCGCCGAGGGAGCAGTGAGGACCGTGAACGCATCCACCCCACCTCTGGCCAACGATCCGCTGGCCCAGACGGCCTGGGCCGCCTTCCGCACCCGGCTGCGGGAGTTCGCCGCCGACCAGTTGCCGGAGGCGATGGTCCCGTCCCGTTTCATCGTCCTGCCCGAGCTGCCCAAGCTCCCCAACGGCAAGGTGGACCGCGGCCGGCTGCCCGCGCTGCCCGACGGCGAGAGCGCCGGCAGCGCCTACGTGGCGCCGCAGACGCCCCTGGAGATCCGGCTCGCCGGCATCTGGGCCGATCTGCTCGGCGTCGGCCGCGTGGGCCTGAAGGACAACTTCTTCGAGCTGGGCGGCGACTCTCTCGCGGCGGCCCAGATGGCGGCCCGGCTGCGCGCCGCGACCGGCCTGCAGGTGAGCCTGCGCGGCCTGTTCGACCACCCGACCCTGGAACGCCTCGCCCGCCACCTCGGCGCCCAGGACGTCCCGGCGCCCACCTCGGACAGCGGCCGGCACCCGCGGTCGATCGCCGGTGCGGACCTGGCGGCGGAGGCCGTCCTGCCGCCCGACATCGTCCCCGCGGACGGCGCCCTCCCGCCGGTGCCGGCGCCGTACACCGCCGTCCTGCTCACCGGCGCCACCGGCTACACCGGGGCGTTCCTGATGCGCGAGCTGCTCGACCGGTCCGACGCCCACGTGTACGCCCTGGTCCGTTCGGACACGCCCCAGCAGGCGGCGGACCGGGTCCGGGCGGCGATGGAGCTGTACGGGGTGTGGCGGGACGGCGACGAGGCACGGTTCACCGCGGTTCCCGGCGACCTGGCCCGGCCCTACTTCGGCCTCGACCACGGCACCTACCGGCGGCTCGCCCGCGACGTCCAGATGATCGTCCACAACGGTGCCTGGTCCAGCTACGCGCTGCCGTACCAGCGGCTCAAGCCGGTCAACGTGCTCGGCACCCAGGAGGTGCTGCGGCTCGCCGCGCGGCACCGGATCAAACCGGTGCACTACATCTCCTCCCTCGCGGTCTACCCGGGCCGCCCCGGCGAGCACCGCTGGTCGGAGGAGGCTGCGACCGATCCCGAGGGCGTGGTCGGCGGGTACCGGCAGACCAAGTGGGTCGGCGACCGCATGATGGCGCAGGCCCACGAACGCGGCCTGCCCACCTGCGTCTACCGGCCCGGCCAGATCACCGGCGCCCAGACCACGGGTGCCTGCGCCGAGGACACGTTCCTCAACGCCACCCTCAAGGGCTGTGTCCAGCTCGGCGCGGCGCTGGCGTTCGACGTGTTCCTGGAGATGACCCCGGTCGACTTCTGCGCCGCGGCGGTCGCCCACATCGCCCTCGGCGGGCAGGGCCACGGCACCGCCTTCAACCTGCCGGGTGGCCATCCGCTCGCCTGGGACCGGCTGGTCGAGCTGCTCGACGAGTGCGGCTACCCGCTGCGCAGGCTCTCGTACGCCGACTGGTACGCCGAGCTGACCGGGGCCGTGGAACGCGGCGAGGAGAACGAACTCGCCCGCTTCCTGCCCCTGTTCGGCTCCGACCGGCCGGCCAAGGACCTCGGCTACCGGGGCAGCCGGCCCGTCTTCGACACCACCAACCTGCGGGCGGCACTGAGCGGTTCGGGCATCGCCTGCATGCCACCCGAGCGCGAGCTTCTCGGCCGCTACCTCGACCACTTCGAAGCCACCCGCTTCCTGCCCGCGCGTGCCGAGAGGACAGCCCCGTGACCGACCGCCTGCTCGTGGACGAGCCCAGTGCCCTGCACCTGTTGCGCCGCCATGCCGGTGAACGGCCCGGCCGGGCCGCGGTCACCTTCGTCCACGACCACGATGCGCCGGACGGCGCCCGCACCCTCGACTACGCGGCACTCGACGCGGAGGCCCGCCGCGTGGCCTCCTGGCTTCAGGAGCGCTGCGCGCCCGGCGACCGCGTCCTGCTGCTGCACCCGCCGGGCCTGCCCTTCGTCACCGCGTTCCTGGGCTGCCTGTACGCGGGCACGATCGCGGTCCCCTCGCCGATGCCCGGACAGTTCCAGTACCAGCAGCGCCGGGTCACCGGCATCGCGCTGGACGCCGGGGTGAGCGTGGCGCTCACCGACACCGGACAACTCGACGAGGCACGCCGCTGGATCGACGCCGAGGGCCTCGACTTCACCGTGGCGGCCAGCGACGCCGCGGACCTGGGCGCCGCCGACCGCTGGCGCGACCCCGAAGCCGCGGCCCGCGACCTGGTCCTGCTCCAGTACACCTCCGGGTCCACCGGCGATCCCAAGGGCGTCATGGTCGACCACGGCAACCTGCTGCACAACGCCGACAGCCTGCGCCGGGCCCTCGGGCTGAGCGAGGACACCGACTTCGGCGGCTGGATCCCGCTCTACCACGACATGGGCCTGATGGGGCAGCTGCTGCCCAGCCTGTTCCTCGGCAGCAGCTGCGCGCTGATGTCGCCGATGGCGTTCCTCAAGCGACCGCACCAGTGGCTCGGCCTCATCGACCGCTACGACCTCGGGTACTCGGCCGCACCCAACTTCGCCTACGAGCTGTGCGTGCGCCGGGTGACCGATGCCCAGCTGGAGCGGCTCGACCTGTCCCGGTGGCGGTTCGCGGCCAACGGCTCCGAACCGATCCAGGCCTCCACCCTGCGCGACTTCGCCGAGCGCTTCGCCTCCGCCGGATTCCGCGCCGAGGCCCTCGCCCCCTGCTACGGGATGGCCGAGGCCACCGTGTTCGTCTCCGGCCTGGCCGGCCGCCCGCCCCGGGTCGCCCCCGTCGACTCCGACGCACTGGAGAAGCACCTCCTGCAGCCCCCGCTGCCCGATGGACCGGTCCGCGAGCTGGTGGGCTGCGGAGACGTACCGGACTTCGACGTGCGGATCGTGGACCCCCACGACGGCACGGTGCTGCCCGACGGCACCACCGGGGAGATCTGGCTGCGGGGTCCCAGCGTGGCCCCCGGCTACTGGGGCCGCCCCGACGCCACCGAGGAGACCTTCGGCGCCCGCACCGCCGGCGGTGAGGGACCCTTCCTGCGCACGGGCGACCTGGGCGCCCTGCAGGACGGTGAGATCTACGTGACCGGGCGCAGCAAGGACCTGCTGATCGTGCACGGCCGCAACCTCTACCCGCAGGACATCGAGCACGAACTGCGGTTGCGGCACCCCGCGCTCGCCACGCTGGCCGGCACCGCGTTCACCGTGTCCGTGCCGCAGGAGGAGGTCGTCGTGCTGCACGAGGTCCGCGGCCGGTTCACCGAGGAGCAGTACCAGGAGCTGGCCCGGGACATGCGCACCACGGTCTACCAGGAGTTCGGGGTGCGCACGGCCGGCCTGGTCCTGCTCCGGCCCGGGTCCGTCCGCAAGACCACGAGCGGCAAGGTGCAGCGCGGCGAGATGCGGCGGCTGTTCCTCGACGGCGCCCTCACCCCCGTCCACGCCCACCTGGAGCCGGCGGTGGGCGCGCTGGTGAGCGGGGAACCCGCGTGAGCGGCGGCGCGGCCCTCTGGCCCACCGGCCTGCCCGGCGTGCTGGAGAGCGCCATGGACGCCGCGGCGGCCGACGGGCCCTTCCACCCGGCGGCCATCGCCCGGCTGGACGACCGTGAGGAGTTCCCCGCCGAGGCCTGCGCGGTCCTGGACGCCTGCGGCCTCGCCCGCGCCTACGTGCCGGCCGCACTGGGCGGCGTACCCGGCGGCCTGCCGGAGCTGGTCGCGGCGCTGCGCACGGTGGCCCGCCGGGACGTGACCGTCGCCGTCGCGCACGGCAAGACCTTCCTGGGCTCGGCGCCGACCTGGGTGGCCGGCCGGGACGACCAGCGGCGGGATCTCGCCGCCATGGTCCTCGACGGCACGGTGGTGTCCTGGGGACTGACCGAGCCCGGGCACGGCAGCGACCTGCTGGCCGGCGAGCTGACCGCCGCGCCCGCGCCGGACGGGGGCTGGCGGCTCGACGGCGCGAAGTGGCCCGTCAACAACGCCACCCGCGGCCGCCTCGTCTCGGTGCTGGCCCGTACCGCGCCCGAGGGCGGGCCGCGGGGGTTCAGCCTGCTCCTCGTCGACAAGGAGGGGCTGGCGCCGGGCAGCTGGCGGCCGCTGCCCAAGGAGCCCACGCACGGCATCCGGGGTGCCGACATCAGCGGCGTCCGCTTCGACGGCGCGCACGTCCCCGAAGACGCGCTCACCGGCCGGGCCGGCGAGGGCCTGGACGCCGTGTTGCTTGCGCTCCAGCTGACCAGGACCGTGTGCACCTCCCTCTCGCTGGGCGCCGGGGAGCACGCGCTGGGGCTGGCGCACGACTTCGCGGCCGGGCGCGCCATGTACGGCACCACCCTGCTGCGGCTCCCGCTGGCCCGCCGGGTGCTCGGGCGGGCCGCGGCCTCGCTCGTGCTCGCCGACGCCGCCTCGCTGCTGTCGGCACGCGGGGCCCACTGCATGACCGGGGAGATGAGCGTGGTGTCGGCGGTGGTCAAGGCCGGCGTGCCGGAGATCGTCCAGCTGGCCATCGACGATCTCGCCGAGCTCATCGGCGCGCGCGGCTATCTGACGCGCCATCATGAGAATGGTCGGTTCCAGAAGCTGGAGCGCGACCACCGGGTCGTCGCCATCTTCGATGGCAGCACCGCGGTGAACCGTTCCGCGCTGATCAGCCAGTTCCCCCTGCTCGCCCGCCGGATCCGGACCGGCGAGCACGACCGCGCTGGCCTCGCCGCCGCCGTCACCGCGGGACCGGTCCCGCCGCTCGACTTCGGGGCGCTGCGCCTGATGAGCCGTACGGGCTGCAGCGTGGTGCAGGCGCTGCCCGCCGTCGCCGGCCGGCTCTCCGCGCTCGCCGCCGCCGGCGCCGTACCGGAGCGGGTCCACGACCTGGCCGGGGCCCTGGCCGAGGAGGCGGCCGCGGTCGCGGACGCCATGGCGGCCCTGGGCCCGGCCGGCCGCGACGCGCCCCCCGAGGCGTTCGAGACCGCCCGCCGCTACGAACGCTGCTACGCGGGCGCCGCGGCAGGACACCTGCTGCTCGCGGACCCCGGTGACCCGCGGCGCGTCACCCTGCTCACGGCCGCCCTCGAACGTGCCCTGGAACTGCTGCGGCCGGCCCACGAGGCACCGCAGGAGGCGTATGAGCCGATAGCGGCGACGCTCTCGGAACCGGCGAAGGAGCTGATCGCATGACCTCGGCGAGCACGGTGCGCGAGCCCGCTCCCCGGCCGGTGGCCGGGCCGGCCGCCGGCGAGGACACCGACCGCCTGGAGAAGCTCTTCGCGGACGCCGGCGACCCGGCGAACCCGGTCGGCCGCACCGCGGTCCTGGCCGCCGACGAACGCGGCGAGATGCTCCGGGCCGGCGAGGAGCTGCTGACCGCCCACGGACTGAACGCCCACTTCGTCCCCACGGAGCTGGGCGGCCGCCTCGGCCGCCTCGACGACCTCGTCCGCGTCATGCGGGCCGTCTACCGGCGCGACCCCTGCCTGGGCCTCGGCTACGGCGCCAGCTCCTTCATGGCCGCGGTCAACGTGTGGACGGCGGGCAGCGCCGAGCAGCGCGCCCTTCTCGCCCGGCGGTTGCTGTCCGGCGGCCGGGTGGCCTGCGCCTACCACGAGCTCGACCACGGCAACGACTTCACCCGTGCCGGCCTCACCGCCCTGCCCGGACCCGACGGCCGGCTCCGCCTGAACGGCCGCAAGGAGGTCGTGGCCAACCTGCGGCGAGCCGGGACCATGGTGCTCTTCGCCCGCACTGACCCGGCCCAGGGCAGCCGCAGCCACTCGCAGCTGCTCCTCGACGCCGAGGATCTGCCCGCCGGGTCCGTACGGCACCTGGACCGGTTCACCACCGTGGGCATGCGGGGCGTACAGCTCGGCGGCATCGAGTTCACCGACTGCCCGGTACCCGACGACAGCGTCGTCGGCCGCCCGGGACAGGGCGTGGAGACCGCCCTGCGCTCCTTCCAGCTCACCCGCATCGCCCTGCCCGGCATGACCGTCGGCCTGCTCGACACCGCCCTGCGCACCGCCCTGCGCGGTGCGCTCGGGCGCACCCTCTACGGCGGCCGCGCGGCCGACCTGCCGCTGTCCCGGTCGATCCTCACGGAGGTCTTCGCCGACCTGCTGCTGGCGGACACCTTCACCATGGTCGCCGCCCGAGCCGCACACACCGCGCCGGCACAGGCGGGCCCCTATGCGAGCGCCGTCAAGGCCTTCGTGCCGACGGTCCTGATCCGTGCCGTCAGCCGCCTCTCGAACCTGCTCGGCTCGCAGTTCTACCTGCGCGACGGCGAGCAGCCGCTCTTCCAGAAGCTGCTGCGGGACGTGCAGCCGTCGGCGTTCGGACACGCCTCCCGGATCTCCTGCCAGTCCGCGCTGCTCCCGCAGCTGCCGCTCACCGCGCGCCGCGGCTGGCGGGCTGGCGCCGCCAGCCCGCTGCCCGCGGACACCTTCCGCGCCGACCGGCCGCTGCCCGGCCTGCGCTTCGCCGAGCTCGCGGTCTCAGCCGCCGGACGCGATCCGCTGGCCCGCTCGCTGGTCACCGGTACCGAGGCCGCAGCCGCTGACGACCCGCTCACGGCGTCCGGCCGCGCCTGGTGCGCGGAACTGGCGGCGCTCGCCGAGGAGGCGACCGGCCTCTCCCCCACCCTCATCGGGCCCGACGCGCCCCCGTACGCCTTCGGCCTCACCACCCGCTGGACCGGCGTGCTGGCCGCCTCGGCGTGCCTGAACACCTGGTGGTGCCGCCCGGACGGGGCCGCGCCCGGCACCGCGGACCCGGCCGTCCCGCTCGCCCTGCTGCACCGGCTCGGCACCCACCTCGACCACCACCGCGAGCCCCTGCCGCGCCACCTCGCCGAGCCGCTGCACGCCGAACTGCTCCGGCGCTTCGACGCCGGTCTCACCTTCGACCTCGACAGCCGCCCCACCGGGGCCTGAACAGCCGCCAGGAGACCACCATGTCCGAACTCACCACCGAGACCCCGCAACCGGCCACCGCCGAGGTCATCGAATGGCTGCGCGGCCGGGTGGCGGCCCAGACCGGCCGCGCGGCCGAGGAGATCGCCCCCGACGTCCCGCTCAACAACTACGGCCTGGACTCGGTGTACGTGCTCGGCCTCTGCGCCGAGATCGAGGACCACTACGGCATCGAGGTGGAGCCGACGATCATGTGGGACAACACCTCCCTCGCCCCGCTGGCCGACGCCCTCCTGCCGCTCATCGCCGCACGCTGAACCGCCCGCCCCGCACGTCCCGCCACCACACCCGGAGTTCCGCGATGACCGCTGTGCTACCCGAATTCCCGATGCCGCGCGAGCATCCGCTCGACCCGCCGCCCCAGTACCGCGCGCTCAGCGCCGAACGCCCGGTCTTCCAGGTGCGCACGCCGCGCGGGGACACCGCCTGGGTCGTCACCCGCCACGAGGACGTACGGGCCGTGCTCACCCACCGTGCGTTCAGCTCGGACCCCCGCACACCCGGATTCCCCACCTACGTCACGGGGGACGTGCCCCCGCCGCCGGGCTTCTTCATGCAGGCCGACCCGCCGGACCACGGACGGCTGCGCCGCACCGTGACCAGGGAGTTCCTGATCAACCAGATGGAGGCGCTGCGGCCCACGATGCGCCACATCCTCGACGGGCTGGTCGACCTCATGAGCGCCGACGGCCGCCGTTCGGGCGATCTCGTCAGGGAGTTCGCCCTGCCCATGGCCGCCATGACCATCTGCGAGATCCTCGGCGTCCCCTTCGAGGACCACGTGCTGTTCGTGTCGCTCACCGACACCGTCCTGGACCGCACGAGCACCCCCGAGCAGGCGGTGCGGGCGGCCGGCGAGCTCATGGGCTACTTCGACCGGCTGGTCACCGCCAAGGAGGAGCAGCCGTCCGACGACCTGTTCGGCCGCATGGTCGCCCGCTCCGCCGACGGCGGCCTCACACACGAGGAACTCGTGGGCATGGCCGCGCTGCTGCTGCTCGGCGGCTACGACACCATGGCCCAGATGATCGGCATCGGCACGGTCACCCTGTTCGAACACCCCGACCAGCTTGACGCGTTGAGGCGCGACGACGCGCTGCTGCCGGGTGCCGTAGAGGAGATGCTGCGGTACCTGTCCATCAACCACGCGGGACTGCCGCGCGGCGTCACCGAGGACACGGTCGTCGGCGGTCAGCTGATCCGGGCCGGGGACGGCGTCCTGGTGATGCTGAACGCCGCCAACCGCGACGAGGCCGTGTTCGAGGACGCCGACAGCTTCGACATCCACCGCGTGAACAACGGCAAGCACCTCGCCTTCGGCCACGGCTTCCACAAGTGCGTCGGAGCCACCCTCGCCCGCGTCGAGCTCACCGAGGTCTTCGGCGGCCTGTTCCGGCGTCTGCCCGGGCTGCGCCCGGCTCGGCCCACCGGCGAGCTGCCGTTCCGCCACGACATGGTGCTCTACGGCGTCCGCGAACTCCCCGTCACCTGGTGACCCCGCCCGGGCCGTCGCCTTCTCCCCTGCCCGCGCCCCCTGCCATCTTCCGAATGGACCATCCGTGACTGCTTGTCCCCGCGCCGCCGGCGCCCTGTTCACCCCCGAGTTCGTCGCCCACCCCTACCCCACGTACGCCGCGCTGCGCGAGGAGGGCGGGGCGCAGCGCGTCACCCTGCCCGGCGGTGTCGAGGCCTGGATGCTCACCCGGTACGAGGACTGCCGCCGGGCCTTCCTCGACAGCGACTCCTACTCCAAGGACATGGCCGGCACCTGGACGGCCTTCCAGGAGCAGCGTGTCCCGATCACCGGCGACGTGGTGATCGGGATGGGCGACCACATGCTGGTCTCGGACCCACCCCGCCACACCCGGCTGCGGGCCCTGGTCTCCAAGGGCTTCACGCCGCGCCGTATCGAGGCCCTCGCCCCGAGCATCGAGGCGACCGCGAACCACCTGCTCGAGGGCCTGCTGCAGCGGCAGGGCGAGCACTCCGGCCGCGCCGACCTCACCACCGAGTTCGCCGCACTGCTGCCGATGGAGGTCATCCGGCAGCTGCTGGACGTGCCCGCGGAGGACGGGGAGCGGCTGCGGCACGCCGTGGAAGCGGTGATGAGCAACGACGAGGACAGCCGGGAGGCCGCCATGGCCGCCTTCCAGGAGGTCCACGACACCCTGCGCACCCTCGTGGCACGCAAACGTACCGAGAGCGGCGACGACCTGACCTCGGCGCTCGTCAGCGCCCGCGACGAGGACGACCGGCTCAGCGAGGACGAGCTCGTCTCGATGCTGGCGCTGCTGCTCTCCGCCGGTCACGAGACCACCGTCAACCTGCTCGGCAGCACCGTCCTGGCCCTGCTGCGCCATCCGGGCCAGCTCGCCCTGCTCCAGCGGGAACCCGGGCGGTGGGCGGACGCGGTGGAGGAGGTGCTGCGCTTCGACGGCCCGATCCAGAACGCGATCTGGCGTTTCACCCGCAAGCCGGTCACGGTCGGGGACGTCACCATCCCGGCGGGCGAGGCGGTGGCGTTGAGCGTGGCCGCGGCCGATCGGGACCCGGCCCGCTTCGTCGACGGGGAGTCGTTCGACATCACCCGCGGGGAACGCTCGCACCTCGCCTTCGGCCACGGCATCCACCACTGCCTGGGCGCGCCGCTGGCCCGTCTGGAGGCGCGCGTCGCGGTACCGCTGGTGTTCGCGAAACTGCCCGGACTCGCCCTGGACGGTGAGCCGTCCTACCGTCCCTCCACCGTCTCCCGAGCGCTTTCCTCCCTGCCGGTGACCTTCAGGAACGTAGGCTGATCGACATGAAGATCCTCGGTCTGTGCGGAAGTCTGCGTTCCGGATCGTTCAACGCGTCCGTGCTGCGCACGGCGGTGAGCCTGACCATCGCCCCGCGGGAACTCGTCGTCTGGCCGGACCTGGGCCGCCTGCCCTTCTTCAACGCCGACGTCGAGCAGACGGAAATGCCCGGCATCGTCGCCGAACTGCGCTCCGCGGTCGGCGCGTGCGACGGCATGCTCATCGTGAGCCCCGAGTACGCTCACGGCACTTCCGGCGTGCTGAAGAACGCCCTGGAGTGGATGGTGGGCGGTGGCGAGATCGCGGCCAAGCCGGTGGCCCTGGTCAGTGCCTCCACCGCGATCACCGGCGGTGACAACGCCCGGGCGTGGCTGTCGCAGACCCTCACCGTGATGGGGGCCCAGGTGATCCCGCAGGATCTGCGCATCCCGCAGGCCACGCGGAAGTTCGCGGACGGCAGGGTCACGGACGAGCCGACCGTGGCCGCCTTGCGTGACCTCCTGGACGACCTCGCCGACGCCGCCGCCAAGGCTCGCGAGAACAACGGCACCCTCGCCTGACGCGGAGGGTGTCCCCGTTCGCCGCGGGGACACCCTCGCCGCGCCGAGGGACCGGCTGGAGGACCGAGGGTGCGGTCCCAGGGTGGGGCGCCGGACGGGAACAACGGGCTCGCGGTAGCCGCCGGGCCCCCCCGCGGGCGCTACCGGTCGGCCAGGCTGCCGTGGACGGCGTTCACCAGCGCCATCTTGCGAGGATCGTCGCGTAGCAGCGGCCCCATCCGGTTCATCACGTAGCCCATGCCGATTCCCGACTCCGGGTCGGCGTATCCCGTCGAGCCGCCGAAGCCGTCGTGGCCGAAGGCCAGCCGGTTCGGGCCGAAGCTGTGCTCGTCGCTGCCGAGTGTGAATCCCAGTGCGAACTCGCCGCCCACGCCCGCGACCACGTCGACGCAGCGCCCCTGACCTGCCCTGGCCCGGTCGAGGGCGGGTGTGGACAGCAGTTTCTCCGATCCGTCCGCCAGGGCTCCGTAGATCGTTGCAAGCGCTCGCGCTGTTGCGTGTGCGCCGGCCGAGGGGATGACCGCTCGACGCCACTCGGACGCGTTGGCGTGGCGTCCCAGGGGGCGCGGATTGAGCAGAGCCGCCTGTGCCGCGGGCCCCGCCGAGGCGAACGCGGCTGCCAGCGCCGACTCCAGCTCCGGATCCGGCTCGGGCTCGACCATCTCGGAGCACCGCTCCAGATCTCCCGCGCTCAGGCCGAGATGGAAGTCGGCCCCAACCGCGCCGGCCACGTTCTCGGCGCACAGGACGTCGATGGTGCTGCCGGTGGCGCGCCGAACGATCTCACCCACCAGGTAGCCGTACGAGAGTGCCCCGTACCCGCTGACCGATCCCGGCTGGAAAAAGGGCTCTTGCACCGCGAGCAGGGAGGTCATCCGCTCCCAGTCGTAGAGATCGGACACGCGAAGAGGGTGGTCGAGATCGACTCCGCAGACTCCTGAGCGGTGGGAGAGCACCCATCGCACGGGAATGTCCTGCTTCCCGGCAGCGCCGAACTCCGGCCAGTACGCCGCCACCGGGGCGTCCAGGTCGAGCTCGCCCTGGTCGGCCAGCCTGTGGGCGACGATGGCCGTCACGCCCTTGCCCGCCGACCACACGTTGGTCAGCGTTCCGCTCTGCCAGGGCCGGCGGCGCTCCTCGTCGGCCCAGCCGGCCCACAGGTCGACCACGACCTCACCGTCCAGCGTCACGCACACGGCAGCGCCCAGTTCGCCTCGTTCCGTGAAATTACGCGTGAACTCAGCTTTTACCATCTCGAAAGCGGGATCGCAGGCACCGTTTATCCGTGTTCCATCGAACATTTCGCACAACTCCTCTTCCATCGCCAGTGCACGGTCATATCGGCCGCGAATGCGCAGGGCCGGGGCCTGACGCAACGCGAGGAGGCACTGGCACATGATCACATTCATCCGCCGCCGGCATACGGCGCAATGTGCCGCTGCTGCCGGTAAGGAATCCGTAACCTGAGCGCGCTCGTTGCGCATAGGTGGCCGGTACCGGGGTGGTGCCACCGCGTGAGTCCGAACCTGACGCCCGTTTCCCGGCAGGTCGCTGCGGTATGGGGCCCCGGATCCGGCGTCGGTTGGCGGATCGCAGCCGCGTACTCCCGATCCGACGGCCCGGTCCGGCCCACCTCTGAACGAGAGCTCAGGGGCAACCGGTCGCAGCGTTTTCCGGCCCGACCGCTATTACGCCGCGCCCATTGCCCACAATGCGACGCGCAATCGACGCCCACCCTGACCCACGATCAGACCCCACACCCCGACCCACATTCAGGCTCACACATTCCCATGGGCACCGCGGAGTGATTTGTTTCCGGGTACCCAAGTGGCCCGCTTCGGGGTACGCCGCCCCCCTGATCCGCCCTTGGACACGGCATGACCTGCCGATGTTCAGGGATGACGGAATTTCTGCGGAAGGCATGACTCCGATGGCCACCGAGGGCCGCCCATGGACCTCCTTCTCATATGGGTGACACCCTTCAGGGGTGAGCCGGGGTCACGCGCCGTCGACCGGGAGCACGTACAGGCCGGGCAGGTTCACCACGATCGCCTCCTGCGTGCTGCGGGCGATGACGACCACGGCCTCCTCCGCGGGGTCCGGGTTCTCCTCGCGGTGCGGCACGAACGGGGGGACGAAGATGTAGTCGCCCGGCGAGGTGCGCAGCCGTACCTCCTCGGGCTGCTCGCCCGTGCCGTCCAGGAAAACGAACTCGGGGTGCCCGCTCACCACGTAGATCGCGGTCTCGGACTCGCCGTGATGGTGGTCGGAGCTGGCGGTCGCAGGCGAGACATGGGTCTGCCCCATCCAGAGCCCCTCGGAGCCCACGGTCCCTCCGCTGATGGCAGCGAACCGCCTCATGCCACCGGTCTGTGCGGTGTCGCCATCCAGGCCGTCGGTGCGGATGTGGTGCAGCCGAGTGTGCGGGGGCGTAGCCGGGCGGTCCTGGGTTCCGCGGAGATGGGGGTGGAAGCCTTCACCAGGGCTCGTCAGCTCCTCGCTCATGCCGGGACGCTAGGACTGCCCCGGAAAGGATGTCAAGAGGTGCCTTTCGTGGTTCACCTGCGGCGATGTTGCCGCAGGTGAACCAACCGGGCGCGAAAAGACCATCCGCCCCGCGCCCCGGGTTCTGCCACGCCGGCCCCGGCTGCT
Organism: Streptomyces sp. TS71-3; assembly: GCF_018327685.1. NCBI lineage: Bacteria > Bacillati > Actinomycetota > Actinomycetes > Kitasatosporales > Streptomycetaceae > Streptomyces > Streptomyces sp. TS71-3. The sequence goes on along the minus strand of NZ_BNEL01000003.1, from coordinate 2,938,898 downwards.
TCTCCAAACCCGCGAACAGGACCCGCGAGCGCTCATCCAGACTGGATACACATGAGGCTGGGCCCCGGTCCATGAGGAAGTGGCCCGGGAGTCCCGCCCCCGGGCCACAGCGGGGTGCCCCTGTCCTCCCTCGACCCGCCGTCCGTCCCGACGCCGGCCGCCGTGGAGCAGAGCGGGACGGTTACTCGGTCCCCTCTCCCTCTCCCAGGCCGGGACCCGTGGTCCAGGCGGTGACGTGAGCGCCTCCCTTGTACATGTCGCTGGTTCCCGGGACTCCGAAGAACGCCGTACGGCTGCTGTGATCCGGCATGCTCAGGGTCAAGGTGCTCGCCTGGATGGTGTTCTCCGGCAGATCGGGCTTCGAGTAGGCGACGGTGGCGTGCAGCGGCGAGTTCGGCCGCAGCGTCAGGTTCCCGCCCCGGCCCTCGATCGCGACGGGGATCGGCGTCTTCTGGCTGGGCGGGCCGCCGAGTGAGATCAGCGGTGTGTCGGGAAGGCGGCAGGCGACCGCGTCGTGCGCCAGCAGGGTGATGTCGAAGGACGCCGTGCTGAGGTTCTGGCTGAAGCCGCCGTAGTAGAACGAGACGTCGTTCATGCCGCATGGGGCGACGGCCGCGGTCCTGTCCGTCCGGGCGTCGGCGGCTGCCACCGAGCCCGCGAGCAGTGTCGCGGCGAGCAGGGCTCCGGCGAGGGCCGTGGCCCGCGGGATGGTTGGCATGGGATGCCCTTTCATGTCCGTGCGGAAAAGGGGTGGAGGCGTCAGAAGGCGCTCAGGCCGCGGGGGATGCCGAGGCCCGTCGGACCGTCCCAGCCCGGGTCCGCGTTGCAGACGGAAGCGCTGAGGCCGGGGTAGGCGCCGCATTCGTGCCGGATCTCATTGTTTCCTTCCGTGATGTCCTGGAAGGCGCCGGACGGGGCCCCGTACAGCGTCCTGGGCCCGTCTACCTTGCCGAGATGGCCGCCCCGGGCGAACAGACCGGCGACGTACGGTGAGGAAGCGCTGGTGCCACCGATGACGGCCCAGTCGACCGGCTCCCCCGAACTCGGGGCGTAGCTGTCGAACACGGAGACTCCCGTGGCAGGATCGGCGTCTGCCGAGACGTCACTGGCGGCGCGGTGTCCGGCACACAGCGCCGTGACGGCGGCGGGCTGTCCCGTCGCGGAGGGGAAGGCCGTCTCGCATCCGCTGCCGGCGAACGCCCAGGCGGTGGGCGAGCCCGAGGCGGGCAGGGTGATCCCGCCGACGCTGATCACCGTGGGCAGGTCCGAGGGCCACGACTGGCGCGTGCCACCGTTGAAGCCTTCGTCACCGGAGGAGGCCGTGATGGCTATCCCTTTCCGGGTGAACGCGGCGAGGTCCTTCCCGCGGGTGTTCGTGGCGTCGGGCGAGTAGCCGTAGCTGATGCTGATGGCCGAGGCCCCCGCCGCGACCGCCGTGTTCACCGCCTTGGCGAAGTCACCGGTGGAGACATCGTTGTCATCTATGGCGTCCTGCCACGGTACGGATATCTCCAGGAGACGGCAGGTCGGGCAGGCAGCGGAGGCCATGTCCATGTCGAGCGAGGTCTCCCCCGCGACCTGTTCCTCCCAGTAGGCCCCCTCCTCCCCCGTCTGCGGGGCCGGCTGCGAGCCGCCCGTGTAGTTCTCCAGCCGCAGGCAACCGGAGGCCGTGGTGCAGGCCGGCAACCCGAAGTGCTTGCGGTACGTGGCCAGATCCCCGGCCAGCTTCGGATCCACACCGGCGTTGATGACGGCGATGGTCCGCGCGCTCGCCGAGGTGGCCGGCAGGTGATAGGCGTCGCTCAGCTCACTGGGGCCGTAGCCGGCAGGTGCGGCGGCCCGCAGAGGCGTGTCACCGCCGGCCTTGGTGGTGACGATCTCGGCCTGGCAGCGCGGGCAGACCCTGTGGACGCCGTGCCGGCTCAGCAACGACCCGGTACGCACTTCCTCGTGCAGCCTGGTCGTGGTCTCACCGGTGTTGGCCGTGGCCACGGAAGGTCCGGCATCCGATGACGGCGCGGCCGCCGCGGGACCCGCCAGCGCCGCCGTCCCCAGCAGGACGACCGGCGCGAACAGTCCTGTGAAACGCCTGACGGAATGCCGGTTCCGTTGCCCGCCGGCGGATGCCGGCCGGCCCTTCGGCGGTCTTCTCACGTGTTGTGGATCCTCTCTGTCGTGAGTTCGCGGGCGCAACCGCCCGCCCGGTCGCTGTCGAATGTGGAGATGCGACCGCATGGCCGTCGGGTTCGGAGCAGGAAGGGTTTTGGCCGGGGTTTTGCCTTCGGGGCGCCGGCGTCGTCACCTGCTCACCGGCGCGGTGATCACGAGCACCGGCGCCGGTCAGCGAGACCGCCGGAAGCCGGCGATCCTGGCCCTGAAGCGGGCGGATGATCTCGCCGGCCAGGCTCGTCGTGATCGGGCGCCGGCTCGATCCCGCGCTGTTCGGGGCCGGCGCCCCGCGGTCAGCGCGTACGACGCTCCGGTCAGTAGCTCGGCGGGGTGATCGCGATGGAGAACGACACCGCGGCGCCGGTCTCGTTGAGGTAGCGGTGCGGGAGGCGGGAGTCGAAGTAGCAACTGTCGCCGGCACGAAGTTCGTAGCGCTCGTCGGCCACCTCGGCGACGAGTTCGCCGCTGAGCACCACGGCGCACTCCTCGGACGGATGCGACCACGGCTCCTGCGACGTGGCACCCCAGGGGCCGAGCGTGCCCTCGAGCACTTCGAGCCGCCCCCCGCCGGGAGAGACCCGGCTGTAGGCGATGCCGCCGTGCGGCGAGCGAATCAGCATGCGGTCGTCGCGACGGACGACGGCGACCGCGTCATCGTCGCGCTCCCGCAGCAGGCTGAAGGCGGGTACGTCCAGCGCCTTGGCCAGCCGTCGCAGGGTTTCCAGGCTCGGGTCGGTGCGATCGCGTTCGACCTGGCTGAGCATCGCCACGGACAGGCCGGTCGCCTGCGCGAGGTCCTTCAACGTCAGGTTTCGGCTGCGCCGCAGCTCGCGCAGGCCATCACCGATGTGCATCCGAACACCGCCTCAATCACCCCGATTTTAAACCCGACCAAAACAGGTGTCGACGAGAGGCTCCCGCAAGCGTCGGCGCCGGCAGGTGCAGCGAGGTCACCGCTCGCCGGCCGGCTGTCCGTAGGACGCCTTGCGGCGCCGCCGGGCTCCGCTTCCGCCGGATTCGGAACGTGCCTCTCCGGATCGATGGACGGATCGATAGACAGTTCACTGTGGCTTAACTAGTCTCGCCCCATCATATCCGGCCCGATCGGCGTCCCCTGACCCGCGGGCGATCCCACCGCCGTGCCCGTGCCGCCGCCTGGGCCGTCCGTCGAGCTCCGGCAGTTGCCGGGCTCCGGCAGTTGCCACGGCCCTGTCGCATCCTCATGAGAGGTGTGGTTCCGATGACAGCATCGCCTACAGGGAGTCCGTCCGAGCAGGGGGCGTTGACACGGGGACTCAGCCACCGCCAGGCCACGATGATCGGCATCGGGGGCGCGATCGGTACCGGGCTGTTCCTGGGCTCGACGCTCGCGATCAGCACGGCCGGCCCCGCAGTGATCATCAGCTATCTCATCGGCGCAGGCATCGCACTGATCGTGGCGTGGGCCCTGGCCGAGATGACCGTGGTGCATCCGACCCGGGGTTCCTTCGGCGCCATCGGCCAGAGTTACCTGGGTCCCTGGGCCGGTTTCGTCATCCGCTGGACCTACTGGGTGGCGCAGATCATCGCCGTCGGCGGTGAAGTGATCGCGGCGGGCACCTACGTACGGTACTGGTGGCCGGTGATCCCGCTGTGGGTGCCGGTCGTCGTCTTCTCGGTACTGCTCCTCATACTCAACGGAACGGCGGTCAGGTTCTTCGGCGAGTTCGAGTTCTGGTTCGCGTCCATCAAGGTCACCGCGATCGTCCTGTTCGTCCTGCTCGGCATCGCCTACGTCACGGTCGGGCTACCGGACCACTCCGCCGTCGGCGTACACCAGCTGACCGCGAACGGCGGCTTCCTGCCGAACGGGCTCAGCGGAGTGTGGCTGTCGATGCTCATCGTCATCTTCAGCTTCTACGGCATCGAGGTGATCTCGGTGGCCGCGCCGGAGACGACGGAGCCGGAGCGGACCGTCCCGCACGCGCTCCGCTCGATGCTGATCCGTTTGACCCTGTTCTACGTCGCCTCGATCGCGATCATCGTCGCGGTCGTCCCGTGGAACGCGAAGTCGACGGCCAACGGCATCCTGGCGAGCCCGTTCGTGAGGATCTTCGACGTCGCGGGCATTCCGGCCGCCGCGTCGGTGATGAACTTCGTGGTGCTCACCGCCGCACTGTCCAGCATGAACACCAACCTCTACCTCACCACTCGCATGGCGCACTCGCTCTCCCACGACGGCTATGCGCCGGCGCTGCTGGGCCGCACGACGAACGAGGGAACGCCGCGCAACGCCCTCGTGATCTCCGCGCTGGGGCTGGCCATCGCCGCGTACCTGTCGGTGGTGTCACCCAACGGGGCGTACTTCGCGCTCTTCGGCATCTCCATATTCGGCGGCATCGTGGTGTGGATCCTCATCCTCACCACGCTCGTCGCCTTCCGCCGGATCCGGGACCGACGCGGACTCCGCCAGTCGCCGGTCCGGCTGCCAGGCGGAGTGGCCACCCCCGTCATCGGGATAGCGCTGCTCGTCGGCATCCTGCTCGGCTGCTTCAAACTCGGGCTCGCCATCGCCTGCGAGGCAGGCGTGCCCTACCTGGTGGTCATCTCCCTGGTCTACGCGATCGTGGCGAGGCGACGTACCGGCGCCGCGCGGACCCGCCCGCTGCTCGCCCCCGACGCCGACGTGACGCCGGCCGGACGCGACTGACGCCCGCGCGACGGACCCCCTCGTCCCCGAGCCGGCGCCCGCCGGCGGAAGTGGCAGCCCTGCCCCGGTCCTCGCCCCGTCCACGCCCTCGTTCCCCGACAGCCGGAGAACACGGCGCCCTTCCCACAACAACAAGGGAGAAGTACACCGTGCCCGACCAGTCCCTGCCCGACCTCATCCGGCACCGCTTCCCCGTGCTGGACCGCGTCACCTACCTGAACAGCTGCTCGCAGGGCGCGTTGTCGGACGCGGTCCGTACCGCATACGACGACTACCTGGCCGGCCTCGAGCGCGAAGGCTCGGCGTGGGACCACTGGGTGGCATGCACCGAGCGGCTGCGGGCGGCCTACGCCCGGCTGCTCAACGTCGACGCCGACGAGGTCGCCGTCACCACCTCGGCGTCAGCCGGTCTGAACGCGCTGGCGTCCGCAGTGGACTTCACCGGGCCGCGCGACACCGTCGTCACGACGGACCTGGAGTTCCCGACGGTCGGGCAGATCTGGCACGCGCAGGAACGGCGCGGGGCACGGATCGTGCATGTGCCGGCCGAACCGGACAACAGGCTCTGCCTCGACCGGCTCGCCGCCGCGATGGACGAGCGGACCGCCGTCGTCTCCGTCACCCACGTCTGCTTCCGCAACGGCAGCCAGCTCGATCTGGAGGCCATCACCCGCATCGCCCACGAGCGGGGAGCGCTGGTGGTCGTCGACGCGTACCAGTCGGCCGGCGCGGTGCCGATCGATGCCCGCGCACTCGGCGTGGACTTCGTCGTCGGCGGCGCCCTGAAGTACCTGCTGGCGTCACCCGGGGTCGCCTACCTGTACGCCAACGCCGCCTCGACGTCCCACCTCGTACCGCTGGCGACGGGCTGGTTCGCCGACAGCGACGTGTTCGCGATGCGGATCGACCGGTACTCCCCATCGCCGTCAGCGCGCCGCTTCGAAGCGGGCACACCGCCGATCCCCTCCGTCTATGCCGGGTACGCCGGCGTGGAGCTGATGCTCGACATCGGTGTCGAGGCGACCGCGGCCCATGTCGAGCAACTCAACACCTGGATGATCGACGAGATCGAGACTCTGGGAGCCCGCGTCGTCACCCCCAAGGCCCCCGGCTGCCGCGGCCCCCTCGTCGCGGTGCGCTCCGGCGACGCGGAGGCGCTCGTCGCCCGGCTCTCCGAGGACGGCATCGTCACCTCCTCACGCGACAACAACCTGAGGATCTCGCCGCACTGCTACAACACGGCCGACGACATCGAGCACCTGCTCACCGGCCTGCGCCGGCATGTCGCTCTGCTGCGGACGGACTGATCGCCGCGCAGGAACCGACGGCTGTGGCGGCCGCCTGCGAGACGGCTCCGCGGGAACCCCATACGCGGGCCTTCGGTTCAGATGTCATTGCCGGGCTCCAGGGGCTTGCAGGTTTGGCGGTTGGGACCTGGCCGCTCTGCTGGATTGCACCAGCAGCAGAGCGATGTCGTCGCTGCTCTGACTGACCGTCGTCTCCTGGGCGCGCGTGACGATCGCGTCGGCGAGTTCGTCCAGTGGCTGGTCGGCCTCCCTTGCGAGTTGGTCGGCCAGGTACCCCTATACCTTTTTTGATATTATTCCTCCCCTATTGTTGTATCGGCTCCTCGAATCCCTCTGCTCGACCGGCATACCGATAACCGGTGATCCCGGGTGGGCGCCCCTGCGAAACGGCGGGCGGCATCGGGTGTCCGCCTCTGCGGCGCCCGGTTCGACCGGGCCCGCAACCACGGCCCCCACGGACGGTCCGGTTCGGCCGACCGGACCGTGCCCGGTCAGCAGGCGGTGTGCAGCCACTTCTCGAAGGTGCGGACCGCGTCGAGCGTGGCGGCGCCCAGGCCGGGGGAGGCGTCCATCCGGCCCGACGGGACCACCACGGCCAGCGCGGCGACGGGCGCACCGGTGACGTCGCGTACCGCGGCGGCCACGGCGCAGATCCCCAGCTCCCCCTCCTCGCGGTTGTAGGCGAGCCCGCCTGCGCGGATCTCGGCCAGCTCCGCCTCCAGGGCCGCCCACGAGGTGACCGACGCCTCGGTCTGCCCCTCCAGCTCTCCGTCCGGGTAGCGGCGGTGCAGTTCGGCGAGGGGCAGTGCGGCGAGCAGGGCCTTGCCGGCGGCCGTGCAGTGGGCGTGCATGACCTTGCCGGTGCGCAGACCGACCCGCACCGACCGGGTGCCCTCGATGCAGTCGACGAAGCGCACGTCCCGCCCTTCGAGGAGGGACACGCTGACCGTCTCCCGGGTCCGGTCGCGCAGTTCCTCGAGGGCCGGCTGGGCCAGCTGCCGGATGTCGATGCGCCCGGTCGCCGCGAGGCCCAGCTCGATGAGGACCGGCCCGGGGCGGTAGGCGCCGTTGGCCTTGTCCTGCACCGCGAACCCGTGGGTGCGCAGCGAGGAGAGCAACCGGTGCGCGGTTGATCTGGCAACCCCCAGCAGGTCCGCCGCCTCGGCGACCCGCAGCACCCGGCGGTCGCTGAGCAGAGCGAGCAGCCGGAGGGCGTTGTCGACCGAACTGAGGGAGCCCGAGCTGCCATGCGAGGTATTCGACATAGGGGAATTCTACTCCCAAGCTTTCCGCGAATCTTCCCAGTACTGGAATTTCTTCCTACAGTCGCCAGCATGATCGACCCCAGCACTCCTCCCGTCATCGTCGTCGGAGCGGGTCCGGTCGGTATGACCGCTGCCGCCGTCCTCGCACAGGCGGGCATCCCGACCGTCGTCGTGGAGTCCGCTCCTGAACCCCAGCCCGACTGGCGCGCCTCGACCTTCCACGCCGCCACCCTCGAACTGCTGAAGGACATCGGCATCACGGAGCGGATGCACACCGAAGGCCTGGTCGTGCCCCGGTACCAGTTCCGCGACCGCCGGGACGGCCTGGTCGCCGAGTTCGACCTCGGGCTGCTCCGCGACGAGACCCGGTTCCCCTACCGCCTGCAGCTCAACCAGCAGCGCCTCGTCCGCTTCCTCCACGACCGGCTGCTCGCGGACCCCCTGGTCCGGCTGCGCTTCGGCGCCCGGCTCACCGACCTCAGCACCGGCGCCGACGGCGTCACGGTCACCGTGGAGACCCCCGAGGGCACCGAGCGGCTCCGGGGCGCGTACGTCATCGGCGCGGACGGCGCACGGAGCACGGTGCGCAGGCAACTCGGCATTCCCTTCGAGGGGTTCACCTACCCCGAGCGCTTCCTCATCGTCAGCACTCCTGTCGACATGAGCGCGCAGGTGCCCGGCATCGCCGAGGTCAACTACATCGCCGACCCCGAGCAGTGGCTGTTCATCCTGCGCACCCCCGAAGCCTGGCGGGTGCTCTGGCCGGTGCCGTCCGGAACAAGCGACGAGGAGGCCACGGCACCCGACGAGATGCAGCGCCAGTTGCAGAGCGTCGCGCCCCTCGCCGGCGGCTACCCGATCATCGACCACCAGATCTACCACGTGCACCAGCGGGTGGCCGCGACGTTCCGCAGCGGGCGGGCCCTGCTGATCGGGGACGCCGCCCACGTCAACAGCCCGGTCGGCGGTGTGGGGCTCAACAGCGGCATCCACGACGCCATGGACCTCACCCGGCGCCTGGTGCGGATCCTTGGCCAGGGAGCCGACGCGGACGCGGAACTCGACGGCTTCGCCCGGTGCCGCCGCCGCATCGCGCTGGAGTACGTCCAGGCCGACACCCAGCGCAACACGGACCGGCTGCGCGAGACGGACGAGGAGACCCGGCTCACCAACCAGCGCGAGCTGCGGGCCCTGGCCGCCGACCCGGACCGCGCCCGCGCCTGGCTGCGCCGGGTGTCCCTCCTGGAGAGCGTGCAGCGATTCGGCATAGGCACTCCGTACACCGAGCTCGAAGGGACGCCGGCATGACCGTCCGCCATGACGAGGAGAGCGCGCTCACCACCTTCTACCAGGACGTGGACGGGGTGGACCTGGCGCCGCTGTGGACCGTCACCGAGCAACTGCTCACCCCGCACCCCCGACCCGCCGCCGTCCCCTGGCTCTGGTCGGCCCGCACCTATCGCCCGCTCGCCGCCCGCGCCATCGAGCTGGTCCCCGTCGAACGCGGCGGGGAGCGCCGGGTGCTGAGCATGCGCAACCCCGGCCTCGGCGGCCGGCCCTACGCCGCGGGAACGCTCTGGGGAGCCATCCAGTGCCTCGGCCCGCGCGAGAGCGCTCCGGCCCACCGGCACACGCCCGGCGCGATCCGGTTCGTACTGTCCGGCACGGGCGTCTTCACCACCGTCGACGGCGACCCCTGCGACATGCACGCCGGGGACCTCGTCCTGACGCCAGGCTGGAACTGGCACGACCACACCAACACCGGCGACGGCGACATGCTCTGGTTCGACGGCCTGGACCTGCCGATGATCGAGGCGCTCGACGGCGTGTTCTTCGAGCCCCACCCGGAGTTCACCCAGGACGCGGCCGGGGAGCACAACCGCTCCGAGCAGCGTTACGCGGGGGACCCGCGCCGCCACACCGACCAGGCGGTCTCCACCGCGCTCGACCCCGCCCCCTCCCCGCTCCTGGTGTACCGCTGGGCCGACACCGACGCCCGCCTGCGCCGCGCCTGCGACGCGGCCCCGGACGCACCCTCCGTCGCGGTCGAGTACACCAATCCCGAGTCGGGAGCGAGCATCCTGCCGACGCTGGCCTGCGGGGTGGAACGCATCCTGGCCGGCCGCGGCACGCTGCCGGTGCGCCGAACGGGCAACCGCATCCACGTCGTCCGGGACGGGACCGGACACAGCGTCATCGACGGCGTCCGATTCGACTGGGAGCCGGGAGATGCCTTCGTCGTGCCCTCCTGGTCCGCCGTCGAGCACCACGCCGACGAGCAGGCCGACCATTTCACCCTCGCCGACACCCCGGTCCTGCGCGCTCTCGGCATCCACCGCGAGCAGCAGCTCGACACGCCGCAGCCGGTCACCGGCCTCTTCGCCCCGCGCTCCGTCCCCGGAAAGGACCACCAGTGAAGCTCGCCCTCTTCGGGGAGAACCGCCTCGGCGCGGTGACCGACGACGGTGTCGGCGGCGTCGTCGACGTAACCGCGGTCCTGCCCGCGCACGACCCCGACCCCGTCACCGCGGGCTGGTGGCGCGCCCTGTGCCGGGACTTCCAGGCACTGCGCCCCGAACTGGAGGCCGCCGCGAAGGCCGGCCCCGCGCAGCCGCTGAGCGAGCTGCGGCTCGGAGCACCCGTGCTCAACCCGTCCAAGATCATCGCCTGTGCGTGCAACTACCGCGACCACGTCGCCGAGATGCACGACGTGCAGCAGCGCACCCTCGGCCGCGTCGAGTCCTGGATGATGGACTTCGACGTCTTCCTCAAGGCGCCGTCGTCGATCAGCGGCCCCGCGGACGACATCGTGCTGCCGGCGGAGGTCGTCGCCGCCGGCCAGGAGATCCACCACGAGTCCGAACTCGTGATCGTGATCGGCTCCGGCGGCCGGGACATCCCCGAGGACACCGCGCTCGACCACATCCTCGGCTACACCGTGGGCCTGGACATCACCGTCCGCAGCGCCGCCGATCGCTCGCGCCGCAAGAGCTACGACACCTTCTCCCCCATCGGCCCCTGGGTCACCACCGCGGACGAGGCGGGCGACCCCGCGGACTTCCAGATCGACCTGGTCCGCAACGGCGACGACCACCGCCAGCACGTGAACACCCGGGACTTCATCACCCCCGTCGCCGCCATCGTCTCCTACGCCTCGCGGATGATGACCCTCCTCCCGGGCGACGTGATCTTCACCGGCGCTCCCCCCGGGGTCGGCCCGATCCAGGCCGGCGACACCTTGGAGACGCGCATCAGCCGGCTGGGCTCCATGACCCTGAGGGTCACCCGATGACCGGCACCGCGGTCGCGGGCGCCGAGGTCCTCATCGGCAACCGCGTCACCCCGCTGACCGCCTCGGCCCGCACCACCGTCCGCAACCCGGCCCGCACCGGCGAGGTCGTCGGCGAGGCCGCGCTCGGCACACCCGCCGACGTCGACGCCGCCGTACGCGCGGCACACGGCGCCTTCGGCCCGTGGTCCGGGACGTCCCCGCACGAGCGCGCCGCGGTCCTGCTCGACGCCACCGCCGAGCTCCGCCCGCTCGCCGCGGAGCTTGACCGGCTGCTCACCCGCGAGCAGGGCAAGCTCCGCTGGGAGTCCCGGCTGGACGTGGGCGGAGCGGCCCACATCCTGGAGTACTACACCTCGCTCGCCACCGAGCTCGCCGAGGACCGCCTGCTGCGCTCCGACTCCCGCGGGGCGGTCTGGCTCGCCCGCCGCCCGATGGGCGTCACCGGCGTCATCGTGCCCTGGAACTCCCCGGTCTACCTGGGCTTCCTCGGCATCGCCCCGGCCCTGATGGCCGGCAACACCGTCGTGGTCAAGCCCTCCGAGCTCGCTCCGCTGGCGCTGCACCAAGTGCTGCGCACGCTCGCCGCGAAACTGCCCGACGGCGTGCTCAACTCGGTGCCCGGCACCGGCTCCGCGGGAGCGGAGCTGGCCCGGCACCCCCTGGTCCGCAAGGTCTTCTTCACCGGCTCCACCGAGACCGGACGGCGGGTGCTGGCCGGTGCCGCGGGCACCCTCAAGCGGGTCAGCCTGGAGCTCGGCGGCAACGATCCGGCGCTGGTCCTGGACAGCGCGCGGATCACCGACCGGCTGGTGTCCGAACTCGTCCAGGGCGTCTACGGGATGAGCGGGCAGGTCTGCTTCAACGTCAAGCGGATCTATGTACACCGGGGCCACTACCGGGACTTCACCGACCGCTTCCGGGCGGCCGTGGACGAGATCACCGTCGGCGACGGCCTCGACGAGCGCGCCACCATGGGGCCGCTCAACAACCGGGCCCAGCTCGACAAGGTCGCCGCCCTGGTCGCGGACGCCCGGGCGAGGGGCGCCACCGTCCACGAACTGGGACGCAAGCTGGACCCGGCGACCTGGCAGCACGGGCACTTCCTGCTGCCCCACGTGGTCACCGGCATCGATCCGCGTGCCGACCTGGTGACCCGGGAGCAGTTCGGCCCAGCCGTCCCCGTGCTGCCCTTCGACACCGAGGACGAGGCGGTGGCCATGGCCAACGACACCGAGTACGGACTGGCCGCCTCCGTCTGGAGCGAGGACCGCGCCCATGCCCGGCAGCTGGCAGGACGCATCCGCTCCGGCAGCGTCTTCCTCAACGTCCACCGCGTCGGGGCCTCCAGCGTCGACATGCCGTTCGGCGGGTTCAACAGCAGCGGCCTGGGTCGCGGACACGGGCTTCCCGCCCTGGATGCCTGTACCGAACCGCAGACCATCGCCGACTGGACCGACAGCAGCGGACTACCCGGCCCCGCACCCGCGGGGGCCCGCACCCCCGTGGAGCCGAGATGACCGACCACCCCGACCGCACGGCGGCCGACGCCGTCCTTCAGACCCTGCTGGCCTGGGACATCCGGCGGGTCTTCATCTGTCCCGGAAGCACCGAGGCGGCCTTCCTGGACGCCACCTTGCGGCACCCGGAGTTCGAGGTGGTGCTGACCACCCACGAATCCGTGGCAGTCGCCATGGCCGACGGGTACACGCGGGCGACCGGAGAGCCCGCGGTCGCGTACCTGCACACCCACCTCGGGCTCGCCAACGGCCTCGCCCACCTGGACGCCGCACGGCTGGCGCACTCCCCGGTCGTCGTCCTCACCGGCCTCAAGCCCTCCCCCATCCAGGCCCACGGCGGATTCACCACCCTGCCGTCCACCGGCGACCTGGCCCGACCGTTCGTCAAGCGCGCCTGGCAGTCGCCGACGCCTGACGCCATCCCCGAGGACCTCACCCAGGCCCTGCGGCTGGCCACCGCCGAGCCCTCGGGACCGGTCTGGCTCGGCCTGAACCAGGACCTGATGAACGCCCCCTGCACCGCACCGGTGCCGCCACCCGCGAGGCACCGCGTCACGGCCCGTACCGCCCCCGATCCGGACCGCCTGAAGGCCGTGGCCAAGATGCTGTCGGGGGCCCGGGCGCCGGTGATCGTGGCCGGCGCGGAGGCCGGCCGGCACGGCGCCACCGCGGACGTGCTGGCGCTGGCAGAGCGGATCGGCGCCGCGGTCTGCCACGAGGACCGCACCGGCTTCGAGCGGTCCGTCGTCCCCACGGACCACCCGCGGTTCGCGGGCTCCTACGCGCCGGGCAACCCCGCCGTGGCCGGCAGCGACCTGCTGCTCTTCCTCGGCTGCCGGTGCTTCGTGGAGTTCGAGACCGGACGCGGAGCCCCCGTGCCGCCCGGTACCGCCCTCGTGCAGACGCACACCGACGCGGCCGAACTCGCCCGGGTGCAGGGCGTCGACGAGGCGCTCGTCGGGGACGAGTCGCTGATCGCCCGGGGACTGCTCGCCCTGCTCCCCGAACACCCCGCGGCACCGGCGCGGCCCGCCCCGGCCGCCGGCACCGCAGGGCCCCGGCCGGTCCCGCCGCCCCGCGGTGGGGGTACCACCCACGCCCTTGAGGCAGTGGGGCAGGGCCGTCCGGCCACCGTGGCCGAGGTCGCCGCCGCCCTCGCCGAGGTGGTGGACTCCCGCACCACGGTGGTCGAGGACGCGACCACCTCCGAGGTCGCCCTTCTGGGCGCCCTGCCGCAGACCTCCCCCCGCTCCTTCCTCACCTCGTCCTCCGGATCGCTGGGGTGGGGCATGGGCGCGGCGCTCGGCTACCAGCTCGGCGCCCCGGACCGCCACGTCGTCGCGGTCCTCGGCGACGGGGTGTTCCAGTTCGGCCCGCAGGCCCTGTGGGTCGCCGCCCGGTACCGCATCCCGGTCACCTTCGTCGTCGTCAACAACGGCTCCTACGCCGCCGTGGGAGCCGCCCTGCGCCGGTACGGCGGGCTCGCGGAACGCACCGGCGACTACCCCGGCAAGGACATCTCCGGCGTGGACATCGCCGCCGTCGCCCGCGGCTTCGGCCTGGACGGGCGCCGGCTGCACGACCCCGCCGAGATCCCGGCCGCCGTCAGGCAACTGGGCGGCCGGCCCGCCCTGATCGAGATCCTCACCGATCCGGACGACATGGGTCCCGCCCGCTAGCACCCGCGCCCCTCCCGTCCCCCCTCTCCCCCGTGCAGCCGAAGGAGCCTGACCATGGACGACAGAGTGATCGATGTCCGGGCCGAACTGGACGAGGCCCCGCTACGCCCGTTCCACTGGATGCTGGTGGGGCTCGTCCTGTTGGCCATCTGGTTCGACGGCTACGACGTGCTGGCCCCCTCCTACGTCATCCACTACGTCGCCGGCGGCTGGCACCTGGACTCCGCCCAGTCCGGGCTGCTGGTCTCCTCGGGTCTGGTCGGCGTGATGCTCGGGGCGCTGGTGCAGGGCGTCATCGCGGACCGGTTCGGCCGCCGGCCCACCATGATCGGCGGACTGCTGGTCTCCGGCGTGTTCAGCCTGCTCACCGCGGTGTTCGTGGACTCGTACAGCGGCTTCCTCGCGATCCGGGTGGTCACCGGCCTGGGTCTCGGCGTGGTCATGCCGCTGGGCACCGCGTACATCAACGAGTACCTGCCCAGCAAGAGCCGGTTCCGGCTGGCGTCGCTCGCCGCCGCCGGGTTCTCGCTCGGCGCCGTGGGCGCCTCGGTCATCGGGGTGCTGTACACCGTGGACCACGGCTGGCAGGTGCTGTTCTACGTGGGTTCCGGGGCGGGCGTGGTCGGCCTGGCGTTCCTCGCCGTGTTCCCGGAGTCCGCCGAGTACCTCGCGGCGCGCGGCCGCACCGCCGAGGCGGCCCGGCTGCTGGGCCGGGTGCGTCCGGAGCGCGCGGCCGCCTACCGCGAGGGGGTCTTCGCGGTGGTCCGTCCGGAAGCCGGGCGCGCCAGGCGGTCGCGCGAGGACTGGCTGCTGCCGCTCCGCCCGCCGTACCTGCGCACCACCGTCGGGCTGTGGCTGTCGGCGTTCCTGCTGCTCTTCGTCAACTACGGACTGTCCACCTGGACGCCCAACCTGCTGGTGGAGCGGGGCGACAGCTTCTCGCTGGGCTTCGGCACCGGCGCCGCGCTGCACAGCCTCCCGTTCCTAGGCGGCATCCTCTGCGGCTACGTCGCCGACCGCCGGCTCGGACGGCGGGGCAGCCTCGCGGTGTGGTGCACGGTGGGCGCCCTGGCGACGGTGAGCGTCATCCTCACGCACGACCCGTTCGTCATCGTCGCGGTGACCACCGCGTCCGGGTTCTTCCTGATCGGCAGCCAGTTCATGCTGAACAACACGTGCGCCATGTCCTACCCCGTCCAGGCGCGCGGCACCGGAACCGGGTACATGCTCGGCTTCGGACGGCTCGGCGGCATCCTCGGCCCCTGGATCGGCGGAGCCGTGCACGGCGCCTGGGGGACCGACGCGACCTTCATCGTGATCGCCGTCGCGGGCGCCCTCACCGTGGCGACCAGCTCGGTCATCGCACCCCCGCAGGAGGCCGCCGCGTCCAGCCGCGCGGCGCAGACCGTTCCCGCGTAACCGCGCTATGGGCCCGGCCCGCCGCTTCAGAGCGGAGGGGGCCGGGCCCTGTGGTATCTCAGCCCGTATTCGCGGGTCCGCTCCCGGCTTGATCGTTCTGGTGGGTCGGGGATGAGGCCCAGTCCGGGGCGTGAGGTAGCAGAAGCGAGGGCGATGGTGCGCGAGGGTGGACCAGGGTCAGCGGAGCAGGGCCCGCTGGGCGGCTCCGGCGAGAAACGCCTCGGCCCGGTCGAAGTCCCAGCCCCGATCGCCGACCAGGGTGTACCAGCCGGGCCGGCCCAGATAGAACCAGAGCACGTCCACGGCCGTGGCCCGGTCCAGGTCCTCCCGCAGCGCGTTGAGGGCGATCAGCCGGTCGGCCACCGCCGTCAGCGCGGCCAGGTAGCCCGCCTTGGACTCGTCCAGCACGGCCTGGGCGGACGGGTCGGCGAGGTTGCGGCGGAGCAGGCCCCAGACGAGGTCCCAATGCCGCTCGTGAGAGCTCCGGGGGCCGGCCGCGGCGAGCGCGACGACCCGGCGCGGATCATCGGTCGCCGCGATCCCGGCCAGTGTCCGATCGACCGCGGGATCGTGCATGGCCGGCTCCAGTACGGCCCGCAGGATCGCCGCCTTGCCACCCGTGCTGCCGTACACGGTGGGCACGGCCACCCGGGCCGCCGCGGCGATGTCCGCGACCGTCACTTTGGCGTACCCATCGGCAAGGAACAACCGGCGCGCGCAGTCGAGGATCGCGTCGCGGGTGGCGAGGGCGGCGTCCCGGCGGCGGGGCGAGTTGTAGGAGCGCACGACACGATGCTACATACAACATGGTGTCACATATTGACGATAGGATCCTATTACGAATACGGTCACTCGCATGAAAGACCAGCAGTCGAGGGCGGCCGTCGAGACCCGCCTCGTGCACGATCTCCACCGCACCGTCACCAAGCTGCTCGCCGACGCGGCGACTCGCCCCATGGCCTCGGCGGCCGCTCTGGCCGAGGTTCGAGACTTCCTCGTGAGCCAGCTCCCCTGCCATCACGAGTCCGAGGACGCCCTGATCTGGCCGCTGATCACGGCCAAGGAACCCGAGATCGCCGGCCGGTTCGCCGACCTCAGCGGCGAGCACGTGCGGCTGGAAACGGCGCTGCAGGCGCTCGCGACGGCCCCGGTCGCCGACTCCGACCGGACCGCCCTCGCCAAGGCGGCGGCCGCGGTGCGCGACCTGGTCCACACGCACCTGGAACACGAGGAGGCCGTCCTCTTCCCGGCGCTGCGCGACCACGTCACCGAGCAGGAGTGGCTCGATGTCGCCGAGAAGGTCATCGCGGGGATGCCCGACGTGGAGATGCATCTGGCGGTCGAGTTCCTGGAGCAAGTCGGCACCCCGCAGGAGGCGGACATCATTCTGGCCGCGATGCCGGCACCCGTCCGGGACGAGCTGCGGGAACAGGCGCGGGCAACGCTGAATCGGCTGGGCGAGGGGGCCTCGGTATGAAGATCGGCTTCAGCCTGCCGCAGAGCGGAGCGCAGAACGCTCAGTTCGCCACCATTCCCCGGTACGCCAGGACACTCGAAGACCTCGGTGCCGACAGCCTCTGGGTGTCCGACCGCCTGCTCGCCCCGGTCCACCCCACCGTGAACTACCCCGGCACCGACGGCATCCCGGCCCGGTTCCGCGCCGTCCTCGACCCGCTTCCCCTGCTGTCGGCCATCGGGGCGATCACCACGCGGGTGGAGATCGGCACCAACATCCTGCAGGCCCCGCTGTACCCGCCCATCCTGCTGGCCCGCATGCTCACCACCATTGACGTGATCAGCGGCGGCAGGCTCGTCAGCGGCTTCGGTGTCGGCTTCTCACCCGAGGAATTCGCCTCCGTCAACGTGCCCATGCGCGAACGCGGCCGACGCCTCGACGAATGCCTGGACATCCTTGAGCGCTACTGGACGGACAACCCCGTCGAGTACGCGGGGCAGTACTGGACCATCCCGGCGACGTACGTCGAACGCAAACCCGTCCGGAAACCACCCGTCTACCTCGCCGCTATCAGCCCCGCCGCCCTCGACCGTGTGGCCCGCCGCGCCGACGGCTGGCTCCCGGTCGCGTTCCCCGACCACCCCCTCGACAACACACTCGACGGACTTGACGCCATCCGCACGGCCGCCGAGAGGATCGACCGCGATCCCGCCACCATCAGCGTCATCGTCAGCATCAACCCCCAACCCGATACGACCGTCGACGCTGTCCTCACCACCATCGAGGACGTCGCCAAGCTGGGCGTCGATCACGTCGTCGTCACCGCCAGCCGCGCGCTGGACCGCCAGGAAGACAGCCTCGACTTCGCCCGCCGGGTCCTTGAACGCGCCCGCTGACTCGACCGCGACACTGCTGTAGGGGCAAGGCGTCGACCTCGTCGTCATCAACCAACTCTTCGGCCCGGAACGTCATGAATTCGTGGCGCTGCATATTGGGAATGAGGCGCCCGGCGGGGCAGGCCGTGAGGTCGGCTGGGGATGGGTACCGTTGCGTACATGTCCATCGATCGGCGGAAATTCTGGCGCCTATCCGGCGCAGCTGCCACCGGGGCCGGGCTGGCGGGGTGCACCAGCACGCGACAGGCGAGCACGCCCCCCGGCGGCACCGGTTCCCGGTCGGCCGCTGCGGTACCGTCCTCGGCGGTGCACCCGTCGGGTAGCGCGGGCATGCACCTTGGCCCGCAGGTCGTGCACGGGCCGCGACACCGGAACCTGGTGGCGCTGACCTTCCACGGCAAAGGACCTGCGTCGATGGCCGACGCGCTGCTCACCGAAGCAGAACGGCCCGGAGCGCGGGTCACGGTGCTCGCCGTCGGGACCTGGCTCGACCAGTACCCGCAGATCGCGCGGCGGATCCTGCGCGGTGGCCATGAGCTGGGCAATCACACCATGCATCATCTGGACATCAAGGCCATGGACGCCTCCGGCGCCTACGCGGAGATCGCGGGATGCGCCCGGCGGCTGCACGCCCTGACCGGATCGAACGGCCGCTGGTTCCGGCCTTCGCAAACGCAGTACTCGACACCGCTGATCGAGCAGCAGGCCCGCAAAGTCGGCTACCCGACCTGCGTGTCCTACGACGTGGACTCGCTCGATTACACCGATCCCGGGCCGGACGCAGTTGCATCCACCGTGCTCCGCTCGACGCGGCCGGGGTCGATCGTAAGCCTGCATCTTGGGCATTCCGGCACGGTGACCGCATTGCCCGCGATTGTGCGCGGTCTGACCGGTCGGGGGCTACGCCCGGTCACCCTGACCGAGCTGCTGTCCCCTTAGGCCGTGTCCGGCGGATCTTCGTGGGCCCGCGACTCCCCCACTGCCTGAAGGGCGTGGGTGGGGGTACCTCCCACGCCCGTTCAGGGCAGTGGGGGAGTGCCCCCAGCACCGCACCTCGCCGCGTTGTCGGAGTCAGCCGAGTACGCCCAGTACGAGGACGATCCTCCGCCTTGCGATGCACGGCACCAGACGCCGCAGGCTGATCCACGAAGATCCGCCGGACACGACCTAACGGCGTGCGACACCGGGGGCACGCTCCCACTCCCCCGCTCCCACCCGGGAGCGACCGAAAACCAGAAGGGGCCGCTTACGACCGCAGCCGTCCCCTCGTGGTGTCGATTCGCCTCTTCGGCAGTGCGATCGCCAGAACCGAAAGGCCCTCGGCACCCCCTGCACGTCGGTTGCGCGTCCTCAGCCTCCGTAGTCGATCAACCCCAACCCGCCGAGGTGGTCACAGACTGAAGGGCAGAGCCCTCAGGGACGCCGCGATGCCCATTGACTCGACTCGGCCGTGCAGACGACGCGGGATCCCGAACCTGGGAGCCTTTTGGGTTGCTTTCGGCCACTTTCACACGTTCGGGTTCAGCTGGCTGCCCATCAGTTTTCATGCTGTCGCTCCGGACCAGGATCCGCCTGGATGACGTCCCCTCGGGCGTCCCGGCTTCCTAGGAAAGGACGGTTCGCATGCCCACATCAGGTGGAGAGCCGATCCCGTCGATCACCGACGCGACACTCGCTGACGTCGCCACCAACGGCATCTGGCGCGGCGCGGGCCTCGACATCAACCCGTCGGTGCTCGCCGTCGCCAGAGCCCTGCTCGCGGCCGTCCAGGGCACCGCGCCGGCCAGCACGCTCCCCGAGGAGTTGCAGGAGTTGGTGGTCGGTGTCCGGCGGCAAGCCGAGATCACCTGCCCACGCGTTCCCACGACGGACGACGTCAGCCTTTCCGCGTTCGCGATCAGGCAGAACGATTCGCAGCCGCGCCCGGTGGTGATCGTGCCCGCCGGTTGGAACCCGTTCGGCTGGCTGCCGTTCATGGCCGGCTACCTCTCGCTGGCGGCCCGCGGCTACCACGTGCTGGCGTACACGCCGCGAGGGATCGGCACCCCGGGCCTGCTGTTCACGTCCGAGGGGTTCATCGACGTCGGCGGGCCGGCCGACTGGTCGGACGGATCGTGCGTGATCGACCACGCGCAGAAGCAGTTCGAGCCGAGCACGGTCGGGTTCCTGGGCCTGTCCTACGGTTCCGGGATCAGCCAGTTGGTCGCCGCGCACGATCGGAGAAACCGGGTCGCCGCCGTGGCGGCTCTGAGCACCTGGGGCAACCTGGCCACCAGCCTCTACGACAACGGCACCCGGCACGAGGAGGCCGTGCGGACACTGATCGATTTCACCGGGGGAACCGAGGAGGAGAAGTTCGACGACGAGACGCGGCAGATCCTCCAGGACTTCCGCGAGGGCCGGAACATGGAGGGCGTGGTGGCCTGGGGCGCCGAGCGCTCTCCGGAGACCTACGTGGACATCACCAACCTGCGGAACACCCCGACCTTCTACTCGAACACCTGGCACGAGAGCCTCTTCCCGGTCGGCGAGGCGATCACCGCCTTCGAGAAGATCACCGCCCCGAAACACCTGAACCTGTGGATCGGTGACCACGGCGCCCCGGAAGGCGCCGGCATCACCGGCGTGCTGACCGGTACGCCCTTCCCCGGCCTGCTGACGCCGATGCGGGAGGCCTACGCATGGCTGGACCACTTCCTGCGCGGCGAAGCCAACGAGGTGCCCGACTGGCCGGTTGTCAACAGCCAGGTCATGTTCACCTACCAGACCGCCCCGGCCATCGGCGGCGGCAAGCGGATCACCGTCCCGGCACGGCGCGAAGCGCTCAACTCCTGGGCCGAGGCCACCAACGACAGCGAGGCCTGGTACCTGAGCGGCAACGGCGGCAAAGGTGACGGCACCCTGTCCGACAAGCCGTCCACGGGCTGGAGCCGCGAGTTCACCGCCGGGCACGAGACCGCCGCCACCGCGATGGACGAGATCATGGAGACCGGACAGAAGGAGTGGTTCGGCACCTCCAGGAGCTACGAGCCGGCCGGGTTCGAGCGGACCCGGCTGCTGGTCTGGTCCACCGAGGCGCTGGCCGGCGGCCGCCGGATCCGCGGCGCCGCCAAGGTCCGGCTCTCGGTCCGAGTCGACGAGACGGATGCCGCGACCCTGGTCGCCTACCTCTTCGACGTGGCCCGGGACGGCAGCGCCCAGCTCATCGCCCACGAACCCTTCACCGCCACAGGGTTGAGCGCCGGCGCGGACCGCACCGTCAGCTGGACACTCCAACCCGCCGCCTACGACCTGCCCGACGGCCACCGCCTCGCCCTGGTCGTCAACAGCCACGACAAGCTGTACGCCTTCACGGGCAAGAAGGACAGCACCACCACCGTCACCTCCCTGCCCGGGGAGGAAGCCGTCCTGGAACTGCCACTCGGCTGACCGAAGTCGAGCGGAACAGCCACAGCTACGCCAAGAAGGTCACCGACAGCCAGGGGCGGTGGGAGCGATGAGGGCACTGTCGGACCGGGCGCTTGCCTGCCCGCACTGCCGTCCAGGGCCACTCTCGGGTTTCTGGACGGGTGACCGGGAGACACGGAGGCCATCCGCTTGAACCTGCGATCGGCGCAGCGTGCCGTATCTGGGGGCGCTGTGCCCATCGGGGTGTTCTGGCCGAGTGAGTAGCAAGGAGGTCCCAGTACGGCAGCCGATCGAGGTGGTCGCGGCCGGTTCGAGCTGAGCGCACAGCGCCGTCGCGTGGCCGAGCGCAACCTCACGGCCGACCACGGCTTGGACGCGGTGGTCGTCGTTGCCGGCAGCGGAAAGACGACACTGGTGCAGGCCTGTCGCCTGGCGTGGGATGCCGCCGGCATCACCTACGCGGGTGCGGCCCTGGCCGCGGTCACCGCCACAACCCTGGAAGCCGGCTCCGGTATCCCCTCCCGCACGCTCACCGCGTGGCGGCAGTGCATCCGCGACAGCAAGGGCCCGGCCGGTCACCCGCTGGTCCCGCCCGGCTCCAACTGTCCGACGGTACGGCCATCGACGCCGACGGCGTGGTGCTCGCCACGGGCCCGACGCACCCCTCCCCCGCAGGACTGCCGAGCGCACTGCGCACCAGTGACCGCTTCGTCGCCGACCCGTGGGCACCGGGCGCCTTGGACGCCGCGGCCGGCGAGCGATGTCGTGAGGCCATCCTGCGGATCGGCACCGGACCGACCGCCGTGGACATGGCCCTCCGGCCCCACCGTACGCGCGGCTTCGGATTGCGGCGCGACATGCGTGAGAGTCGTGAAGAGTTCCCGTACGGTTCTGGGAATTCGGTCACGGGAGCGGAAGGATCGGGGGCTCACTCGGCGCTTGCAGACGGGTCGGGCGCTGCTCCAGTGAGGGGAGACCGATCAACGATGTTCACTCTGGTGCGGAGCAGGGTACGAACGGCCGTGCTCGCGCTGTCTGCCGTTACGGCCCTCCTCTCCTGCGCGACCGCCACGACCGGCGCGGCGGAGGCCCTGGCTCCCGTGAAGGAAGGACCAACCTCGGTGGCGTACGTCGAGGTGAACAACAACAGCATGCTGAATGTCGGCAAATACACCCTCGCCAACGGCGGCGGCAACGTCTTCGACGTCGCTGTGATCTTCGCGGCGAACATCAACTACGACACGGGCACGAAGGCGGCGACCCTGTACTTCAACGAGAACGTGCAACGCGTCCTCGACAACGCAGCCACGCAGATACGGCCGTTGCAGCAGAAGGGCATCAAGGTCGTCCTCTCGGTGCTCGGCAACCACCAGGGCGCGGGCTTCGCCAACTTCCCGTCCCAGCAGACGGCTTCGACCTTCGCGAAACAACTGTCGGACGCCGTGGCCAAGTACGGCCTCGACGGCATCGACTTCGACGACGAGTACGCGGAGTACGGCAACAACGGTACCGGGCAGCCCAACGACAGCTCGTTCGTGTACCTGGTGTCGGCGCTGCGCGGTGACATGCCGGGCAAGATCATCAGCCTCTACAACATCGGCCCGGCCGCGTCGCGCCTGTCCTACGGCGGCGTCGACGTCTCGTCCGAGTTCGACTACGCCTGGAACCCGTACTACGGCACCTGGCAGGTCCCTGGCATCGCACTGCCCAAGTCGAAGCTGTCGCCGGCGGCCGTGGAGATTGGCGGGACCTCGCAGAGCACCGCCGCCGACCTCGCCCGCCGCACGGTCGGTGAGGGGTACGGCGTCTATCTGACGTACAACCTCGACGGCGCGGATCGCAGCGCCGATGTCTCCGCGTTCACCAGGGAACTGTACGGCAGTGATGCCGTCTACACGCCTTAGGCGTCCTTGCACTACGCCCGCCCGGCTCGCGCGGCCTGGCACCGCACCTCGCCGCGTTGCCGAAAGGCCCTGGTAGCTCCTCCCCCATCAAGGACTCTCCGGCGCCTTGCGATGCACGGCACCAGACCACGCGACCTATCGGACGCTCATAGTGCAAGGCCCCCCTAGGCTGACCGCATTCTCCGGCGCCCGGTGCCCCGTCGGATCCTGCTGCATCCCGCAGGCCCACCTCGGGTAGGCAGCGCTTTCGACAGCGATATCGGAGGCGCTGTCGCACGCGCCTGTGCCGCTCGGAAACTCATCGCCGCACGTCAGGCGGTATGTCTCTGCTCATTGATGAGGCCGCCGAGGATCCGGGTGCGCAGCAGTCTGCGAGTGCCGAGAGCGTGCACTTTGCACCGCGCCATCACCCTGCTCTGGGCCGGCGGCGGCTGCACCGGCTCCCTCGCCGACCGGTGCCGGAGCTTCATCACGCGGCTACGGGCCCTGGGCCCCGGCGGCGCGCGCGCAACCACGGGCGCAGCGCGGGCGCGTCGTGGTGGGATGCGGTCACCCAGTACGCCCGGTCGGTGATCGCACCAAGGACATCGACCACATCAACGTCCGGGCGGCACATCCCTTCCCGCGTCGATCCCGCAGCGGGCGCGACACCGGGGCCCGACCCCGCCGCCGGGCACCCCGCTGCCCCCTCCCGAGCCCGCGGGTACTACCGTCCCGCTGTGAAGGTGACCGGCTCATCCCACGCCGAGCGAGAGGAGGGTATTACGTATGACAGGTCCAGCGATGACCGATATGTCCGCCCTGTCATTGGCGAAGCTCACCTCAGGGCGCCTGCTGACCTCCTGGCAACCGGACGTCCCCGCCATGCTGCTGGTCGTCGCCCTGGGCGTGCTCTACGGCTGGGGTGTGGTACGGCTGCGGCGACGCGGCGAGCACTGGCCGCCCGGCCGCGTCGCGGCGTTCGCGCTGCTCGGACTCGGTGCGCTGGTGGTGGCCACGATGTCCTCGCTGGCCGTCTACGACCACGTGCTGTTCTGGCCGGCCGCTGTCCAGAACATCCTCCTCGACCTGGTCGCGCCGCTCGGCCTCGCCCTCGGCGATCCCCTTAGGCTCACCGTCGAGGCGCTGCCGGAGGCCCCCGCGGCGCGGGTCCGGCGCGTCATGACCGGCCGCCTGGTGCGTGTGCTGACCTTCCCCTTGGTCAGCACGGCCCTGGTCCTCGCCACCGAGCTGACCGTGTACTTCACGCCGTACTTCGCCACCGCCCTGCGCATCGGCTGGCTGCACCAGCTGATGTACCTGCACCTGCTCGCCGCCGGATCCCTGTTCGTCATCCCGGTACTCACCCACGAACAGACGCTGCCCTCCTGGTGCACCCACCCGATACGAGCGGCGCTGGTCTTCCTGGACGGCATCGTCGACGCGGTCCCGGGGCTCGCAGTGATGACGCACGGCACGCTGATCGCGGGCGCCTGGTACCTGCACCACGCGCCGGCCTGGTCACCGAACGTCCAGCACGACCAGCAGATCGGCGGCGGCGCGATGCTCAGCATCGCCGAGCTGACCGCTCTGCCCTTCCTGCTGGCCATCCTGGTGCAGTGGGCGCGCGCCGAACGCGTCCAGACCGCGGCGCTCGACCGCCGCCTCGACGCGGAACTCGCCCGGGTCCCCACCCCGGCGCCGGCCCATGGCCAGACATCGTCACCGGAACTCGTGCGCCCCTGGTGGGAAACCGAGCAGAACGAGGTGGCGGCCTCGATCCGACGCCAGCGCCGGCACGACTGAGCCGGCCCAGGGTCTGGGCCTGGGTCCCGGGTCCGCACGGGTTTCGGTCGATCACGCCACCACTCGCCGGCCCCTGCGCGGGCCAGTCATGATCCCCGTGACCTGTCGCGTGTCGGGCGTCAGGGTCTCGGCGTGCGGACTCGGTTGATCGCGTTCACGTCGCAGGAGCGCACTTCGACGACCTGTACGCCCAGGCCCTCGCGTGGCGTCCGGCACAGGATGCCCACCTTGCCACTGCGCGCGCCGCGGTGAGCCTGTCGCACCGCCTCACCGACGGCGGCAAGCGGGAATGCGGGGGAGGGTGCGGGATGTGCGGAGACGCCGGGCAGCCGCGTGCTCTTCGGCCCCTCGGGTGGGCTGGGTCGCCGTGCGGCGAAGGCCCGATACTTCGATCATCTGTTGGCGTGAATGCAACTGATCTCGCAAGCGCAACCCGCACCAGACTAAGAAAGGTAAAGAAATAGCCAAGCCGGGAGGTTTGCTGTGGGCCTTGCGATCAACGTCGACATCTCGGGTTTCCGCAACCCTGAGGAGCCCGAACTCGCCACCAGCGAGGTGCGGATGCTGAGCGACATCGAGGCGGAGAGCACCAGCGACGCGGACGCCGCGTAACCGGTGGACGGGGGCCGAGGCCAGTGCAGATGGCCTCGGCCCCTCCGTCGATTGTGCCCCCGTGGCCTACCGCGTGCAGCGGTACGCCACAAGGAGGACAGCCGAACGCCCCATGTGCGAGACAGGAGAGGGACCCGTGACCGCTTCAGCCCACACGACCGTCGCCGGCGTGCCGCAGTACGGCGAACGGGCCGCCTCCCTCGAAGAAGCCGAACGGCACGCGCTGGCCGCCGTCGCCGAGTTGGGGATGACCCATTCCCTGCGGCCGCTGCCCGCCGGGGCCACCGAACCCGGCGCCTGGCGATGCGACCTGCGTCGCGAGGGGGCGCCGGTGCCCGCCGGAGTCGGCTTCGGCAAGGGGGCGGGAGCGGCGCCGCGAGTGGGCGCCGTCTTCGAGGCGTTGGAGCACCACCTCAGCGAGATGCCGCCCCCCGGCCAGATCGTGCTGCGCGACGCCCACCGCGTCGTAGCCGCCCTCGGCAGACATGACGCGGTGCTCGCCCTGCTGGCCGACGGCCCCGACCAGCCGCTCGCCTGCCTGCCCTACCGGTCCGTGACCGGCGGCCGGGACACGGACGTGCCCGCGTTCCTCTCGATGCCCGCCTACCTGGAACAGCCGGCCTCGGCGCGTCAGGCCGGCGGCGACGCCTATGACTACCGGGTGCTCTGCCGCTACTCGCTCAACAGCGGCTGGGCGGCCGGCGTGACACGCGCCGATGCCATGGTGCACGCGATCAACGAGATCATCGAGCGGGACGCGATGTCCCTGCTCCTGATCCGCCAGTTCCTCTCCCGAACACCGCCGCCCCTGCGGATTCTCGACGCCGCGACACTGCCCGTGGCGCTGGCCGCGCTGCACCGCGCCGCAGAGCAGTACGTCGGCGGCCGGGTGTGGCTGCTGGACATGACCAGCGACCTGGGCGTACCGGCCTACTGGGCCTATCTGCCCGCCGAGCCCGGCGCCGCAGCCCGGGTGCGCGGCTGCGGCGCGTCCCTTTCACCGGCGTACGCCGTGGAGCGCGCACTGCACGAACTGATCCAACTCGACAGCGGTGTCGCCGACGCCGCGGAGGAGGCCGCGGCGAGGATCCATACTGAGGCCCATCCGGCCCTGCACCGCTGCTACCTCGCCGATTTCTCCGCCCGTCTCGGGGACGCGGTCACCGTGCCGTTCCGCGCCGCCGAGAGCCCGGCCACACCCGAGGGCCACCTGGAGGCCCTGCTGGCGCTGCTCCGCCGGCACGGTCACCGCGCATGGGTGTGGGACAGATACGTCAGCGACCACCTGGCCGTCGTCAACGTCCTCGTGCCGGGGATGGAACGCTTCATGGTCGTCACCGACGGCCAGGTCGTCCTCCCGGGCCCGCGTGGCCTCGCCGCGCGTGTCCAGGGGAACGGGGCAGGCTGAGGACCGCCGTGACGCACGGTCCAAGGCCCGGGGCACCGATTTCCTCAAAGCCCAGGCCTCCGCAAGCATGTTCGCCTTGAGATGTCTCCTGCCGATGAGCGACCGTGGCAAGGACGCCGAGATCCTGGCGCTGCGCCACCACGTCGCTACCGCTCATGCCGTCTCCAGCAGCACCGCGAGCCGGTCCAGGACGTCGTCGGCCGTCGGGCCCTGTGCGGCGACCACCACCTGATCGCCCTGCTGAACGCTGAGGGACAGGACGGCGAGGATGCTGCGCGCATCCACGGGGACGCCACCGGCTCGGGCCAGGGTGACCGGGATGCCGGCGGCCGCGACCGCTTTGACGAAGGCCGCGGCGGGTCGGGCGTGCAGCCCGACCGGGGAGGCAATCGTCACCTGACGTTCAGACATCGGGTACTCGCTCTCACTCTGTGCTGTCGGTCACTGCTTCGTCGCCATCGGTTCTGCCTCCACATATGACGCGCCCACCAGCCAGTCTCCGTTCCGGGCGCCCATCGTTGCTCGGCTTGGTCATCCGCGCTGCACGATGGGGCCGAGGTCGGTGCGTGCCTGATCGGGCAACCATTGAGCGAAGAGTTGCACGCCGGCCTGTATCAACTCGCGCCATGTCGCCAGCTCCTCGGCGCTGGCGTACACCTCCTTGGTGAGCTTGCTGCGGCCGGGACCGGAGTGCACGTTGCCCACGTTGACCCGGTCGAACGGCACGCCGGCCCGGCGCAGCTGCGACAGCTCGGCGGGTCCGCGCACCAGCGCCAGGACCCGGTCTCCGTCGAACTCCCCACCGCCCAGTGCTGCGGCGGCCTTCTCTATCGAGAGAATGGAAACCTTCACACCGGTCGGCGCCGCCATCCGCATCAGCGTGGACTGCAAGGGGTCGGCGCCCACCTTGTCGTCCGCCACCATGATGTGGTCGACACCCAGCGACCGGGTCCAGCCGACCAGTACCTGGCCGTGGATGAGCCGGTCGTCCACCCGAATCAGTTCCAGTGTCACGATGCGTCCTCCTGTGAGCTGCTGTAGATCACGCTGCCGTGTGCGAGGGTGCGTTGCACGCGCAGGTCGTCGCCCAGGACGACGACGTCGGCGCAGGCCCCGGCCGCCAGGGTGCCGCGATCGGTCAGGCCGAGCGAACGTGCCGGGGTCTGGGCGGCCATCCGCAGCGCGTCGGCCAGGTCGACCCCGGCGGTGTCCACCATCAGGCGGACCATGTCGGCGAGCCGCGTCACGCTTCCGGCGAGCCCGCCGGACGGGGTGCGGGCCTGCCCGTCGTGGACCACCACCTCGGTTCCCTCGTACCGGCGGTGCCGGCCGTCGGGCAGACCGGCCACGTCGGTGCCGTCGCTCACCAGCATGATCCGATCAGGTCCCGCGACGTCCACAGCGAACCGCAGCATCCGCGGAGCGACGTGCAGCCCGTCGGCGACCACTTCGCAGCGCACCCGCTCGTCGGTCAGCAGCACCGGAACGGGGCCCGGGTCGCGGTGGTGGATCGGCGGCAGCCCGTTGAACAGGTGGGTGGCTCGTCGTACGCCGGCCTGGACGGCGTCGCTCGCCTCGGCATCGCCCGCACCGGAGTGGCCGAGGGCGACGACCACTCCGGCGTCGTCAAGCCGCCGCACCGCCTCGGGGCCGCCGGGGAGCTCAGGGGCGAGCGTCACCACCCGCAGCGCGCCGTCGGCGAGGTCGAGCAGGCGGTCGAGTTCGGCGGCCGTCGGGGCGCGCAGATGCTCGCTGCGGTGGACGCCGCGAAACGACGGGTTGAGGAAGGGACCCTCCAGGTGGATGCCGAGCATGGTGATGCCCGGGGTGTCGCCGCCGGTACCGGCGAGCCGCCCGGTGAGCGCGGCGAGTGCGGCGACCGCGTCCGCGGTCCGTGTCACGTCCAGGCTCGCGGTCCCCGCGAGGCACGACGTGACCCCACCGGCCGCGAGGTACGCCGAGATCCGCCCCAGCAGCGCCGGATCGGCGGACATGAAGTTCGCGCCCTGCCCGCCATGGACGTGGGTGTCGACGAATCCGGGGGCGACGACACAGCCGGTGACGTCGAGGGCCTCGGCACCATCCAGGGCGGCACCAGCCGGTAGCACGGCCTCGATCCGCTCGCCGTGCAGCACCAGTTCACCGCGGCGCAACCGGCCGTCGGGCCATAGCAGCCGGCCGCCCGTCAGAGCCCGTCGCACGTCGGGCCGCCGCCCCGATCCCGTTCCGGTGCCGACCGACCACCTGCCGTTCACCGGTCCTCATCTCCTCGGTCCTCCAGGGCATGTAGTCCTTCGATCAGTGCCGCAGCCGCGAGTTCAGCTGCGCCGGGCGCGGTCAACGCAGCTTCCGCCTCGTACCCGGTGGTCATGTCGGCCGTTGTCAGGTAGCCGATGTAGTCGCCGGCGTAGCCGATCTCCAGGGTGACCGGATGCCGACTGGCGGCGCGTACGGCGCGACCCACCGCCGCGACCGGTTCGCCGGGCAGGGCAGCCAGTGCGAGGTCGCCGAGGACGATCGTGTGCGCCTCGGCGAGCACCGGCTTGGCGGGTTCGCCGGAAAGCGGCCGGGACAGGCGCCGCCGCAGTCCCTGGATCCCGGTTTCCCGTACCCGCCGACGTGGGCCGTCGGGCACGTCCGCCAGGGCCAGGGTGGCGGCCGCAAGCCGGCGGTGCGTTGCCGCGGGATCGTGAGAGGCCGCGGGCAACCCGATCAGGTCCCTGCGTACCCGCGGCGGTGCGAGCCGTAGCGGTCGCCAGGGGCCGGTCCATGCCCGCGTGATCAGGCCGGCCAGCCGGGTCAGTTCCCGCGGGGTCTGCTCGCGGCGGGTGAAGCGGGTGCTGATGTCCCCTGCGGCGCCGTTGAGGTACAGCACCGGCAGGTCACCGCGCCCGTGGCGGAGCGCAGCCCGGACGTCACCGGGCAGGTCGGGAGTCAGGAGAGTGTTGCCGGCACCGAGGACCGTGGGGTGGCAGGCGAAGTGCCACAGGTACCCGATGGTGATCTCGCAGGAGTCGGCGATACGTAGGAGCGTGGCAGTCCCGTCGACCGGCCGGAGCGGGTCGTTGCGGTCGGCGGCGACGCCCTCGACCCGGCCCGAGCGTACGGTCACGTGCACAGGCCCGAGCATGGCGAGCGCGGCGTCAACGGCACCGCGGATGGCATCGAGATAGCCGACCGCCACTACCGGATCCGTCTTCGCCGCCTGCTCGGCGCCGCCCACACGCAGCCCTGCTGGTCCCGAGTGGGTGTGGGAGGCCGCGACGAGCACGTGGTCGGCGTCGATGCCGTATCCGGCGGCCAACTTCCGCACCTGGTGGACGAACCCCCGGTCGACGGCGATCACGTCCAGTGTGACGAGCAGGCTGGGCTGGTCGCCGCATGCGACGGCCAGCACGTTGACCTCCAACGGTCGCAGTACCCCTGAGCTGCAAGTCTTGCGCGCCCCGTACCCGGCCATGGGCAGTGGGTCGGGCAGCGCGACCGTCGCGCTGCCCAGCCCGGCCCGTACCGGGGGCTCTGCGTTCACATCCACCGCAGCTCCGGCAACCGGTCAAGGTAGCGGGCGGCGACGGCGGTGTTGTGCTCCGCACCGCCGGGCAGGTTGCGGCTGCGCCGGATCGGCGGCTCGTGCCCGTGATCGACCAACCACCGGGACGCCTCGACCAGGGTTGCGTGGACCAGCGCCGAGGCGGCGACGGTGGAGGCCGGGCCGAGCGGCGCGGTGTGCGCCGGATGGAACAGGGCGTCACCCGCGGGTACCCCGGTGTCCAGGAAGACGTCAACGATGTCCATGAGGCGTGCGCCGCTGCCGTGCCGGCTCGTTCCGGCCTGAGAGTGTGCCGCCGACCCGACCCCGACGACGGTGGCCTCCCGGGCGATGCCGCCGAGTGCCACCTCGATCGGCAGCGGGTTGAGGCCGGACTGGGAGATGACGACGAGGACCTCGCCGGCCCGGATGTCCGAACGTTTCAGCACGATCTCGCCGATGCCTTCGACGCGTTCCACCCGTCCGACCCACTCGTCCGGGCAGATCGCCACCGCGTTGGTCATCGTCGCGGCGCGGACCGCCGCGTCGATGGCGACCAGTCGGGAGTGCCCGGAGCCGAACAGGTGGATGATGCCGCCGGCCGCCACGCACGCGCCGATCGCCTCTGCGGCGGCGCCGATCTGCTCGGCGCACTCGATGCCGCGACGGGAAATGATGTCGGCCAGTTCGGTGAGGTAGTCCGCCGCACGTGGCGTGTCGCTCGTCACGCCAATATCCCGAAGTAGCCGCCGACGAGCCCTACCACGGTGATGCCGAGCAGGATGACGACCGCGGAGACGCGTCGGCGAACCAGCCAGAACACGAGCAGGGCCGCCGCCAGCGGCAGCATGCCCGGCAACACCTGGTCCAGTGAGTCCTGGAGCTTGAGGGTCTGGTGTCCCTTGTGGTAAGCGAGCGGTGTGCTGACCGTCAGGAGTGTGGCGACCAAGGCTCCGGTCACCGCCAGGCCGACCATCGTGGCACCGGCCTTGACCTGGTCGACCGCCGCAGTGTCCAGTCGTTCGAAGAACCGGGTGCCCTGCCGGTACCCCAGGGAGGTGCCGTAGAAGCGGGCGACGATCTGCAGGGCCAGCAGCGCGACGAAGAAGATGATCGGCCCGGCGATGTTGCCGCTCACGGCCAGTGTTGCGCAGACGCCACCCAGGATGGGGCGGATCGTTCCGAACAGGAGGGAGTCGCCGATGCCGGCCAGCGGCGCCATCATGCCGACCTTGACGGAGTTGATTGCTTCGTCATCGAGGCCCTCGGCGCCCTGGGCGCGGCGGCGCTCCATGCCGACCACAATGCCGAGAATCGGGCCGACGATCCACGGGTGGGTGTTGAAGTACGCGAGGTGCCTCTTGTAGGCAGCGGCTCGCTCGTCCCGGTCGCGGTACATGCGGTCGAGGAACGGGCGCAGCGTCCACCACAGGCCCAGGTTCTGGAACCGTTCGTAGTTGAACGCACCCTGCAGCAGCACGGAACGGAGTGCCAGTCGGCGAATGTTCCGCCGGCCGTCCGGCTC
Source organism: Streptomyces sp. TS71-3 (assembly GCF_018327685.1). Lineage (NCBI taxonomy): Bacteria > Bacillati > Actinomycetota > Actinomycetes > Kitasatosporales > Streptomycetaceae > Streptomyces > Streptomyces sp. TS71-3. The sequence goes on along the minus strand of NZ_BNEL01000003.1, from coordinate 2,907,038 downwards.
GGTGGCCTCCTCGGTCACCGGGTCAGGCACGCTGGTAGTCATCTCGTTGCCTTCCGGTTAGGACGTCTGCGTGGTGGACCGGTTACGGAACATGATCACGAGCACCACCGCCGTGGCCAGCAGTCCGACGCCGATGACGGTGAACTTGGTGTAGACGGCGATGAGGAACCCGATGACGAATATCGGGAAGAGCCTCTTGGTGTAGAGCGCCGACAGGAGGATGCCGAAGCCGACCGCGGGCAGGATCGCGGCGGCGGCGTTGAGACCGTTGCCGACGTCGCCGTCCAAGGCGTGGCTGATGGAGTTGACCGCGCCGGATCCGAAGTACAAAGCGAGGAACGTCGGGACGGCGTAGGCGAGGAAGTGGATGGCGTTGGCGGTCCAGACGATCCCCATGATGCGGGATCCGGACGCCGACTCGGCCGCCCTGTCGGCCGGGTGGACCAGGAACGAGCAACTGGTCTTGGCGAACAGCTCGAAGAGCGTACCCACCACTGCGGCGGGGACCGCCGCCAGCAGTGCGGCTTGGACGCCCTGGTGACTCTCCACCGCGAACGCCGTACCCACGGCGGTGGCGATCGCAACGTTGGGCGGCGCGGTGCCGCCGAACGGAGCGGCGCCGATGAAGATGAGTTCCAGGGTGCCGCCGACGATGACACCGCTGTGCAGGTCGCCGAGGATCAGTCCGATGACCGGGCCGAGGATGATGGGGCGTTCTAGCTGCGGATCACCGCCGATGCGCCGTGCTATGTAGGCGAGACCGACGACAACAGCTCCCAAGAGGGCCTGAAGCGCGCTCATGGCAGGACTCCCTGATCGCGAAGGGTCCGGCCGAGGTCCTGGACACCGTCACTGCCGGCCCGTACGGCGATGGCCGCGAGTTCCGCGGCGGGTTGTGCCGCATCGGCGAGTAGGACCTCGACCAGCATCGAGAGATTGACGCCGGCAACGGTCTCCGCCCGTCCGGCCGCGGTCATGGTCGCCGCGATCCGGGCAGGCGTGCCGCCGACCAGGTCAGTGAGGATCAACGGTGGAACAGGCCCGTCGGCCTCCGACCGGAGAGTCGCTTCCACGGCTTCGGTCAGTTCGTCGGGACCCATGCCAGGGGTGAAGCGGACTGGTGTCACACGTCCGGCATCCCCCACGATCATCCGAGCGGTGTCGACGAGTGCGGGGGCGAGATCACCGTGACACACGACCAGTACCAGTGACATGTGCAAATGCATACGGCATACAAAATCAGCCGTCAATCCGTTAATTAGTTTTACTAACATTGCCCTGAGGGGAGGCCACTCCTCCGTCGCCGACGCAGTCGCGGAGGTGCACAGCAGTCAGATGCGTGCTGACCTGAGCGTTCGTTGGTGAGCAGGCGTCTCGGAGCAGTGCTCGCCGATCAGTCGGGCCACGGCCTTTCCGTCACGTGACGGCCGCCGACGAGGGATCCGGTGGTCATGCCGGGCCCCCCGAACCGCGCAAGGGTCCACGCGCCACGCCGCTCCGCGAACGTGTTCGCCCGAGACGGCTGTACGGGCATCCTGATGATCCGCACGCCCAGCGGCGGACACCCTCGTCGGAGCACCGCCTGGGCCCGCGGACCGCCGCACGCCCGCCGCCTGTCGAACTCAGTACGCGCATGGGGGTGTTGATCCCTGCATGAACGCGAGTTATGGTCCCGCAAGACTGGTCACATACGTTCAGGCGCGTGCACGTTTGCGCGAGAGGCTGGTGGTCAATGTCCACCGCACGATGTCGGCCCTCCACGCCCGTGATCGCCGGATTGCTGAGTATTCTCCTGCTTTCCGTCTCCCTGCTCGCAGGAGGTTCGGCGACTGCGGCTCCGGTGGCTACCGCTCCAGACTCAGCCCAGGTCACGCAGGCGACGGACACCATCACGATCACGGAACCGGCCCAACAGGGTTCCCCCGCCTACACGATCACGGTGCACAAGGATCCCTTCCAGATCACCGCCAGCCGCGGAGGTCGGACAGTCCTGGCCACAACGACCCGGTCCAGCTCGGCGTCCTCGTCACCGGTGACGTTTACGGCCGGGGACTCGACGTATGCGGCGACACGTGTCACCGGCTCCCGTTGGACCCAGGGAAAGCTCACCCTCTCGCTGGCGACCACCGACCCGGGCTACCACGTCACCTACAACCTCACCCCTCAGGCAGGCCAGTACCGAGATGCCTGGACGGTCACGGGAGACGGTGCCGGCCCGGTCAGTGCCGTCGGCGAGAACTACGTCCTGTCCTCCGCGGGCCACTGGTACGGGCAGGGACTGACCACGACTCCGCAGGGTGGTCCCATCACAGATCAGCCCTGGCCACTCGACGCGGGCGACGTCGACAACCAGGCAATGGGGCCCTCCTCGCACGACAGGAACAACCCGTTCTGGTACACGTCCAGTGCGGCCGGACTCTGGGTCGACACCAACAACGACATGAACGTGCAGATCAACCACGGTCAAAGCGGGCTGGGCAGCTTCACTGTGACCGGGACGAACACCTACGACAGCACGGTCTTCGTCGAGTCCACGCCGCGGTCCGTGTACGACGACTACGTCGCCATCGCGGGAACACCCCAGACCATCGACGACCCTGACGACTACTTCCGCACCCCGACCTGGAACAGCTGGGCCGAGTTCGGCACGGGCGTCACCCAGGACGGCTTCCTCACCTATGTGCGTCAACTGGCGTCCCACCACATCCCGGGTCACGCCGTCCAGATCGACGACGGATGGAACGGCAACTACGGGGACTACACCTTCGACAGCGACAAGTTCCCCGACCCGAAGGCCATGTCGGCCGAGGTCCACAAACTCGGCTTCGACCTGGGGCTGTGGATGACGATGTGGATCAACAAGGGAACGAAGAACTACGACTACGCCAAGGACCACGGCTTTTTCTTCAAGTCGAAGTCGAACCCGGACGATGTGTGCCTGGTGCCGTGGTGGAACGGGGAGCAGGGAGCGGGAATCGTCGACTTGGCGAACCCGGAGGCCCGGGCCTGGTTCAGCGGCATCATGCACGACCTCATGTCCACCTACGACGTCCAGGGCTTCAAGTTCGACACCCGGTTCTACGACCCCTCGTGTGAGCCCGACCCGGGGTACACGACCCGCGACTACCTCGAACTCGCCCACGAGTTCGCCAACGATTTCGACATGGAGGGACTCGGACTCACCGCTGCCTGGACCGGCACCCAGCGCTACGGCTACGCGATGCGGGACAACGACAAGGGCACCGACTGGCACTCTTACCAGGCAGCTCTTGCCCAGGTCCTCTCCCTCAGCACCGTCGGCTATCCCTTCGTGGAGACCGACATGATCGGGGGCTCGTCCGGCGCACCCGAGGACCCGCCCACCAAGCAGGTCCTGATCCGGTGGGCCCAGGCCGCCGCCCTCATGCCGTTGGAGTACGCCTCCACGTCACCGGCCAACGCACGATACGACCAGGAGACGATCGACCTGTACCGGGCGGCGATGACGCTCCACGAACGCCTGGCCCCCTACATCCTCGAGCAGGCGCATGCGGCCGTGAAGACCGGCGATCCCATCATGAAGCCGATCTTCTTCGACTTCCACGAGGACAAGGCAAGCTACACCCTCAGCAACGAATGGCTACTTGGTGATTCCTTGCTGGCCGCGCCGGTCGACAGCGACACCACTGCGCGGGACGTCGACGTGCCGGCGGGACAGTGGTACGACGTGTTGCACCATCGCACGGTCCATGGCCCCACCACCTTGCGGGCCTACGGGGCAGACCTTGCCCAAGTGCCGATGTTCGTACGCCTCGGCACCTCGGACACGCGGATGCTCATGAAGGCTCTTCACACCGGCGCATAACAGGACAACTGCGATCGACCTGCGGCGTTGAGCAAGATACAGCCACTGGCCCTTCACCGATTGCGCCCGCCTCCGGCATGTGCCCGAGTCGGGCGCGGCGGGTGCGTGTCCTGCGAGACGTGATCGGAGGCTGGGCCCCGGCACGGCCAGCTCCATGCTGGAGAGGGCGTTGTGCGTGCCGAGAAGTCCATCCGCGCTGGTCAAAACCTGTGCAGCGTAGGAAGTCAACGATGCCGGCCACATGAGTGCGGGTGATCGCCGACGTGCGCGAAAGCCTCACGGATCATCCGGGCGAGCTTGCGGGCCGTGGTCCCATCTGGGCTTTTCGGCAGTGTTCGTGGCGGAGCCATCCGCACTTTTCCATCTGCACTTCTACCGATGAACGGCGTGCCGCCACCCTCTTACCGCGGACAGCACGGTGGGAGATGCCGCGCTGCAGCGCCACGGTGACCGCCGCTGTACGGTCCGAGACGCCCAGCTTCCCGAACGTCCGCAGCAGGTGCGTCTTCACCGTCGCCTCGCTGACGAGCAGCTCCCGGCCGATCTCCGCGTTCGTCCGGCCCGCGCCGACCAGGCGCAGCACCTCGATCTCGCGCGGGGTCAGGTCGACGGGTGAACGCATCCGTGACACGAGCCGCGCCGCGATGGCCGGGGCGAGCACCGTCTTCCCGCGCGCCGCCTCGCGGATCGCACCGGCCAGATCGCTCCGCCCGGCATCCTTCAACAGGTATCCGGTGGCGCCGGCCTCCACCGCCCGCAGGATGTCCGCGTCGTTCTCGTAGGTGGTGAGCACCACCAAGCGGGGCCGGGTCGCCGGATTCAGTTCGTGCCGGATTTCTTCGGTGCGGCAACGGTGCCCGGAGGCGGGATCAGTTCGATCTGGAAATCCTGGTCGGCGGCGCCGGAACAGCGGCCCTGAACGATCTCCGTGCCCTCCTCGGTGTCCTGGTCGCGCAGGCTCAGGCACTGACCGGTGACGGCCGGACGGATGAGGAGATGTGCGGTGGTGCGCGGGCCGAAGGACTCGATGCGGAACTGTCGGGCCTGGTTGTCGTCGGCGCACTCGTCGCGGGGTTCCAACAGGTTGCGCGCCGGCCCCTTCGACAGGACGGTGAGGCAGCCGATGCCGTACTTCGGGTGGTGCCACTGGATCTGCACCGTGTTCTTGCCCACCGGTTCGAGGTACACCTGCGGCAGACCGGCCTCCTCGCAGGGCCGTTGGGCGGCGACAGCGGTCTGGTAGCGGCGGGTGCGGTCCCTTCCTTCGTTGACGCAGAGCTCGGGCGTGCGAGCGGGGTGGATACGCGCCCAGCTCCCCACGGCCAGCATGCGCAGCCCGGTCACCGGCATCGCGGGCAGGGCACCCGGTGCCGACTCGTGGAACCGGCTGCCGAGACCAAGTGTGCCCGCGGCGGCGATGCACACGGCACCGAGCAGACCGGCCATGCGACGCCACCGCGGTGCGTGCGCCGGGGCGGAGGCGCCAGCGGCCGATACCGGCGTGCCGCGTACGCCACCGGCATCGTCCCCGGTCGGTGCGGGCACGTGGGTGGCGATACGGTGGCGTGCCGCGAGCCACTTGCCCACTTCTTCCTCGCCGAGGCCGCAGGCGCGGGTGAATGCCTCCACGAACCGTTCCCGGGGCAGGGTGGTGCGGCCGAGCGTACTCGCGATCGTGCTGGCCGGGAGGGGGTCGGTGCGTGCGCCGGCCTGGTCTTCCAGCTCGCGGTAGGTCAGCCCGGACCTGATGCGCAGCGCGCGGAGTGCCTCCGTGACTCGGCTGGGGTCCTGGCGTACGCCGGCTGCGGTGGCTCCTGCGGTAACTTGGCGAAGCCTTCGCTCTGACTCATGGCGTCAGCATGGCCCCGCGGATGGTGATCGGTCACCCGTGCAATTCGGCCTTGTCCGCGCACGTTCACAGCGTGTGCCCCGTTTCGGACACGTTCGACGACAGGGGGCTCCCGCACATGCTCTTGACTGGGGGAGGTCGGTCGGGTGATGCGCCGCCATGAACCGGGGCGCTCGCTCACGATGGGCAAGCAGTTCCGGTCCGCGCTCCGTGTGGCCGTGCGGTTCCCATGGGCGGCGGACGCGGAGAACAACCACCGGACGAGTGGAGCTCACCCGCGGTCCGCACCCTCGGGCCGGGGTAGGGACCGCGTCACCACCCCGAGTACGTCGCCCAGCGGAAAGAAGCCCAACTGGCGTGAGTCCACGCTGGCGGCGGTGTTGTCGCCGAGGAGCACCACGCGGCCCGGCGGCACCCGCCCCTCATGGCCCTCCGCGAGCGGCGGCACCGGCTCCCCCGGCACCGCTGCCACCCTCTTCACGATCAGCGGACTGCGCCAGTCCTCCCGCCAGACCGCGGTCTCGCAGGAAGCCGCCGATGGCGAAGAGGCGCACCTCCTTGGCCGCCTCGGCATCCGCCAGGAGACCGGCGTAGAACCACTCCCGTCGCTCCGTCGCCCCCACCCGCCAGGCCACGCCGGCCCGCCGACGGGAAAGGGCGACCTCCGCACAGAGCGTGGGCACCCCGGCGGCGGCCACCAGCATCGTCAGTACCGGGTTCAGCACCAGCAGGGAACCCAGGAAGCCGGTGACCGTGATCGCGGATCTGGCCAGGCCGAGCACCGCGTTCATCACCTGCGCGGGGACGCGGCCGCCACCCGGCCGGGCCAGTTGCAGCCGGTCGAGGAAGTCCGGGTCCTCGAAGCGGCCCAGCCCGGGGAAGCGCCGCCTTCGTGAAGAGCCGGGCGTCGGCGCGGAGTGCGGTACGCCGGTCCACCTCCGCGGACAGGTAGCGGCACACATGCGGCAGCAGGGCGGCGACGGCGCCGACGAGCGTGAGACCGAGCGCCGGGACGAGCAGCGCGCTCATCCCCGCGTCCGATCCCAGGTTGTCCAGGACCGACTTGGTCAGCCACGCCGCGGCGACCGTGAGCGGACCAGCGGTCAGACTCAGCACGCCGTACAGCACGAACGCGACCGGAGCGGCCCCGGCTGCCAGGGTGGCGGCCAACAGCAGCCCGCCCCGGCGGGCGGGCTCGGACGGACTCATCGCCGGGACGCCTCCCGCGCCAGGTCCACCACATGACCGATAACGACTGTACGGTCCCGGTCCGCGTGGACGCGCAGTGTCGCGGGGAACGCGTCCACGCGCAGGGCGGCGCACACCGGCCCGCCCTTCGGCTCCACGACCACCCGGGCCACCGGGCTCAGCTCCCGGACGAAGCGCTCGCACTCCTCCGGTTCACCGACCACCACGGCCAGCATCCGGTCCGGGCCACCGGGCTCGGCGGTCGCGTACGCGACGAGTTCGGGCAGCTTCGTGCGGCACGGCGCGCAGTTCGGGGAAAGGAAGGCGATCAGTGACACGTCCGGCAGCGAGACGGGCTGACCAGTGCGCCGTCCTCCGCCACGGCGGTGAAGGCGGGCAGTTCCTCTCCGGGGCGCAGCGGTGTCATCCCCTTGCCCGGCGCCCCCGTAGGCCCGGCCGGGCCGTACTCGCGCAGCTTCTTGATCACTCCGATGGTGAGCAGCAGGTCCAGTACGCACAGGATGCCGACGAGCACCACTGCCGAGGTCAGAGCAGCCATTCAGTACCTCTCAGTCACTCAGTCACTCAGTCAGTCACGGAAGGGGCAACGGGCCGGAACAGGCTCATCAGGTCCTCCAGCACGGTGACCAGGCCGCCTGCGACCGCGCCCGCGCACCACACCACCGCGACCAGTCCGGCGTTCGATCCACCCGCCGGGTCGACTGCCACCGCCGCCGCACCCGCCCCGGCGACGGATGCCAGCAGCCCGTTCCGCACGCCCATGAGCCGCGGGGCAGCAGTCGTTTCATAGGTGGTCCCCGTCGTCCCGGACGAGCAGCCCGGGCAGCGGTTCCTCAGGCGTCATCGGGAAGGCGCAGGGCGTTGTACGGGACCGGCGGTCTGTCGGCGGGGAGGGTGGCGAGGGAGCGCAGGGTGGTGTTGCGCTGCTGGATGGCCTCTTCGGTGGAGGGGAAGAGAGCCACCGCGCCGTCATCGTCCACAAGCCCCTGGTTCAACGTCACGAAGGGTCTCATCGCTTTCTCATAGGCTGCGAAGGCCTCGACGTGGTCGGCGTACGTGGCCAGCTCGCGCGCGAGCACGTAGGCGCCGATGAGCGCGAGGCTGGTGCCCTGGCCCGTCAGGAAGGAAGGAGCGTAGGCGGCGTCGCCGACCAGGGCGACACGGCCCCGGGTCCACTCGGTCATCCGGATCTGGCTGACGACATCGAAGAACAGGTCGTCGGCGGCGTGCATCGCCGCGACCATCCGCGGAAGCTCCCAGGCAGTCTCCGGGAAAGCCTCGGCGACCATGTCGCACTGCCTCTCGGGGGAACGGAAGGCGTCGTACGGCAGTTCGGGGTGGGCGAAGGTGAGCAGCCCGTGGACGAGTTCGCCGGAGCCGACCGCGTAGAGGGCCGCGGTGCGGCCGGGAACGCTCCAGAGCATGACCTCGTGCGAGAGCGTGAGCGGGTTGGGCACGGTGAAGCCCGCGAAGCATCGGCCGAGGTAGTGGTGAAACCGCTCCTCCGGCCCGAGGACAAGGCCGCGGGTGTGGGAGTGGATTCCGTCGGCGCCGACGACGAGGTCGAAGGTGCGGCGGGCGCCACCGCGGAAGGTCACCCTCGCACCACCGGAGCCGTCGTCGAGCGTGGCGATGGAGTCGTTGAAGACGAACTCGACGGAGTCACGGACGGCTTCGTACAGCGCTCCGGTCAGATCACCGCGCGGCACTTCGATGTCTTCGTTGGCGCCGACGGCCACGGCTTCCGGACGAAGCGCCGCAATGGTGCCGCCGTCGGCATCGAGGAAGGTGATGCGGCGCGTGTCGACGTGGGCCTTCTGCAACCGGGGCAGGAGCTCCATGCGCCGTATCGCCTCCAACGCGGCTCCACGGATGTCGATGGGGTACCCGCCGCCCCGCACGGAGTCCGACTTCTCCACGACGGTCACACGGAATCCGTAGCGGTGCAGCCGGCAGGCGATCGCCAGGCCGGCGACGCTGGCGCCGGAGACGAGGACGCTGCGGTGGTGGGAGTTGGGATGGTGGGTGTCAGTCATGGTCCGTCCCTGGAACGGTGTGTTGGCATCGGCGTCCGGTCGTGTGGTGCGGCCGCCTGTCAGACGTCTTCGGTGTTCTCCACCGGCGCACTCTGCGACCCCGGTGTGATGAAGTGGCTGTCACCCACCGGACCGAGCAGCGTCACGGCGAGCGCGAGACCGATGGAAACGTAGAGCGAGACGTTGTCGACGGATCCCTTGAGGCCCTGCTCGACCACGGCCGCGATCGCCACCAGAACGGCCTTGTACGCGATCAACCGGCCCAGATGCAGCTCGATGCCCTTCCGCGTGAGCCGCACCTTCAAGATGAACATCACGGCCGCGAAGACGGCGATGGTGCGCAGCGCGCCCTCCAACGGAGGCCTGCCACGGTTGATGTACCAGAAGGCCCCGATCACCAGGCCACCGATCAGGTATCGGATGACTTTGGCGCTCGATGTCATGTGCGGCTCCTGATGAATGTCTCAAGTGAGGTCCGCCCGGCACCGCGGGTGGCAGCGTCCAACATCGGGACAGACGGATCCGGTTGCCCCGCATGCGCGCCCAGCGGCAGACCGAGCAGTTGGCTCGTGTCGCGGCTGCCGCCCTGACCAAGCGCCGAGGATGCGACCGACCCGCTTTCGGATAGCGACATTATTCAAATAGCATCCCTATGTCAACGACGCTGGTCCTTCCCCCGGGCCGCCACGTCTGGGCTCATGTCCAACTCAATGCCCGGCTCCGGTCGGGACGTTGGACCTCACGCAACCGGGCGGCCCGGTGCTCCGGCAGCGGTTCGCGTCCTGAGCCGGCAGTTGTCGCAGTCCTGGCGTGGAGTGGGGGGAATGGGCGGAGGGGGATCGAGTGAAGTCGAGGATCGGTCAGCGGAGTTGGACGCCGCGCCGCTCCGATCGTGTGCCGGTACGCCAGGGGATCCGCGGTTGCGGATGAGGGGTCATGTCCAAGGCCTGCCAGGACACGCAGCGCGCAGGAAGGGAAGGGAAGGACAGGGCGCCGAGCGCAACGGGCCGGCGGTACACCGGTGCCCAGCCCGCGCAGTGCGGCAAGGGCCTGCGGCATCACGGCAACGCCGCACACGGCCGGGAATGGACCCGGGAGGACCGGACCAAAACCTTCGCGAAGGGGCGCCGACACTGAGGGAACCTCGGCCCGGCTGTCAGTCCTGTGGTCTGCACTCGGGGGCGGACGAGGTGGTGAGTCCCAGGAACAGCCAGTGGAGGGCGGTTCCGTACAGGTCGTCGGGGACCAGGTCGGGCTCCACGCGGCGCAACTGCGTAAGGCCCCGGAACAGGGCGAGCACGACGGTGGCGGCCTGGTCGTAGGGGGCGTCGGCGCTCTGGTCGCGGTCCTCGGCCCGCCTGGTCAGTACCTGAGCCAGCGTGTCCCTGTGAGAGTGGAACTGGGCGACGAAGCGCTCCCGGAACTCGGGATGGGCGATGGCGTGGAGCCAGAACTCCACTTGCAGCGGGACCATGTCCTTGTCCGCGTCCGTCAGATCGAGGAGGAACTCGGACAGCCTCCTCCTGGATTCTTCGAGACCGTCCGCCCGGTCGGAGGCGATCGCCGCGGCCTCGGCGAGCTGCTCGCTGTTGCGGCTCGAGAGAAGTTCGAAGAACAGATCCTTCTTGCCGGCGAAGTTCGAGTACAGGGCACCGGTCGAGAAGCCGGCACTCCCCGCGATCTCGTCGACGGACGCCGCGGCGTATCCCTTGCGCGCGAAGACGCGCGCCGCGGCCTCCAGCAGCAGGGACCGGGTGCGCGCCTTGGTCTCCGACCTTGAGAGGCGACGTGGCCGCGACTCGCCATCATCCATACGGCTCACGCTATCGATGCCAGAAATCTAGAGTCAAGAATGAAGCTTTTGTGTATGATTGGTTGGTTGAGGAGTCCCACCCGACCTCTTACGTCGAGATCCGGCACGCGCGCCTGCCCGCCGGCAGGACTGCTTCAACGCACACCGGCAAGCGGCGGGCGCGGAGAGCGTTGAGGAGATGGTGCTGGTTCCAGATGAGGGTGCGGTCGAGTAGTTCATGGCGGCAGGTGCCTACCGTTCGGGTCCTGTTTGCTGGCGCCAGGCGTCTGTGGAACGTGGCCCGGCGGCACTCACACCCCGAGCCGGTCACCAATCCCGACCGCATTGCCCACCTGAAGATACGCAGACGCGACCGCTTCGGTGGGAGCCTCCACGAGTACCGCCACGCGGCCTGACCAGTTCGGACGGCCCTCGCCGGGTGCCAGGCCGAGAGGTGCAACCAGGTCGAGCAGGACGTTCTGCACGCCGGCCGGCCAGAACAGCACGTGGTCGTAGACGGCGAGGGACGACATCGTCGCCACCACCAGCACGCCCAGCCCGCCGCAGGCCCCGTCCGCGTTCCGGCCCGTGACCGGCACGCCGCACAGGGATCAGGCGGCAGGGTCCCGATGGGCCGACCGCTACGACCGGCGGCGGGGCTTGCGGCGCCTGCCGCTCGTGGGAGTGTGGGAACCGGTCCGTGAGCCCTTGGCCGTCGACGTTCCGACGGACTTGCCACCCGGCTTCCCTGCCCGCTTCCCGGCCTGCTTCCGCACCTCGGGCTTGTCCTTCGACCGCCCCTCCTGCCCCTCGCTGGGGGGCCGGGGCGAGCGGCCGCGGGAACTGTTGACGGTCCGGCCGCGGACGATGCCGATGAAGTCGTCCACCAGGTCCGTTGTCTCGTCCTCCCGCCAGGACAGGGCGACCCGGGACTGGGGGGCGTCCATTACCGGCCGGTAGGTGAGGTCCCTGCGGTGGTGCAGGCGGGCGAGCGACTGCGGGACGACGAGGAGCCCCACCCCTGCCGCCACCAGTTCGATGGCGGCCGCCGTGGTCGCGGGACGCTCCAGCGCCGGGCGGCCGGGCAACTGCTCCCAGTCGAGGGTGTCGTCGAGGGGATGCAGTACGACCTCGTCGGCCAGGTCCGCCACGGACACCTCGTCCGCCGCCGCCACGAAATGGTCCTTCGGGATCACGACCACCGTCGTCTCGGAGTACAGGGGGATCACGCTGAGGTCGGTCCGGTCGACGGGCATCCGTACGAAACCCGCGTCCGCGGCCCGGTCCCGCAGCAGGTCGGCCGCCTCGGCGGCGGGTACCGCTGTGAGGGCGAGGGGGACGTCAGGCAGCCGCTCGTTCCAGATCCGCACCCACTTGGCGGGTGTCACGCCCGGGACATAGGCGAGCCGGAACGAGGGGGTTGCTTCCGAGCCTGTCACGCCGCAAGGCTATCGGTGAGGGTCAGGAGGCGGCACACACGCTCGCTACCCTGGACGCCATGACGTCGCAGAAGACCACCCAGACGATGAAGCCCGCGACCGCGGCGAAGAAGCTGGGTGTGTACCTCCAGGCCACCCCCGCAGAGTTCCAGGAGGGAGTCGTCTCCCGCGCCGAACTGAACGCCCTCCAGGCCGATCCGCCCCAGTGGCTTTCGGACCTGCGGCGCGACGGCCCGCATCCCCGCCCGGTCGTCGCGGCGAAGCTGGGCGTGTCCATCGCGGGTCTCGCCCGCGGCGGGGCCGCCGAACCCCTCACCACGGAACAGATCGACGCGCTGAAGCAGGAGAGCCCCGGCTGGCTCCAGCGAGAGCGCGCGATCCAGGCCGAGGCCCGCAAGGAAGCCGTGCGCATCAGGAGGATGCACGCAGAGCGCGCCGACCAGCAGCCCCAGTCCACGTGAGCAGCCCTGAAGGGCGGGGGCAAGCCGACCGCAGGCAGCACCCGGCCGGCTGCCGGGCGGACTCCTCGGTCCAGTAGGACCGGGCGCCCGGCGGCGGCCTGGCTCCGCGCACGCGCGGCAGTGGGCGGCCGGCCAGGCGTTGGGGGCCGGGGTGGGGCCGGGCGCCGCGAACCCGGAGAGGGCGTTCGCGGCCGCCCGGCCCTGTTCACCGCATCGCCACCCGGTCAGCCCCTGCGCAGCCGGAGCGTCAGGATCTGGAAGGGGCGCAGCGCGACGGGGACACCGCCGTCGGCGACCACGGCGGCCTCGGCGTTCTCCAGCGGCCTCTCCAACAGGTCGGTCACCTGGGCGCCGGCCAGCGGGAAGCCGGTGCGCAGCACGCCCTGCGCGCGGCCGCCGAGGGACTCGTAGAGCCGTACCACGACATCGCCCGAGGCGTCGTCGGCGAGCTTGACCGCCTCGACGGTCACGCCCTCGCCGTCCACGGAGACGGCGGGCTCGGGCGCGCCCACCGCATCCGCCACGCGCAGCGGGAGGTTGAGGGCGTAGCCCTCGGCCACGGCGTCGTCGATGCTCGCGCCGGGCAGGAGGGAGTAGACGAAGCGATGGCTGCCCTGGTCGGCCTCGGGGTCCGGGATGCGCGGGGCACGCACCAGGCTGAGGCTGACGCGGGTCGTCGTGCCACCGTCGTCGCGGACCGTGCGGGAGACATCGTGGCCGTAGGTCGAGTCGTTGATGATCGCCACGCCGTAGCCGGGCTCGGCCACGTGCACCCAGCGGTGGGCGGAGACCTCGAAACGGGCTGCCTCCCAGCTCGTGTTGGTGTGCGTGGGCCGCTGGACGTGACCGAACTGGATCTCCGCCGAGGAGTGCGGGGCCCGGATGTCCACCGGGAAGCCGGCCTTCAGGATCTTCTCGGTCTCGTGCCAGTCGATGTCCGTCTCGAAGTCGATCCGGGGGCTGCCCGCGCGCAGCGTGATCGTCTGCGTGATCCGCGAGCCCTTGCCGAAGGCCCGCTCCACCCGGATCGAGCCGATCAGCGGGTCCGCCTCGGTCACGGTGACCGACCCGGCCTGGAGCAGGTCCGTGTAGCGGTTCCTGTAGTGCTTGTCGATGTCCCAGGCGTCCCAGTTGTTCGGCAGGTCGGTGTGCAGGCGGAGCAGGTTGCCCCGCTCGGCGAGGACTTCGCGGTCCGCGCGCAGATCGCGGACGGACGACAGGGTGCCGTCCTCGGCCACCTCGACCCTGACCAGGCCGTTCTCCAGGACACGGCCGTCGACCCGCACCGGCTGCGCGGGCTCGGCGGCCACGAGGGGGGCGCTGCCGTTCGCGGGGACGCTCACATACGCGGGTGCGCCCTCGGGCGTGCGGATCACTTCGGTGCGCTCATAGGGGCTGGTGTTGAAGACGCGGGCGCCGCCGGCGCCGAGCGCGCCGACCGCCTGAGCCGTCAGCACCTCCAGCTCCTGTGCCACGCGGGCGTATTCGGCCTCCGCCTCACGGTGCACCCAGGCGATCGACGAGCCCGGCAGGATGTCGTGGAACTGGTGCAGCAGCACCGTCTTCCACAGCCGGTCGAGCTTCTCGTGCGGGTAGCGGTAGCCCGGCGCGAACAGCGCGGCCGTCGTCGCCCACAGCTCGGCCTCGCGCAGCCGGTGTTCGCTGCGTCGGTTGCCCTGCTTGGTGCGGGCCTGCGAGGTGTAGGTGGCGCGGTGCAGCTCCAGGTACAGCTCGCCGTTCCAGACAGGGGCGTCCGGGTACTCCGCGCGGGCCTTGGCGAAGAACGTGTCGGGGTGTTCGACGACGACCTTGGGTGAGCCCTCCAGGTCGGCGAGCCGGCGCGCCCGTTCCATGATCTCGCGGGTGGGGCCGCCACCGCCGTCGCCCCAGCCGAAGGGCGCGAGCGAGCGCTGCCCTACACCCTTCTCCGCGTAGTTGCGCACCGTGCGGTCCATCTCCTCGCCGCTGAAGCAGGCGTTGTAGGTGTCGATCGGGGGGAAGTGGGTGAAGATGCGGGTGCCGTCGATGCCCTCCCACCAGAAGGTGTGGTGGGGGAAGGTGTTGGTCTGGTTCCAGGAGATCTTCTGGGTGAGGAACCACTCGTTGCCGGCGAGCTTGGCGAGCTGCGGGTAGGCGGCGTTGTAGCCGAAGGAGTCCGGCAGCCAGACGCCCTTGGTCTCGATGCCGAAGTGCTCGATGAAGAACCGCTTGCCATGGACGAGCTGGCGGGCGATGGCCTCGCCGCCGGGCAGATTGCCGTCGGACTCCACCCACATGCCGCCGACCGGCGCCCACTGGCCCTTCTTCACGGACTCCTGGATGCGCGCCCACACCCCCGGGTGGTTGTCGCGCACCCACTCGTACTGCTGGGCCTGGGAGCAGGCGAAGATGAAGTCGTCGTACTCGTCGGCCAGGGACGTCACGTTCGAGAAGGTGCGGGCCGTCTTGCGCTTGGTCTCGCGGATGGGCCACAGCCAGGCGGAGTCTATGTGGGCGTGGCCGACGCCGGAGACGGTGTGCGCGCTGGCGTGGGCGGGCTTCGCCAGGACGGGCGCGAGCACCGCCCGGGCGGCGGCGGCGCTGCCGGAGACGTCGTCCAGGTCGAGGGCGTCCATGGCCCGGTCGAGGGCGTGCAGGATCTCGTGGCGGCGCGGTTCGTGCTCGCCCAGGTGGACCATGAGCTCGCGCAGCACCGTCAGGTCCAGGTCCAGGTGCCAGACCTGCTCGTCGAGTACGGCGAGGTCGGCGCGCCGGAAGGTGTAGAGCGGCTTGTCGCCGGCCGTCAGCACATCGCCCAGGAGCGTGGGCGCGGCGAAGTCGTCCGCCAGGATGTCGGGGTTGGAGGCGGCCTCGACCAGGTAGTGGATCTCCTCGCCGCCCATCGCCGGGTTGGCGATGGGCACGTACTGGTTGAGCGGGTTGACCGCCTTCAGCGGCCGCCCGTCGGTGAGGTGGACCAGCGCCTCGGCCTGGTTGCCCGGCCAGTCGCCCACGAAGCCCAGGTCGATGACGGCCTCGACGCGCCTGCCGGCCCACTCGGTGGGGACCTGCCCGCGCATACGGAACCAGGTGGTGCCCCAGGGCGGGCCCCACGGGGTGTCCGTCGCGAAGGGCTCGTAGGGCGCGGCCGCGGCCTCCTCGAAGGGGACCGGCTCGCCCGGCGCCCGCCAGGCCTCGACCGTCAGGGGGACGGTGGCCGCGTAGATCGCGGTCTTGATGCGCTGGTCGTGGAGGCGCTGGGCGCGCTCCTCGATTCGGCGGCGTTCGTCGTGCATCAGGGGTCTCCAGGGAGAAAGAGACGAGCGGTGGAAAGCGCTTGGCGGGGTTACCTGAGGTAGGACAGTCCCGGATGGACCTCGGTGTAGCCCTCGACCAGCCGTCGGGCCACGTTCACGGAGTCGACCAGCGGGTGCAGCGCGAACGCCTTCACCGCCGTCGTACGGGAGCCGGACTCGGCGGCGGCGAGCACCTCGCGCTCGACCGCCTTCACCGCGCAGACCAGGCCGGTGGCGTGGCCGGGCAGCGGATCGACGGCGACCGGGTGCGCGCCGCCTGCGTCGACCAGGCACGGGACCTCGATGACGGCCTCCCCGTCGAGCGCCGAGAGCGTGGTGCGGTTACGGACATTGAGGATCAAAGTGGTGCGTTCGTCGCGGGCGATGGCCCTCATCAGGGCGAGGGCGACCTTCTCGTAACCGCCGGAGAGGTCGTCGGCGTCGCGTTCGCCGGCGCCCGCGCTCTCCCGGTTCTCGGCCATGTAGGTCGCCTCGCGCTCGGCACGGGTGCGGTCCCAGACGGTGAGGGCGTGCGCGTCGGGCCTGCGCACCTCCTCGTAGAAGTGGGCCTGCTGGTCGCGCAGGAAGGCGCCGCGGGTCTTGTCCGCCTGCTGGTAGGCGCGGACGGCCTCGCGGTTGAAGTAGTAGTAGTGGAGGTACTCGTTCGGGATCGCGCCGAGGGACTGGAGCCAGGTGACGCCGAAGAGCTTGCCCTCCTCGAAGGAGCCGAGCAGGTCCGGGTCCCCGAGCAGGCGCGGCAGCACGTCTCGGCCCGCGACGCGCAGGCCGCGGACCCAGCCGAGGTGGTTCAGGCCGACGTAGTCGATCCACGCCTGTTGCGGGTCGGCGCCGAGGACACGGGCGATGCGGCGGCCGAGGCCGACCGGCGAGTCGCAGATGCCGATGACGCGGTCGCCGAGGTGGCGGGACATGGCCTCGGTGACCAGGCCCGCCGGGTTGGTGAAGTTGATGACCCAGGCGTCGGGGGCGAGCCGGGCCGCGCGCCGGGCGATGTCGACGGCGACGGGGACGGTCCGCAGGCCGTAGGCGATGCCGCCCGCACCGACCGTCTCCTGGCCGAGCACACCCTCGGCGAGCGCCACTCGCTCGTCGTTCGCCCTGCCCGTAAGGCCGCCGACGCGGATCGCGGAGAAGACGAAGTCCGCCCCGCGCAGGGCCTCGTCGAGGTCGGTCGTGGCGGTCACCTCGGGGGCGTCCCCAGCCCGGGCCCCCTGTTCGGCGAGTACTCGGGTCACCGCGGAGAGCCGGGCGGCGTCCAGGTCGTGCAGCACCACCTGGGTGACGCGTCCCTCACCGCGATCGCCCAGCAGCGCCCCGTACACGAGCGGCACCCGGAAACCGCCGCCACCCAGTATCGTCAGCTTCACCCCTGCACCTTTCCTGCCAGTACGACCTCGACGCCGGCCTCCTCCAGGGAAGCTCGGGTCGCCGGGTCGACCGGCGCGTTCGTCACCACCACGTCAAGGTCCTCGGGACCGCAGACCCTCGCCATTCCCGTGCCGGGGAACTTCGCCGTGTCCGCGAGCAGCGCGACCTTTCCGCTGGCCTTGATCATGGCGCGCTTGACCGGCACCTCGACGACCGTGGTGTCCATCACCTGCCCGTCGGGGCGCACTCCGCTGGTGCCCAGGAAGAGCCAGTCCGCGTGCAGCTCACGCAGGTTGTCCTCGGTGAGGAAGCCGACCAGGGAGCGGTACTTGCGGCGCACCATGCCGCCGAGCAGCACCAGTTCGATGCCCTCGTCGTCGGCCAGTTCCTCGTAGACCACCAGGTTGCTGGTGATCACGGTGAGGTGGCGGCCGTGCAGTTGGCGTGCCAGTCGGTAGGCCGTGGTGCCGATGTCGAGCAGGACCGGCTGGCCGTCCTCGATCATCGCGGCGGCGCACTCGGCTATCGCGTCCTTCTCGGTCACGCGCACCTCGGCGACCTCGGCGAAGGGCTGGTCGCCGTCCTCCACGACGGCGCCGCCGTGCACCCGGGTGAGCAGCCCGTCCTCCTCCAGTTTGACCAGGTCGCGCCTGATCGTGGCGGGGCTCACGTCCAGTTGCTCGGAAAGATCGGTCACGGCCGCGGGCCCGCCGGAGCGCAGGGCCTGCAGGATGAGTTGGTGTCGTCGTTCTGCCAGCACGCCGTGAACATTACTCGTCATCTTCAATCATTTCTATGCTCGATTCTGCTCAGGTATTGACCAATCGCCGATGAGCAGCGCACGATTCCGGTCATTAAAAATGGACAAGCTCTGGCGAGAGGGTGTCGCGTGGACGACGACAGGCCCGATGTACTGCTGACCGGGCTGCTCTTCTACGACCTCGTCCTCACGGGGCTCGGCAGGCCGCCGACACCGGGGGAGGAGATCTGGACGGCCGGCATGGGCTGCGGCCCCGGCGGCATCGCCAACCTCGCGGTGGCCGCGTCCCGCCTCGGGCTGCGCACCTGCCTGGCCACGGTCTTCGGCGACGACTTCTACGGCCGGTACTGCCGGGACGTCCTGCGCCGGCAGGAAGGCGTCGACCTCTCGCTGTCCCGTACCGCGGACGGCTGGCCCACCCCCCTCACCGTCTCGCTGGCCGTCAGCGACGACCGGGCCCTGGTCACCCACGGCCGGCAGCCGCCGTACTCGCAGGACGCACTGGTGGGCGACCCGCCCCAGGCGCGCACCGCACTCGTGCACCTCGAAGCCGAACCGCACGCGTGGCTCGCCAAGGCCGCCGCGAACGGCACCCGGATCTACGCCGACGTGGGCTGGGATCCCACCCAGGAGTGGTCCAAGGACCTCCTGGAGCAGCTCGCCCTGTGCCACGCGTTCCTCCCGAACGAGACCGAGGCGATGGCCTACACCCGCACCGACAGCGCTGACGCGGCCCTCGGCAGGCTCTCCGAGCTGGTGCCCGTGGCCGTGGTCACCCGCGGTCGGGACGGCGCGGTGGCCGTCGACCAGCTGACGGGCGAGTACGCGGACGTCCCGGCGCTCGACATCGATGTCCTGGACGCGACGGGCGCCGGAGACGTCTTCGGCGCGAGCTTCGTCGCGGCCTCGCTCGGCGGCTGGCCGCTGGCCGAGCGGCTGCGGTTCGCCGTGCTCGTGGCCGGGCTGTCCGTCCAGCACCATGGTGGCGCGCTCGCCGCCCCCGGCTGGCACGGCGTCGAGAGCTGGTGGCGCTCGCTGACCGACCCCGAGCTGAAACGGGCGTACGGCTTCCTCGCGGACCGTCTCCCCGCGGACGTGGGACCCCCGGTGCACCACGCGCCCGTGACCCCGCCCGCTCGGTCGTGCTGACCCCCACCCCCCACGTCCCCTCAAGCGAAGCGACGAAAAGATCCGAAAGGCGGTGGGAGCTGTGCGGCTCTCACGAAGAGGCCTGCTGCGCGCGGGCCTGGCCGGTACGGCCGCCACAGCGCTCGGCGGCCTGACCTCCGGCTGCGCCGTTCCGACCGGCTCAACGGGCCGGAACATGGTCCTGTGGTGTTGGGACGGTGGCTTCAGCGACACGGTGCTGAGGAAGGCCAGGGCCCGTTACGGCTCGAAGGTGAACCTCCAGGCCATCAAGATCGGCGGCTACTACCGCTCCAAGCTGATCACCACCATGACCGGCCGGGCCCACATCCCCGACATCGCCGGCCTCAAGGGCGAGGACATGGCGTCCTACCTGCCCAACGCTGACCAGTTCGTGGACCTGAGGTCGCTGGGCGCGGAGAAGTACCGGAGCCAGTACCTGGCGTGGAAGTGGAAGCAGGGCATCGCCGACGACGGCACGATGGTCGGCTTCCCGATCGACTGCGGTCCGGTCGTGCACTACTACCAGTACGGCGTCTTCAAGAAGGCCGGGCTGCCCTACGAACCGGACGACGTCTCCCGGGAGTTGAACACCTGGGAGAAGTTCTTCGCGGCGGGCGAGCAACTGGGCAAGCGCATCCCGGGCACGCACCTGCTCTCCGACGTCAACTCCGTCTTCGAGAACCTGGTGCTGCAAGGCCCCGACCGCTACGTGAACAAGGACCGCCACTTCATCGGCGACCAGGAACACGTGCGCCGGGCCTGGGCACTGGCCGTCGAGGCCAAGCGGCGGGGAATCGTCTCGGACCTGGTCAGCGGCACGCCGGACTGGCTGTCGGCGGTCCAGGACGGCAAGCTGCCCAGCGAACTCAACGCCTCCTGGGCAACGAGCGACCTCAAGAGCGGCGTCCCGAAGACCAAGGGCCGCTGGCGGGTCGCCCAGATGCCGGTGCGGCCGTCCAACAACGGCGGCTCGTTCCTGTCGATCACCAGGGAGTGCCGGGAGCCCGAGCTGGCCTTCGAGATCATCACCTGGCTCCTCAACGCGGCCAACCAGGCCCAGGGATTCGTCGACGCGGGCCTCTTCCCCTCCACGCCCACCTCCTACGACATGAAGCTGCTGCGTGAGCCCGACCCGTTCTTCGGCGGCCAGGTCACGATGGATGTCTTCGGGCCCGCCGCGCAGAAGATCGCCCTCGCCTACGACAGCCCGTACGACACCGCGCTCGGGCAGCCCCTCAAGGACGAGATCAGGAACGTCGGCGTCCTCGGCAAGAACCCGGACACGGCCTGGAGTGACGCCATGAGCAAGTGCCGGCGCATCGCACAGCACCTGGGGGTGGCGTACTGATGGCCACCGCGCTTGAGAAGCCCCCGGTCACCGTGGAGACGGCGGCCCCCGCGCGGCCCCGCAGGGGCCTGCGCAAGTACTGGCATCTGTACGCCGCTATCTCGCCCTTCTACCTTCTCTTCCTCGGCTTCGGCCTGGTCCCGGTCGGCTTCTCGCTCTACGTCTCCCTGCACCGCTGGGACGGCCTGGGCTCCATGGAGTGGGCGGGCCTGTCGCAGTACCAGTACCTGGTCACCGACAGCGACTTCTGGCAGTCCGTCGGCAACACCGTCGTGATCTGGGCGATCTCCACCTTCCCCATGATCTTCCTGGCGATGGTGACGGCCGTGATGCTGAACTCGGCGGTGCGGTTCAAGAACGTCTACCGCTTCGCCTACTTCCTGCCGAACGTCACCTCCGTGGTGGCCATCGCGATCATCTTCGGCTCGGTGTTCTCCACCAACTTCGGCCTGGCGAACGCCCTGCTCCAGGCCCTGGGCCTCGATCAGGTGGCCTGGCTGAACACCCCCTGGGGCATCAAGGCCGCCGTCGCGACACTGATGACCTGGCAGTGGACCGGCTACAACGCGATCATCTTCCTCGCGGGCCTGCAAACCATCCCGAGCGAACTGTACGAGGCGGCCCGCATGGACGGCGCGGGGCCCGTGCAGACCTTCTTCCGGATCACCCTGCCGCTGATGCGCCCCGTGCTGCTGTTCGTGCTCGTCGTCTCGACGGTGACCGGCTTGCAGAGCTTCTCCGAGCCGCAGGTGCTGCTCCAGAACGCGACCAACGAGTCGACGTTCTCCGGAGGTCCGGGGCACGCGGGCCGGACGATGGTCCTCTACTTCTTCCAGCAGACCTTCGACAACAACGACTTCGGCTACGGCGCCGCCGTGGCCTGGGGGGTCTTCCTCGTCGTCATCCTGTTCTCGATCATCAACTGGCGCCTGGTACAGCGCCGGGACGAAGACTAGGGAGGCCGTCCACATGGCATCCGTCCAGGCAATACGCAGGCCCCGGGCCATCCGGGGCACCCGCAAGCGGGCCGTCGCCCTGCACGTCGTACTCGTCGTCGGTCTGCTGCTGTCGGCCTTCCCCTTCTACTGGGCCGTCATCATGTCGACGCACGCGTCGAACGAGATCTTCTCCTACCCGCCGAAGCTGCTGCCCGGCTCGCACTTCCTGCAGAACGTCCACCATCTCTTCCAGAACGTCGACTTCTTCGGGTCGATGCTGAACTCGCTGCTGGTGGCCGGCTCGGTGACCTTCCTGGTCCTGTTCTTCGACTCGCTCGCGGCCTTCGTCTTCGCCAAGTTCGCCTTCCCCGGCAAGAACGTGCTGTTCGCGCTGCTGATGGTCATCTTCATGGTGCCGGCGCAGCTGTCCGCCATCCCGCAGTTCGCGATCATGGCGAAGCTCGGCTGGATCGGCTCGATGACCTCGCTGATCGTGCCGGCGGCGGCCAACGCATTCGGCATCTTCTGGATGCGCCAGTACATGAAGGGCGCCATCCACGACGAACTCCTCGACGCCTCCCGCATCGACGGCGCCAACTTCCTGCGCCAGTACTGGCACGTGGCCCTGCCCGTGGTCCGTCCCGGCCTGGCCTTCCTCGGCATCTTCACCTTCATGGGCCAGTGGAACGACTACGCCTGGCCCCTGATCGCCCTGACCAACCCGGACAACGTCACCCTCCAGGTGGCCCTGTCCCAGCTGAACGGCACCCACGGCACCACCGACTACGGAATGGTCATGACCGGAGCTCTGCTCGCCCTCGTCCCCCTGCTGCTGGTCTTCGCGATCGGCGCCAAGCAGATCATCGGCGACCTCGGTAAGGGAGCGATCCGTTGACGGACCCGCTCGTGGCGCTGCGCCCCTGGGAGGCGCCCGAAGTGACCTCCTGGGGGCGCCTGCCGATGAACGCCGCGGTCCGGCGGCCCGAAGCCCGCTGCCTGGACGGCGACTGGCGTTTCCAGTTGCTGCCCGCGCCCGACGCGCCGCTCGGCGACGTCTGGTCGTCGTCGCAGGTCCCCGGTGCCTGGACCCTTCAGGACACCGGCGACCTGCCGCAGTACACGAACGTCCGCATGCCGTTCGCGCAGTTCCCGCCGGGCACCCCCGCGGCCAATCCGACCGGTGTCTACGAACGGGAGGTGGAGGTCCCCGGCGACTGGGTGGGGCGCCGGATCGTGCTCCAGGTCGGGGCCGCCGAGAGCGTGCTGCTCGTGCACGTCGACGAGCAGCCGGTCGGGATCTCCAAGGACTCGCATCTGGCCGCCGAGTTCGATCTCACGGACGTGGTGCGTCCCGGGTCCGGGTCGGTGGTCAGGCTGACCGTCGTGAAGTGGTCGGACGCCTCGCACATCGAGGACCAGGACCAGTGGTGGCACGGCGGCATCACCCGCTCGGTCATGCTGTACGCGACCGATCCCCTGCACCTGGCCGACGTGACCGTGCGGGCCGGGCGGAGCGGCGAGCTGCGGATCGACTGCACGGTGCGGGACGCTCGCGGTGCGCTGCCCGGGGGATGGCACGTCAGCGGTGACCTGGAGGGCCTCCCCCTCACCCAGGACGCGGAGTTCGACCGCGTCAACGCCGAGGACGAACGCGTCTCCGACTTCCTCGGCGAGGCTCGCCTCCACACCACCGTGGCGGACGTGCGCGCCTGGAACGCCGAGACGCCCGAGCTGTACGACCTCGCCGTGCGTCTGCACCGTCCGGACGGAACCGTCGCCGACGCCTCGCACCACCGCATCGGCTTCCGCGACGTCGAGATAGCCGGACGGGACCTGCTGATCAACGGCGAGCGGGTGTTCATCCGCGGCGTCAACCGGCACGACTTCCACCCGCTGACCGGCCGGACACCGTCGGGCGACGACATGCGCGCGGACCTGGTGCTGCTGAAGCGGTTCGGCTTCAACGCGATCCGCACCTCCCACTACCCGAACGATCCGGCGCTCTACGACCTCGCCGACGAACTCGGCTTCTACGTCGTGGACGAGGCGGACATCGAGTCCCACGACCACGCGCACGAGATCGCCGACGACCCGCGCTATCTGAACGCCTTCGTGGACCGGGTCTCGCGGATGGTGCTCCGCGACAAGAACCACCCGTCGGTCGTCATCTGGTCGCTGGGCAACGAGTCGGACTACGGGGCGGGCCACGACGCGGCGGCGGGCTGGGTGCGCCGACACGATCCCACCCGGCCCCTCCAGTACGAGGGCGCGGCGAAGCTCGACTGGGCCGCGACCGACGACGCCTCCGACATCGCCTGCCCCATGTACGCGCCCATCGAGGACTGTGTCGCACACGCCCTGTCCGGCCGGCAGACCAGGCCGCTCATCCAGTGCGAGTACTCACACGCCATGGGCAACAGCAACGGCACGCTGGCCGACCACTGGGCCGCCATCGAGTCCACCCCGGGCCTCCAGGGCGGCTTCATCTGGGAGTTCTGGGACCACGGGATCCTGCAACGCCTGAGCGACGGCAAGCCCGTCGGCCGCGCGGGGACCGGGCTGTACGGGGGCGGTGTCGCCGCGCCCGGCCACCGCTGGGCGTACGGCGGTGACTTCGGCGAGACGATCCACGACGGAGCGTTCATCGCCGACGGGGTGGTGTTCCCGGACCGTACTCCGAAGCCCGCGCTGTACGAGCACCGGGAGATCGCCGCGCCCGTACGGATCGAGGGCGTCCGGCATGAGGGCATCGTGCTCGGCAACCACCAGCACTTCCGCGGCCTGGACTGGCTGGCCGGCCAGTGGGAGCTGTCCCTGGCCGACGGCCCGGGGCTGACCGCGCCCGCCCGGCTGCCGGATCTGCCGCCGGGCGAAACGGCCGCGGTACGGCTGCCCTTCGAGCTGCCCCGCGACGGTGGTGAGGCCTGGCTGACGCTGCGGGTGACCACCGCCGAGGACCAGCCGTGGGCCCCGCGCGGCACGGAGCTGTGCCTGCCACGGGTGCGACTGCGGGAGGCCGCCGCACGCGAGGACTCTCCCGCGGACCAGCCGGTCGAGGTGGACGACGAGGGCCTGCTGCGCCACCCGCTGCTGGCGGCCGCCCCCACGCTCTGTCTGTGGCGGGCGCCCACCGACAACGACGAACTCGGCGGCATCGCGGCGCGCTGGCGGGACTGGGGGCTCGACGCCCTCGCCCGCACGGTGGTGTCGGTGCGGCGGGACGGCGGGCGTACGACGGTGGACGCCGAGTACGCCGGGACGACCGGCGTGGTACGGCACCGGCAGGTGTTCACGGCGGTCGAGGGCGGCATCCGGGTCGACGAGGAGGCCGAACTGCCGGACGAGTTCCACGATGTGGCCCGGGTCGGAACGGTCTTCGAGACGGCGAGCGGCCTCGATCTTCTGGAGTGGTTCGGGCAGGGGCCCTGGGAGTCGTATCCCGACCGGAGCGCGGGCGCGCCCGTGGGCCACCACTGCCTCCCCGTCGAGGAGTTGTTCACACCGTATCTGCGTCCGCAGGAGAGCGGCGGACGGCATGGAGTGCGACGCTTCACCCTGTCCGCGCCGGACGCGACCGCTCTCGCCGTCGAGCTGGACGCACCGCGGCAGGTCTCGGTGACCCGGTTCCGTGCCGAGGACCTGACCGCGGCGGCACACCACGACGAACTGGTGCCGCGGTCCGGATGCGTGGTGCACCTCGACGCGGCACACCGGGGACTCGGCACGGCGTCGTGCGGGCCGGACACCTCTGCCTCGTACCTCGTCCCGCCCGGGGTGCACCGCTGGAGCTGGACCCTGCGCGGCGGGCGGGCGGCCGGCGGGGTGACGCCGGCACCGGCGGGTGACTGAGGCACGACCGTGGAGCGGGCGCCGGGCACGCCGGAGGCCGGTTGACCGGCGGTGTGGACGGCGGCCCGCTCCGTGGCCGGCGCCAGTGGCCCGCCCCGGAGCAGAGGCAGGATGGCTCCTACGACACCCCCCTGTCTCGCCGAGTACCTTGCCGGCTTGGCGCCGTCGACTGATCGCCAGGAGACGGGACCGCTCCACCTGCCACGGCCGCATCCGACGCCGGCCCCTTACGATCCCCCTCGCCCGCCACTCCCCACCGCCCCGCCTGCAACCACGTTCAACATCTCCATGCGCCCAGCAACCGCCACCACCGAAAACCGAAATACCGACCAGAGAAAACCGGAAATGGGGTCAAGGATTCGCATGGTCCCTTACCACGGATTCCGGATATGGGGCCGCCGCTCCCCATCCCGCTTCTGGAGGGAGCGCGGGTGACCAGCAACAAAAGCGGAGGCCCGTACCCACGAGGCCACCCGATCGACGGGCCGCCCCCCCCCCCGGTCACAAACCGGGCACGAATGTGAACATGCACGCAAGAAATCGAATATGTGCGCAGCGACCCGAGCAGGAGTAAACAGACAAGGGGACACGCGAGAGTCGCTCCCACTCCCCCGCTCCCCGGGAACCGGGAAAACGAGAAAGGGCCGTTCAAAGAACGGCCCTTCACCCGCGACTTTCGAATGTCCGAAAAGTCGGGACGACAGGATTTGAACCTGCGACCCCTTGACCCCCAGTCAAGTGCGCTACCAAGCTGCGCCACGTCCCGTTGCTCGTCTGACCTGGGCTTCCCTGGCCGAACGCGCACGGAAACCATACCGCACTCCGGACCGTGGTCGCGCATCCCTTTCGCGGGGGCCCTCCGCGCGGCACCGTCGGCGGACGCGGAGCGCGTGGTCGCCGTCGGCGCTCTCCGTAGTCGGCGCTTGACTTGAAGTGCCGTTCAGGTTGCACGCTCCCGGTATGACGACGACAACGGACCAGCACGGCACGGACGTGTACGCCTACGAGGACCTGCCCTCGCTCATGGAGCTGATGACGGGCGACGAGAAGCACGGGCCGGCGGCCACCTCCACCCTCGACGCCCTCTGGGTGCTCTACGACCGGGTGCTGCGGGTCTCCCCCGGCACCGTCGACGACCCCGACCGCGACCGGTTCCTGCTCTCCAAGGGGCACGGGCCGATGGCCTACTACGCCGTGCTCGCCGCCAAGGGCTTCCTGCCGGCCGGGTGGCTGCCCGGCTGGGCACCGTCCTGATCGACAACGCCTCGGCCACCCACGGCAGCAGCGGCGGCAGCGCGGCGCGCTTCGCGGCTGCCGGCTGGGCGGTGCGGGTGGTCGACGGCCGCGACCACGAGGCGCTGTGCGACGCCTTCACCGGGCCTCACCCGGGGCGGCCCCTCGTGGTCGTCGCCCGGGTCGAGCCGAAGAACGGCTGAGGTGCGCGGACGTGCTGGTGCATTCCTGCCTGCCGCTCTCGCTGTTCCCTCCCCCGGCCTCCGCTCCACCGGCCTCCGCTCCACCGCTCCCGCACGCTCGTGCACCGCAGCTCACGTTCCGGAAGGACACCACCCGTCATGGACACCATGCGTGACCGGTTCGCTCCCACCCTCTCCCGACTCCTCGACGAGGACCCGCGGGTCGCTGTCGTGCTCGCCGAGATCGGCAGGGACGGCTTCGCCCGGGCCGCGAGCAGGCATCCGGACCGTGTGATCAACGTCGGGATCCGTGAACAGCTCCTGATCGGCGCGGGCGCGGGCCTCGCGCTCGCTGGGCTGCGGCCGGTCATGCACACCTTCGCCAGCTTCCTGGTGGAGCGGCCCTTCGAGCAGGTGAAGCTGGACTTCGGGCACCAGGGCCTGGGCGGGGTGCTGGTCAGCGCCGCGGCCTCGTTCGACTGGCCCGCCGGCGGCTTCACCCATATGGCACCGGGCGACGTGGCTCTGATGGACACCCTGGACGGCTGGACGGTGCATGTGCCCGGTCACCCGGACGAGGCGGAGACCCTGCTGAGGCATGCCGTGGCGGCGGGCGACGACAAGGTGTACGTCCGCCTCTCGGTGCAGCGGAACGCGGCGGGGCGTGTGGTCGACGGCGCCCGCTTCCTCACGGTTCGCACGGGCAGGGCGGGGGTGGTGGTCGCGGTCGGGCCGATGCTGGAGAACGTCCTCGCGGCCACGGAGGGTCTCGACGTGACCGTCCTGTATGCCACGACCGTGCGGCCCTTCGACGCGCGGGCGGTGCGCGGCGCCACGGAGGCGGCCGGCACGGATGTGGTGATCGTGGAGCCCTTTCTGGCGGGCACCTCCACCGGTGCGGTGAACGACGCGCTCATCGAGGTGCCCCACCGAGTGCTGGGCCTCGGCGTGGGGCGCCGCGAGCTGCGCGGGTACGGCGAATTCGACGAGCACCTCGCGGCCCACGGCCTGACCCCCGGTCCGCTGCGGGAGCGGATCACCGGCTTTCTGAGCCGGACGTCCCGGGGGTGACGGGAGTGACGGGGGCCGTCGCGCCGTGGTGGGCGTGCCCTGGGGCCGTGGCGGCGGCTCCGTCCGGACGGTGCTCGGGTCCGGACGGCGGGCGACGGCCGTACTCCGGTG
The DNA here is from genome assembly GCF_018327685.1 of Streptomyces sp. TS71-3. Lineage (NCBI taxonomy): Bacteria > Bacillati > Actinomycetota > Actinomycetes > Kitasatosporales > Streptomycetaceae > Streptomyces > Streptomyces sp. TS71-3. The sequence goes on along the minus strand of NZ_BNEL01000003.1, from coordinate 2,879,103 downwards.
CGGCCGACGGGCCGGGTCCGTAGCGCGAGACGGACTGGTCGACGCGGACCAGGTTCCGGATGGCCGGGACGGCGAGGAGGGCCGTGGCGACCGCGAGGGTCACCACGCTTCCGGCGAGCAGCACGTGCTCCGTGCCGAAGGCACCGGCGGCGGGGCCCGCGAGGGCCTGGCCCACCGGCATCATCGCCAGGGATCCCGCGACGTCGTAGGCGTGGATGCGGTTGAGGACCCCGGGCGAGACCTGCGTCTGGACGCTGGTCGCCCACATCACCGCCCAGAAGGACTGGCCGGCACCCGCGACCGCCGCTCCCGCGGCCATGGCGCCGACACCGAACTGGGCGCCGACCACGGCGGGGAAGAGCGCGAACAGGTACAGCGCCAGCGCCCCGGACCGCAGCATCCGGCGCGGTCTGGCCCGCAGTGCGGCCAGGCCGCCGATGACGGTGCCCGCACCCAGGGCGGAGTTGACGAGGCCGTAGGCGCGGGGGCCGTGCTCCTGGACGATCTCGGTGGCGACCAGCGGCACCGTCGGCCCCGAGGCTCCGATCATCAGGACGCACCAGATCGCGATGACTCCCCAGAGCCAGGTGCGCGCCCTGAACTCCTGCCAGCCTTCGACGAGATCGGCCCGGAAGCCGGTGGTGCGCTCGCGGGTGCCCGTGGCCGCGGGAGGCATCCGGAGCAGCAGCAGGCACAGGGCGCTGAGGGCGTAGGTGGCCGCGTGGGCCGCGAAGACGCCGCCGGGTGAGGCGAACGCGACCAGCAGGCCCGCGAGCGCCGGGCCCGCGAGCTGCGCCGTCGACTCCGCGATGCGTATCGCGCCGTTGGCCGCCTGCACGTCGGCGGCGAGGCGGGGCACCGTGCTGGCCACGCCGGGCTGGAAGACGGCGGACGCCGCGCCGTTGACCGCGCCGATGGCGCAGACCTCCCAGAGGACCACATGGCCGGTGAAGAAGAAGACGGCCGCAAGCGACTGGCTGACCAGCCGGACCAGGTCGGCACCGATCATCAGGCCGCGGGTGCCGAGCCGGTCGGCGAAGACGCCGCCGAAGATGACGAGGCCGGCGAAGCAGGCGACCGAGGAGGCCATGGCGAGGCCGACCGCGCCCGCGCCGTAGCCGTGTTCGAGCAGGCCCGCCGCGAGGGCGACCGGCAGCATGGTCTCGCCGAGCTTGGCGACGGCACGGGCGGAGAAGAACAGGGCGAAGTCCCTCGACCAGAGGCGCCTGCCGCCGTCACCGGGCGGCAGCGGCACGCCCCCTGCTCGGGTCCCGTGGGCGGGACCCGGGAGCCCCTCCGCGGCGGACCGCATCGCCTTGCCGGCGGCCGGGATCGGCTCATCCGCGGAACGGATCCGCTCACCGGCGGTCGGGATCCACTCCCCGGTCGTCTCAAACCGGTCGCCGGCGTCCGGCGGCCCACCGGCGGGCTGCCGGGAGTCGGGGGCGTCCGGCCGGATCTCCGCGCCGGGGGCGCCCGGGCGCGCGTCGCCGCGCCTGCCGCGGGCGCGGGCCGGGGTCGGGCGGGTGCCGTCCGGGACCGGACGGGTGTCATCCGGGGTCGGACGGGTGTGGTCCGCGCCGGGGCCGTCCGGGCCGGGTACGGGCGGGTGTGCGGTGCCGTGTCCTGTCATGGTCCCCGGTGTCCTCCCCCTGTGAGCCGGCGGCCGCCGCGCTCGCACCGGCACTCAGGCGCGCACCGCGCCTCCACCGGCACCTTGATCATGCCATGCGGCCCCGCCCCGCCCCGGCGGCGAACGGGGTCAGGGAGTGCCCGGCACGCCCAGCTCCGGGTATGCCTCCAGCAGCCGTGGGGAGGCCGCCTGCCGCCAGGAGTCGGAGAGGATGTCGCGCAGTTCGGCGGTGTCCTCCAGTGCCGTGAGACGGACCCGGACCCAGGCGAAGCTGGCCTCGTGCCCCGCGATCCAGAACTTTCCCGGCTCGGCCATGACGAGTTCGTCCCGCTCCTCCTTGGGGCAGCGGACCGCTATGGACGTCTCGTCCTCGGGCAGGGTGGCGAACATCTTCCCGGCGACCCGGAAGGTGGGCATGCTCCAGGCGGTCTTCTCCGCCGTGTCCGGCAGGGAGAGTGCGATACGGCGTACGTCGTCGGCGTCCGGCATGAGACGAACGGTAGCCAAGGGCACTGACATCCGGGCCGATTCGGGGCGGCAGCGGGCTCCGAGGCGGGCCGCGACGGCCCCGGGGGTCGTCGCAAAGGCCCCGGAGTCAGAGGCTGCGTCGCAGGCCGGCGAGGACCGCCTCCAGGAGGGCGAGCTCCGTGTCGTCGTGAGGGGCCGGCGCCAGGACGGTGAGGACCCCGCAGTCGAGGAGATCGCCGATCAGCACCTTGGTCACGGCCACGGGCAGGCGCAGCCGGCCCACGACCTCCGTCACCGGCCGCGGCACCGCGCACAGTTCGACCACCTGCCGGTGCTCCGGACCCAGCCGGACGGGCGGTGCGCTGCCGGTGGCGGCGAGGGACACGAGCGGGCCGAGGTCGGCGGTGGGCCTGGTGCGGCCGTTGCTGACGGCGTAAGGGCGAACGATTCGCCCGGCGGCGCCGTCCAGCCGCGCGCCGTCGTGCGCTGCGTCGTCGTACCGGGCGCCGTCAAGCCGTGCGCCGAGCCGCGCACGGTCGTGCCGCGCACCGTCCACCCCTGCACCGTCCAGCCGCGCGCCGTCGTGCCATGTCCCTGCCGGCCGGGCGCCGCCTCGCCGTGCACCGTCGGGCCGTGCGCCGGCCCGCTGCGGGTCGTGGTCGTGGTGGGTGCCGGGTACTCCGGCAGGCGCGGCGGTCGCGGCTGGCCGCGGCGCCGGCGGCCTGACGGCGGGGCCGCCCGAGGGTGCCGTGCCGGCCGCCGCGGAGCCGGTGCCGTCGACGGCGGCGGGACGGGTCCGGGCGTGGCGCGCGGACTGCCCCGGCGGGGCGGTCATGACCGGACCGCCGCGGTGCCGGTAGGGGTCCGCCGCAGCGGCGGCGCCAGATGGGGCCGTGCGCTGGCGACGAGTGTCGCCATCTCGAATCCCAGCACCGTCGGGTCGGCGGTCGGCCCGGTGAGTACGGCCAGGCTGGCGCCGGCGTCCACGGTGGAGACGAAGAGGAGCGCGGAGTCGAGCTCCACGACGACCTGGCGGACCGTTCCGCCATCGCAGAGGCGGACGCCCGCGCTGCGGCCGAGCCAGCAGAGGCCGGAGGCGAGTGCGGCGAGGTGGTCGGCACGATCGGTGTCGAGGCCGTGCGCGGCCTTGACCAGCCCGTCGGACGAGAGCAGCACCGCGCTGCGGGTGTCCGGCACGCGCCGGATCAGGCCGATGAGCAGCCGTTCGAGGGCGAAGGCGCGGGCGGTCGGCGGATCGCTCGCCATGGGGAACTCCTTGCGTACGAAGAACTGTGGGGGCCGGTGGTCGGGGAACGGGCGGGAGGAAGCAGGCCGGGCCGGGCGGTTGCGGGCTCTCGCCGGGTCGGCAAGGCCCGGGGATGGGGATACGAACGAGTGCCCGCGGGCGGAAACGGTGGAAGGGGCCCGGTGCCCGGCACGGGTATCTGAGCGCCCTGGGAGCGGCGAGGGATGGCCGGTCAGCTCCCGCCCGGGCCCGCGCCGGGCCCCGCCTCGGACCCCCGCTGCGCCGCCCCGAGGTCACTGCCGCGCCGGAAGGCGGCCATCAGCTCCGGATTGGGCCCGGTGGTGGCCCGCTGGCCGGCCGGCCGCGTCTCCGGGCCGCCGAGCGGCGGCGGTGCCATGTGCTCCTGCGCGTGTCGCCTCGGCAGTCCGGCGCCCTCCCTGGGAGCGCTCGCCGTGGGCCGTGCGGCGGCCGCCGGCGTGCGTGCGTCCGGGCCTGGGCGCGCCGCGGGCACGGGCCCTCCGGGAGCGGAGGTGCGCGGCATCCCGGTGGCGCGCGCGGAACCGCCGTGGCCGGCCGCGGGCGGTGCGACGGCGGGCGCGGGCGTGCCGGAGCCCGGCGTCCGTGGTTGCGCCCCTTCGGGTGCCGCGCCGGGCGCGACCCCAGCGTGAGCGCCGGACCCACCACCGGTGCTGTGAGCGGCAGGCGCCACGCCGGCGCTGTGAACGTCGGGCGCGATGCCGGTGTGCACGCCGGGCGCGGGCCTCGGGCGTGCCGGCTCGGGCGGGGTCGCGATGCCGTGTACCGCCGCGGTCGCCTCGGCGGTGTGCTCCCGCGCGGCCTCTTCGGGCAGCGCACCGCCGGGCTGTGCGTGCGCGGGGCCGCCGGGCAGGGGCCGGGCGCCGGTGGGTCCGGACGGGGCGGCCATCGGCTGGAGCCGCCGGGTGCCGCCCTCCGCGGCCGCCGGGGATGCCTCGGCGCCGAGGAGCGCGCGGGGAAGGACGAGGACGGCCTGCACGCCGCCGTAGATGTTGCTCTGCAACCGGACCGAGATGCCGTGCCTGCGGGCCAGGCGGGACACGACGTACAGGCCGGTCCTGCCGCTGTGCAGCAGCGTGGTCACGTCGGTGCCCGCGGGATCGGTGAGCAGCATGTTCATCCTGGCCCGCTCGTGTGCGGCCATGCCGAGGCCGCGGTCCTCCACCTCGACGGCGAGGCCGGCCGTGACGGCGGCGGTGCGCAGCATCACATGGGTGCCGGGGGCGGAGAACACCGTGGCGTTCTCGATGAGTTCGGCGAGCACATGGGCCACGTCGGTGACGGCGTGCCCGCGCACCGAGCCGTCCAGGGGCGGCACCAGCACGACCCGCTGGTACTGCTCGATCTCCGCCATGGCCGAGCGGAGCACCTCGATGAGCGGGACCGGACGGCTCCACCGGCGGCGGGCCGGGGCGCCGCCGAGCACCGCGGCGTTCTCGGCGTGCCGCCGCAGGCGCGTGGCCAGGTGGTCCACCTGGAACAGGCCCTGGAGGAGATCGGGGTCCTCGATGTCCTTCTCCAGGTCGTCGAGGACCGCGATGCCCCGGTGCACGAGGGACTGCATCCGCCGCGCCAGGTGGGTGGAGACGGCGACGGTCTGTGCCAGCTGCGTCAGGTCGCCGCCCCTGCCCGCGGGACCGCCCGCGGCGCTCCCCGCGCGCGTCCCCTGGCCGCGGCCCCGCTCGTCCGCGCCGTCGGCCTGGTCCTCCGGTGCCCGCCACGCGGCGCGGAGCATGGCGGCGACGGCGGCGTCACGGGCGCGGTCTAGATCCGCCGCCAGCCGGCCCAGCTCGTCGGGCACGGCGGCGCGCGGTACCGGCGGGCGCGCCGTGCGGGCCGAAGGGGGTGCGCCGCGCCGCAGCGCCTCGGCGAGGTCGTACAGCTCTGCCTGCCCGCGTGCGGTGCCGCGGCGCAGCGCCACGATCCGGCCGGACAGGTTCACCGCCGTCCGGTGCCCGGCCACCGCCGCCCCGGCCAGGACCGACAGGACCGCGGCGGTGAGCACCGCCCAGGTGGCGGCCGGAGCGGTAGTCGCGGTCAGGGCGAGGGCGGCGGCAGCGCAGAGCGCCACGGCCGCGGCGGGCAGCACCGCGAGGCCGAGCAACCTGGCGCGTATGGTCAGGGGCGCCCAGCCGGTGCGGATGCCGGGTCTGCCGTGCCGGCTGCCGCCGCCCTCGCTGCGGTCAGCGGGTGGGGCCGGGGCGGGAACGTGCGGCATCGGAGTCCTTCGGTGGGTGAGCCCGCCGGGCGGCGGTCAGGCGCGTCGAAGCTGGTGCGACGCCGTGCGGGCGTGCGACCGCGCCACAGCGGTGGCAGGCACGCACAGCGACCCTACGCGATCCAGCGGGCACACACGGTAGTTGCATGCGGGACCTCTGTGGCGCACAGTTCACAAACTCGGGTGGATAACGCCCCTCTGTGGTATGAGGCCTCGCACATCAGGCCGACTCGGACACGGCCGGTAGGGCGTCCGAAGCCACGGCGGGTCCGGGACGCCCGCAGGCACGGCACCCACGACGCCCCCGCGCCCGATCAGGGGCGCGGGGAACTGCGCAAACGCCCACAGTGGGAAAGCCAAGGAACAAGGCGGACCCGCCCCATCCAGGGGGCGCGGGGAACTGCGCAAACACCCACGCCGGGAAAGCCAAGGAACAAGGCGGACCCACCCCATGCAGGGGCGCGGGGAACTGCGCGAACCACCCCGACGACGGGAAAGCCGAAGAACCAGGGCGAGCCCACCCCTCACCCAAGGGGCGCGGGGAACCGCGCAAAGCACCGTGACCGACGCGAATGGGCCCGGCCCCGCGCAGCGGTCAGCTCACTGCCGATGCCGTCTCGGGGTCACCGGTGCCCTCCGACGGAGCTCCGCCGGAGGCCTGCTCGGGCCAGCCGCCCTCCGGCGCCTTCGCCACAGGCCGCCACCAGGGCTCGGACGGCAGCTCGGCCGCGGCGGGCTCGAACGGCTCGCCCGGCCTCGGCAGGGCGGCCCGTGCTCCGGCGTCGCGCGCGGCCGTGACCGTGCCCTCGCCGGGCTCGGCCCAGGCGTGCGGGGCCAGGTTGAAGGTGCCCCAGTGGATCGGCAGCATCACGCCTTCGGGCCGGCCGCCCTGGAGGTCGAGGTGCGCCCGCATCCCCTCCTGGGGGGTCATATGGATGTCGGGCCAGAACTCGCTGTAGGCGCCGATCTGGATCATCGTGGCGTCGAAGGGGCCGTGCGCAGCGCCGATGTCCTTGAAGCCGGGGAAGTAGCCGGTGTCGCCGCTGTGGTAGATGCGGTGCCGCTCGCTCACGACCGTCCAGGAAGCCCACAGGGCGTGCTGCGGGTTCCGCAGGCCCCGGCCGCAGAAGTGCCGGGCGGGAGTGGCGGTGAGCGTCAGGCCGCCCACCTTGGTGGACTCCTGCCAGTCGAGCTCTCGCAGCCGCTCCCGGGACACCCCCCAGCGCTCCAGGTGGGCACCGACCCCCAGCGGCACAGCGAAGACGGTGTCCGTGCCGGCCAGCTTTTTTATCGTGGGCATGTCCAGGTGGTCGTAGTGGTCGTGGGAGATCACCACCACGTCCACGGGGCCCAGCGCGGCCAGCGGCAGGGGCACCGGGTGCAGCCGCTTCGGGCCGATGAAGGAGAACGGTGAGCAGCGCTCCCCCCAGACCGGGTCGAAGAGCACCCGGCTGCCGTCGATCTCGGCGAGGACGCTCGAATGGCCCATCCACGTCAGCCGCAGCCCCGTGGCCGGCGGGGCGGCCAGGGCGGCCGCGGTCCCGTCGTGCACGGGCACCGGGCGCACCGGGGCGCGGCGGCCCCGGCCGTCTCCGCGCAGGTAGGTCCGCACCAGATCCAGGCCGGAAGCGGAAGGGCGGGTACGGGACGCGACGGGATTCCGGAACGAGCCGTCCGCGAAGTTCGGCGAGCTGCGGACGCGCTCAAGCCTGGGGCCTGCCGGATCCGCGCCGAAGGCGGCGGGCCGCAGCGCGCGTAGCCCGGAGCTGAGGGAACGGGAACCGGTCACAGCGCCTCCTGATCGGGCGGAACGGCGCCTGTGGGGCCCTTTCCGCACCTTCGTCCATGCCCTTGTCCGCACCGTCCACGAGGGACGTCCGGTGCGGCGCCGCCGTCCGCGGGGTGGCGTACGTACGACGATGTCACTTCCATTATGTGTTGCTCGGGTGACAGCGCCCCGGCTCAGAGGTTCCTGCGGCGGACGAGCGGAGACCCGGAGGGCGGTCACCGCGCCCGGACCGGGGCGGCCCGCTCCGCACCGCGGGTGCCGCACCCGCCCGTGCCGGTGATGTCACATCCACCGGGGCCCGGTCCGTCGTACCGGTGACAGCACATGACACGCCCAGGAGGTGGACCTCATGGCCCGCGTTTCGCTCACCCCGCACCGCACCCCGTTCTTCCGCGTCATGGAGTGGTACTCCCGGCGCACCTACGGACGGGTTCTGGACCCCGGCAAGGCCATGGCGCACCAGCCCAGGGTCCTGTGGAGCTACCTCCGCTTCGAGCAGTCCCTGGCTAAGTGGAACCGGCTCGACGGGGATCTCAAGGTGCTCGCGGAGATGACCTCCGCGGCGGCGATCGGCTGCTCGTGGTGCATGGACTTCGGGTACTGGGTCGGTCACGGCCGCGGTATGGACCCGGAGAAGCTGCGCGCTGTGCCGGCGTGGCGGGACAGCGAGCTGTTCTCACCGCTGGAGCGCGATGTCATGGCATACGCCGAGGCGGTGTCCGCCACGCCGCCCGAGGTCACGGACGAGCTGGCGGCCCGCCTCCGGGAGAGCCTCGGCGAGCCGGCGCTCGTCGAGCTCACGGCCATGATCGCGGTGGAGAACCTGCGCTCCCGGATGAACTCGGCGCTCGGACTGACCAGCCAGGGCTTCAAGGAGGTCTGCGACCTGCGGGACCGTGCCGCGGCAACGGGCACGGCGGCGGGTACAGCCCGGCGCGGCTAGCGGGAGGGGCGCGGCCCGACGCCGTGCGGCCGGCAGCGGCGCGCCCCGGCCACGCGGCCGCCGGCAGCGCAACCTGCCCCCCTCCCGGCCTGAAGCGGCACGCCGGCGGCGCGGCGGGCAGGCATCCGTCCCGGCCCGCCCGTGGAGGGGAGGCGGGCCGCACGAGCCGCCGTCCGGCCCGGCCCACGACCGCTCGGGGGCCGCCTGATCCTGGGCCGGGGCAGTACGCCAGCAACTAGGGTGACCGGATGGCGAGAGAGCGGATGAGCGTGGCGGAGCGGCGGGAGGAGCTGCTGTGCGCCACCGTGGAGCTGATCGAGGCGCGCGGGGTGGACTCCGTGCGCATCGGCGACATCGCCGCGGCCCTCGGCATCAGCAACGCACTCGTGCTGTACCACTTCTCGACCAAGGAGAACCTCGTCGCCGCGGCCTTCTCGCACGCCGCCGAGCGCGACCTCGAGCGGCTCGGCAGGCTGGTGGGGCGGCGCACCACCGCCGCACGTCGCCTGCGTGCGGCGGTGCACTGGTACGCGCCGCTCGGGCCGGCCAAGGGCTGGCGGCTGTGGATCGAGGCGTGGGCGGCCGCCCTGCGCGAGCCCTCGCTGCGCGAGGTGGCCCACGGCCTGGACCGGCAGTGGAAGGCCGCGCTGGCGGAGGTCATCGGGGAGGGCGTGGCCGCGGGCGAGTTCGACTGCCCCGACCCCACGGCCGCCGCACAGCGGCTGACGGCTCTCCTGGACGGCCTCGCGGTCCAGGTGACGGCCTACGACGGCGCCCTGCCGCGTGCCAGGGTCCGAAGATGGGCGGACGAGGCTCTCGCCAGGGAACTGCACCTGGACCAGACGGCCTGACGCCGCCGGCACCGGCCCCGCACACAGCGGTCACGCCCCTTCGGGGCCCCGGCGCTCCCAGGGCCCACCCCCTCCGTTCCGCCCCCTCGTTCCCAGGCCCGCGGGCCGCACCCCGGACCGTCGAGGAGTCCGCCATCAGATGAGCGGCAGCAGGTCCGGCCGCTTCGCCACGGCGTGGTCCCCGGAGGACCTCCCGCGCAGCCGGCGGCCTATCCACGGCACCATGTACTCGCGCGCCCAGGCGATGTCGTCCCGGCGCCGCTGGAGGACGGTGCGCGGGGGCTCAAGCGGCCAGGGGCGGTCCGGGTCGCCGGGCACGTCCAGGCCGAGGACCCGGCCGGCCCGCAGCGCCACCCGCTCGTGTCCCTCGGCCGACAGGTGCAGCCGGTCGGCGATCCAGGCCCGCCGGTCCTGCACGGACTTGAAGGACCACATGTCGAGGACGGGGCAGCCGTAGCGGTCGGCGATGGCGCGGACATGACCGTTGTAGGTGGCGACCTTGCCGCGCACCCGGCTCAGTACGGGAACGTCCCGGGTGTCGAAGCCGGTCGTCACCATGACCGTGCCGGCCGCCGAGGTGAGGTCCGCGACCGCCTTCTCGAAGCGCTCGGCGAGGGCGTCGGGGTCGGCGCCGGGGCGGATGAGGTCGTTGCCGCCCGCGGCGAGGGTGACCAGCTCCGGGCCCAGTTCCTTGGCCCTCGGGACCTGGTCCGCGATGATCTGGTCCAGGAGCTTGCCGCGTACGGCCAGGTTGGCGTAGCGGAAGTCGTGACCGGACGCGTGGTCGTTGAGCAGGACCGCCAGCCGGTCGGCCCAGCCGACGTAACGGCCGTCGGATCCCGGGTCCCCCACGCCCTCGGTGAAGCTGTCGCCGAGGGCCGCGTAGGAACGGATCGCAGGGATGCGGGGATTTCTGGAAGCTGTTGACTTGTCTGCCACGTCGCATCATCATCCCCCTCTCCCCTCGACCTACGCGAGCGTAACCAGGGGTCGACGCCAGGTGAGATGCGCCACCGTCGGCACTGGCGGGCGGGTCGGGCGGAGTTCGCCGGGGTGCGGTCCGGCGGGGCCCCGCAGCACCCCGGCAGCGCGCGAAGCAGGGGCCCACCGTCCCCTGGTGAGCCCCTGCTTCGGGAGTCCGCAGTCGTTTCAGGCCGCGGGACCGGGAGGCGCCCGGGCCTACCGGAGTCGAACACGGTCCCCTGGGCGTCCCCCGGGGACGCGCCGGTCAGACGTTGACGCCGTGCGAGCGCAGGTACGCCACCGGGTCGATGTCGGAGCCGTAGTCGGGAGTGGTGCGGATCTCGAAGTGCACGTGCGGGCCCGTGACGTTGCCCGTCGCGCCGGAGACGCCTATCTCCTGGCCTTCCTTGACGGTCTGCCCGGCCGTGACCTTGAGCGCCGACATGTGCGCGTACTGGGAGTACTTGCCGTCGCTGTGCTGGATCACGACCTGGTTGCCGTAGGCGCCGCCCCATCCGGCGGTGACCACGGTGCCGTCGGCCACCGCGTGGACCGGGGTGCCGGTGGGCACGATGAAGTCCTGACCCGTGTGGTAGCCGCTGGACCACATGCTGCCCGCCTGGTGCCAGGGGGTGCCGAGGGTGGCGCCGTCGACCGGCAGCGTGTAGCCGGAGCCGGAGGTCTGGGCAGCCGTGTCGGTCCCCTTCGCGGCGGAGGACTGTGCGGCCGAGGACGGCGAGGCCTTGGCCTTGGCCGCTCCGGCCGTGTGCTTGGCGCCCAGCACCAGCTTCTCGCCCGGGTGGATCAGGTCGGGATCGCTCCCGACGACCTTGCGGTTGAGGTGGTACAGGTGCTTCCAGCCGCCGCGGACGTGCTTCTTGTGGGCGATCTTGGCCAGCGTGTCGTGCGGCTTGACCGTGTACGTCGCGGCCGCGGCCTTCTTGCCGTCCGCCGGGTGGGAGGCGGTGGTCGCGTGCGCGCCCGTGGCCGCCATCAGGGGCAGGGCGAGTGCGGCACCACCGGTGCCGGCGACGGCCAGCTTCCGGGTGATCCGCTGTGACTTGGGACGACGGTGCTTACCCTTCGCGGGCATGGCGCATTCCTCTCCGGCGCCTGCGAGGTGAGCTGTCGGGTTCGAGCTGGAGATGCCCGGCCGCGGATGTCCCGTGGCTTCACCCCAAGCCGTTCCGGAGTCCGGACCGGCGTACTGCGTGCGGTTCCCCCGCTCCTGCCAGGCGTGGGTGGTGTGTGGGGCTCCGGGGCGGTGGCAGGACTCGGCGTCCGCCCGGAGTGAGCGCGACGCTAGGCGAAGCCGATTGACGATCACAAGCCGCTGTGCACCGCCATGGACCCCGTACGCAGGGATTTCCATGATCCATCGACGGCTTTCCGGTCACCCTCCGTCGTACGACGATCTTCGGCTCGATCCAACGCCGCTCGCCCGGAACGGAGTTGTCGCAGGCCCGAGCGCCACCCACCGTCACGACTATGATCCTGCTCACGGCCAGCCCGCCCAGGTAGCCGCATTCCAGGGCTACTTGGCCATAAACGGCCAATACGGTCAGATGCCGCATTACCGGTGGTCGGCGCATCCGCCGAGGACGACGTGTGGCCTCGACCTCGCCCGGCCGTGGCCGACGTTTCGCTCGCCGGGGGAAGATCGCCGCGGGGGCGGTGCCGTATCGTCGGCAGGGCCTCCGCCGGCAGTGGCGCCGGCGGTCCGACCGGGAGGAGCACCCGTGACGCAACAGGTCCCGTCCATCGAGCCTGAGCTCACCGGTGTGCGCAACTTCCGCGACGTGGGCGGCCTGCCGACCGCCGACGGCCGGCGCGTGCGGTACGGGCGCCTGTTCCGCAGCGGGCACCTCGCCCACGCCACCCAGGAGGACGCGCGCTACCTGTCCTCCCTGGGCCTGCACACGATCTTCGACTTCCGCAACGCCGCCGACCGCAAGCTCGAGGGCCCGGACGTCGAGCTGGACGGCGTGCGCAACGTGAACGTGCCGCTGACGGACCCGGCACAGGGCGCCGAGTTCTGGACGATGGTCCGCGAGGGCAGCCTGGACGATCTGCGGGGCCTGCTGGACGACGGCAAGGCCGCGCGGCGGATGATCGCGTCCTACCGGATCATCGTCCGCACCCGCACCGAGGAGCACGGGGCGATGCTGCGGGCGCTGGCCGGCGGCAGCGTGCCCGTGCTGATGCACTGCGCGGCGGGCAAGGACCGCGCCGGCATCTCCGTCGCGATCACCCTGCTGGCGCTGGGCGTGGAGCGGGACGCCATCGAGGCGGACTACCTCAAGTCGAACGCCACGCACCGCCGTTACAAGGTGCGCCGCAGCAGCTCCTCGCCGGACGCCATGTCGGCCGAGGTCATGGAACTCCTGTCGCCGCTGTTCGATGCCCGCACCGAGTACCTGGCCGCCGCGTTCGACGAGATCGAGCAGCAGTGGGGCGACGTCGAGGGCTACCTCGCGAACGGTCTGGGCCTCACTCCGGAACAGCGCGAGAGGCTCCGCGAGCAGCTGCGCGACTGAGCGGGGCGGCGGCGCGGCGGGGCCGCCGCCGCGGGACCACCGGCACGGGGGCTGCGGCGGGGCGGTGGCGGTGGCGACCGGGAACGTCCCCGGGGCGGAGCCCCTGCGGCGGAGCAGCGCTCTCGTGCCGGAACGGTGCTCCCATCGCGGACCGGCGCTTCCGAAGCGGATCGGCGCTCCCGAACCGGAATCGGCCCTCCCGCGCCGGAGGATCGCCGTCAAACTCCGAGACTTTTGCCTTAGAGGCAAAAAATTTGCCCCAGGGGCATCCCCTCTGGCTTCATCAAGAATATGAGCCCCGCCGACGAGACCATGCCCTCCGTGGCGGTGCGCCTGAGGGAGCTGCGCCGCCGAGCGGGGCTGACCCTGGAGGCCGCCGCCCGCGCGGCCGAACTCTCCCCCGCGCACCTGTCCCGGCTGGAGACCGGCCGGCGGCAGCCCTCGCTGCCCCTGCTGCTCACCCTCGCACGCGCCTACGCCACCACCGTCTCGGAACTGCTCGGCGAGACCGCCGCGGCGCCCGGCGCCGTCGTCCGCGCCGCCGACGCCGAACCGCGCCCCACCGGCGGCTGGACGTACTGGCAGGCGGGGTCACCCGGCAGGGGCATGCAGGCGCTGCGCGTGCTGATCCCGCACGGTTCGCAGAGCGACGTCGTCCGCGTGCACCCGGGCGAGGAGTGGCTGTACGCGCTGAAGGGCCGGCTGCGGCTGCGCCTCGGCGACTCCGAGCACGTCCTGGCCCCCGGCGACAGCGCCCACTTCGACTCGCTCACCCCGCACCGGTTCGCCCCCGTCGACGCGGACGGGGCCGAGCTGCTCTTCGTCCACACGCTGCTGCAGAGCCCGGCCGAGGCGCTGTGCCTCGATGGCGGGAGCGGCGGCCGAACCGCAGGAGGCGGACATGACCGACACGCCTGAGCGCCGACGGGACGCCACGGGCTCCCTGATCGACCCCACGCACCCGATCGAGGACCGGATCCCCAGGGGGATCTGGGTGCGCGTGCTGATCTACGTGGCCGCCGGGCACCTCCTGGCGGGCTTCCTCTTCCTCCTCTTCAGCATCGGAGCCAAGAGCTGAGCCCCGCGGCAGGAGCCGCGGGGCCGTGCCGCGAGGAGACGGGGTGACGGCCGCCGGGCGGGCGGCCGTTCCCGCTACCGGTTGGCCATCGCCTGCTTGACCAGCGTCTTGCCGAAGTCCCACATCAGCCCGCCGCCGTTGTGCGCGTCGTCCATCACGGCGGTGAAGGCCGTCACGAAGCGGTCGACATCCCCCTCATCGACGACGAGCGGCGGGATCAGCTTGATGACCTCCAGGTGGTCACCGGAGACCTGGGTGAGGATCCGGTGCTTCTGGAGCAGCGGCACGACGACCATCTGCGCGAAGAGGCCCTTGCGGGCCGCCTGGAGCATCGTCCAGCGGCTGCGGAGCTTCAGCGAGGTGGGCCTGCCGAACTCGATGCCGATCATCAGGCCCCGGCCGCGCACGTCGCTGAGCAGCTCGTAGCGGTCGATGAGCGCGGCCAGGCGGGACTTCAGCAGCTCGCCGGTGGCTCGGGCGTTCGCGACGATCTGCTCGTTCTCCATGACCGACAGGACCGCGAGCCCGGCCGCCATGGCCTGGGCGTTGGCCCCGAAGCTCGCCGAGTGGACCAGCACGCGGTCCATCGACGAGTACACCTTCTTGAAGATCCACTCCTTGCCGAGCGTGGCGCTGACCGGCACGTAGCCGCCGGAGAGCGCCTTCGCCACGCACACCAGGTCCGGCTCCACGCCGTCCTCGTGCTGGTAGGCGTAGAAGTCCCCGGTGCGGCCGAGACCGGTCTGCACCTCGTCCGCGATGAGCAGCGCCTTGTGCTGGTGCAGCAGGTCCTGGGCGGCCCGCAGGAAGCCCGGGGGTGTCTCGTGGACCCCCTTGCCCTGGATCGGCTCCACGATCAGAGCCGCGACGTCTCCCTTCTTGAGTTCCCTGGCGAGCGCGTCCAGATCACCCAGCGGTATCGGCGTATCGGGGAGCAGGGGTGCGAACCCGTCGCGGAAGCCGCTCTCGCCGTTGACCGACAGGGAACCGGTGGTCAGCCCGTGGAAGGCGTGCGTGCAGTAGAGCACCCTGGGCCGCCCGGTGGCGTACCGGGCGAACTTGAGCGCCGTCTCCACGGCCTCCGTGCCGCTGTTGCCGAAGAACACCCGGTCCAGGTGCGGGCTGTGGGTGAGCAGCTTCTCGGCGAGCAGGCCGGGCAGCGGCTGGCAGTCGAAGCGGGTCAGGTCGGCGAGCGAGGCGTCGAGGACGTCGTGCAGCGCCTTGCGGACGACGGGGTGGTGGCGGCCGAGGCCCATGACGCCGAAGCCGGCGAGCATGTCCAGGTAGTCGTTGCCGTCCGCGTCCCAGAAGTGCGCGCCCTCGCCCCGTTCGTAGACCTTGTCGAAGCCGATGGTGCGCAGCATCCGGGGAAGCTGCGGGTTGACGTACTTGCCGTGCAGCTCGTAGCGCTCGGAGCCGCGCTCGGCGAGCAGCTTGCCGAGGTCGAACTCCTTGCCGCCGCCGGACCGCCCCCCGGAGGCGTCGCCGGTCTCGTGAGCGGGGGGTGGGGTGGTCATGCGTGTTTCTCCTTGGCTGCCGGCCTGGCTGCCGCCTTGCCCTGCGGGGCGGCGGGCGGTCCGCCGATGCGGCCGGCGATCTCGACGGGCGTGAGCCCGATGTCGGCAAGCACCTCGCCGCGCTTGGCGTGCGGGAGGAACTGCTCGGGAATGCCGAACCGCCGTACGGGGACGTCCACCTCGGCGTCGCCGAGCGCCAGCGCCACCGCGGCGCCGACGCCGGAGGCCCGGCTGTTGTCCTCGACGACGGCGACGATGCGGTGCTCGGCGGCGAGCGGGGCGAGCGCCGGGTCGACGGGCTTGACCCACCGCGGGTCGACGACCGTGCACCCCTGCCCGCGAGCCTCCAGCAACTCCGCGACCTGGAGGCAGACCGGGGCCATCACCCCGACGGCGACCAGCAGCACCTCGGGCCGCTCGGAGCGGTGCAGCACGTCCAGGCCGCCGATCCGGTCGATCGCGGGCACCGCCGGGCCCACCGACTCCTTGGGGAACCTCAGCACGGTCGGCGCGTCCTGCACGTCGACCGCCTCGCGGAGCTGCGCGCGCAGCTGGTCCGCGTCGCGCGGTGCGGCGATCCTGAGGCCTGGCACCACCTGGAGGACGGACATGTCCCACATGCCGTTGTGGGAGGGCCCGTCGGAGCCTGTGACGCCGGCCCGGTCCAGCACGAAGGTGACGCCGCACCGGTGCAGGGCGACGTCCATCAGCAACTGGTCGAAGGCGCGGTTGAGGAAGGTGGCGTAGACGGCGACCACCGGGTGCAGGCCGCCGGTGGCGAGGCCGGCCGCGGAGACGGTGGCGTGCTGCTCGGCGATGCCCACGTCCCACACCCGGTCGGGGAACCGCTCGGAGAACGGGGTCAGGCCCACCGGGTCCAGCATGGCCGCGGTGATGGCCACGATGTCCTCGCGCTCCTCGCCGAGCCGGACGATCTCCTCGCCGAACACCGACGTCCACGAGGGACCGCCCGCCGGCGCCAGCGGCTCGCAGGTGAGCGGGTCCATGACGCCGACGCTGTGGAAGTGGTCGGCCTCGTCGGCGAGCGCGGGCTCGTAGCCGCGGCCCTTCTCGGTGAGGCAGTGCACCAGGACCGGTCCCGAGAACCGCTTGGCCCGGCGCAGCGCCGCTTCGACGGCGGCGGTGTCGTGTCCGTCGATCGGACCGACGTACTTCAGTCCCAGGTCCTCGAACATGCCCTGGGGGGCGAAGGCGTCCTTGAAGCCCTTCTTGGCGCCGTGCAGCGAGTCGTAGATCGGCTGCCCCACGACCGGGGTGCGCTGGAGGACGTCCTTGCCCCAGGCGAGGACCCGCTCGTAGCCGTCGGTGGTGCGCAGGGCGGCCAGGTGGTTGGCGAGGCCGCCGATGGTGGGCGCGTAGGAGCGCTCGTTGTCGTTGACGACGATGATGAGCGGGCGGTCCTTGGCGGCGGCGATGTTGTTGAGGGCCTCCCACGCCATGCCGCCGGTCAGCGCGCCGTCGCCGATGACGGCCACCACGTGGCCGCTCTCGCCCCGCACCTCGCGCGCCTTGGCGAGGCCGTCGGCCCAGCCGAGCGCGGTGGAGGCGTGGCTGTTCTCGACGACGTCGTGCTCGGACTCCTCCCGCGACGGGTAGCCGGACAGGCCGCCCTTGCGGCGCAGCTTGGAGAAGTCCTGCCGCCCGGTCAGGAGCTTGTGGACGTAGCTCTGGTGACCCGTGTCCCACACGATGCGGTCGACGGGCGAGTCGAAGACTCTGTGCAGGGCGATGGTGAGCTCCACCACCCCGAGATTGGGCCCGAGGTGTCCGCCGGTCCTGGCGACCGCCTGTACCAGGAACTCCCGGATCTCCTCGGACAGTATGCCGAGTTCCGCCTCGGACAGCGCCTTCAGATCGCGCGGCCCCCGGATGGTCTCGAGAATCGTCACGCTCGGGCCCCCTCTCTGTGCCTGCTTGGGCTTCAGTGCCTGCTGTCAGCTCACGGTGACGGCGGGTTCCCCCGAGGTGACGCCGTCGTTCTCCATCTGCTCGGCGATCTTCATCGCCTCGTCGATCAGCGTCTCCACGATCTTCGACTCCGGCACCGTCTTGATGACCTCGCCCTTCACGAAGATCTGCCCCTTGCCGTTGCCCGAGGCCACCCCGAGATCCGCCTCACGCGCCTCACCCGGACCGTTCACCACGCACCCCATGACCGCCACCCGCAACGGCACCTCCATCCCCGTCAACCCGGCGGTCACCTCCTCCGCCAGCTTGTACACGTCCACCTGCGCACGACCGCACGACGGACACGACACGATCTCCAGACCCCGCTGCCGCAGATTCAACGACTCCAGAATCTGAATACCGACCTTCACCTCCTCCACGGGAGGCGCCGACAACGACACCCGAATCGTGTCCCCGATCCCCTCCGACAACAGCGCACCGAACGCCACCGCCGACTTGATCGTCCCCTGGAACGCGGGCCCCGCCTCCGTCACACCCAGGTGCAACGGATAATCACACCGCTCAGCCAACAACCGGTACGCATTCACCATCACCACCGGATCGTTGTGCTTCACCGAGATCTTGATATCCCGGAAACCATGCTCCTCGAACAACGACGCCTCCCACAGCGCCGACTCCACCAGCGCCTCAGGCGTCGCCTTCCCGTACTTCTCCAGAAGCCGCCTGTCCAACGACCCCGCATTCACCCCGATACGAATCGGCGTCCCCGTGTCAGAAGCCGCCCTCGCAATCTCGCGAACCTTGTCGTCGAACTGCTTGATATTCCCCGGATTCACCCGAACCGCCGCACACCCCGCGTCAATGGCGGCGAACACGTACTTCGGCTGGAAATGAATATCCGCGATCACCGGAATCTGCGACTTCCTCGCAATCGCCGCCAGCGCGTCCGCATCATCCTGCGTCGGACACGCCACCCGCACGATCTGGCAACCCGACGCGGTCAGCTCCGCGATCTGCTGCAACGTCGAACCGATGTCGGACGTGCGCGTCGTCGTCATCGACTGCACCGACACCGGGGCGTCCCCGCCCACGGGAACGGACCCCACCTGGATCCGCCGGGACTTGCGGCGCTCGGCGAGGGGGCGGGGCGGCAGCTCGGGAAGGCCGAGGGAGACCGGAACGGCTGAGCTCATGGTGTCACCGGCTTCCGGCGACGGTCTCGCGGGCCGCGCGCAGCGACTCCTTGAGGGAGCCCATGGTGGCCAGCACGGCGGTGGGCTCGTAGCCGCAGTGGGCCATGCAGTTGGCGCACCGGGGGTCCTTGCCCCTGCCGTAGGCGTCCCAGTCGGTCTTCTCGATGAGCTCCCGGTACGTGGGCACGTACCCGTCGCTCATCAGGTAGCAGGGCTTCTGCCAGCCGAAGAGCGAGTAGTTCGGGATCGCCCAGGCGGTGCAGGGGAAGTCCACCTTGCCCTCGAGGAAGTCGAGGAACAGCGGTGAGTGGTTGAGCCGCCAGCGCAGCCTGTTGCCGCCGGCGAAGGCCTTCTTGAAGAGCTCCCTGGTCTGCTCGACGCCGAGGAAGTGCTCCTGGTCGGGCGCCTTCTCGTAGGCGTAGGCGGGCGAGATCATCATCTCGTCGACCTTCAGCTCGTCATTGAGGAAGTTCATCACCTCGATGATCGTCTGAGGCGTGTCGGTGTTGAAGAAGGTCGAGTTGGTGGTGACACGGAAGCCCTGGCGCTTGGCCTCCTTGATGGCCTCCACCGCCTCGTCGAACACGCCCTCCTTGGCCACTGACTCGTCGTGGCGCTCGCGCAGCCCGTCGATGTGGACGGCGAAGGCGAAATAGGGCGACGGGGTGAAGTTCTTCATCTTCTTGCGGAGGAGCATGGCATTGGTGCAGAGGAAGACGTATTTCTTCTTCGCCACGAGCTGCCGCACGATCTCGTGGATCTGCGGGTGCATCAGCGGCTCACCGCCGGCGATGGAAACCATCGGAGCACCCGACTCCAGCACCGCTCCCACGGCCTGCGCCACCGGCATGCGCTGCTTGAGCACGCCTGCCGGGTGCTGGATCTTTCCGCACCCCTCGCACTTCAGGTTGCAGGCGAACAGCGGCTCAAGTTCCACGATGAGGGGGAACTTGTCGCGCCGGCGGAGCTTCTGTTCAAAGAGATACGTCGCGACCTTGATGGTCTGACGGAGCGGCATGGCCATAGAGCTCACCTCCGAGGGAGCAGCACATTACGGTGCCATTCAAAGAAAGTGGGAAGTACGGCACGGAGGACACGGAAGGCTGATATTCCCCCGCGCACCGTGCTGATACGGACAAGTTCGTGCTCTGGAGCGTCCACGACCACCCGGACGGCCGCAACCGGACGGGGTCCCACCCGGCTCGCGCTGTACAGCGTGGCCGCGGACTCCATGTCCACCGCGATCGCGCCGGTGGCCCGCAGGTCGGCGCGCTCCGCGCCGCGCACCACGTGGTCGGACCCGATGAGCGGCCCGGTGTGCACGGTGTGCCCGGCCGTCGCCCGGCCCAGCAGGTCGACCAGCAGCCCCGTGCCCGTGCACGGGGTGGTGCCGCGCGGCTCTCGGGTCTCCTCGGCCACGATCACGTCACCCGGGTGTATCCCGGGTGCGAGCCCGGCGCAGAAGCCGGCGGCGATCACGGGTGCGTCCCGCAGCTCCGGCGCCGTCAGGGCCTGGGTCACCGCGCGGTCGGCGGCCTTCGGGCCCATCCCCGTGCGCAGCACGGTCACGGGCCCGAGGGCGCCGCCACGGGTGGAGGAGCGCAGCGCGAACTGCTCGATGCCGAGCGCGCAGGCGATCAGCAGCGGCGCTGGCCCTGGCGGGCCCTGGGACGCCGAGGTCTGGGCCATCAGCTCCCCTTGCCGGAGAAGGGCTCTCCGTGGACGTAGCGGCCCAGTGCGGTGAGGGGGAACACCTGGCGGTAGAGGTGGTAGTTGATGGAGAAGTCCCAGGGGAAGCCGGTACCGGTGAAGTACGGCTCGTCCCAGGAGCCGTCCTCGCCCTGGGTCTCGGCCAGCCAGGCCACGCCGCGCTCGACCGCCTTGGACTCCCGCTCGCCGGCCGCGAGCAGCGCCATCAGGGACCAGGCGGTCTGCGAGGCGGTCGACTCGCCGCGGCCCGACCACTCGGCCACGTCCCGGTAGGAGCGCAGGTCCTCGCCCCAACCGCCGTCGTCGTTCTGCACCTGCTCCAGCCAGGCGACGGCGCGCCGGATCGCGGGGTGCGAACCGGGCAGCCCGGCCTGCACCAGCGCAGGCACCACGGAACCGGTGCCGTACACGTAGTTGACGCCCCACCGGCCGAACCAGGACCCGTCCTTCTCCTGCTCGGCGAGCAGCCAGTCGATACCGCGCCGGGTGCGCGGGTCGTGCGCCTTGCCCTCGACGGCGAGCATCTCCACGACGTGCGCGGTGACGTCCGAGGACGGCGGGTCGATGACCTCGCCGAAGTCGCAGAACGGCAGCCGGTTCGGGAAGGCGCTGGTGTTGTCGACGTCGAACGCGCCCCAGGCACCGTTCCTGGACTGCATGCCGAGGTTCCAGCGCACCGCGCGCTCGATGGCACGGTCGACGCGGTCCTGCTGCGGGTGCTTCACCCGGCGCAGCGCGAGCACCACCTCGGCGGTGTCGTCGATGTCCGGGTAGTTGTCGTTGTCGAACTCGAAGGACCAGCCGCCGGGCACGAGGTCGGGCCTGCGGACCGTCCAGTCACCGGGCCGCACCACCTGCTCGGCGAGCATCCAGTCGGCGGCCTTCACCAGCTGCGGGTGGTCGGCGGGCACGCCGGCGTCGGCCAGCGCGATGGTCGCCAGGCAGGTGTCCCACACGGGCGACTGGCAGGCCTCGATCATCCGGGCGCCGTCCTCGCGCCACACCGCGTACCGGTCCAGGGACGCGAGGCCCTCGCGGAGCACCGGGTGCTTCAGGTCGTAGCCGAGCAGGTGCAGCGCGATGATCGAGTAGACGGCCGGCGGCTGGATGCCGCCCCAGCAGCCGTCGTTCTCCTGCCGTTCGATGATCCACTGGGCCGCGCTGCGCATGGCGGCCTTGCGCAGCCGGCGCGGCGCGACCTTGTGGTAGGCGTGCAGCGCCTTGTCGAGGCGCTGGAAGACGCCGTCCCAGCTCGCCACCGGGGCCAGCGGCTGATGGGGGTTCGGGTCGCGGGGGTGGGCGTGCAGCTCCGCCAGCGGGAACGGCGCGGGGCGCACGGGCTGCTTCGCGGAGACGATGGTGAGCGGCACGATGGTCTGCCGCGCCCAGCAGCCGAAGTCGTAGATGTTGAGCGGGAACCACTTGGGGAAGTAGATGAGCTCCGGCGGCAGGTCCGGCAGGTCGTCCCACTTCCACCAGCCGAAGAGGGCGAGCCAGATCCGGGTGAAGACCCGGCTCGCGGCGACGCCGCCCTGCCCGCGGATCCACGCGGAGGCGCGGGCCATGTGCGGCTCGTCGGGCGCGTCCCCGGCCAGCCGCAGCGCCACGTACGCCTCGATGGTGGTGGAGAGCTCGCCGGGGCCGCCGTAGAAGGTGGCCCAGGTGCCGTCCTCGCGCTGCTCGCCGCGGATGAAGAGGCCCGCGGCCTTGGCGGTGTCCGTGTCGAGGATGCCCAGGAACTGGCGGAGCAGCAGGTCCTCGGCGTCCATGGTGACGTTGGTCTCCAGGTCGCCCTTCCACCAGCCGGCCTCGTCCTGCCGGGCGAGCAGGAAGTCGGTGGCCCGCTGCACCGCACGGCGGGCGGTGTCCTGGGCGGTGGCGGCGGCTTCGGGGGCCGCGTCCTCCTCGTTGTCGGCGGTGGTGGTGTTCTCGCTGGCCGAGGCAGCGCGGGGCGGTACCGCTCCGGTGCTTCCGTCGGTCGTCGCTGTCATGGCTTCCCCTTCATGCAGTGGTTCTGCCGGGTCCGCCGT
This sequence comes from Streptomyces sp. TS71-3, assembly GCF_018327685.1. Taxonomy (NCBI): domain Bacteria; kingdom Bacillati; phylum Actinomycetota; class Actinomycetes; order Kitasatosporales; family Streptomycetaceae; genus Streptomyces; species Streptomyces sp. TS71-3. The sequence goes on along the minus strand of NZ_BNEL01000003.1, from coordinate 2,856,962 downwards.
CGGTCGTCCCGTGGGACACCGGCAGGCGACTCGCTACGGGTGGTGGAGTGCCGTCCGAGGACGGCAGGTGCATCCGGCCGATACCGATCATCTCTTCCGCACAACGACGAAGTCGGCGAGCGCGACCAGCTCCGCGCGTACCCTGCCCGGCATGTCCACGGCACTGAGCGCCTCGATGGCGATGGTGTGCTGGCGCCGCGCCTCCTCGCTGGTCCACCGGCGGCCGCCGGCCTCCTCGATCAGCGCGGCGCGGGTGGCGAACTCCTCCTCGGAGAAGTTCTCGAAGTCACTGCTCTTGGCGTCCTCCGCGAGCAGCTCGCCCAGCCGCTCCGAGGCCGGGCCGCCCGCGGCGAGCGCCGCCACCACGGGCAGCGACTTCTTGCGCTGGCGCAGGTCGCTCCAGGTCTGCTTGCCGGTGGCCTGCGGGTCGCCCCAGATGCCGAGCAGGTCGTCCACCGCCTGGAACGCGAGGCCCAGGTGGTAGCCGAAGTCGGCGAGGGTGTCCGCGGCGCGGTCGTCCGCGCCGCCGAGCACGGCGCCGATGGAGACGGCGCAGGCGAGCAGGGCGCCGGTCTTGTTGCCCTCCATCTCCAGGCACTCCTCGACGGTGACCCGCTCGCGGTGCTCGAAGGAGATGTCCTGCGCCTGACCGTCGATCAGCGCCCGGGTGGCGGCGATCAGGCGGCGCGCGGCGCGGCCGGCCTCCACGGTGCCGAGCTCCAGCAGGACCTCGTTGCCGAGCGCGAAGAGGGCGTCGCCGACCAGGATCGCCTGGGAGGGCCCGTGCACCTTCCACACGGTGTCCCGGTGCCTGCGCTGCTCGTCGCCGTCCATGAGGTCGTCGTGGAGCAGCGAGAAGTTGTGCACCAGCTCGACGGCGACCGCTGCCGGCACGCCCACCTGAGGGGCGGCACCGGCGGCCTGGGCGGAGAGCACGGCGAGCGCGGGGCGCACCGCCTTGCCGCCGTCGCCCTCCGCGGGATTGCCCTCGGCGTCGATCCACCCGAAGTGATAGGCGGCGACGGTGTCCATCGGCGGCGCGAGGCGGTCGACGGCGGCCCGCAGGACCGGGGTGGTCAGCGTACGGCCACGCTCCAGCAGCGAGGCCACATCGACCGTCTCGGCGGTGTACTCGCCCGGGGGCACAGTGGGCACGGTCTCTCCTTCTGTTGCAGTGCCGGTGCCGGCCGCGGCGACGGCACCGCCGGCGAGTCCGGCGGTGCCGTTGCGGGGCGCGGCGGTGGCGGAGGTCCGGGTGACCGCCCCGTGCAGTTCGGGTGTCATGCCGCCTCCTCGTGAAGGTGCGCGCTCGGGCGGCCGAGGGCGGTGAGGGCGGCGCGTGCTGCGGAGATCCCGCTGCGCACCGCGCCCTCCATCGTCGCGGGCCAGCCCGTGGCGGTCCACGCACCGGCCAGGTAGAGGCCGGGCGCTTCGGTGCGGGCGCCGGGGCGGAGCCTGCCGACGCCGGGGGTGGGGGCGAACGTGGCCGTGCGCTCCCGGGTGACGAAGAAGTCCTCCACCCGGGCCGTGCGGGCGGGCGGCAGCAGCCGCTCCAGCTCCGGCAGGAAGCGCGCCCGCAGGGCGGCGACCGGCTCGTCGACGATGTCCTGCGCCGCCGACTGCGACAGCGCCAGGTACTGGCCCTTCGTCAGGCCCGACGCCTCGGTGCGGTCGAAGACCCACTGGACGGGCGAGCCGATCGCGGCGAAGAAGGGCCGCCGCAGGACCGGCCGGTCGTAGACAACGTGGAGGTTGAGGATGGGGGCGGTGCCGATGGCGAGCAGCCGGTCGGCACCGTCGAGGGCACCGGCCGGCAGCAGCGTGTGCGTCTCCCGCTGAGCGGTCGCCAGGACGACGGTGTCGGCCCGGATCCGCTCGCCGGGAACCTCCACGGTCCAATACCCGTTCTCACTATCGGGAGTGTCCGACGTCGATGACGACCGCGATACGGAGGTGACGCGTGTTCGCAGTTCGGTACGGACGCCCGCGGAGTCGAGCGCCTTGCGCGCGAGCGAGTCATGGATGTCACCGAGGGGCACCCGCGCCCAGCCGATGTCGGCCGCGCCGGGCTCGGACAGCAGCCCGGTCTTGAAGACCTTGGCCGCCAGTGCGAGTGAGGCGTCGCCCGCGGGGGCGTTCAGGGTGGCCACACCGACCAGGTCCCACAGCGCCTCGATCGCGCGCGGCGACTGCCCGTGCCGCGCCAGCCAGCTGCCGAAGTCCTGACCGTCCAGGGCGGGGTCAGCGGGGTCGAGCCGGCCGAGGGCCAGGGCGGCACGGCCCACCTTGGCGCGTTCGGCGAGCGAGAGGTGCGGGTAGGTCGCCAGGCTCTGTGCCAGATGCAGCGGTACCGGAAGAGCGGTACGGCTCAGCCGGCCCAGGCGTGGTCCTCTCGAAGACGACGCGGTAACCGCAGCGTCGAGTACGGGAACGTCCAGGCGTCTTTGCAGCGGCGCGAGCGAAGTGGCCTCGACGCGGTCGAGAAACCACTGGTACGCCGTGCAGCAGCGCAAGTAGACGTGCTGGCCGTTGTCGACGGTCAGCCCATCGCGCTGGAACGAGAAGGCGAGCCCGCCCAGCCGCGGGCGCCCCTCCAGCAGGGTGACCTGCATTCCGGCATCGGCGAGCGCCAGTGCCGAGGTGATCCCGGCGAGCCCGCCGCCGACCACTACGGCGGCCGCCCTCCCGGGGCGGCCTTCGGCATGGGTGTCGGCAGGGGCGGACTGCGTGGTGTCCTCGCTCATGCACGCTCCTTGCCGGCCGGCTCCGGGACCCGCTCGGGTCCCTCGGGTCGGGCCGTCTCAATCTGGGACGCGGTGTGCCCGCGCGAGGTTGACCGGCGCCGTGAGCGAGGTGGGCGGTGCGTGCTGCGCACATGCATCATGCACGCCTCCTGACGCTCTGCCGGGAGACGGTACGGGAGACATGACGGGCGTCGACGCCCGACAGGCCGCGCACTGCCACGTATGCCTTCTCATGGCCGGGCAGGGAGACCCGACCGCGGAGCACGGCGCCCGGGTCGCGCTCGATGCGGTCCAGAAGTCTGCGGTAGATCCCGGCCATGGCGGCGACGCAGGCACCGCTGCGGCGGTCGAGCATCGGCAGCAGCCGGTAGCCCTCGGCGAACAGCGCCCGTGCGCGGCGCACCTCGAAGTGCACCAGCCCGGGGAAGTCGGAGCCGGCCGGCGGTGTGGGCCCCCCGAAGCCGGCGGAGCAGCCGAACTTCCCGAGGTCGTCGGCGGGCAGGTAGGTGCGTCCGCCCTCGGCGTCCTCGCGGATGTCCCGAAGGATGTTGGTGAGTTGCAGGGCAAGGCCCAGCGTGTCGGCGTACTCCGAGGCGTGCTCGACGCTGTCCGCGCCCGGCTCGGTGCCGAACACGCCGAGCGACAGGCGCCCGATGGCTCCGGCGACACACCGGCAGTACAGCTTGAGGTCGTCCCAGGTCTCGTAGGTCGCGCCGCGGACATCCATGAGAACACCGTCGATCAGCTCGTCGAGCCCGTCGAGCGGGATCGGGAACTGCTGGGCCGCATGGCTGAGCCCGACGGCCACCGGGTCGGTGTCGTCCTCGGCCACCTCGCCGGCCTGGACCCGGGCCAGCACGGCACGGGTGGCGTCCAGTCGCTGTTCCTTGGCTTCCGGGTCGAGGTCGCCGTCGCCGATGTCGTCCACCCGGCGGGAGAACGCGTACAGCGCGGACATGGCCCGGCGCTTGGGCGTCGGGAGCAGCCTGATCCCGTACGCGAAATTCCGGGCCTGCTGCCCGGTGACGGCCTCGCAGTAACTGTATGCGGCGAGTACCGGCGCGGACACGGGCTGATCGAGCTCCACGGTCCGACTCACCCCTTTCCTCGCAGAGTCGCTCCCACCTCGCGCAGCAGCTGAACCTTGCCCGCCTTGGGTGGTCTGGGAAGTACGTCGTAGGAGACGGCCTCGATGGCGCGGACCGCCGCCCGCCCCCCGCCCACGAACCCCGCGAGCAACAGCTTCAGCCTGCCGTGGACGCTACCCACGAGGGGGGTCCCTTCATTCAGCAGGCCTCTGGCGCGGTCCGCCTCGAAGGCGATCAGCGCGCGCACCGGCTCGCCGGCCGTGGCCGCGGCGAGGTCCTCCTCCTGGACCTGATGCCGCTTCATGTCCTGAGCGGGGAGGTAGATGCGGTCGCGCCGCAGGTCCTCCGAGACGTCCTGCAGGTGCTCGACGATCTGCAGGGCGGTGCAGACGGCGTCGGACAACCGGATCCGCTCGGGCGTCGCGGTGCCGGTGATGGCCAGAACCAGACGGCCGACGGGGTTGGCCGACAGCTCGCAGTAGGCCAGCAGGTCGTCGTAGCTCTCGTAGCGGCCCACCAGCTGGTCCTGACGGTTGGCCGCGATCAGCCCGAGGAAGGGCTCGGGGCTGATGGAGTGCCGGTGCACCGTCGGGGCGAGCCTGCGCAGCACCGGGTGCCGGGGACCGTCCCCCGTGCGCTCGAAGATGCGCCGCAGGTCCGCCTCGAAGGCGTCCAGCATGGCGATGCGGTCCTCGGCCTCCTCGGTGCCGAGGCCCAGATGGCGGGCATCGGCGCCACCGGGGGCGAGGTCGCCGTCGCCGATGTCGTCCACCAGGCGGGCGTAGCCGTAGACGGCCATGAGGTCGTCCCGCCAGGCACGCGGCAGGAAGAAGGGCGCCACAGGGAAGTTCTCGTGGGCCGCCTTGTCGAGCGTGCCGCGCACGACCGCCTCGGTGCCCGCGGCCCCGCCCTCGGCGGCTTCCCCGGCGGCTGTCCCAGCGCCCGCGGCCTCGGATCCCGTCACCGCGTGCTGCCCGGCGCGGGGACGGCACAAGCGCCGCGGAGCTGGGGACTTCCCGTAGCCATTGCCGTCACATCTCCCGTTCTACACTGCCGACCCAATACATCCTCTTTCGGACACGCCGCCCGGGCCTGCACTCCGCGCCCCGTCCCCCGCGCCGAGGCGTCGGGCGTTATCGCCCCAGTTGGCGCCTTTCAGCACCGCTACAGCTTACGTTGTACAACGCATCAGAGATCGTCGGGGTGTCCTGCACATCACAAGAACACACCGATCGGCGTCAAGATTCCAACATCGACCGGGAAGATCGGGAAACGCTTTTCCGGACACCCTTCGGACGGCGGCGGATCAGATCCGTGTCAATACCACGCAGTTGACCGCAAGTTGGTCCCGCACGTGCGGCCGGGCTGCCTGACGTGCTCCGACGGCTCCAGCCCGGGTCGTTGGCGGATTCTCTACTGGTGGGATGGATCACACCGGTGGGCCGGAATACCCCGCGCCACGGGCAGGGCACGGCAACATGGCCGGATTCCCCCTACCGGTCCCCGCGGGCGCTACTTCTCCGTGAACTTCTCGTACGCGTCGAGCACCTCGACGGTGGGTCCGTCCATGCGCAGTTCGCCGCGCTCCAGCCAGAGCACCCGGTCGCAGGTGTCGCGTACGGACGTGTTGTCGGAGCCCACCAGGGAGACCGTTCCGGCCTCCTCGTTCAGCTCCCGGATGCGTTCCTCGAACGCCCCCCGGAACGTGCGGTCGCCGGTCGTGGGCCAAGCCCGTCGCGAGGCGGCGCCGTTGACGCGGTGGACGGCGTGCGGTTCGTCCGCGATGAGGGCGGGGACGTGCGCTCCGGTGTCCCGCTCAGCCACGGCCGTACTGCTCCTCGGCCCTCCAGAAGTACACGAATCCGCCGCCGATGAGGAGCACGGCCCAGGCCAGCGCGACGGCCCAGACGTGCGGCGGCAGGTTCGAGGAGCCGTAGCCGTCGATGAGGGCGTAGCGCATCAGGTCCATGTAGACGGCGGCCGGATTCCACTGCAGGACGTCGGCGATCCAGCCCGGCCGACCCTCCAGCATCACGGGGATGGAGAACATCACGCCCGAGGCGTACATCCAGGTGCGCAGCACGAACGGCATCAGCTGGGCGAGGTCGGGCGTCTTGCTGCCCAGCCTGGCCATGATCAGCGCGAGGCCGGTGTTGAACAGGAACTGCAGGAAGAGCACGGGCAGGATCAGCAGCCAGGACAGGCCGGGGTAGCTGCCGAAGGCGATCGTGATCACGAACAGCACGATCATCGAGAACAGCAGCTGCTGGAGCTGCTGGAGCGAGAAGGAGATGGGCAGCGAGGCCCGGGGGAAGTGCAGCGCGCGGACCAGGCCGAGGTTGCCCGAGATCGCGCGGACGCCCGCCATCACCGAGCTCTGGGTGAACGTGAACACGAAGACGCCGGTCACCAGGAACGGGATGTAGACCTCGTGCGGCATGCCGCGGCTGGCCTGGAGGATGAGCCCGAAGATCAAATAGTAGACGAGCGCGTTCAGCAGCGGGGTGGCGACCTGCCAGACCTGGCCCAGCTTGGCCTGGCTGTACTGGGCGGTCAGCTTGGCGCTGGAGAAGGCGAGGATGAAGTGGCGCCGCCCCCAGAGCCGGCGGACGTACTCGGCCAGGCCCGGCCGGGCGCCGCTCACGGAGAGTCCGTACTTGGCGGCCAGTTCCGCGGGGGCAAGTCCGTCGTCGGGTGACGACGGGCCGGAGCCCACCGTGACACCGGCGTCGTGTGCTGTCTCACTCACAGGCGGATGCTTTCGTCTTCTTCGGCCCGGTCTTCCCAGGCGCGGGAGAAGCCCGGGGCCTTGGCGTGTGCGGGGCCGCCGGCCCTTCACGGCACGGCCGGCCACCCGCTGCTACGGATTCGAGCTTCTCAGATGATGGGGGGTCGGCCCAGTCGGGTCAGCCGCCACACGGTGCGCCACTTCATGGGCCGGCGCGGCCCGGACGGCGTCGTCCAGCCCTCCCGGAAACCGCCGAACCAGGCCCTGAGTCCGGCCCGCGACGGCCGCCTGAGCAGCGTCAGCAGCAGCCAGACCGCCAGGTAGGGAGGGACCAGCGGGGCGGGAAGGTTGCGGCGTGCCAGCCAGACGCGGTTGCGGGCCACCATCCGGTGGTAGACCGCGTGCCGTGACGGGGCGGTGGTGGGGTGCAGCAGGACCAGGTCGGAGCGGTAGTCGATCTCCCAGCCGGCATCCAGGGCACGCCAGGCGAGATCGGTCTCCTCGTGGGCGTAGAAGAAGTCGCCGGGCAGCCCGCCGACCTCGGCGATGACCTCCGTGCGCACGGCGTTGGCCCCGCCGAGGAACGTGGTCACGCGGGAGGAGCGCATCGGGTCGGAGGCGCGCAGCCGGGGGACGTGGCGGCGCTGGGTGAGGCGGGTCTCGGGGTCGGCGATGCGGAAGCTGATGATGCCGAGCTCGGGGTCGGCGGCGAAGGCCTCCCGGCAGAGCTGGGCGGTGTCGTGGTGGGCGAGCAGGCCGTCGTCGTCGAGGAAGAGCAGGATGTCCACGTCGAAGGGGCCGCTGCCCACGGCGTCGCCGATGAGGGGCTCGGGGGCGCCCGCCCCGTCCGGGTCCCCGGCGCCGGTCGCGCCGGGACCGACGGTGGAGGCGCCGACGGGGACGCGTACGGGGGCGCCGGTCGGGGCGCCGGTGAGCTCGTCCGCCGGCACGGCCCGGTCGGAGCCGCTGCGGAAGGCGGCGATGCCTACGTTGCGGCCGCCCGGAATGCCGAGGTTCTCGGGCACCTCCACGGTCCGCACGGGGCAGGACAGGCCGGAGACGTCCGGTACCGGGGAGCCGTTGCCGACCACGACCACCTCGACCGGATCGCCGTCCTGCTTGGCGATCGAGTCGATGAGTGCGCGCAGCTCGGCCGGGCGGGTGCCCATGGTGATGATCACCGCACCCACCTTCAGCGGCCTGCTCTCGGTGGCAGCGCTCACGGCCGTCCTCACTTCAGCCTGCTGGACGCCATGATGGAGACCAGGTGGAGCAGGGTCTGCACGAGCGCGATGGCGGCGAGCACGGCGGTGCCGAGACGGGTGAAGAACAGGTCTCCGCGGGCCGCGTCGATGACCGCGAGGACGAATATGAGCATCGAGGCCTCGATGCCGAGGACCAGCCGGTGGAACCTGAGGGCCGCAGCGGCCCGGCGCACCAGCGCGACACCGGAGGAGCGCGGCTCGCTCGCGGCCTCCTTGACCGGCGGCAGCCCGCCCTGGTGGCGGGCGACCCCGACGAGGTCGGTCTCCGCCTTGATCAGCACGGCGCCGAGCGCGGCGAGCGTGCCGAGGAAGGCCCACAGCCAGTCGATGCGCCCGGTGCCCCAGGGGTCCGAGGCACGCAGGCCGAGGCCGACCAGGACGGCGGCGTCGCACAGGTAGGCACCGACCCGGTCCAGGTAGACCCCGCCGAGGGAGAACTGCTTCTTCCAGCGGGCGACCTCGCCGTCCACGCAGTCGAGCAGCAGGTACAGCTGGACCGCGATCAGGCCGAGGACCGCGCCCGGGATCCCCGGCACCAGCAGTGCCGGGGCGGCCAGGACACCGAAGAAGGTCATCAGGTACGTGAGCTGATTGGGCGTGACCCTGGTGCCCACCAGGTGCCGGTCGATCCGGAGCGAGACCTCCCGCATGTACAGGCGTCCCGCCCAATGCTCACCGCTGCGCCGGTCCTTCACCCCTTCGGGGTGAACGACGGGGCGGAGTTCAGCTACTGATGGCCTTGGCATAGTCGGTGTATCGGTCCTTGATCTGGTGGGTGGACAAATCGAGGTGCTCGAGAATCGTGTAACGGCCGGGGCGGGTCTGCGGCGCGAACTCCACCACCTGGACGAACTCGTCAGCCGTGAAGCCGATCTCCTCGGGCAGTACGGGCAGCCCGTGCTGGCGCAGCACGCCGACCATCTGCATGGCCATCGCGTGGTCGCCGCGCAGGAAGGTGGCGAACGCACCGCCCAGACCGCACTGCTCCCCGTGCAGGGCGCTGCGCCTGGGGAAGGTCAGGTCGAACGCGTGGCTGATCTCGTGGCAGGCACCGGAGGCCGGGCGGCTGTCGCCGGCCACGGCCATCGAGATGCCGCACAGCACCAGAGCCTCGGAGAGCGTCGTCAGGAAGTCGTCGTCCCCGATGCCTCCGGGATGGCGCAGCACGGCCTCGGCGGCCTGCCGGGCCATCGCGGCGGCGAGCCCGTCGACGGGCTCGCCGGTCTCGCGGTGCGACAGCTCCCAGTCGGCCACGGCGGAGATCTTGCAGATCACGTCGCCGATGCCGGCCCGGACGTAGCGCACCGGTGCGTCGCGGATGACGTCCAGGTCGATGACGATCCCTATCGGGTTCGGCACCCCGTACGAGCCGCGGCCCGCGTCGTTGTCGAGCGTGGCCACCGGGGAGCACAGGCCGTCGTTCGCCAGGTTGGTGGCGACCGCGACCAGCGGCAGGCCCACCCGTGCCGCGGCGTACTTCGCGCAGTCGATGACCTTCCCGCCGCCGAGCCCGACGATCGTGTCGTAGTGGCCCGCCTTCTTGATCGAGTCGGCGAGCCGGACCGCGCCGTCGATGGTGCCGTCGGCGTCGTCGAACCAGTCCGCGCCGGGCAGCGCGGGTGCGAAGCGCTCGCGCAGGGCCTGCCCGGAGCCGCCGCTGATGGCGAAGGCCATCCGGCCGGAGGGGGCGATGCGCTGGTCGGACAGGATCTCGGCCAGGTCGTCGAGCGCGCCCCGCCGGATGTCGACGACGACGGGTGAGGGGATCAGCCTGGTCAGTACAGGCATACGATCTCCCGTCCCCGGGCCAGGTCGGCGTGGTTGTCGATCTCCACCCACGGCACGTCGCCGATGGGCGCCACGTCGATCCGGAAGCCGCGATGGACCAGCTCCTGGTAGCCGTCCTCGTAGTAGAGCTGGGGGTCCCGCTCGTAGGTGGCCCGCAGGGCGTCGGCCAGCTCCGCGGCGGCGGCGGCCTCGATGAGGGTGACGCCGATGTACTCGCCGGTGGCCTCGGCGGGGTCCATGAGCTTGGTGATCCGCTGCACGCCCTTGGCCGGGTCGGCGACGACCTTCATCTCCTCGTCGGCCAGTTGCTTGACGGTGTCCAGCGCGAGGACGACCTTCTTCTCGCCGTCCCGGGCGGCCAGCAGCTCCCGCTCGACCGAGACGGGGTGCACGGTGTCGCCGTTGGCCAGGATCACGCCCTCCGCGAGGACCTCACGGGCGCACCACAGGGAGTAGGCGTTGTTCCACTCCTCCGCCTTGTCGTTGTCGATCAGCGTGAGCCTGACGCCGTACGCGGCCTCCAGTGCCGCCTTGCGCTCGTACACGGCCTCCTTGCGGTAGCCGACGACGACGGCGGCCTCGGTGAGGCCGACCTCGGCGAAGTTCCGCAGGGTCAGGTCGAGGACGGTGGGGCCGTCCTCTATCCCCGCACGGCCGACCGGCACCAGAGCCTTGGGGAGGCTGTCGGTGTAGGGACGCAGGCGCCGTCCGGCGCCGGCCGCCAGCACGAGGCCGATCATGCGGGTTCTCCTTCGTCGTGTACGGCGGGGGCTCCCGACGGCATCCGGGTGATCCAGAAGCGGATGCTCTCGGTGAGCACCACGAGGGCCACGAGCACGGCCAGGGCCGTGAGCGCGGCGGTGAAACCGGTGGCGGTGAGCCCCGCGGCGAGAACAGTGACCAGGAGTGTCCGGCCCTCGTGCCCGCCGATCGAGCGCACCAGCCAGGTGGGCGGTGCCCCGGCGTTCCCGCGGATGCGGTACACCGTGTCGTAGTGATGGTAGGCGACCCCGGCCACCAGGCCGAAAGCTGCGGGCAAGGCCCCGTTCACCTGTGCGTGGGCCGCGAGCGCCAGGACGGTGCCGTATTCGGCGGCGCGGAAGAAGGGCGGCACCAGCCAGTCCAGGGGGCCCTTCAGGGGGCGCGCGATGGCCAGACCGCTGGTGGCGCAGTACAGGCAGGCCGCCACGATCGGCCAGGCGTCCCCGAACGGGGTGAGGGCGCTCACCGCGACGACGGCCGCACCGCCCAGCAGGGCCGCCGCGGGCGACGTGAACGACGGCAGCCGGGGTGCGACGCGCTGCGCCGCGGCGGAGAACGCCTCGGCGAGCACCCCGCAGTCGGCGAGGTCGGTGAGCGCCCGCGCCGCACGGTCGGTCCTGGCGGCGCGCCGGGTCAGCGAGCGCAGTACCCGGCCCGCGGTGGTGTAACAGGCCGCGAACGCCGACCCGATGAGCAGGACCACCAGGGTGATCCGGGGCGTCGCGGCGGCGGTGAGCACGGCTATCAGGGCCCAGCGCTCGCCGATGGGCAGCACGATCATGCGGCGCAGCCAGACGGTCCAGCCGACGCTGTCGAGACGGTCCGAGAGCGCGGCGGTGGGGCTGGTGTTCGCGCTCGCGTCGTGGTTGGCCTCGTTGAAGGAGAAGTCCACGACGTGCCGGCAGGTCTGGAGCACCATCGCGCCGAGCGCCAGCGCCCACACGTCGTCGCCGTTGCTCGCAGCGCCGAGCGCGAGGCCCGCGTAGAAGGCGTACTCCTTGGCACGGTCGAACGTGGCGTCGAGCCAGGCGCCGAGCGTCGAGTACTTGAGCGCGTAGCGGGCGAGCTGCCCGTCGGTGCAGTCCAGCACGAAGGAGGCGAGCAGCAGGATGCCCGCGGCGATGTAGCCGCCCCGGGTGCCGGTCGCCGCGCAGCCGGCCGCGATCAGGGCGGTGAGCAGCGAGGCGGTCGTCACCTGGTTGGGGGTCAGGCCGCGGCGGGCGCACCAGCGGGCCAGGTAGCGGGAGTAGGGGCTGACGCAGAAGGTGGTGAAGAAGCCGTCGCGCGCCTTCACCGCGCTGCGCAGCCGGACGTCCTCCTCGTCCACGGCGGCGACGGCCTGCCGGGCCTCGTCGGCGGCCTCCTGGTCGCCGGGGACGGCGGCGACGAGCGAGCCGAGCTCCGGGCGGTGCACCTGCGTGCCGGTGGCCTCCAGAGCGGTTGCCAGGCGGTCGGCGGGCGCGTCCGCGAGGGTGGCGGCCGGCCCCCCGGGGCCGGCCCCCGCCTCGTCGCGCAGCGCGTGGTCGAGCGCGGCCCGTGCGCCGGCCTGGACGGCGACGGCGCCGGGCACCGCTCCGGCCGGGAAGCGCGGGTCGGTCAGGCCGAGCCGCAGGGCGTGACGGTGTCCCACGAAGCGGCTGTCGACGACGGCGACGCGCTGGCCCGCCGGGGTGCCGGCGAGCGCCTCCCGGGCGTCCGCGGTGCCGGCGGCATGGCGCACATCGAATCCGATCGACCGCAGATCGCCTTCGAGCGACGATCCGGGGACCGGCTGGCCGATGAGGATGGCGGTCGACAGACGAACTCACTCCTTGGGTGCCGGCGCAGGGGCACCGGGGCGTGTGCGGGGCAAGGGCGCTGCCGGCCTGGACGGCCGGTAGGCATGTCGGCAGAGGTTATCGGATGCTGGACGGCAGGCGTTCACCGACCGTTCATGTACCGATCAACGGAGTGCGACATTCCGGTCTCTAGTGGTCGGCTCGGGCATCAGGGCGGCGGAACGGGAGCAGCCGCGACCCGGCCAAGCCCAGCGTTACACCCGGCCAGGGGCGCGAAGGCGTACGACGCGCGCCCGGGGCGTGAGCCGGTGATGGCAGGGCGCCGCCTGGCGAGCGCAGGAGCCGGCGGGGCGCCCGGCAGCGGTGGGGCACCGGCGCAGGCGGCGGGCCGGGCCGCCTTCCGGCCCCGCGGCCCGGCATAGTCTGGCGCCCATGACGTGGCTAATCACCGGCGGAGCCGGATACATCGGAGCCCATGTGGTGCGGGCCATGACGGGCGCGGGCGAGCGGGTGGTCGTGCTGGACGACTTCTCCTCCGGGGTGCGCGAGCGGCTGGCGCCCGGGGTGCCGGTGGTGCGCGGGTCGGTGGCGGACGAGGGGGTGCTGAAGCGGCTCTGCGTGGAGCACGAGGTCTCCGGTGTGGTGCACCTCGCGGCGCACAAGCAGGTCGGCGAATCGGTCGAGCAGCCGCTGCGCTACTACCGGGACAACGTCGGGGGCCTCACGACGCTCTTGGAAACGGCGGCCACTGCGGGTGTCACCCGGTTCCTCTTCTCCTCGTCGGCCGCCGTCTACGGCAACCCGGATGTGAATCTGATCACCGAGGACACGCCCTGTGCCCCGATGAGCCCCTACGGCGAGACCAAGCTCGCCGGGGAGTGGCTGGTCCGCGCGGCCGGGCGGGCGCACGGCATCCGGACGGCCTGCCTGCGCTACTTCAACGTCGCCGGGGCCGCCGAGCCGGAGCTCGCCGACACCGGCGTCTTCAACGTGATCCCGATGGTCTTCGACCGGCTCACCCGGGACGAGGCCCCGCGGATCTTCGGGGCCGACTACCCGACGCCGGACGGCACCTGCATCCGCGACTACATCCATGTCGCGGACCTCGCGGACGCGCACCTGGCCGCGGCCCGCCTGCTCACCGCCGAGGGCGCGGCGGATGCTTCGCGCGCGCCGGGCGCGACGGGCTCGGAGGGTGCGCCGGGCGTGCACGGCGCGGACGGCGCCGGTGACGTCACGCTGAACATCGGCCGGGGCGAGGGCGTCTCCGTGCGGGAGCTGATCAGCCTCGTCGGCGAGGTCACCGGCGACACCCGGCCGGCCGTGGTCGAGGCGCGCCGCCCGGGTGACGCGCCGCGCGCCGTGGCGTCGGCGCAGCGGGCCGCGGAGGTACTGGGCTGGCGCGCCACGCGCGGGGTGCGCGAGATGGTCGAGTCCGCCTGGCGCGGCTGGCTGCTGCACCATCCGGGGGCGACTGCCGGGTGAGGCCCCGCCGGCCGGGGAACACTGGCGTCGACGCTCTGACCTGGGCTTCGTTTTCGCAGGTCAGGACAGTGACAACGGTGTTCAGTACCAGGTTGCCCGGAATTGCGCGCCCGTAGTTCACTGAAGGCGTCCGGCAGATCTTGGACGTCCACTCGGCGAGGCGGAGGCAGCGGCACATGGGGGCTGGGCACGATCACGGGCATGCGCACGGCGCCCACACGGGCACCGTGGCGCACGCCTACCGCGGGCGGCTGCGGATCGCGCTGTCGATCACGCTCGCCATCACGTTCGCGGAGATCGCCGGCGGCCTGCTGGCCGACTCGCTGGCACTGATCGCGGACGCGGCGCACATGGCCACCGACGCGCTGGGCCTCGCCATGGCGCTGCTCGCGATCCACTTCGCCAGCCGCCCGCCGACCGGCAGACGCACCTTCGGCTACGCCCGTGCGGAGATCCTGGCCGCGCTCGGAAACTGCCTGCTGCTGCTCGGCGTCGGCAGCTACGTGGTCTACGAGGCGATCAGCCGGTTCATCACGCCCATCGCGACCACCGGTGGCGTGGTGGCGGTCTTCGCCGCGTTCGGCCTCGTCGCGAACCTGGTCTCGCTCCTCCTGCTGATGCACGGCCGACGGGAGAGCATCAACGTCCGCGGCGCCTTCCTGGAGGTGACCGCCGACGCGCTGGGCTCGGTGGCGGTGCTGGTGTCCGCGGCGGTGATCCTGACGACCGGCTGGCAGGCCGCCGACCCCGTGGCCTCGCTGCTGATCGCCCTGATGATCGTGCCGCGGACCGTGAAGCTGCTCCGCGAGACGCTGAACGTGCTGCTGGAGGCAGCGCCCGAGGACGTCGACATGAGCCAGGTGCGGTCCCACATCCTGGCGCTGCCCGGTGTGGAGGACGTGCACGACCTGCATGCCTGGACGATCACCTCCGGTATGCCGGTGCTCTCCGCGCACGTGGTGGTCAGCTCGGAGGCGCTCAGCGACATCGGGCACGAGCGGATGCTGCACGAGTTGCAGAACTGTCTCGGGGACCACTTCGACGTGGCGCACTGCACCTTTCAGCTGGAGCCTGGGGGGCATGCGGAGCATGAGGCTGGGCTCTGTCTCTGAGGGGGCCCCTGACGGGGCCGGTTAGCCGGGATGGGCGGGTGCCCGGGGCCGGTCGGTTCCCCTTCCCCTGGCGGGGGGCCTGGCGGGCGGCCGTCCCTGGCGGGGGCCATCCCTGGCGGGGGCTGGGGTTTGTGGCTTTGGGGTGCGGGGCTTCGGCGACAGGGACTGCCCCCTTGGGCTGTGGCGATGTGCGGGGTTCGTCGTGGCTGGTCGCGCAGTTCCCCGCGCCCCTCTCAAGGCGCTCCGCACCCCACCAGGTCCGCCTGGCAGCCCCAAACGACCACGACCGCCCCCTCACGGCCGTGGCGGACTGCCGGTCTCGTCGTGGCTCGTCGCGCAGTTCCCCGCGCCCCTTTCAGGGCGCTTCGCGCCCGACAGGGTTGGAGTCTTGTGTACAGTCGCCCCCCGCGCCCCCGGGTGCGGCCGTGCGCCGGGGGCAAGGGCGCGTGGGGGTGCGGGGCGGCGCTCTGCTCGTAAGGGGACCGCGTGGTGTCGCGGGTGCGTCCATGGGGGTGGTGTGGACGGTTCCCGGGTGGGGTGCGGGGGCATGTTCAGGTCTCCGGCACGCCCGGCGGGCCCGCCCGTGCGGGACGGGACATGCGGGGGCCCGGCCGGTACCGGGAGTGTCGGCACCGTACGGCAGACTTGAGGTTCGATGACGAGGCGAAGGATGGGTATGGCGATCACACCTGCCACCGCGGACCACCGTGCACCGGAGGGTTCCGCTGACGCG
Organism: Streptomyces sp. TS71-3; assembly: GCF_018327685.1. Lineage (NCBI taxonomy): Bacteria > Bacillati > Actinomycetota > Actinomycetes > Kitasatosporales > Streptomycetaceae > Streptomyces > Streptomyces sp. TS71-3. Next base: position 2,841,479 of record NZ_BNEL01000003.1, on the reverse strand, counting down.
ATCCTGCTCGAGCTGGTCGACGAGGACGGCACCACGATCGGCACAGCGGAGAAGCTCGCCGCCCACCAGCCGCCGGGCCGGCTGCACCGCGCCTTCTCCGTGTTCCTGTTCGACTCCGACGGCCGGATGCTGCTCCAGCAGCGGGCCCTCGGCAAGTACCACTCCCCCGGCGTCTGGTCGAACTCCTGCTGCGGCCACCCGTACCCCGGCGAGTCACCCTTCGCCGCGGCCGCCCGCCGTTCCCACGAGGAGCTGGGTGTCTCGCCCTCGCTGCTCGGCGAGGCCGGCACGGTGCGGTACAACCACCCGGACCCGGCCTCGGGTCTGGTCGAGCAGGAGTTCAACCACCTCTTCGTGGGCCTGGTCCGCCGGCCCCTGCGGCCGGACCCCGACGAGATCGGCGCGACGGCCTTCGTGACCGCGCAGGAGCTGGCCGAGCGGCATGCTCAGGACCAGTTCTCCGCCTGGTTCATGACCGTGCTGGAGGCCGCGCGGCCCGCGATCAAGGAGCTGACCGGGCCCACCGGCGGCTGGTGAACCGGCCCTCCGACGGCGCGCCGGCGCCCCTGGCCGCGGCCGTCCAGCGGAGGGCTCAGCGGCAGGGCGGCCCAGATGATCTTTCCGCCGTTCGCGGTCTGGGCGACATCGCAGACGCCTCCGGCCTCCCGGGCGATCTCGCGGACCAGCAGCAGCCCGCGCCCGCCGGTCTGACCGTGGTCGGCCACCAGCGCGGTGGGCCGGTAGGGGTGGTTGTCCTCCACGGACACCCGGACCCACTCGGAGCCCACGCCGACCTCGACGGCCAGTATCGGTGAGAGCAGCGCCGCATGGCGCACGGCGTTGGTGACCAGCTCGGAGACGATCAGCAGCAGTCCGTGCAGCACCTCGTCGCAGGCCGGGACGCCCTGCCGGGCCAGCAGGTCCCGCACCGCGTGCCTGGCCTGGGGCACCGAGGCGTCGACGGACGGGGCGGTGAAGCGCCACACGCCCTCGTACGGCTGGGCGGTCCCTCTGCCGCCCACACCGGGTGGTGCTCCCCTGCTGCCCTGGGGGAGTGGACGGTCTCTCCACCCGTCGCTGTCCATGGTCAGCTCGCCGTCCTCACGCTCGGTTGTCAGCACATGCCGAGTGTCGGGAACCCGGGGCGCCGACACGAATGTCTGCACAGAAGTCGGCGTGTATCGACGGGAATCGACCATCGGCGCCTGGCGGGGACGGTGTGGTGAACGGTCCTGTCCGCGTTTCTCCCACTTGCGGTCTTTTTCGGGTTGTACGGGTTTTCGTCACGCTCCGTAGCCACCAGCGAGGCCGGGGGTAGGCCCCCGATAGCATCCGGGCATGGAGCCACGGCTACTGCACAGCGTCGACGCCGGTGTGGCCACCGTCGTCATCCACCACCCGGCCAGGCGGAACGCCATGACCCCCGGCATGTGGCAGGCGCTGCCGCCGCTGCTGGAGAAGCTGGCCGCCGACCCCGAGGTGCGGGTCCTGGTCCTCACCGGCGAGGGCGGCACCTTCTGCTCGGGTGCCGACATCGCCTCGCTGCGGGAGCCGGAGGACGCGGCGCCGGACGCCCTGGGACCTCCTGAGCTCGCCGTGCTCGCGGAGGAGGCCCTCGCGGCGTTCCCCCGGCCCACCCTGGCGGCGGTGCGCGGCCACTGCGTGGGCGGCGGCTGCCAGCTGGCGGCGGCCTGCGATCTGCGCTTCGCGGACGAGAACGCGCTCTTCGGGGTCACCCCGGCCCGCCTCGGCGTGGTCTACCCGCCGGGCAGCACCCGGCGCCTGGTCGATCTCGTCGGGCGCGCCACCGCCAAGTACCTTCTCCTCTCAGGCGAGTTGATCGACGCGCCGGGCGCCCTGCGGACCGGGCTGGTGAACGAGATGCTGCCGGAAGGCCGGCTCGGCGCGCGGGTCACCGAGTTCGCCGGGATCCTGGCGTCCCGTTCGCAACTGACCCAGACGGCCGCCAAGGAGTTCATCGCCGGCCTCCCCCACGACCGTGGGACGTACCCCCAGGAGCGCGCCGCCCTGTGGGCCGAGGAGGCGCGGGCCAGCGGCGAGACGGCGGAGGGGGTGGCCGCCTTCCTGGAGCGCAGGCCACCGCGGTTCCCCTGGCGGCCGGGACCGCCCCGAACTGGAGGGCATACCAACCAGTCAGTAACATGACAGCCCATGACCTCCACAACGCTGCCCGAGCGCGCCGGGCGCCGCTGCCACAACGTTGTCAACCCGCTGCACTCGACCCACTACTTCTCCCCCGATCTCGGCCACGAGCTGGCCGCACTGGGCATCGAGGACCCCAGCGCCGCCTACCTCGCGGCACGCGCCGCGGCACTCGGACCGGTGGGCGCGGGCACCGTTGCGGCCACGTTCTACAACTTCAACCCCGAGCTGGTCGCCCGGCACCTGCCCGGGGTGTGGCGGAAGGCGTCGGTGGAGCAGGTGCTCGCCGCGCGGGAGCGGGCCGTGGACGCCACGCTGCGGCGGCTGCTCGGTGACGAGGTGGTCGGCTCCCCCGCCATGGCAGAGGCGGCCGACCTGGCGCTCCGCGCCACCGAGGGCTGCACCCGTCCGGCCCGCCCGCTGTACGCGGCCCACGCGGACCTGCCGGTGCCCGGCGCGCCGCACCTCGCGTTCTGGTACGCGGCCACCCTGCTGCGGGAGCACCGCGGCGACGCGCACCTGGCCGTACTCCTCGCCGCGGAACTCGACCCCGTCGAGGCGCTGATGACCCACACGGCCACGGGCAAGGGCATGTCGCCCAAGTGGGCGATCGGCACCCGCGGCTGGAGCCGGGCCGACTGGGACGCGGCGGCCGGGCGCCTGCGGGAGCGCGGGCTGCTCGACGCCGACGGCGGGCTGACCGATGAGGGCGTGGAGTTCCGCCGGGGCATCGAGGTCGAGACCGACCGGCTGGACCGCGGCCCCTACGAACGGCTGGGCGCGGCCGGTGTCGAACGCCTCACCGAACTCGCCACCGGCTTCCTCATGCCGGCGCTCGCGGCCGGAGCCTTCCCCGAAGGAATGCTCGGCCGCAACTGAGGTACTCGAATCCCCTCCGGCCGGGGTCGCGTTGGCCCCGCACCTGCGTGCCCCGGAACCACGCCCCGTCGACGACGGGCCCGGGGCCCGCGCCGGAACCACGCCGGATCCGCAGCGGATCGCGGCGACCACAAGGGAAGGGGATGTTCGTGCTACGTGCCATTGCCGACGTACTGCGCCAGATCGCGGGTGCCATCGCAACGGTGGTGACCCTGCCGTTCCGCGCGGTCGCCCGCCTGTTCGGCGGCCTGTCCGATGCGGGCCGGGGCGGCCGGACCCGGCGGATCTGACGCCTGAGCCCTGCGCCGGGTTCCCCGCGGCTCGCGAGGGTGCCCTGGGCCCGGGCTGTCGGTGCCGCCTGCCACAATTGCCGCGCAACCACAGTGGAGAAGGCGGTACGGGATCGTGACGACACCCGCGGCACCCCAGGTAGGGTCCATCGAAGGCAGGATCGCCGAGGAGCTCGGCGTACGGGAGCGGCAGGTGAAGGCGGCCGTCGAGCTGCTCGACGGCGGTTCGACGGTGCCTTTCATCGCCCGCTACCGCAAAGAGGCGACCGAGATGCTCGACGACGCGCAGCTGCGCACGCTCGACGAGCGGTTGCGCTATCTGCGTGAGCTGGAGGAGCGCCGGACCGCGATCCTCGACTCGGTGCGCGAGCAGGGCAAGCTCACCGAGGAGCTGGAGGCGCAGATCCGCTCGGCGGAGACCAAGGCGCGCCTGGAGGACATCTACCTCCCCTTCAAGCCCAAGCGGCGCACCAAGGCCCAGATCGCCCGTGAAGCGGGGCTCGAACCCCTAGCGGACGGCCTCCTCGGCGACCCGTCGGTGGATCCGACGGCCGCCGCCGCGGCGTTCGTCGACGAGGAGAAGGGCGTGCCCGACCCGGCGGCCGCGCTGGAGGGCGCGCGGGCGATCCTGGCCGAGCGGTTCTCGGAGGACGCCGACCTGATCGGCGAGCTGCGCGAGCGGATGTGGGGCCGCGGGCGGCTGGCCGCCCGCGTGCGCGAGGGCAAGGAGGAGGCCGGCGCCAAGTTCTCCGACTACTTCGACTTCGCCGAGCCGTTCACCGAGCTCCCCTCGCACCGCGTCCTCGCGATGCTGCGCGGCGAGAAGGAGGAGGTCCTCGACCTCGTCCTGGAGCCCGAGGAGCCCTCGCAGGAGGACGCGGCCACCGCCGCGGCCTCCGCCGCCACCTCGTCGTACGAGCCCATCATCGCCTCGCGGTTCGGTATCGCCGAGCGCGGCAGGCCCGCGGACAAGTGGCTGGGCGAGACGGTTCGCTGGGCGTGGCGGACCCGCATCCTGGTGCGCCTCGGCCTCGACCTGCGGATGCGGCTGCGCACCGCCGCGGAGGACGAGGCGGTGCAGGTCTTCGCCACCAACCTCCGCGACCTGCTGCTGGCCGCCCCCGCGGGCACGCGCGCGACCCTTGGCCTCGACCCCGGGTTCCGCACCGGCGTGAAGGTCGCCGTGGTGGACGCCACCGGCAAGGTGGTCGCCACCGACGTGATCCAGCCGCACGTCCCGCAGAACAGGTGGGACGAGTCCATCGCCAAGCTGGCGAAGCTCGCCAAGGAGCACGCCGTCGAGCTGATCGCGATCGGCAACGGCACGGCGTCCCGCGAGACCGACAAGCTCGCCGGAGACCTGATCTCCCGGCACCCCGACCTGAAGCTCACGAAGGTGATGGTCTCTGAGGCGGGCGCCTCGGTGTACTCGGCCTCCGCGTTCGCGTCGCAGGAGCTGCCGGACATGGACGTCTCGCTGCGCGGCGCGGTGTCCATCGCGCGCCGGCTCCAGGACCCGCTCGCGGAGCTGGTGAAGATCGACCCGAAGTCGATCGGCGTGGGCCAGTACCAGCACGACCTCTCCGAGGTGAAGCTGTCGCACTCGCTGGACGCGGTCGTGGAGGACTGCGTGAACGGCGTCGGCGTGGACGTGAACACCGCCTCGGCCCCGCTCCTGGCCCGGGTCTCCGGCATCGGCGGCGGTCTCGCGGAGAACATCGTCTCGCACCGCGACGCGAACGGCCCGTTCCGCTCCCGCACCGCCCTGAAGGACGTCTCGCGGCTCGGCCCCAAGGCGTACGAGCAGTGCGCGGGCTTCCTGCGCATCCGCGGTGGCGACGACCCCCTGGACGGGTCCAGCGTGCACCCCGAGGCGTACCCGGTCGTGCGCCGGATGGTGCAGAAGAGCGGCGGCGAGGTGGCCTCACTGATCGGCGACACGGCCACGCTGCGCTCGCTCAGGCCGGACGACTTCGTGGACGACACCTTCGGCCTGCCGACCGTGACGGACATCCTCCGCGAGCTGGAGAAGCCGGGGCGGGACCCGCGTCCGGCCTTCAAGACGGCCACGTTCAAGGAGGGCGTCGAGAAGATCGCGGACCTGACCCAGGGCATGGTGCTGGAGGGGGTCGTCACCAACGTCGCGGCGTTCGGCGCGTTCGTGGACGTCGGCGTCCACCAGGACGGCCTGGTGCACGTCTCGGCGATGTCCAAGACGTTCGTCAAGGACCCGCGGGACGTCGTCAAGTCGGGTGACATCGTGCGGGTGAAGGTGCTCGACGTCGACATCCCGCGCAAGCGGATCTCGCTGACGCTCCGGCTCGACGACGAGGCGGGCGCCGCCGCGCCGTCCTCCGGCGGCGGGCGGGGACGCGGCAACCGCCAGGGCGGCGGAGGCGGAGGCGGCGGCCGTCAGGGCGGCGGCCGTCAGGGCGGCCAGCAGGGCGGCGGCCGTCAGGGCGGCCAGCAGGGCCGCGGCCGCCAGGGCACGCCGGCCCCGGCGAACAGCGCGATGGCCGACGCGCTGCGGCGGGCCGGCCTGGTGGATCCCAAGCGGTAGGCGGAGCGGGGACGGCCGGCGCGGGGGCTCTACGGATCGCCCGCGCCGGCCGTGTCCCGGATACCCACGGGCCCACGAGCGGGTTGCGTGCCGGCGCAGGGGCCTGCGAGGGCGTCACGCTCGCTGGTACCGGCAGGCAGGGCCGTGTTTCAGCGCCGCGCGACCTGAACCCCGTGGCCGGCCGACACGCCCCCGTGCCGCCTCGCTGCCGCCGGCGCCCGGCCGGACCTCCGTCACCTCCGACGCCGGCCGGACCGCGGTCGTTCCGGGCTTCAGAGTTCGGTGATCTTGCCGGCGGTCACGTCGATGCGGCGGGCGGTGTGGACCGCGTCCAGCATGCGGCGGTCGTGGGTGACGAGCAGCAGCGTGCCCCGGTAGCCTGCGAGGGCGGATTCGAGCTGTTCGATCGCCGGCAGGTCGAGGTGGTTGGTGGGCTCGTCCAGGACGAGGAGGTTGACGCCGCGGCCCTGGAGGAGCGCGAGGGCCGCGCGGGTACGCTCGCCGGGCGAGAGGGTGGCGGCCGGGCGCAGTACGTGGTCGGCCTTCAGCCCGAACTTGGCCAGCAGGGTGCGCACGCCCGCGGGGTCCATGTCGGGCACCGCGGCACGGAAGGCGTCCAGCAGCGTCTCGGGGCCGTGGAAGAGCGCCCGTGCCTGGTCCACCTCGCCGACCACCACCCCGGAGCCCAGCGCCGCGTGCCCCGAGGCCAGCGGGATGCGGCCCAGCAGGGCACCGAGCAGCGTGGACTTGCCCGAGCCGTTGGCCCCGGTGATCGCGATCCGGTCCGCCCAGTCGACCTGGAGCGTCGCCGGGCCGAAGTGGAAGTCGCCGCGGCGCACCTCGGCGTCCCGGAGCGTCGCGACCACGTCTCCGGAGCGGGGCGCCGCCGCGATCTCCATGCGCAGCTCCCACTCCTTGCGGGGCTCCTCCACGACGTCGAGCCGCTCGATGAGGCGCTGGGTCTGGCGGGCCTTGGCGGCCTGCTTCTCGCTCGACTCGGTGCGGAACTTCCGGCCGATCTTGTCGTTGTCCGGTGCCTTGCGGCGGGCGTTCTTGACGCCCTTGTCCATCCAGGAGCGCTGCATCCGGGCCCGGCCCTCCAGCGCGGCCTTCTTGTCCGCGTACTCCTCGAACTCCTCGCGCGCGTGCCGCCGGGCCGTCTCGCGTTCCTCCAGGTAGGCCTCGTATCCGCCGCCGAAGAGGTTGATCTGCCGCTGGGCGAGGTCGAGCTCCAGCACCTTGGTGACGGTACGGGTGAGGAACTCGCGGTCGTGGCTGACGAGCACCGTTCCGGCGCGCAAGCCTCCGACGAACCTCTCCAGGCGCTCCAGGCCGTCCAGGTCCAGGTCGTTGGTGGGCTCGTCGAGCAGGAAGACGTCGTAGCGGGAGAGCAGCAGGGAGGCCAGCGAGGCGCGGGCGGCCTGGCCGCCGGAGAGGGACGTCATCGGCTGGTCGAGGCCGATGGCGAGGCCGAGCGCGTCGGCGGTCTCCTCGGCACGCTCGTCGAGGTCCGCGCCGCCCAGGCCGAGCCAGCGCTCCAGGGCGGTGGCATAGGCGTCGTCGGCGCCCGGCGCGCCGGCGACCAGGGCCTCGGTGGCGGCGTCCATGGCGCGCTGCGCCTCGGCCACGCCGGTGCGGCGGGCGAGGAAGGCGCGGACGCTCTCGCCGGGGCGGCGGTCGGGCTCCTGGGGCAGGTGGCCCACCGTGGCGGTGGGCGGTGACAGGCGGAGCTCGCCCTGCTCGGGTGTGTCCAGGCCGGCGAGCAGGCGCAGCAGGGTCGATTTGCCGGCGCCGTTGGCGCCGACCAGGCCGATCACGTCGCCGGGGGCGACGACGAGGTCGAGCCCGGCGAAGAGGGAACGGTCGCCGTGGCCCGCGGCGAGGTCCTTGGCGAGGAGGGTCGCAGTCATCAGAAGGTCGATCCTAGCGACCGCGGCGGCATGGTTTCCGCCTGTTTCTTCCCGGCCCCCGGTCCAGGGACAGCGTCCTGGGCACATCCCGTGCGGCGGTGGCCGCGCAGCCGCGCCCACCGGCGGGAGGTACCGCGGCCCGGAACCCCTCGGGCCGCCCGCCCAGGGTCCCGGCCGCGCTCCCTGGGATACCTGGGGCGCAGCGGTTTTCTGGGCCTGTGGCCTGCGTATGGCGGGCTTGTGACATATGGGGCCATGGACATGACCGGTTGTTCAGGGCTCAATAAGGTCGGATTCAACAGACCTGGCCCCTCTACGACTTGGAGCTTTCGTGTACCGCAGACTCATCGTCCCGGGCGCTCTGGCGGTCTCCCTGATGCTGGCGATCCCGGCGTCGGCGGCCAGCTACACGCCCGGCGCCCCGGGTATCGGCGATCCCTACTACCCGGTCTACGGCAACGGCGGTTACGACGTCTCGCACTACGACCTCCGCCTGAAGTACCAGCCCGAGACGGACCAGCTGGACGGGACGGCGACCATCCTCGCCACCACCACGCAGGACCTGTCCCGCTTCGACCTCGACTTCGGCCTCAAGGTCAGCGAGGTGCGCGTCAACGGCATCAAGGCCGCCTTCACCACCACCGGCGACGAGGAGCTCCAGATCACCCCGGTCGCGGGGCTGCCGAAGGGCACCCCGATCACGGTCGTGGTGCGCTACTCCGGCCAGCCGTCGAAGGTGAAGCTCTTCGGCTTCACCTCCTGGACGCGCACCGCGGACGGAGGGGTCGCGGCGAACGAGCCGGAGTCGGCGGCGTGGTGGTTCCCCTCCAACGACCACCCGCTCGACAAGGCCACGTACGACGTGTCGGTCGCGGTGCCCGACGGCACCCAGGCGATCTCCAACGGTGTGCTCACCTCGACCACCTCGCAGCTCGGCTGGACCCGCTACAACTGGCGCTCCGACAAGCCCCAGGCCACCTACCTGGCGACCCTCGCGGTCGGGAAGTTCGACGTCGAGACGGGCACGACCGCGAACGGGCTGCCCGTGATCAACGCCTACGGCAAGAACCTGGACCCGGCCACGAAGGCCGCGGCGCGGGCCTCCGTGGGGCGGACCACCGAGGCCGTGGAGTTCCTGGAAGGCGTCTTCGGCCCCTACCCCTTCAACGCCGTCGGCGGCTACGTCCCGGATGTGACCAGCGGTTTCGCCCTGGAGACGCAGACCCGTCCGTTCTACAGCCCCAAGTTCTTCGCCAAGGGCTCGAACGTCTCCGTGGTCGTGCACGAGCTGGCGCACCAGTGGTACGGCGACGACGTGTCGGTCCACGGGTGGGCGGACATCTGGCTGAACGAGGGATTCGCCTCGTACGCCGAATGGCTCTGGTCGGAGAAGGAGGGCGAGGGGACGGCCCAGGAGCTGGCGGACTACGTGTACGCCCAGCACCCGGCGGACGACCCGTTCTGGACCGTCGCCCCCGGCGACCCCGGTGCTGAGCACCAGTTCGACGACGCGGTCTACGACCGGGGGGCGCTGGCGCTCCAGGCCCTGCGCAACGCGATAGGCGACGACGCGTTCTTCGCGATACTCAAGGGGTGGCCGAAGGAGCACGCGTACGGCAACGCGAAGGTGGCCGACTTCGTGAAGTACGCCGAGCGCGTGTCCGGCAAGCCGCTCGCGGACCTCTTCGACACGTGGCTGTACCAGCCGCAGAAGCCGGCGGCGCCCGCGGTGCGGGCGATGGGCTTCGCGGGGTCGCATGCGGTCCCGCAGCCGAAGTCCTGGCCCGAGATCGCGCGAGCCCACGCGGGTCGGCCCCACGGGGCCGTCTGAGCCACCGGGACGGCCTACGGCCACCGCCAAGGGGCGCGGGGATGGGGGTACCTCCCACGCCCTCAAGGCAGTGGGGGAGCGGCCAGCCACGACGAGACCGGCACGTCGCCACCGCCCCAAGGGGGCAGTTGCTGTCACCTCCGGACCACCGGCAGGTGAATGGCTGCTCGCACCCACGCGGCGGAGCCGCAAATCTGACAGAGCCCCGCGCCCCTGCGGGGCGCTGTCGATGGGCGCGGCAGCGCCCTCAAGGGGCCGTCAACCGGTGGCGCGGCGTGCCTGCGGAAGGTAGCGGAGGCGGGCCGGCAGGAGCGGGACCACGGTGGCCGTGGCCCGGCCGAAGCGCCGTAGGCGGCGTTCCTGCCGGTCGCTCCAGGGCAGCCCCAGGGCCTCGCGGGCGTCCGGCGGCATCAGGCCGATGGTGAGGAAGCGCCGGAAGCGGGCCGCCGGGGGCCACAGCACCGGCCACAGGACGCGCAGCACGCGCCGCAGGGCACGCGGGCCGCGGTCCGGCGGCGGTACGAGAGCGTGGACGTCGACCAGTTCCGCGGCCACCGCCGTCAGCTCCAGCTCGTCACGGACCACTCTCCGGTAGTAGGGCCAGAACGCGTCCACGTTCGGCGGCATGTCCGCGTCGTGGATGCCGAGCACCCGGCCCACCTGCCGCCACTCCGCGTACATCCGGTCCTCCTCGGCCCGGGTGAACGGCCGCCGGTTCAGGAAGCGGTGGCTGCGCCGGGCCACGGGGAACCCGGTGGCGTGCACCCATGCGTAGGTGGGGGGATCCAGCGCGTGGTACGGGCGGCCGTGGGCGTCCGTGCCGTGGATGCTCTCGTGCACCTCGCGGAGCCGGCGCCCCTCCTCGGCGGCGGCCGTCCCTCCGTACACCCAGGTCAGCATGGAGCGGAGCGACCGTTCGCCGCGGCCCCAGGGGTCGGTGCGGAACACCGAGTGGTCGCCCACCCCGGCCCCGACCGCCGGGTGCGCCACCTGGAGGGTGAATGCCGCGGGCAGGCTCAGCAGGGTGCGGATGTCGCCCAGCGTCTCCCAGAGGATGCCGCCGGGCGGCGGGGGCATGGGCGCGTCGTCCGCGCGCCGCCCCGGCCCGGCGCCGCTGTCGCCCGGCCTGGTCTGCGGTATGTGTGCCTGTGCGGGTTCGTGCCCGGACATGGTGCACTCCGGATCCGCGCCCGGCCGGTCGCCGGTTCCCTGTCCCGGGAGGCCCGGGAGGCCCGAAGGCCCGGGAGTGGCCGGCATCGGCCGCGGCCGCCGTCGGCGTCGTCCGTCCTCACGTCCAGTATGAGCACGGCCGCGGACGGCCCGGAAACGACGGACGGCGACGGCCCCGTTCCCGATCGTCAGGAGCCCTTCGGCCCGCCCTGACCGCCGTCCGCACCGCCCCCGGGCCCACCGCCGAGACCACCACCGGGACCACCACCGAAGCCGCCTCCCGGACCGCCGCCACGGCCACCGCCCGGACCGCTGCCGGGCCCCCGGCCCGCCACCTCGGCGACCCGTTTGCGCACCCTGAACCAGCCGACCACCAGGGCCGCCACGACGAACGGGATCAGGTAGAGCGTCTTGCGGCCCACCTCCGGATCCTTGCCCATCAGGACGAGGACGGAGATCAGGAAGGCGATGGTGACGATCTCGGTGACCGGGCTGCCGGGCAGGCGGAAGTGCGGCCGTTCGAGGAGCCCCTCCTTGGCGCGCCGCACGAAGGCGAGGTGGCAGACCATGATGATCACCCAGGTGCTGATGATGCCGAGCGAGGCGATGTTCAGGACGATCTCGAAGGCGTCGGCCGGCACCAGGTAGTTCAGCCCGACACCCGCCACGCACACCGCGCAGGTGAGCATGATGCCGCCGTAGGGCACCTGGTTGCCGTTCATCCGGGCCGTGGCACGCGGGGCGGATCCGGCGCTCGCCATGGAGCGCAGGATGCGGCCGGTGGAGTACAGGCCGGAGTTCAGGCTGGACATGGCGGCGGTGAGCACGACGAGGTTCATCACGTCGCCGGCGGCCGGGATGCCGATCTTCGAGAGCACCGTGACGAAGGGGCTCTCGTCGGCCGAGTAGAGGGTCCCGGGCAGCAGCAGCGCCAGCAGGACCACCGAGCCGACGTAGAAGAGGCCGACCCGCCACATGATGGAGTTCACGGCGCGCGGCACCACCTTCTGGGGCTCCGCCGTCTCGCCCGCGGCGACGCCGACCAGCTCCAGCGACGCGTAGGCGAAGACCACGCCCTGCATGACGATGACGGCGGGCATCAGCCCGTTCGGCAGCAGGCCGCCGTGCTGGGTGATCACGCCGAGGCCGGGGGCGCGGCCGTCCACCGGGTGCCGCGTCATCAGCAGGAAGATGCCGATGAGCATGAAGCCCGCCAGGGCCGCGACCTTGATGATCGCGAACCAGAACTCCATCTCGCCGAAGATCCGGACGGAGATCAGGTTGACCGTGAGCACCACGGCGAGCGCGATCAGCGCCAGCACCCACTGCGGCACCGGGGTGAAGACCGCCCAGAAGTGGGTGTAGAGCGCGATCGCGGTGATGTCCGCGACGCCGGTGGTGGACCAGTTGAGGAAGTACATCCACCCGGCGGTGTAGGCACCCTTCTCACCGAGGAACTCGCGGGCGTACGACACGAAGGAGCCGGACGAGGGACGGTAGAGGACCAGCTCGCCGAGGGCCCGGACCACGCAGAACGCGAAGACACCGCAGACGAGGTAGGCGAGGGCGAGCGCGGGGCCCGCCGAGTGCAGGCGGCCGCCGGCGCCGAGGAAGAGCCCGGTTCCGATCGCTCCGCCGATGGCGATCATGTTCACATGGCGGGCCTTGAGGCCCTTGCGGTAGCCCGCGTCGCCCGCGTCCCCGGGCCCGCGGGTGGCCTCGACACGGGTGACCGCTGCTGCCATGTCCCCGGAGCGGTCCGTGTCCGCGTCTGGCCCGGGGTCTTCGGGGTTCTCGCTCAAGGGGGGCTTTCACTTTCTGGTGCGCCGGTTCCGCGCGCCGGGGATCGTCCGTGTGGGGGTGTGCCAGGGCCGGTGGCACACCGGCACGACGCGCCTGACATGGCGTGGCGCCCCTTCGGACGGCAGGACCGACGGGGGCGCCCTTCCGGGTGACCGCGCCGCGCGCGGTGGCGCCGATCACACGACGGGAGTTCTCACATGCTGGTCAGAGGCCTGTATGGAGCATTCACATTACTGGTGAGACAGCAATACTGTTGCACCGGATCGCCGGGCAACGCTCGCCGCACACCGGGAAGGAGGGCAGGCCGTCGTGACCACCGAGGCACAGCAGCCGACGCTGACGGTCGACGAGCTGGCGGCGCGCGCGGGTGTCACCGTGCGCACCGTGCGCTTCTACAGCACCCGTGGCCTGCTGCCGCCGCCGGTGATAGGCCCACGCAGGGTCGGCCGGTACGGGCAGGAGCACCTGTCGCGGCTTGCGCTGATCGAGGAGCTCCAGCACCAGGGGATGACGCTGGCCGCCATCGAGCGCTACCTGGAGCGGCTGCCGGCCGACCTCAGCGCCCACGACCTGGCGATCCACCGCGCTCTGGTGGCGTCCTGGGCGCCCGAGGGGGCGGAGGAGATGTCACGCGCGGAGCTGGAACGCCGCGCCGGGCGCGCCCTCACCGACGGTGATCTCCAGCGGCTCGCGGCCTTCGAGGTGATCGCACGGTCCGGGGAGCAGGAGTCGTTCCGGGTGGACCGGGGGCTGCTGGGCCTGGGCCTGCAGTTGCTGGACGTGCCGATCGCGCACGAGACGATCCTCGCGGCCCGCGCCGTGCTGCTGGAGCACAGCCGTGCCGCGGCCGCGGCACTGTCCCGGCTGCTCAGGGACGAGGTGGGCGAGCCGCGGCCGGACAGCGGGACGGACCCCGAGCGGGCGGCGGCGGTGCGGTCGCTGTCGGCGCACATGCAGCCGCTGGTGGTGCAGGCGCTGGTGACGGCGTTTCAGCGCTCGCTCCAGCAGGAGGTCCGGGAGTGGCTGAAGGAGACGTGAGGGGCGCCCCCGGCCCTCGGTAGGGGCGCGGGGAACTGCGCGAGCAACCACCACCGGCGGACGATCCGGACACGACCGAAACAGCCCTCCCGGACGGTGGCGCCCTGAAAGGGTGCTGGACTGCATATGCGGCTCCGCCGCGTGGGCGCGAGCAACCACCCACCGGCCGGTGGTCCGGACACGGCAGGGCCAGCCCCCTCGGGACGGTGACGACCCGACGGTCACGTCGTAGCTGAGCGCGCCCACGCGGCGGAGCCGCACATCGACACAGCCCCCCTGGGCAGCCGAGGCGCAGCCCCACATACAGCCGCCCCCCCCGGGGGCACCTGGGCCGCCCCCGCCCGGAGGGCACCGTGCCGGGGCCGCCCCGCCCGGAGGGCGCGGGGAAGCGGGGGTTACCGCGAGTCGCTGAAGCGCTCCCCCCGCTCGGCCTTCTCCACCAGCAGCGCCGGCGGCGCGAACCGCTCGCCGTACCGCTCCGCCAGCTCCCTGGCACGGGCCACGAAACCGGCGGGCCCGCCCTCGTAGCCGTTGATGTACTGGAGCACTCCACCGGTCCAGCCGGGGAAGCCGATGCCCAGGATCGAGCCGATGTTCGCGTCGGCCACCGAGGTCAGCACGCCCTCCTCCAGCAGCCGCACGGTGTCCAGCGCCTCGGAGAAGAGCATCCGCTCCTGCATGTCGTGGAACGGCACCTCGGGGGCATCGTCTCCGGTACGGGTGAAGTGCTCGCGCAGGCCAGGCCAGAGCCGGGCGCGGCGGCCGTCCTCGTAGTCGTAGAAGCCGGCGCCTCCGCTCCTGCCCGGACGGCCGAACTCGTCGACCATCCGGTCGATGACCGCCTCGGCGGGGTGCGGCTGCCAGGCGCCGCCGGCGTCCTCGACGGCGCGCCGGGACTCGTCGCGGATCCTGCGGGGCAGGGTGAGGGTGAGCTCGTCCATCAGGGAGAGCACCTTGGCCGGGTAGCCGGCCTGGGCCGCTGCCTGCTCGACGGAGGCGGGCTCGATGCCCTCGCCGACCATGGCCACGCCCTCGTTGATGAACTGCCCGATGACGCGCGAAGTGAAGAAGCCGCGGGAGTCGTGGACCACGATGGGGGTCTTGTTGATCTGCCGGACCAGGTCGAAGGCGCGGGCCACCGCGCCCTTAGAGGTCCGCTCGCCCCTGATGATCTCGACCAGCGGCATCTTGTCGACGGGCGAGAAGAAGTGCAGCCCGATGAAGTCGGCGGGCCGCTGCACGCCCTCGGCCAGCAGGCCGATGGGCAGCGTGGAGGTGTTGGAGCAGAGCAGCGCGTCGGGCTCGACGATGCCCTGGATCTCCTGGAACACCTTGTGCTTGAGCGCGGGGTCCTCGAACACCGCCTCGATCACGGCGTCGCACCCGGCGACGTCCTGGGGGTCGGCCGTGGGGGTGATCCGGGCGAGCAGCGCGTCGGCCTTCTCCTGGGTGGTGCGGCCCCGTTCGACGGCCTTGGCGCACAGCTTCTCCGAGTAGCCCTTGCCCCGCGCCGCGGTCTCGGCGGCGACGTCCTTGAGGACGACGTCGATGCCGGCCCGCGCGCAGGCGTAGGCGATTCCCGCGCCCATCATGCCGGCGCCGAGGACCGCGACCTTCCGTACCGTGGCCGGCTCGATGCCCGAGGGCCTGCTCGCGCCGGAGTTGACGGCCTGGAGGTCGAAGAAGAAGGCCTGGATCATGTTCTTCGCGGTCTGGCCGGTGACCAGGCCCGCGAAGTAGCGGGCCTCGATCGTCTCGGCCGTCGCGAAGTCGACCTGGGCGCCCTCGACGGCGGCGGCCAGGATCGCCCGCGGCGCCGGATAGGGGGCGCCGCCGGTCTGCTTGCGCAGGTTGGCGGGGAACGCGGGGAGGTTCGCGGCGAACTTGGGCTGCGCGGGGGTACCGCCGGGGATGCGGTACCCGGGGGTGTCCCAGGGCTGCTGCGACTCCGGGTGGGCGTCGATGAAGGCGCGGGCCTTGGCGAGCATCTCCTCGCGGGTGGCGGCGACCTCGTGCACCAGACCGGCTTCCAGGGCCTTTCGGGGGCTGTGCCGGTTGCCCTGGATGAGCACCTTGAGCAGCGCGTCGGCGATGCCGAGCAGGCGCACCGTGCGCACCACGCCGCCGCCCGCGGGCAGCAGGCCGAGGGTGACCTCCGGCAGGCCGATCCGCGAGCCGGGCGCGTCGAGCGCGATGCGGTGGTGGCAGGCGAGGGCGATCTCGTAGCCGCCGCCCAGGGCCGCGCCGCCCAGCGCGGCGACGACCGGCTTGCCGAGGGTCTCGATGCGGCGCAGGTCGCGCTTGACGCGCATGCTCCCCTCGAACGCTTCCTGGACGTCCTCGGGCCGCACCGCCAGCAGGTCGCGCAGGTCCCCGCCGGCGAAGAAGGTCTTCTTGGCGGAGGTGACGACGATGCCCCGCACGCTGTCCCGTTCGGCCTCCAGCCGGTCGGCGACGGCGGAGAGCGAGGTGATGAAGACCTCGTTCATGGTGTTGGCGGACTGGCCGGGGTCGTCGAGGACGAGGGTGACCACGCCGGTGTCGTCCTGTTCCCAGCGCACGGCCGGGTGCTCCGGGGGTGCGGGCGCCGCTGCGGACGGGGACGGCTCTGCGGGCATTGCTGACTCGCTCATCTGGCTTTCTCCGTGAGGGTGGGGCGGGAGGTCGGGCGACACCGCTCGGGGCGGGGCGGGCTCGGTGTCCGGGTCACAGGCGCTCGACGACGGTGGCGACGCCCATGCCGCCGCCGACGCAGAGGGTGGCCAGCCCGTAGCGCTTGTCCTGGCGCTCCAGCTCGTCGACGAGGGTGCCGAGGATCATGGCGCCGGTGGCGCCGAGCGGGTGGCCCAGGGCGATCGCGCCGCCGTTCACGTTCACCCGGTCGAGCGAGAGCCCCATCTCCTTGACGTAGCGGAGCACCACGGCGGCGAAGGCCTCGTTGATCTCGACGAGGTCGATGTCGTCGATGGTCAGGCCGGCCTTGGCGAGCGCCTTTCGGGTGGCGGGCGCGGGCCCGGTGAGCATGATGGTGGGCTCCGACCCGGAGACGGCCGCCGAGACGATCCGGGCGCGGGGCCGAAGGCCGTACCGCTCCCCCGCCGCCTTGGAGCCGACGGCGACCAGCGCGGCGCCGTCCACGATGCCGGAGGAGTTGCCGGCGTGGTGGACGTGGTCGATGGCCTCCACCCAGTGGTACTTCTGGAGGGCCACCGCGTCGAAGCCGCCCAGCTCGCCGATGTCGGCGAACGACGGCTTCAGCCTGGCCAGCGTGTCGGCGGTGGTGCCGGGGCGCATGTGCTCGTCGTGGTCGAGGACCACCAGGCCGCCGGCGTCCCGCACCGGCACCACGGACTTCTCGAACCGCCCGTCCTTCCAGGCCGCCGCGGCGCGCTCCTGGGAGAGGGCGGCGAACTCGTCGACGTCCCGCCGCGAGAAGCAGTCCAGGGTGGCGATGAGGTCGGCGCCGACGCCCTGCGGGACGAAGCCGGCGGCCAGGTTGGTCATCGGGTCGGCGAACCAGGCGCCGCCGTCCGACGCGATCGGGACCCGCGACATCGACTCGACGCCGCCCGCGAGGACCAGTTCCTCCCAGCCGGAGCGGATCTTCATGGCGGCCAGGTTGACGGCCTCCAGGCCGGAGGCACAGAAGCGGTTCTCCTGCACGCCGGCGACGGTGTCGGGCAGGCCGGCGGCGATGGCGGCGATCCTGGCGATGTCGGAGCCCTGATCGCCGACGGGGCTGACGACGCCGAGCACGATGTCGTCGATGGCGGCCGGGTCGAGTCCGGGGAAGCGGGAGCGCATCTCGTGGATCAGGCCGACCACGAGGTCGATCGGCTTGGTGCCGTGCAGCGCGCCGTTGGCCTTGCCGCGCCCGCGGGGGGTGCGGATCGCCTCGTACACATACGCTTCGGTGGGCGCGGTCATCGTGGGGCCTCCTCGGGCCGGTGCCTGGCTGTGCTTGTCTGGGCCGATCTGCGCCGGCGGTTTCGGGTGGTCGTCAGGGTCGTACGGGGTCAGCCGCGGTGAGGCCGGGCACGTGCCAGTCGCGGGCCACGCCCGCGGTGTCGGCGCCCGGGCGCGCGGGTGCGGACCGCACCGCGGCGGGGGTGTCCGAGAAGCGGGGGGCGGGGGCGGGCTGGGTGATGCCGGCGTGGTGGACGAAGGTGCCGCGGGCGGCCAGGTGCGGGTCGCCGGGGGCCTCCCGCAGGGAGAGGACGGGCGCCACGCAGGCGTCGGAGTCCGCGAAGAGCGACGTCCACTCGGCGCGGGTGCGGGTCGCGAAGCGCTCGGCGACCGCCGCGCGCAGCTCGTCCCAGCGGCTCTGGTCGTCCCGGTCGGGCAGCTCGCCGTCGAGGCCGAGCAGGTGGACGAACTCGTCGTAGAACCGCCGCTCCAGCGCGCCGACCGCCATGTGGCCGCCGTCCGCGGTGCGGTAGCAGCCGTAGAAGGGGCAGCCTCCGTCGAGCAGGTTGTCGCCGCGCCTGTCCTGCCAGATGCCGGCGGCCAGCATGCCGTGGATCATCGTGGACAGGTGGGCGGCGCCGTCCACGATCGCGGCGTCCACGACCTGGCCCGCCCCGGTGCCGCGGGCGTGGTGCAGGGCGGCGAGGAGGCCCACCACGAGGTAGAGCGAGCCGCCGGCGAAGTCGCCGAGGATGTTCGCGGGGATGGCGGGCGCCGCGTCCGGCCCGCCGATCATGCCGAGGATGCCGGTGCGCGCGATGTACGCGACGTCGTGACCGGCGCGGGCGGCCAGCGGGCCGTCCTGGCCCCAGCCGGTCATCCGGCCGTAGACGAGCCGGGGGTTGCGGGCCAGGCAGGGTTCCGGGCCGACGCCGAGGCGCTCGGCGACGCCCGGCCTGAAGCCCTCGACCAGCAGGTCGGCGCGGGCGACGAGGTCGAGCAGCTGTTCCGGGCCGCCGGGGGACTTGAGGTCGACGAGGACCGAGCGCTTGCCGCGACCGCAGAGGTCGTGGACGGGGTCCAGGGCGAGGTCCGTGCCGCCGGGGCGGTCCACGCGGACGACGTCGGCGCCGAGGTCCGCGAGGAGCATGCCGGCGAACGGGGCCGGCCCGATGCCCGCGAGCTCCACCACCCGCACCCCGGTCAGCGGGCCGCGCGCTGCCGTCTGATGAACCTGAGCGGTCCCTGCCGCCGCCATCGGGCCCCCAGCTCTGTGACACAACCGATGTAACACTGCTGATGTTAGGAAGGCGCACCGTGCCCGCACAAGCCACGGGCAAGCAAGCGCTCAGTTTCCACGCTTTCCTCGCCGCTCGCGTGGCGCTTTCCGGGCTAGGACGTGGCCGCGCGCAGTGCGCGGCGGCAGAGGGCGTCGGCGCGCCGGGTGGTCTCGGGGAGCCGGAAGCGGGGCGCGAGTGCGAGCGTGTGGGCGCAGGCGGTGTCCAGGTCCACGCGGTGCCCGACCGAGACGAAGACGGGCTTGACGCTCTCCTGGGTGCGCAGCGCGCGGCCGACCGTCTCCCCCTCGTCCAGCAGCGGCGAGACCGAGCCCCGGGCGGGGGGCGGATCGGCGTACGTGAAGGTGAACGGGTTCTTGGCGACGCCGACGGTGGGCAGCCCGGTGAGCACCCCGAGGTGGCTGGCGAGTCCGAAGCGGCGCGGGTGGGCCCTGCCGTAGCCGTCGCAGACCACGAGCCCGGGGTCGCCGGCGAGCGATTCCAGGGCGGCGAGCACGGCGGGCAGTTCGCGGAAGGCCAGCAGCCCGGGGACGTACGGGAAGGCGACGCGGCTCGCCGCCGTGGCCTCCTCCAGGACGTCGAGCGTGGCGGCGTCGAGGACCACGGCCGCCGCCGCGACGACGTCCCGCTCGTCGTCGTACGCGACGTCGACGCCGGTCACCCGGCCGGTGCCGGGCGGCGGGCCCGGCTCGTCGACCACCACCCGGGCGCGCAGATCCTCCTGGACGGCCCTGGCGTGCTCCTCCGTGCCGGGCCAGCCGGCGGGGACGGGTACGAGACTCGCTTCGGCCATGGTGCGTCAGAGGATACGGCGCGGGTCCTTTGGACGGGCGCGGGTGCGGATCTCGGCCACGGACCGCTCCGCCGCCCTCGCCCGCCGCCGGGACCCGCCAGGCGCCGAGTGGCCGGTCAGGGGCCTGACGAGCCGTCCGATACCGGGCGGTACGGACCCGTTGGCCCGCTCCCGCGGCCCCCGCCCGGAACCGGAAGGGCCACCGCTGGCGTGAACGCGGTGACAGAGGTCACTCGGGGAGGCATGCACGGAACCGTCCGTTCAACCGTCTCTTCTCATAGGGGGCAGTGCCGAACAGCGGCCCGCCGTCCGACCGTCCAGCGCACCGCGAGCCACCGTTCACGCCGTAGAGCCGTCACCAGGGAGCAGGCGATGTCCACCGTCATCGAGCAAGCCGTAGAGGCCCGCCTGGTCGCCGCCGCGCCACGCATGCCCACCGTCTCCGCCACGCTGCACTACGACCGGAGCGACCCCTTCGCCGTCCGCATGACCTTCCCCGCAGCGGCGACGCTGGAGGGCGTCGAGGTGTGCTGGACCTTCGCACGCGAACTGCTCGACGACGGCATGGAGGACGCCTCCGGCGAGGGCGACGTGCACATCCGCCCCTACGGCTACGACCGCACGGTCCTGGAGTTCCACGCTCCCGAGGGCACCGCGCTCGTCCACGTCCGCAGCCACGAGCTGCGCCGCTTCCTCAGGCGCACCCACACGCTGGTCCCGGCGGGCGAGGAGGGACAGCACCTGGACCTGGACCAGGACCTGGACCAGCTGATGCGGGACACCTGCTGAGCGTCCGCGACGGCGCGCCCGCTCGCCGCCTCGCGCCAGGCGGGCGCTGACCGTCCGGGCGCAGGGCGCCGGCCGGGCGGCGGCCATCCGGCCGGCCGGGCGTCCACCGGGCTCCGACGGCCCGTCAGCCGCCGGCCGTCGTGGCGGCGACGATCACCGCCGCCCTGACCTCGCTGATCACTTTCTTCAGCGCGGGGACGGCCGCGCCGCTGCGATCGGTCAGTTCCTCCAGCCGCTCCTTGTGCCGCCGGCGCTCCTTGCCGGGCAGCGCCGTGCGCAGCTCTCCGGCTGCGGCGAGCGCCACCAGGGCGGCGTCCTCCTCGGTCACCTGGGCCACCGGCACGGGCCCCGTCAGGACGGCCAGCACGTGCTTGCGCAGGGCCTCGATCTCCGCCGGGACGGCGGGTTCCGTGCCGGTTGCGGGGAAGAGGCCGAGTATCCGCTGCCTGCGGGGCCGCAGCCGGCCGTCCGCCGTCAGTTGCTCGCGGACCGCCTGCAGGGTGACCCTGGCGCGCAGGTTCACCCAGGACTTCCAGCGGCGCGGCCGGGATTCCGTGATCAGCTCCAGCAGGCCGTCCAGGGCCAGGTCGCCGGTGCGGGCGTCGGGGTCCACGGGGGTGACGACTCCGTCGTCGTCGGCGAGCAGACCCCGCTGGACCAGCTCGGTGAGGGCGCCCGCACGCACCAGGTGGTGGAGGTGGCCGCGGCCCGTGGACCGTCCGCGCTCGGTGTCCCACGCGAGCAGGTAGAGCCGGGCGGGGAGGGAGGGCGGCGGAGGCGAGGAGGGCACGGGCGGTTCCTTTCGCTACGGTCCGGCGGAGCCGGCCGCCGGGCGCGGGCCGGGCGGCAAGAATAGAGCGCCGGTGTGGCGCGGACGAGAACGCGCGGGGCGCGGCGGGCCACACCCGGGGGTGGGAGGCGCGGCAGGTGTCCCGTATCGCCCACATTGACGGGCCGATGAACCGTCCGTCCCCGAAACCCCCACCCCTGGGGGCTTTTTTTCCGCCGAATCCGGCAGGCATCATGTGCGCCGTGCCATCCCAGAAGGTCTTGATCCGTCGCCCGGGCCCTCGCCTCGCCGAGGGCATCCTCACGCGCAAGGAACGCTCCCCCGTGGACGTGCGCCTCGCGCTCCATCAGTGGGAGACGTACGCGGCCACGCTACGTGCGCACGGGTGGGAAACCGTGGAGGTCGAGCGGGCGGAGGAGTGCCCCGACTCGGTCTTCATCGAGGACACGGTGGTGCTGTTCCGCAACGTCGCCCTGATCACCCGCCCCGGCGCGCGCGCCCGCCGCGCCGAGACCGTCGGCGTGGAGCAGGCCGTGGCCCGGCTCGGTGCCTCGGTCAACTGGGTGTGGGAGCCGGGCACGCTGGACGGCGGCGACGTCCTGAAGATCGGCGACACCATCTACGTGGGCCGGGGCGGGCGCACCAACGCCGCGGGGGTCCAGCAGCTCAGGGCGGCCTTCGAACCGCTCGGGGCGCGGGTGGTCGCGGTGCCGGTGGCCCAGGTGCTGCACCTGAAGTCCGCGCTGACCGCGCTGCCGGACGGCACCGTGATCGGGTACGCGCCCCTGGTGGACCAGCCGTCCCTCTTCCCCCGCTTCCTTCCGGTGCCGGAGGAGACGGGCTCCGCGGTGGTGCTGCTGGGCGGCAACAAGCTGCTGATGGCGGCGAGCGCGCCGAAGACCGCGGAGCTGCTGGCCGAACTGGGCCATGAGCCGGTGATCGTGGACATCAGCGAGTTCGAGAAGCTGGAGGGCGGGGTCACCTGCCTCTCGGTACGGATGCGGGAGCTGTACGCCTAGGTCGTGTCCTGCCCATCACGTCGGTGAACCCGCCCTGCGAGCGGCCCAGGCACGAGCAGCCCGGGCCCTCGCCTCCCGCGCCTTCTCCGCCGGGCGGACGGGGCGGCTCCGCCACGGCCTTCCCGCCCGCCTTCTCCGTGTTCTTCTCGCCGAGCAGAGCGGCACGGTGACCTGCTGAGCACCTGCGCGTCACCAGCGTCACCGGCTTGTTCGCAGGCTTCGGGCATGTGACTGTAAAAGTGTATGAATCGACTGCCTGGCTTTCGATGACTGCTGCGACCTTGGGGAGCGGCACGTGGCGAGGTTTCCCGGGGAAGGCGGAGTCGCACTCAGCGCTGCCGCGCGAGACAGGTTGCTGTCCTCGGTGCCTGCTCTGCTGCTGTTCGTCGGCCTGTTCGTCGGCCTCTTCACACCCAGTGACGTCAGGCCGATCGCCTTCCTCGCCACTGCCATGGTCTCCGCCGCCGCGCTGCTGTCCCTGAAGGGGACCGTGCTCGCCGGAGTAGGGCGCCTGCGCCATCTTTCTCGGCCTGATCGTCCACTTCGACGCGCTGCGGGATGCGACCGCCTACTCCGAGCTGGCCACGGTCGTGGCGGTTGCGGCATTCTCCGTCTTCCTCAACCGTCTGCTCGACCGGCGCGCCCATCAACTGCTTCAGGTCCGCTCAGTGGCCGAGGCCGCCCAGCTGGCGGTGCTGCATCCGATACCGCGCCACCTCGGGCACGTCACCCTCGAAAGCCTGTCCCTGGCCGCCGCGGCGGAAGCCCGGATCGGCGGCGACCTGTACGAGGCGATCCGCACCCCGCACGGCGTACGGCTGCTCATCGGCGACGTACGCGGCAAGGGCCTGCTCGCGGTCCAGACGGCCGCCACGCTGCTCAGCGCCTTCCGCGAGGCCGCCCACGACGCGCCTGACCTGCCCCACCTCGCGCGCCGCCTGGAGACGAGCGTGAGCCGCTACGCCTCCCAGTACCCGGAGGTCCCGGGCTCGGAGATCGCTGAACGTTTCATCACCGCTCTCCTCGCCGAGATCCCGGACGACGAACCGGTCGTCCGGACCGTCACCTGCGGCCACCCGCCCCCGCTGCTACTGCACCGCGGCGAGGTCCGGGAGTTGCCGGCCGCCGCTCCCTCGCCGCCACTCAACCTGGGCATGCTGGTGAGCGATGAGTACCACGTCGACCTCGCCCCCTTCCACCCCGGAGACCGGCTCCGGCTGTACACCGACGGGGTCACCGAGACCCGCTACCGCACCGGCGATTTCTACCCCCTCGCCGAGCGCATCCGCTTGTGGAGCGGCGAGGGGCCCCACCAGCTCCTCGAGCATCTCCACCGCGACCTGGTCGCCTACAGCGGCGGCGAGCTCGACGACGACATCGCCGCCCTCGTCGCCCGGCGGCGCCCGGGCCTCCCGGCGTGATGATGAGGCCCCGACCCATGCGGGTTCGCCGGATCCTGTTCGAGGTGGCCCTGCCGCCGGCCTCCCCCAGCAGCTGGGAAACCCCGGTTGCGCAGCTCCCGGAACCTCTCGCTGAACCTGGCAGCGGCCGCGGCCGTGTCCGCCGGCCCGGTGGCCGGCCGGTCCGCAGGCCCGGCCGGCGCCGATGGCGGGTGCCCCCGGGACGCGGCCCGTGGCGGGCTCACGGGACCAGCGGGCCCGACAGCACCGCGAGAGCCGCACCGCGGTCACCCTTCCAGGTGAATTCCGGACCGTCGGCCCGCCGCCTCCCCCAGAGCATCAGCAGCAGGTCCTCGGCCGGCGCGGCGACGGCCGCCACCGGTGAGCCCGGGCCGTAGCTCCAGCAGCCGCCGGTGTCGACGGCGTCCAGGCGGAGGGCGTGCCGGGGCGGCCGGGCGCGGCCGCGGGCGATCTGCCGTGGCGCCATCGTGTCGAACACCTCGGCCACGCCCTCGCCGGCCAGCTCCGGATCGAGGGGCCGCGCGGCGCCCAGCGCGTGCTCGGCGTCCCACCGGTGGATCAGCGTCTCCAGGCTGCGGCGCCGCTGCCAGAAGCCGACCCCGTGGTCCGAGACGCCCGGCGGGTGGAAGATCCAGGCGGGCGTCGCGGGGTCGGCGTCGAGCGCGTCGAGCAGGGCGGCGACGGCCTCGTCGTACCACTGCACGAGCAGGCACGGGTCGCGGGGCGCGGGCGCCGCCGAGAAGTCTCCGTGTCCGTCGGTCACCGCGGCGGCGGACCACAGGCCGGAGCTCCCCAGGTGCTCGGCGAGGTCATGCAGGGTCCAGTCGCCGCAGGTGGGCACCGGGACCGACAGGTCGCCCCCGAGACAGCTGCGGAAGGCGCCCAGCTCGCGGTCCAGATGGCGCAGGAGGGAAGCGGAGTCCATGCCCGGAACGTAACCGACGGCACCGGCGATCCGGTGCTTTTGCCCGGCTCGGGACGGGGCGTGGCTCATGCCTGGTTCAGGACGTGGCACCGCTCGCGCTCGGCTCAGGCCGTAGCGCCGCTCGTGCCCGGCCCAGGCCCTGGCGCCGCTCCCGCCCGGCTCAGGACGGAGCGTCGCGCCGCAGGTCGAGACGTTCCTTCTCGGAGAGTCCGCCCCACACGCCGAACCGTTCGTCATGCGTGAGCGCGTACTCCAGACAGGCTTCGCGCATCTGGCACAACTCGCATATGCGCTTGGCCTCGCGTACCGAGCTGCCGGGCTCGGGAAAGAAGAAGTCGGTGCCGACCTGCGCGCAGAGCGCCTGCTGCTGCCAGGCGAGTTCTGCCCCCGTGGTGCTGTACATCTGCATGGCACGGCATCGTTCCGGGCCGCGAAAAACGACGGATCAACGAGTCATCAACGCCGAAGCCATCCGCCTTCCGGCACCGTCAGTGTAGGCGTCACGGGCCCACAAGCCACGCCGCCGCGCCCGGCGCGCCGCATTCTCCGGACGGGTCAGCGCTCGCTGGGGGTGAGCACCGCGAACCTGGCGCCGTAGGGATCGGCCAGTTGGGTGATCCGGCCGACGTCCTGGATGTCGACGGCGGTGCCCAGCGCCCTGCCGCCCAGCTCCTGGACCCTGCCGCGGGTCGCGTCGGCGTCCGGGACGGCGAAGTAGGGCAGCCAGTAGGGCGTGGAGGCGCGCGGGTCGGCGGAGAGCGGCATCATGCCGCAGAAACCCGAGTCCTCCCCGCCTCCGGCGGGGGACGCGATGGTGTACGTGCCGCCGCTGAACGGCATCTGCTCGATGCTCCAGCCGAGTACCGACGCGAAGAACCCCGTGGCCGCCTCGACATCCGGGGTGTAGAGCTCGGTCCAGCAGAGCGCGCCCTTCTCGTTGACGGTGTCCAGGCCCTTGTTGGCGGCGGGCTGCCATACGCCGAAGGGGGTGCCCGCCTGGTCCGCCAGGACCGCCATCCGGCCCTGGTCCATGACGTCCATGGGCTTGAAGCGCACGGTTCCGCCGGCGTCCTCGGCCGCCTGGGCCGTGGCGTCCGCGTCGGAGCTCTGGAAGAAGATGCTCCACGCCGGCGGGCCCTGGTCGGGGTCGACGGTCATGCCGCCCGCGACGACCTTGTCGTTCAGCCGGAACATGCCGTACCCGCCGGCGTCGGGGCCCGCGAGGCGGTACTCCCAGCCGAAGAGGTCCCGGTAGAAGGCCTGGGCGCCGTTCATGTCCGGGGTGGCGAGATCGAGCCAGTTCGGGGCGCCGTCGACGAATCGGGTGGTGAGCATGGTGCACTCCTTGGGTTCCCGAGGTGCTCTCCCACCGAGTCTTGCCCGGACGGGCGAAGCCCGCATGTCGCCGACGCCGGGGGCACCGCACGTCTGGGCCCGCCCCGGCCCACTCAGCGGCGCGGGGCTGTGCCACCACCTGGCGGTGGCCTGGCCACGGCAGCGTCTACCCCCTTCGGACGGTGACGTCGTGACGGTCTCGACGTGGCTGGTCGCGCAGTTCCCCGCGCCCCTGTCAGGGCACTGCTGCGCCCTGTTCGGGCGCTTCGCGCCAGCGGCGCCCCCGTAGGGGCGCGGGGCTGTGTCGATGTCCGGCTCCGCCGCGTGGGCGCGAGCAACCAGCCACCCGCCGCTGGTCCGGACACGACAGAGACACCCGCTTGGGACGGTGACGATCGACGGTCACGTCGCGGCTGGTCGCGCCCACGCGGCGGAGCCTCCCGCACTGCCCCAAGGGGTAGGAGGTGCCCCCACGACAACAGCCCCGCGCCCTCGTCAGGGCGCGCCATGCACCCCGGTGAGCCCCGGCCGTCAGGCCGACGCGCGCCGCACCAGCGTCGTCTGGGTGACGACCGGAGCCCACTCCGCGCCCGTCCCGGGGCCGGGGACGCGGCCCTGGCCCTGGAGCAGGAGGCGGGCCATCAGGCGGCCCATCTCCTGGATGTCCTGGCGGATGGTGGTCAGCGGCGGGTCGGTCTGCTCCGCGACATGCAGCAGGTCGTCGAAGCCGACCACGGCGACGTCCTCGGGGACCCGCAGCCCGCGCTCGCGCAGCACGCGGATGGCTCCGGCTGCGGACAGGTCGTTGGCGGCGAAGACGCCGTCCAGATCGGGGCAGCGGTCGAGCAGGGCGCGCATGGCACGCTCGCCACCCGCCGGGGTGAAGTCGCACTCCTCGATCAGCCGCGGGTCCCCGTCCCCGAGTTCCTCGCGGTAGCCGTCCAACCGGTCCACCGCGGAGGTCTGGTCCAGCGGCCCGGTGATGTGCGCGATCCGGGTGCGGCCGAGCCCCACCAGGTGGCGCACGGCGTCCCGGGCGCCGCCGCGGTTGTCGCAGTCGACGTACGGGATGTCCGCCTGGCCGTCCGACCAGTAGGGGCGTCCGCCGAAGACGGTGGGCACCCCGGTGCCGCGCATGACACCGGGCAGCGGGTCGTCCAGGTGGAGCGAGAACGCGAGCGCGCCGTCGACGTGGCCGCCGGAGAGGTAGCGTCCCACGCGCGCGTAGTCGTCGGGGCCCTCGGTGAGCAGCAGCACGAGCTGGGAGTCGTGGGCGGTGAGCTCCTTGCTGATGCCGCGCAGTTGCAGCCCGAAGAACGGGTCGGCGAAGATCCGGGTCTCCGGCTCGGCGACGACCACCGCGATGGCGTCGTGCCGGCGGGTGACGAGGCTGCGCGCGGCCTGGTTGGGCACGTAGCCGAGCTCGTCGACGGCGACCCGGACCCGTTCGGCGAGCGACTTGCGGACTCCCGTGCTGCCGTTGACGACGCGGGACACCGTGGCCCGGGACACCCCGGCCCGTGCGGCCACGGCCTCCAGTGTGGGACGCGGGTCGGTCGTCGGATCGCTCACCTTCGGGCTCCTGGGACTCTGGCGGACGAAATGGTCTCGACCACCCTAGCCGCGCTTCCGCACCGGGAAGAGAGCGCTCCCTGTGGACGCCTTGTGTGCCCTCCGCAGGGATGACATGGGGCGGACCCCGGCGCCGACCGGCCCGGACGCCGCTCCCCGGCCCGGTGCCGGCCTCGCGGCGCTGGGGCCGGCCTCGCGGCGCTCGTCCGGACGCGCTCAGTGCCCGTGCGCCATGGAACCCGCTCCGGACGCCGTCCCGGAACCGGAGTGCTCGTGCATCTCGTAGCCGGGAATCGTGCCGTCTGCCTTCCTGACCAGGAAGTGGCCCACCATGCCCATGTCGGAGTGGCTCTGCACGTGGCAGTGGTACATCCAGGCGCCCGCGCCGACGCCCTCGCCCGCGAGGACCTGGAAGCCGAAGGAGTCGCCCGGTCCCACGATCTTGTTGTCGATGACCTGGCTGGGGTCGTCGGGGCCGGTCAGCAGGCCGGTGCGGTTGTCGGCCCAGCGGTGCCCGTGCAGGTGGAAGGTGTGGTAGTACTCGCCGTGGGTGATCGAGACGAACTCGATCCGGTCGCCGACGGTGGCCTCCAGGTCGGGGCCCGGGGTCACGTTGTTGATCGTCATGTCGTTGAAGACGATCGTGTAGGTCCTGTCCGGCAGTATGTCGCCCTTCCTGCGGACGATCACCGGGCCGTACAGCCCCGCACGTATGCCGCCGGTGCCGTGCTCGGTGCCCACGACGTGGTCGTGGTAGTGCCAGTAGCCGGCGGTGCCGGCGCGCCAGGTGCCGTCCTCGCGGCGGCCGGGGGCGTGGGTGCGCCAGGTGTAGGTGCGGGTGCCACCGGGCTCGACCTCACTGTGCGTCATCGCGGTGCCGTCGCTGCTGATCTCGTAGTCCATGCCGTGCACGTGCAGGCTCGCCGCCACGTCCATGGTGTTCTCGAACTCTATGTAGAGCGTGTCGCCCTCGTTGAGCTCGATCAGCGGGCCGGGCACGGTGGCCTTGCCCTTCTCGAAGCCGTAGCCCATCCGGCCGTCCGCCAGCTTCTCCGCGTACATCTTGATGTGCCGCGCCTCGCCGCCCGCGGGGGCCGTCGCGGCGGTCCGGGCGGCGGGGGCCGCTGCCGCGGGGCGCGCCGCCGCGGTGGCGGAGACCGCGCCCAGCGAGGCCACGGCGGCGCCGCCGGCGAGGATCCGGCTGGTGAAGGCCCGTCTGCCCAGCGCCTCGGCCCGCCCGCCGCGTCCCGGTGCGGCGCCCCCGCCCGAGGCCGCCCCGCCGCTCGGCGCCGCGTCCGGTGCGCCGCCGCCCGCGGCGCCCGCCGCCCTGCCGCGTGTCTCGTCCGTAGCGTCGTTCATCGCCGAACTCCCCCTCTTGGTACGGAGACTCACGGGGCGCAAGAAGCCCCCGGGACGGCATCACGGTAGCTGCGTGATCTTCGTTTATCCACACTCAGGACAAAGTTTGTTCTATTGCGGTGATACCTATTGGCGAACCATGAAAAGAGGTCTAGCTTCATCGGCGCTGTTGCTATGACCGATGAGGGGTGGGTGAAGACATGCGGTTCATACCGCATCAAAAACCCTCAGCCGCACCAGGGTTGAGCAGAGCAAGACGCACGGGGCCGCGGCGCGCGGGGCGGATCTGGGCCGCGGCCGTGGCGGCCGGGGCGCTGGCCGCCGGTGTGCTGTCCGGGCCGGCCGCCGCGCGGACCGTCCCGGCGGAGGTGGCGGCCCGGATGAACCTTCCGTCGCCTCCGGGCGGCGCCAACGTCAAGGTGCTGGTGTTCTACGGCTCGGCCGCGGCGGGCGACGAGTCGCCGGTCGTCGACGCCGGCATCGCGGCCATCGAGAGGATCGGCCAGACGGGCCCGGCCGGACAGCACTTCAAGGTGCAGGCCACCGGCGACCCGGCGGTCTTCACGGACGGCAAGAAGATGGGCTCGTACAACGCCGTCGTCTTCCTCACGGGCGGTGGCGACATCCTCGATCCCGAGCAGGAGGCCGGGCTTGAGGCGTACATGAAGGCCGGCGGCGGGTTCGTCGGCATCCATGACGCGGCCCGCGCGGAACCGTACTCCGACTGGTTCACCGGCCTGATCGGCGCCCGGCCCGCCGCCGGCTCGCCGACGAGCGTGCAGCAGGCCACGGTGGAGGTGGGCGACCGGGTCAACCCGGCCACCAAGGACCTCCCGTTGGAGTGGAAGCGCCCGGACCAGTGGCTCAACTGGCAGCAGAACCCGTCCGGCACGGTGCACACGGTCGCCCGGGTGCGCGAGTCCACGTACAAGCCCGGTGACGGCGCGAACGGCTGGGACCACCCGGTCTCCTGGTGCCGTGACTACGGCGGCGGCCGGTCCTTCTACACCGCGATGGGCGGTACCGCCTCCACCTTCGACGAGGCCGACTTCCGCACCCACCTGCGCGGCGCGCTGCTGTGGACGACCCGTCTCGTGCGGGCCGACTGCAAGGCCACCATCAACGCGAACTACAAGGCGGAGCGGGTCACCAAGCCCAACCAGCCGGGCCAGAACGACCAGATCGGCGAGCCGCACGGCATGACGATCGCGCATGACGGGCGGGTGTTCTACATCGGCCGCGGCGGCGGGGACGGCAGCGTGCCCCCGGTCACCGACTGGAACGACCCGAACGTCGGCCGCGGCAAGGGCCAGATCCACATCTACGACCCGAAGACCGGTCAGGTCACCCTCGCCGCCGAGCTGGACGTCTTCGGCAACAAGGGCGGCGGCGACGAGCTCACCAAGATCGAGGACGGTCTGCTGGGCATCGAGCTCGACCCGAAGTTCGAGGACAACGGCTGGATCTACGTCTACTACGCGCCGTTCTCGGGCCTGAACCGCGAGACGCAGATGGACACCCGGCAGGTGTCCCGCTTCACGCTGGACAAGGCCACGAACAAGCTCGACCTGAGCAGCGAGAAGGTGCTGCTGAGCTGGCCCGCCCAGGCGCACAGCTGCTGCCACTCCGGCGGCGGGATGACCTGGGACTCCAAGGGCAACCTCTACATCGCGGTCGGGGACAACAACTCCTCGGGCTTCAGCGACGGCTACTCCGGCAACAACCCGGAGCCCAACTACAAGGGCGTCTCCTTCGCCGACGCGCGCCGCACCGCGGGCAACACCAACAACCTCAACGGCAAGATCCTGCGGATCCACCCCGAGCCGGACGGCACGTACACCCTCCCCGAGGGGAACCTGTTCACCGGCAAGGAGACCGACGAGGGCGGCGGCAAGACCCGCGGCGAGATCTACGTGATGGGTGTGCGCAACCCCGCGCGGATCTATGTCGACAAGACGACCGACGTCCTCTACGCGGGATGGGTGGGCCCGGACGCCAACGACCCGTCGACGACCTGGGGCCCCGCCAAGTACGACCAGTTCGCCGTGATCACGCATGCGAGCAACCGCGGCTGGCCGTACTGCATGGGCAACAAGCAGCCCTACCGCGACCGCAACCTGCCCGACCCGAGCAAGCCGCTCGGCTGGTACGACTGCGACCACCTGAAGAACGAGTCGCCGAACAACGACGGCCTGGTCAACCTGCCGCCGATGACCCCGAACAACATCTGGTACTCGCCGCAGGGCGGCGCCCCCGACTACCCGCGGAACGCGGACGGCATCCCGTCGTACAAGGTGGACGAGGCCACGTACCTGCTGCCGTGGCTCAAGGGCGGCGGCCAGGCCACCATGGACGGTCCCGTCTACCGCTACAACGCGGCGAACGCGGGCCCGAACGCGTGGCCGGAGTACTGGGACGGCAAGTGGTTCGTCGGTGACTTCTACAACCAGACCCAGCCGCGCAACGCGGTGCTCATGGACCCGAAGACCATGGGCAACGGCGGGCTGCCGATCCACTCGGAGTCGCTGAAGCAGATCATCCCGACCGGCAACGACGGCATCGCCAACCTGATGGACTGGGAGTTCGCGCCGGACGGCTCGCTCTACGTCCTCGACTACGGCCGCGGCTTCTTCACCTCGGACCAGCACTCGGCGCTGTGGCACGTGACCTACACAGGCGGCGCCGCCACCCCGGCCGCGAAGGACCTGGCAAGGAAGGCGCAGTGATGACGGGCACCCCCCGGAAGGACAGACCCGCGGGGCGTCCCGCGGCGCGCGGGCGGCACCGCAACCATCCGTGGCTGATACTGCTGGCCTGCCTGGCGATGGTGCTCGGCCTCGGCTCGGCCGCCTACGGGCGCACCGCGCAGCCGGCCGACGCGGGCGCGGCGGCGGCCCAGACCCTCACCTGGACCGCGAACGACGACATCACCAAGTACGCCTCGGTGCCGACGACCGCGGTGGCGGGCCCGGCGACGATCGTGTTCGAGAACAGCGCGGCCACCGGCAACACCACCGGCATGCCGCACACCCTCACCTTCGACATCTCCGACCCGAACTACAACAACGACGTCCACGTCAACATCCTGGCCAGCCCCAACGACTCGCAGGGCGGCCGGTACACCCAGGAGGTCACCCTCACCCCGGGCACCTACCACTACTTCTGCTCGATGCCCGGGCACGCCCAGATGACCGGCACCCTGGTGGTGACGCCGGACGGTGGCGGTGGCGATGACACCACGGCCCCGGAGACCTCGGCGAAGGTCGACGGGCAGCAGAACCCGGACGGTGCGTACGTGGGCTCGGCGACGGTGACGGTCGACGCCACCGACGAGGGCTCCGGCATCGACACCGTCGAGTACGCGCTGGAGGCGGACGGCGACTGGCAGCCGTACACCTCCGCGGTGGTGGTGAACACGCAGGGCCAGCACACCCTGCGCTACCGGGCCACCGACAAGGCCGGCAACGCGGCGGCGGAGAAATCCGTCGACTTCACGGTGGCGGAAGCCCCGACGGACGACACCGCGCCGCCGGACACGTCGGCCACCGTCACCGGTGACAAGGACGCGAACGGCGCCTACGTCGGCATGGCGACGGTGACCGTGACGGCCTCCGACACCGGCTCCGGCGTCGACACCATCGAGTACGCGATCGGTGCGGACGGCGACTGGCAGGCGTACACGTCCCCGGTGATGCTGCACGACCCCGGTGACTACCAGGTCCGCTACCGGGCCACCGACAAGGCGGGCAACGCCGCGGCGGAGAAGACCGCCGAGTTCACGGTGGTGGCCCCGCCCGCCGAGGACACCACGGCGCCGGAGGTGAGCGCGAAGGTCGACGGCGAGAAGAACTCCGACGGCGCCTACCTCGGCACCGCCAAGGTGACGGTGACCGCCAGCGACGAGGGCTCGGGCGTGGCCACGGTCGAGTACTCGCTCGACGGCGGCCCGTACCTCGCCTACGCCGACCCCGTGGTCGTCGACGGGACGGGCGCCCACAGCGTCGCGTACCGGGCCACCGACAAGGCGGGCAACACCAGCGAGGCCGGGACGGCGTCCTTCACGGTCGCTCCGGGCGGCGGGGTGCCCCCACCCCCCTGTGCCGAGTACGACGAGCGCGCGACGGTGTTCGTCGGCACGGTCGACACCGGCATCCCGAACCGGGTGACCGACAACCGGTGCCGGATCAACGAGCTGATCGAGGACGAGAAGGAGTGGACGTCCCAGGCGCTGTTCCTCAAGCACGTGGGGACGGTCACCGACCAGCTCCTGAAGGACGGTGTCATCGACCAGCGCGAGTACCGGCTGATCAACAAGGCGGCGAAGCAGTCCGGCATCGGCAAGCCCGGCCAGACCGACGGGTACCGGAAGATCTTCGACGGCACCCAGAAGTCGCTGGACAGGTGGGAGCAGGTCGGCGGCGGCTCGTTCAAGCTGAACGACGACGGCTCGATCACCAGCCAGCAGGCGAACAACCTGGGCATGCTCTGGTACCCGGTGCGCAAGTACGCCAACTTCTCGCTGAAGCTGCAGTGGCGCGACGACGCCGCGGGTGACGCCAACGCCAACGGCGGCGTCTTCGTCCGGTTCCCGCAGGTGCACGACAACCCGCTGGAGTCCCGTCCGGAGTGGGCGGCCATCGAGTACGGCCACGAGATGCAGATCCTGGACAGCCCCACGGGCGACATGTACAAGACCGGTTCCGTCTACGGCTTCGACCGGGTCGGGCTCGCCGGGGCGATGGTCACCCCGAAGGGCACGTGGAACGACTACGAGATCCGGGTGATCGACCAGCACTTCCAGCTGTACCGCAACGGCAAGCTGATCAACGAGTTCGACAACATCGGCGGGCAGCTCTTCGAGCCCCCGAGGTCGGACGACCCGGGCACCGACGGCCGCCGCTGGGCGGAGGGCTACATAGGCCTCCAGGTCCACAGCACGGCGGACCGCATCTCCTACCGGGACGTCCGGGTCAAGGAGCTGTAGCCCCTAACGGCACCCCGGCCACGCGGGCCCCTTCCCCGGCACCTCGGGGAGGGGGTCCGCTCCTTGCGCGGGGCTGTGTCCGATATACGGCTCCGCCGCGTGGGCGCGCCCCCGAAAGGGGCGCAGGGAACTGCGCGACCAGCCACGATGCGCCTGCGGCGGGCCCCCGGGCCCAGCCCCTTGCGGTCTCGTTCTTGACCACCGGCCGGTGGGGGTTGGTGGCGCAGTTCCCCGCGCCCCTGAGCGGCACCGGGGCGGAGCCCCACGACCGGGTGCCCGGCAGCTCAGTCGGCCCGCCGAGCCCGGCTCGGCTGAACCCGCTTGGGCTCCCCGGCCACCTTGGGGTGCTCAGGGGGATACGGCAGATCCCCCAGCCCATGGTCCCGCTCATCGCGACGCGCCAGCTCCAGCAGCCCGTCGAGCACGTACCGCTCGTCATCCATGCCGGCATGCACATCACCGACCTCGGCATACCGCCGGGGCATCGTCGCGAGGTCGAAGTCCTCCGGCACCGCGGCGTCCAGCTCGTCCCAGCGCAGCGGCGCGGAGACGGCCGCGCGCGGCCGCGGCCGCACCGAGTAGGCGGAGGCGATGGTGCGATCCCGGGCGGTCTGGTTGTAGTCGAGGAAGATCCGCTCGCCCCGCTCCTCCTTCCACCAGGCCGTCGTCACCCTGCCCGGCATCCGCCGCTCCAGCTCCCGCCCGCAGGCGATCGCGGCACGCCGCACCTGCGTGAACGTCCAGCGCGGCTCGATCGGCACGAACACGTGCAGTCCCCGGCCCCCGGAGGTCTTGGGCCAGCCGCGCATCCCGTGCTCCTCCAGGACCGCGCGGAGCGCCTGGGCGGCACGGACCGCGTCGGAGAAGTCGGTGCCGGGCTGCGGGTCGAGGTCGAGGCGGAGCTCGTCGGGGCGCTCGGTGTCCGCGCGCCGCACCGGCCACGGGTGGAAGGTGAACGTGCCGTACTGCGCGGCCCACAGCACCGCGCCGACCTCGGTGGGGCACATCTCGTCGGCGTACCGGCCGCTGGGGAAGGTGATGTGCGCGGTGGGGATCCAGTCGGGCCGGTTCTTGGGTGCGCGCTTCTGGAAGAAGGACTCGCCGGTGACGCCCTCGGGGTAGCGCTCCAGGGTGGTGGGCCGCTCGTACAGGGCGCGGAGGATGCCGTCGCCGACGGCCAGGTAGTACAGGGCGAGGTCCAGCTTGGTGAAGCCGCGCTCCGGGAAGTAGACCTTGTCCGGGCTGGACAGCCGTACGGTGCGCCCGCCCGCGTCCAGCTCGACCGCCGCGCCCTTGCCGCTCGCACCCATGGAGCCACGGTAGGCGCACCCGCCCCGGGCCGCATATCGTCCGGCACGCGTGTTTCCGGGCGAGCCGATCCGGGCGTGGACGGGGCAGAATCAGCAGGTATGGAACTGCCGGTGATGCCGCCCGTGAAGCCGATGCTCGCCAAGCTGGTGTCGAGCATCCCCCCGGACATGCAGTACGAGGCCAAGTGGGACGGGTTCCGCACCATCGTCTTCCGCGACGGCCCCGAGATCGAGCTGGGCAGCCGCACCGGCAAGCCGCTCACCCGGTACTTCCCGGAGCTGGTGGCCGCGCTGGCGGAGCGGCTGCCCGAGCGGTGCGTGGTGGACGGCGAGATCGTGATCGCCCGGGAGGGCCACCTCGACTTCGACGCGCTCTCCGAGCGGATCCATCCGGCGGACTCCCGGGTGCGGATGCTCGCCGAACGGACCCCCGCCACGTTCATCGCGTTCGACCTGCTGGCGCTCGGCGACGAGGCGCTGCTGAGCTCCCCGCTCCACGAGCGGCACGAGGGGCTGACGCGGGCGCTCGCGGACGTCACGCCTCCGGTGCACCTCGCGCCCGCCACCAGGGACGCCGCGCTCGCCCTCAGGTGGTTCGAGCAGTACGAGGGCGCGGGTCTCGACGGGATCGTGGCGAAGCCCCTGGACGCGCGCTACCGGCAGAACGAACGCGTCATGTTCAAGGTCAAGCACGAGCGCACCGCGGACTGCGTGGTGGCGGGCTACCGCCACCACAAGAGCGGCCCCGTGGTCGGCTCGCTGCTGCTCGGGCTGTACGACGGCGCGGGGCACCTCCAGCACGTCGGGGTGGCGGCGGCGTTCTCGATGCGGCGCCGCGCCGAGCTGGCGGAGGAGCTGGAGCCGCTGCGGATGGCGTCGGCCCGGGACCACCCCTGGGCGTCCTGGGCGGACGAGTCCGCACACGAGAGCGCCCGGCTGCCCGGCGCGCCGAGCCGCTGGTCGGGACGGAAGGACCTGTCCTGGGTGCCGCTGCGCCCGGAGCGGGTCTGCGAGGTGGCGTACGACCACATGGAGAACGGCGCCCGCTTCCGGCACACCGCCCAGTTCCGCCGCTGGCGCCCGGACCGCACGGCGGAGAGCTGCACCTACGCCCAGCTGGAGGAGCCGGTCCGCTACGACCTCGCCGAGATCCTGGGCGCACCGCCGCGCACCTGAGCCGGCTCGGGTGGCCGGCCGCCTGCCATGCCGGATGCCCGGCTCAGGCCCCCCGCGGCGCCGGAGCCGGAACCTGCCCCGTCTCGGCGGAACCGGAACCGGGACCGGGACCGGTGCCGGTACCGTCGGCCGGCGGCACGGGCGCGCCGGGGTTGCGCAGGCCCTCCGCCGCGTCCGAGACCCGGCGCAGCAGGTCGAAGAAGACGCCTCGCTCGGCGGTGGAGAGCGGGGCGAGGAACACCTCGTTCATCCGGGCGGTGCGCACGGTCAGCTTGCGGTGCACCCGGGACCCCTCGTCCGTGAGCCGCAGCAGGAAGCGGCGGCCGTCACCCGGGTCGCGCACCTTGTCGAGCAGCCCGCGCCGGCCGAGCCTGCTGATGACCTCGGCGACCGTGGAGCGGTCGAGCCCCACCCGCTCCCCCACCGTGCGCTGGTCGAGCCCCGGCTCGGCCATCAGGGTGTTGAGCACCGCGAACTGCGGCGAGGTGATCTCCTCGGAGACCATGGTGCTCCAGAGCAGGTAGTGCGCCTGCTGGAGCCGCCGGGCCAGGTGCCCGGGGTGGGTGGTCAGGTCCACCGCCGCCATGGGGTCCTCCGCTCGGTCGTTCGGCACACCGGCTCGTGCCGGGCTCGCTGCCGGGAAGAAATCGGTGCACTGAATCAGTCTGTGCACTGAACATAATCTCTCGTTCCCTGCCCTGTGTCGACCGTTACGGATGATGCGGCCTAGCAGGCGTCCTGGCAGCACAAGGGTATTGACGCATCGCGGGAGCGGTGGCAGCGTGAGGGACGGTTCGCTGAAATACTCAGTGCGCTGACTAATTACGGAGAGACGCCGGCCGAGCGCCCGTCGTCCGTGGCCCCGCGGCCGTCCGCCGCGCGGCTCGGGCGCCGGGCGGCACCGGCACTCCCGAGAGGTGGGGCTGCACGGATGGACAAGGTGGTCGCGTCCGCCGCCGAAGCGGTGGCGGACGTCCCGGACGGGGCGTCGCTCGCCGTGGGCGGCTTCGGCCTGAGCGGCGTGCCGAACGCCCTGATCGAGGCTCTGCACGAGCGCGCCGTGACGGACCTGAGCGTGGTGTCCAACAACTGCGGCGCGATGGACT
Source organism: Streptomyces sp. TS71-3 (assembly GCF_018327685.1). NCBI lineage: Bacteria > Bacillati > Actinomycetota > Actinomycetes > Kitasatosporales > Streptomycetaceae > Streptomyces > Streptomyces sp. TS71-3. The sequence goes on along the minus strand of NZ_BNEL01000003.1, from coordinate 2,804,052 downwards.
CCGGGCTCGCCGTGCTCCTCGCGGCGGGCCGGATCGCCCGGGTCACCGGCTCCTACATCGGCGCCAACAAGGAGTTCGCCCGGCAGTACCTGGCCGGTGAGCTGGAGGTCGAGCTGATCCCGCAGGGCACGCTGGCCGAGCGGCTGCGGGCCGGCGGCGCCGGCATCCCCGCGTTCTACACCCCCGCCGGTGTCGGCACGCAGGTCGCCGACGGCGGGCTGCCCTGGCGGTACGACGGGCAGGGCGGCGTCGCCGTGGCCTCGCCCGCGAAGGAGGTCAGGGAGTTCGACGGCACCCCGTACGTCCTGGAGCACGGCATCCGCACCGACTACGCGCTGGTGCGCGCGGCCGTGGGCGACCGGCACGGGAACCTGGTCTTCAACAAGTCCAGCCGGAACTTCAACCCGCTGGCCGCGATGGCCGGCCGGATCACGATCGCCGAGGTGGAGGAGCTCGTGGAGCCGGGCGACATCGACCCCGACGCGGTGCACCTGCCCGGCATCTTCGTCCAGCGCGTGCTGGCCCTTACCCCGCAGCAGGCCGCGGACAAGGCGATCGAGAAGAGGACGGTGCGCGGCTGATGGCGTGGACACGCGAGCAGATGGCGGCACGGGCGGCCCGGGAGCTGGAGGACGGGCAGTACGTCAACCTGGGCATCGGCCTGCCGACCCTGATCCCCAACCATCTCCCCGAGGGGGTCGAGGTGGTGCTGGAGTCGGAGAACGGCATCCTCGGCGTCGGCCCCTACCCCGTCGAGGACCAGGTGGACCCGGACCTGATCAACGCCGGCAAGGAGACCGTCACCGTCCTGCCGGGCGCTTCCTTCTTCGACTCGGCGCTCTCCTTCGGCATGATCCGCGGAGGCCACATCGACGTGGCGGTGCTCGGTGCCATGCAGGTGTCGCAGCACGGCGACCTGGCGAACTGGGCCGTGCCCGGCAAGATGATCACCGGCATCGGCGGCGCCATGGACCTGGTGCACGGCGCCCGCCGGGTGATCGCGGTCATGACGCACACCGCCAAGGACGGGACGCCGAAGATCGTCGAGGAGTGCGACCTGCCGCTGACCGGCAAGGCCTGCGTGGACCGCATCATCACCGACATAGCCGTGCTCGACGTCACCGCGGACGGCCTGCGCCTCGTGGAGTGCGCGCCCGGCGCCACCCCCGACGAGGTACGCGCGAGAACCGCGGCCAAGGTGCACGGCGCGGACGGCAACGGCAGGGCGGCACCGGACGGCACGTCCAGCGAGGACGCCGTCCCCGGCCACTGACGACCCCCAGCGGCGCGCCGCACCCCCGGACGCGCCGCTCCCCGGACCACCACGGCGTCCGGACCGACCGCACCCCGAGCCGGTCGCACCCCGAACCGGCCGCCACCGGGCTGAACGCAGGTGGACGGGGCCACGCCCGGCAACGGCAGCGTCCCCCTGACGGGCTGACGGGCCGGTCACCCGGCCTCCCCTACGGCAAGAACATCCGCTCTCCCTCCCACTCCTGGAGTCCCCCATGGCTCTCACCCAATCGGACATCGACAAGGAGGTCGGCGACCTCCAGAGCGCCTACGAAGCCGCACGGACGGCGGGCGCCCCGATCCAGCACCACCCCTCGCGCGACTACGCCCCCTACCGCAGCTCGGTCCTGCGCCACCCCACCCAGCCGCTGGTGGCGGTGGACGGCGGCGACCCGGAGGTGGTCGAGCTGTCCGGGCCCGTCTTCGGCGCCACGGACGTCACGGACACGGACAACGACCTGACCGTCCAGCACCAGGGCCAGCCGCTGGGCGAGCGGATCACCGTGTCGGGGCGGCTGCTGGACGGCAGGGGCCGCCCGGTGCGCGGCCAGCTCGTGGAGCTCTGGCAGGCCAACGCCTCCGGCCGGTACGCCCACCTGCGCGACCAGCACCCGGCTCCGCTGGACCCCAACTTCACCGGCGTCGGCAGGACCCTCACCGACGACGAGGGCCGCTACACCTTCACCACCATCAAGCCGGGCGCCTACCCCTGGCGCAACCACGCCAACGCGTGGCGCCCCGCGCACATCCACTTCTCCGTCTTCGGCAGCGCGTTCACCCAGCGCCTGGTGACGCAGATGTACTTCCCCGGCGACCCGCTGTTCGCCTACGACCCGATCCTGCAGTCGGTGACCGACGAGGCCGCCCGCGCCCGCCTGGTCGCCGCGTACCGGCACGAGCTGTCACAGCCCGAGTTCTCGCTCGGCTACGAGTGGGACATCGTCCTGGACGGGCCGAGTGCCACCTGGATCGAGGAAGGCCGCTGATGACCACCACACCGCCCCGGCCCACGGCGTCCAACCCGACCCTGCCAGCAGCGTCCAACCCACCCCTGCCACCCACGCCGTCCCACACCGTCGGCCCGTTCTACGGCTACGCGCTCCCGTTCCCCGACGGCGGCGAGGTCGCGCCCAAGGGTCACCCCGACGCCCTGACCCTGCACGGGTACGTCCTGGACGGCGAGGGCGCCCCCGTGCCCGACGCGCTGCTGGAGTTCTGGCAGAGCGCCCCGGACGGCTCGCTCGCCGGGCGGCCCGGCTCGCTGCGCCGGGACACCGTGAACGGCGGGTACCTGGGCCGCAACGGCACCGACTTCACCGGCTTCGGCCGGGTCGGCACCGACGCGGACGGCCACTACGCGCTGCGCACCCTGCCGCCCGGCAACCCGGGCGTGCCGTACATCAGCGTGTGCGTCTTCGCACGCGGCCTGCTGCACCACCTCTTCACCCGCGCCTACCTGGCCGACGGCCTGTCCGGCACCGGGACCGAGGCCGCGGCCGACGGCGGCACGGAGCGGCCCGGCGACGCGCTGCTCGCCGGGCTGCCGCCCGAGCGCCGCGACACGCTGATCGCCCGCCCCGAGCAGCACCGGACATACCGTTTCGACATCCGGTTGCAGGGCGACGGGGAGACGGTCTTCCTCCGGTTCGACTAAGGGCGCGCGGACCCGCGGGGCAGCGCGCAGCGAAGGGAGTGGTTGTGGCAGGGGCCGACGCCGACACCGGCCTGCTCTCGCCCGGGCGGGCAGGCTCGCCCGCCGAGGCGGCGACCGGGGACACCGCGTTCCTCCAGGCGATGCTGGACGCGGAGGCCGCCCTGACACGCGCCCAGGCCGCGGCGGGACTGGCCCCGGGCGCGGCGGCCGAAGCGGTGACGGCCGCCGCGGACGCCGGCCGGTTCGACGCCCGGGATCTCGCGCTGCGGGCCCGCTCGGGCGGCAACCCGGTGATCCCGCTGGTGGCGGACCTCACGGCCGGAGTCCCCGCGGAGTACGGCGAGTACGTGCACCGCGGCGCCACCAGCCAGGACATCATGGACACCGCCATGATGCTGATGGCCGCGCGCACCCTGGGCCTGATCGAGGCCGACCTCGACCGCGCGGCAGAGGCGTTGGCCGGGCTCGCCGCCCGGCACCGCACCACCCCGATGCCGGGGCGCACCCTCACCCAGCACGCCGTGCCCACCACGTTCGGGCTGAAGGCAGCCGGCTGGCGCTCGCTGGTGCTGGACGCCCGCGACCGCGTCCGGGCGGTACGCGCGGCACTCCCCTGCCAACTCGGCGGCGCGGCCGGCACGCTGGCCGCGTTCACCGCCTTTGCCGCGGCCGGCCCGGCCGCGGCGGGACAGGGGGAGGGAAGGGGTGCCACCGACCCGGCGGGCGTCCGCTCCGGAGCGGACGCGAACGATGCGGCGGACGCCTCCGCGGCAGACGCCCTGCTGGACGCCTACGCTCGCCAGACCGGTCTCGCCCGGCCCGTGCTGCCCTGGCACACCCTGCGCACCCCGGTGGCCGACCTGGCCGCGGCGCTGGCCTTCGCCGCCGCCGCCCTCGGCAAGCCCGCCGTCGATGTCGCCACCCTCTCGCGCACCGAGATCGGGGAGCTGGCCGAGGGCAGCCGGGGCGGCTCCTCCGCCATGCCGCACAAGGCCAACCCGGTCCGCGCCACCCTGCTGATCGCCGCCGCCCAGCGCGCACCCCTGCTGGCGGCCGCCCTGTGCGCCGCGCTCACCGCACCCGACGAGCGGCCCTCCGGCTCCTGGCACGCCGAGTGGGAGCCGCTGCGCGACCTGCTGAGGCTGACCGGCGGCGCCGCCCGGGACGCCGTGGAACTCACCGAGGGCCTGCGGGTGCACCCGGACCGGATGCGCGCGCACCTGGACCTCACCCACGGCCTGATCGTGTCCGAGCGGCTCTCCGCCGAGCTGGCCCCACGGCTTGGCAGGGCCCGCGCCAAGCAGCTGCTGACCGAGGCGGCCGGGCGCGCCGAGGGCGAGGGCCGGATGCTCACGGACGTCCTCGCCGGCCTGCCCGAGATCGCCTCCCTCGGCCTGGACCTCGCCGAACTGACCGACCCGGCCCGCTACACGGGCCACGCCGCCGACCTCACCGATCGCGCTCTGGAACGCTCATGACCGAAACCTTGCTGCACCACCGCGCCGAAGGCGCGCCCACCGCTCCCCCGCTGCTGCTCGGGCCCTCGCTCGGCACCTCCACCAGACTGTGGGACGGCGTCGCGCCCGAGCTGACCACCACCCACCGGGTGATCCGCTGGGACCTGCCGGGCCACGGCGGATCCAGCCCCGCCCTGATCGGCCCCGGCGCCACCGTGGGCGACCTGGCCGCTCTGGTCCTGGCGCTCGCCGACGCGCTGGACATCGAGCGGTTCGCCTACGCCGGCGTCTCGCTCGGCGGCGCCGTCGGGCTGCACCTCGCCGTGCACCACCCCGAGCGGATATCCAGCCTCGCGGTGATCTGCTCCTCCGCCCACTTCGGCGCCGGGACGGCGTGGCGCGAGCGCGCGGCGCAGGTCCGCGAGGCGGGCATGGGGAAGCTGGTGGAGACGGCGAACTCGCGCTGGTTCACCCCCGGCTTCAGCGACCCCGCACTGGTGGAGGACCTCCGCACCACCGACCCCGCCGGCTACGCGGCCTGCTGCGACGCGCTGGCCGCCTTCGACATCCGGGACCGGCTCTCGGAAGTCACCGCGCCCACGCTGCTCGTCGCCGGCCGCGAGGACCGGGCGACGCCGCCCGAGCACCTGCGCGAGATCTCCGACGCCGTGCCCGGCGCCCTGCTCACCGAGCTGCCGGGCACACCCCACCTGGCCCCCGCCGAGCGGCCCGCCGCGGTGCTCGGGGCGCTGCGCGCCCACCTCGAAGGCGACCCGCCGCGCGGCATCGCGGCGCGCCGTGCCGTCCTCGGGGACGCGCACGTGGACCGCGCCCAGTCCCGTACGACTGACTTCACCGCCCGCTTCCAGGACTTCATCTCCCGCTACGCGTGGGGCGAGATCTGGACCGACACCACGCTCTCCCGGCGGGAGCGCAGCATGGTCACGCTGACGGCGCTGGTCGCGCACGGGCACCTCGACGAGCTGGCCATGCATGTCCGCGCGGCGCGCCGCAACGGCCTCACCCCCGAGGAGATCGGCGCGGTGCTGCTCCAGAGCGCCATCTACTGCGGTGTCCCGGCGGCCAACTCCGCCTTCGCGGTCGCCCAGCGGGTGCTGGCGGAGGAAGTGGCCGGCGCGGACGGCACGGGCACCGCGGACTCCTGACCCGAAAGCAGGTTTCGCGCGGGCACGCCGGGTACCCCGCCTGGGCGTACACACGGGGCGAGCGCACGGTTTCGGGAGCGACATTCCGTGTGCCGTCCCCGCGGCCGGACCGGACCAGGGCGACGATCGTGTTCTGCACGGGAAGGGAAGCGCCATGTCCACCGTTCTGCTCACCGGAGCCACCTCGGGCCTCGGCCGCCGCCTCGCCTTCGAGCTGGCCCGCATCGGTCATACCGTCGTGGTGCACGGCCGCGACGCGCACCGCACGGCGCGGCTGGCCGCCGAGATCGACGACGCGGGCGGCGAGGCGCACGCCGTCGTCGCCGACCTCTCCTCGCTCGCCGAGGTGCGGGCCCTGGGCATAAGGGTGGCCACCGCCCACCCGGACCTGGACGTGCTGGTCAACAACGCGGGCGTCGGCTTCGGCGCCCCCGGCGAGGAGCGCGCGCAGAGCGCGGACGGGCACGAGCTGAGGCTCGCCGTGAACTACCTCGCGCCCGTTGCGCTGACCCGGGCCCTGCTGCCCGTGCTGCGCAAGAACGCGCCCGCGCGGATCGTCAACGTCGGCTCGGCGGGCCAGGTGCCGATCGACTTCGACGACATCGAGTTCACCTCGGGCTACGTGGGGGTGGAGGCGTACCGGCGCAGCAAGTTCGCGCTCGTCGCGTACACCTTCGCGCTGGCCGAGGAGCTGGCCGGCTCCGGGGTGTCCGTGAACGTGCTGCACCCCGCGACCTACATGGACACCGAGCTGGTCCGCAAGAGCGGCTTCACGCCCCACTCGTCGGTCGACGAGGGCATGGCGGCCGTGCTGGCGCTGGCCGCCACGGACACCGGCATCCACCACAACGGGGCGTACTTCAACGGCACCCGCCTGACCCGCGCCCATCCGCAGACGTACGACCGGGACGTCCGCAGCAAGCTGCTCGCCGTCACGGATCGCCTGCTCGCCTCCTGACGGGCGGACGCCGCCTCCACCGGGCCAGATCTTCGTCCAGGACCTCCTGAATGGCCGGACCGGCACCTGCACCACCCGCGGCCGACTCCTTTCCGCCACTCCCGCGGGCCTTGGCCGGGGGACCCGCGTCGCCGGAGGAATTGAATGCCGCGGTGCGACGTCCCTGCCCACGCCGGTGCAGGCGCCGGGACAACGTGCGGACACGCGGGGGGAGCCATGGAAGCGCAGAGGCCGGGCCTGGGGCTGGAGCCGGGTTCCGGAGAGCCGGGCGGCGCTCCGCCGGCCACCATCGGCCCCTACGTCGTGATGCGCTCGCTCGGAGGCGGCGCGATGGGCGTGGTGTCCCTGTGCAGAACTTTCTCCGGCCGGTTGGTGGCGGTCAAGCAGGTACGGGAGGAGTACGCGGACGATCCCGCCTTCCGCAGCCGCTTCCGCCGGGAGGTGGCCGCGGCCCGCAGGGTCAGAGGCGTCTACACGGTGCCCGTCGTGGATGCCGACACCGATGGGCACCGCCCCTGGGTGGCCACGGCGTACGTCCCCGGTCCCACGCTCGACCAGGCGGTGGGCTCCCACGGATCCTTCCGGGAGCCCGCGGTGCGCGCCTTGGGGGCCGGTCTCGCCGAGGCCCTCCAGGCCATCCATGCCGCCGGGTTGGTGCACCGCGACCTCAAGCCGGGAAACGTGCTGCTCGGCCGGGAAGGCCCCCGTGTCATCGACTTCGGCATCACCAGGGCCCTCGGCGAGACCCGGCTGACCCGCACCGGCGCCTTGATCGGGTCCCCTGCCTTCATGGCGCCCGAGCAGGTCGCCTCGTCCCACGACGTCGGCCCGGAGTGCGACATCTTCGCGCTGGCCGGGGTGCTGGTCTACGCGGCCTGTGGGGAGGGCCCGTTCGGTCCGGGTGACAAGGGGACACTCCAGAGGATCGTGACGCAGGAGCCCGACCTGCACGGTGTACCGGCCGCGCTGCATCTGCTGCTGCACTGCCTGGACAAGACCCCGTCACGGCGGCCTTCCCCGGAGGATGTGCTGGCCCTGCTGGCGCCCACGGACCCGGAGGCCCTCCGCTTCCCCGCTCTGCGGGAGGACCTGGCGGCACGGGCCCGCGAGGCCGAGCTGCTGGCCGTGGTCCCGCCCCCTCCCGGCGCGGTGCCAGGCTCCGGACGGAAGGAGGCCCTTCCCAGCCGCCGACGGGCGCTGATCGGCGGGCTGTCCGCCCTGGGCGTGCTGGCGGCGGGCTCGGTGGCCGCAGCGGTCTGGATGAACAGCGACGACGGCGACACGAACGGCGACAACGGCAAGGACGCCGGCGCCGGCAAGCCGCTGGGATCCGCCGTGCCCGATGTCGTGCTCACCGACCCGCCCAGACCCCTGTGGACGACCGGCATCCCCATCTACACCTCCATCCCGCAACTCGACGTCCTGGGCTCGACGCTGGTGCTGCAGGACAGCATGAACACGGCGGCCGGGCTCGACACGGCCGGTGGCACCCTCCGCTGGAGGCACAACCCCGGGACCGACGGCAAGCCGGCGCGCGACGATGTGCTCGCTCTGGGAGAGCGGGTCCTCGGGCACGCGGGAACGGAGCTGGTCTTCTCGGGCCTGGGCACCGGCCTGGCCGCCGCGGGGGATTACTTCATGGCGACCGCCAGCCCGGCCACCGCCCGCGTGCGCTCCAAGAACGGCCTTCCCACCGGCGTCTCACCGGTAGCCATGCTGACCGCTCACGGCACCACCGCCTACTGCATGGTCAACAAAGTCGGGGCCGCTCCTTCGTTCACCTCCACCCAGGCTGTCGCCGCCATCGACCTCGACCATGGCACCATCCGCTGGCAGAAGTCCGCCGCCCCGGGCGCCCTGAACGCCAATGGCTATGTCGCCGACGGCCGCGGCCTCTACTACGCGGAGGGCACCGACGACGGGCTGACCCTGCACGCCCTGGATGCGGCGGACGGCTCCTCCAGGTGGTCCCAGAAGGTCACCGCCGATCCCGACGGGCGACTCCAGGGCGGTTCGCAGTCCAACGGCTACCTCGATCCGTCTCTCACCGCGGCCGGCGACCTGCTGATCGCCGTCGACGCGAACGGCGGACTGACGGCCTACGATGCCGCGCGCTCGGGCACCGCCGCTGGACGGTGGCCATGACCCTGGCATCCGCCCCGGTCGTGGTCGGCGGCCTGGCCTTGGCCAACGACCTCAGCAGTGTCAATGCCGTCGAACTGCGCACCGGCAAGGTCCGGTGGCGCGTCGAGAGCCCCCTGACGCTGTCCCAGCTCGGCCACACCATCGCCGCCTCCGAGAAGGTGACCGCTGTCCTGTTCAGCACCCTCTCGATCAACGGGCAGAGTGCCTTGGGCGGGGACACGGCCGGCTGCCTGGCGTTGCGGACGTCGGACGGCAAGCAGCTGTGGGCGCTTCGTGAGAAGCCGCGCTCCATCCCGGCCATGCCGTCGCCATACGCCCCGCCGTCCGCCTCGCCGCCCGACATCGCGGGCGGTAGCGGCAGCCAGATGCCCGAGACATGGGGTGTGGCGGTGCGGGACAACAGGGTGTTCCTCAGCGGAGGCGGCCGGGTCCGGGCATATCGGACGGACGCCGGATGACCGTACCGCCATGTCCTCTCCCCCGCCGCAGCCGGCCGAGCCCGCCCCGGCCCGTTGGCCGGAACCGGCCGCCACCGACGCGCCCGAGCCATCCCCCGCCCAGCACCCCGGTCCCTCCCCGCTCGAGGAACCGTCACCGGCACCGCTCCCGGCGACCATCGGCCCCTTCCGGGTGGTCCGGCTGCTCGGCTCCGGGGGAATGGGCCGGGTCTACCTGGCCGCCACCCGGGCCGGGCGGCCGGTGGCGGTGAAGGTGGTACGGGAGAGCTACGCCCAGGACGAGCGCTTCCGCGAGCGGTTTCGCGCCGAGACCGAGTCCGCCCTCAAAGTCAGCGGCGCGTTCACCGCCCCCGTCCTGGCCGCCGACCCCGACGCCGCGCGGCCCTGGCTGGCCACCGCCTACCTGCCCGCCCCCTCCCTCAGCGACGCCGTCGGTGCACACGGCCCGATGCCGGAGGAGACGGTGCGCGGCCTGGCCGCCGGTCTCGCCGAGGCGCTGGCCGCCATCCACGCGGCGGGCGTGGTGCACCGCGACCTGAAGCCCTCCAACATCCTGCTGACCGCGGACGGCCCCAGAGTCATCGACTTCGGTATCGCGCGCGCCGTGGACGGGGCCGTGATGACCGGCACCGGCCAGCTCGTCGGCACCGCCGGGTACATGCCGCCGGAGCAGATCTCGGGACGCACCTGTACGGCGGCCGGGGACGTCTTCTCGCTCGGCGCCGCCCTGGTGTTCGCCACCACGGGCCGCGGCGCCTTCGGAACGAGTGGCCTGCACATCCTTCTGTACCGCACGGTGCATGAGGAACCGGACCTGGAGGGAACCCCGGAGACACTGCGCGAGGCCCTCGCGGCGTGCCTGGGAAAGGAGCCGTGGAAGCGGCCGAAGGTGCCCGAGCTGCCTGCCTTGTTCGGCGCGCCGGCTCTGCCGGGCTCCGGCTGGCTGCCGGAGGCAGTACGACAGGAAGTGGTGCGGCGCGAGGAGACGGCCCGGGACGCACTGGCGCACGGGCGGGCCCGCCGGTGGGGACGGCGCCGGGTGCTCGCCGCGGTGGGCGGCGGGGTCGCGGCGGCGGCGCTCGGGGGCTGGTACCTCACCCGAGGGAGTTCGGCCGACCGGACACCGCGACCGCGCCTGTTGGGTCAGCAGCCCCTCCCGGACGGCTTCACCAAGGTGTGGACGGCGGCCCGCGGACGGCTTCTGGTGGGAGGCGGCGACGACGCGGGAGCGGCCGCGCTGGACCCGGACACCGGCAGGACCGTCTGGCAGACCGAGCCGTACGGCAACGCCGCGTCCGTGACGGACGGACACACGGTGTACGTCATCGACTCCGACGGTGCCGTGCACGCCCGCGACCTGGCGGCCGGCACCCCCCGGTGGCGTTTCGCCCCGCCCGGCGACGGCCGCCCTGACTCCACGGACCTGGCCGTACAGGCGGGCAGCGAGGGGTGGGCGTACATCACCTCACGCGCGACCGGGGAACTGTACGCGGTCGACGGCACGGGCTCGACGCGCTGGCACCGCCACGCCCCGACCTCCGTCTACCCGCGCGGCGGGGTGCTGCTGTGCGTGACGCGGAGGCAGGGCGGCACGTCCGAGCGCCGCACCCTCTACGCCCTGGAGGCCCGTTCCGGCAGGACCCTGTGGAGCTACGCCCCCGACGTCCTGGGCATCATCAAGAACCCGAACACCCGGCTGACCGTTGCCTTCACCTACGACACCCCCGAGCTGACCGCCCTCCGGCTGACCGACGGCCACCCGCTGTGGACGGTGCCCAGTGGACTGGGCACCGGTACCTTCCCGATCGTGGTCGAGTCGCTGGCCTCGATGGCGCTTCTTGCCGGCAGCGGCACCGCGGTGGCCCTCCAGCAGGATCCCGTGAGCGGTTCCATCGCGGTCCTGGACGCGGCCGACGGCACGACCCGGTGGCGACGGCAAGAGGAGGACCTGCGACAGCTCGTCCCCGCCGGTGACACCCTCTTCACCGCCCCGCCCTCCTCAGCCGACGTCACCACCGGGCAGGGCCCGCTCACGGCCTACCGCCTGCGTGACGGACGGCGGCTGTGGAACACGCGGGACCTGGGCAAGGGCATCCACCAGCTGCTGGGCGTCCGGGGCGGCCTCGTCCTGGTCGGCACCGACGGCGGCAGCCATCCAGGTCTGTACGGATACTCCCTCGCGGACGGCGGTCAGGTCTGGCACCTCCCCTACCGGATCGACACCGTGTCCCCGCCCTGGGCGGCGGTGACCTCGGGCGACCGCCTGTGGTTCTCCAACGGGACCTCCTTGCTGACGTGCGCGCTCACCGTGTGAGGTCCTGTGGCGCTCTCCGTCCTACCCCGCGGTCGGCCCGGCATGTGACGAGAGCCCTAGCGCAGCCCCCTACCCCGGTCCAGCACCCCCTCAGCCCGTGCCACCAGCCCCTCCGCACCGCACGACCTGGCGAGCGTCAGCCCTCTGCGCAGTTCCGCGACCGACCGGGCCGCGATGCCGTACTCGACCCGTGCGACGGCGTGTTCGTAGGCGCAGGGAGACGCTTCCAGGTAGGCCGCGGCACGCGCGTACAGCGTGATGCGCTGCTGCCCGCGGGCCAGCGCGGCGGCGCACCGCAGGGCCTCTCCGATGGCGGTGTCGGTGCCGAAACCGCTCGGCCTGCACCCGGGCGTCGGCGGCCAGCGCCCCGGCACGTGCCGGGTCCTCCGGTGCCAGGGTGCGGGCGAGGTCACCGGCCCAGGGCGCCATGACGGTGTTGTGCCGGCCGCGGGCCGCCGCCACCTTCTCGGCGGCCTCCAGCTCGCTCACGCCGTCCCGGGTGCGGCCGGTCGCGAGCAGCAGCCTGCCGCGTACGGAGTGCACCTCGGGCAGGACGATCGTGGCCGGGTAGGGCGGCGCGAACTCGTAGCGCTCGGCGATCTCCTGCGCCGCCTGCGGACGGCCGCGGGCGAGCAGGGTGTCGATGAGCATGCAGGCGGCGTCCCAGTGCATCGGCAGGCCGTGGCCGACGCGGTCGGCGAGCCTCAGGCCCTCGCGCAGGTAGGCCTCGGCGTCCGCGAGCCGACCGCGCCGCCGGTGCACGTAGCCCACGAAGGCGTGGGCCAGGGCGAGGTGGGCGCCGCTCCAGCCGGCACTCTCGTATGCGAGCAGTGCCTCGCTGAACAGTGCCTCCGCGCGGTCCAGGCGGTCGGTGAAGGCGTAGGCGCTGCCGAGCATCACCAGCAGCTCGAAGCCCCACTCGGTGTCGGTCCAGCCGAGGCCGGGCGCCAGGCGGCCGTTGACCAGGACGCGGTCGCAGAGCTCGACGACCTCCTCGGCGTTCTCTCCGCGGGTCATCGCGTCGAAGGCGCGCAGGATCAGCAGGGCGCGCTCGGAGTTGTCACGCCCGGCGAGCGGCGCGGCGAGGGCGGCCAGGCTGCGGGAGCGGCCCGGGGAGTCCTCCTGGCCGGCGTGGATGCCCTCCCACATGTAGTGGACGGCCTGCAACCGCATCCGCGCGGGTCCCGCCTCCAGCCGGTCGGCCTCGGCGTCCACGGCGGCCACCGCCTCCTCCAGCTGGCCGTTGTGCACCAGCGCCTGGGAGAGCCGGCAGACCGCGTCCACCCGGACGTCCCCGTCGAGGCCCGGCATGCCGAGGGCGTCGCGCAGGTGACCGATGGTGGTGGCGGGCGAGGTGAGGAGCGTGGCGCAGCCCAGCTCGTACAGCACGCGGGCCTGCACATCGGGTGGCGGCGGCTCGCGCAGCGCCCGTTCCAGGCAGCGGCGTGCCGCGTCGGGCGCTCCGACGGCCAGGTGCTCTCGGGCCGCCTCGCGCATCTGCTCCACGAGGTCCGGGTCGCCGTCCGGGTGGACTTCGAGGAGGTGGCGGGCGGCGGCCGCCGCGCCCAGCCCCGACTCGGTGACGGCCCAGGCCGCCTGGCCGTGCATCGCGGTGCGCATGGCGGCGGGGATCGAGCTGTAGACGGCGCCGGCGATCAGCGGGTGGACGAACTCCAGCCGCTCCGCCCCGTCGGGTGCGTCGTCCGCCCGGCGCAGTATGCGGGCGGCCCCCAAGCGGTCCGCGCAGCGCCTGGCCTCGTCGGCGCCCATGCCGGCCAGCGTGGCGGCGAGGTCGAGGGGGATCTCGTTACCGAGCACGGCGGCGGCGCAGGCGAACCGGGTGGCGTCGGTGCCCAGCCCTTCGAGGCGGGCGACCAGGCCCCGGCCGCGCGCCGAGCTGTTCAGCGCGCGCAGTTCCTTGGCGGCCGACTCCGCCGGCGGCAGCCCGCTGTCCTGCACCTTGGCGAGGAGTTCCACGGTCTCGTACGGGTTGCCGCCGGTCACCGCCCACACCTCGCGGCAGAACGGGGTGTCGGCGTGCGCGCCCAGCGAGGCGCGGGTCAGTCCCGCCGTGGCGTCGGGGGTGAGGGCGCGCAGGGTGGCGCTGGGCCGGGCGGCGGCGCCGATCCGCTCCAGGAGCTCCGCGGCGTCAGCGGTGGCCTCGGCGGGGCGGTGCGCGACCACGACGAGGACGGCCAGGTCGTCGAGGCGCTCCGCGAATGCCGCGAGCCAGTGCAGGGTCTCCAGGTCGGCCCACTGCGCGTCGTCGACGAGCAGGACCAGCGGCCAGGTGGTCCGGGCCATCCTGCGCACCGCGGAGACGAGGGCGTCGCAGACTCCCTGGGGGTCGCGCAGGCCGCCGCTCGGCTCGGCGATGCCGAGCGCGGGTCCCGCGACGTCCAGCCGGTCGCCGAAGTACGCCCGCGCCTGGGCGGGGCCGAGCGTCAGCAGCGCGGGTGCCAGTAACTGGCGCACCACGTTGAACGGCACGGACGTGACGGTCTCGCCGCCGCGTGCGCTCCAGACCGTGCACCGGCCCGTGGCGATCCTGCCCACCTCGGCGAGCAGTGCCGTCTTGCCGATGCCGGCTTCGCCGCGGTAGACGAGCAGGCTGCCGGGCGTTGCACCCGCACAGAGCGCGTCGAGGGCCGCTTCGGCGGCGGCGAGTTCGCCGTCGCGCTCCCACAGCGCCGCCGGGGTTGTGTCCTCCGGCAGGCCCTGTGTCATCCTGCCACCTCCTCTGGTGTCGACGCCCGCGTTCACCGCCCAGAGACTAGCCGGACGTCTGTCCATGGGAAGCCTCGTCGCCAAGGGACATGCAAACAGCGATGATTCCCGGACGCGGTGCCCCGATGGGTGGTAATGGCGGATGCCCGACAGGATCCGCGGGGGGACGCCACCGTGGCCCGCGGCGGTTGCGGGCGGCGGTTCGGGCGGCGGTTGCGGCCGCGTCCCGGCGGTCACCCGGGGGTGCCGTCGCCGGGGCCGGGCGGGAGGCGGCGCGGCGGTGGGCCGGGCCGTCCGGATGGTTTTGTGCCGCCCCTCTCATCCGGTTTTCAGGCTCTGCTCCTACTGTGTGTTCATGACCCAGGTGACTCCCCCCGGCTGGTACCCCGACCCCGGGCAGACAAGTGACGGACCGCGCACCGAGCGCTGGTGGGACGGCAGTGCCTGGACGCAGAGCGTCCGGCCCGCCGAGACCGCGGCCGGGTGGGGGCCGCCCGGGTATCCGCCGGGTGCGCCCGCCGCGCCTGGGGGACGGCGGCGCGGGCTGCGCGCGTGGATCGGGGCGGTGGTCGTGCTGGTCGTGCTGGCCTGCATCGGCGGCGGGATCTACGCGCTCACCTCCGACGGCGGCAGCGACTCGGCATCGTCGCAGCCGTCGTCCGCGCCGTCCCGGCAGGGCGGCGGGGGCGACGCGCCGGGCATCCCCGGTGCCCCTGACGGTCCCGGCGCACCCGATGGCCCCGGCGCACCCGACGCGCCGGGCCCGGGCCAGGGCCAGGGAAGCGAGGACGGCTACGCCACCGACCCGATGAGCGGCATCAGCCTGCCGGTGCTTGACGGTTGGCAGGGCGAGTCGCTGCCCGTGGGCGCCCAGGTGACCACCGGCCCGTACAAGTGCCCTGGCGACGGCACGCAGCAGTGCGTGCGCGGCGGCGCCAGCTCGGCCCCCGCGGTGGCGCTGAAGCTGAAGCAGACGACGGCTCAGGCGGTGGCCGAGGCGGACATCGAGCAGAACGCCAAGGACTCGTACGGCGGGAAGGTCTACGGCAAGATCTCGTCCCACCAGCAGCTTGCCGCACGCGCGGTGACGGTGGCGGGCGAGAAGGGCTACCTGGTGCGCTGGAAGGTCGTGACGAGCAAGGGCGACGACGGCTACGTCGAGTCGCTGGCGTTCCCGTCACCCGCGAGCAAGAACGTGCTCGTGGTGGTGCGCTTCGGATTCGACGTGAACCCCGCCGCGCCGGGCGTGGCCACGATGGACAAGATCACGTCGGGCATCAAGAGGGCCGCGCTCTCGGGTGGCGGCGGCAACGGCAGGAACGTGTGAGCAGGGGCGGTGGCGCGGGGCTTCGGGGGCCCGTGCCACCACCACGCCGCACGCCGGCCCGGCCGGCCGCGGCGGACCGCTCGGCACCGAGCGGGCACGGCGGACGGGTTCTGTCCCTGCCGCGCAGGGGTCGGCCCCTGCCGCCCGCTCCGCTCGCGCTCAGCCCCAGCCGCGCGCGTCCTGCTTGAGGGCGGTGTCCACGGTGAGCGCGGTCGCCACCACCAGGCTCAGCAGGGGATCCGGCAGCTGGTAGTGGATCTGCAGGACGTAGTTGTCCGCGGTCGTGAACATCGTCTTGGCCAGGCCCTCCCAGGTCTTGGTGATCCGGGCGACCTCGTTGTCGGCGTGGTCCACGATGGAGAAGTTCCAGGCGCGCCAGTTCTCCGCCCTGATCGCGCCGACCTGGTGGCCGGCCGCGCTCATCGCGAAGTTGATCTTCCCGATCATGTTCTCCTGGACGATCTCGCCGACCTGCGATCCGTCCGGGCGGTTCACGAGCACCCGGGACTTCATGATCTTCGCGGGCCGGGTCAGGATGAGGTGCGGCTGACCGTAGGCGTCGCGGATCTCCAGCCGGTGGGTCATGAACTGGTCGACGCTGGAGACGAAGCGCAGGGCCTTCTTCAGCGTGCTCTGCCCGATCTCGGCCACCGAGCCGAGCGTGTTGCCGTGCTGGTCGAAGACGCTGTACTCGTTCGTCAGCTCGATCAGCTTCGCCTTCTGGTTGACGACCAGCACCGGCTCGGTGAAGAGCGTGCCGCCGCCCTGGCCGGTGGGGGCGACCCCGGCCCGCTGCTGCACCTGCCGCTGCACCCGGGGCGCTTCGCGGGGCGCCTGGCCCGGCTGCGGGGGGAACTGCTGACCGGGCTGCTGCTGGAACTGCTGCTGGCCGGGCTGCTGTTGGAACTGCTGCTGCTGGAACTGCTGGCCCGGCTGCTGGTACCCGGGCTGCTGGGCGGCACCGGCGGGGTACTGGCCCCCGCCACCGGGGTACTGGCCCCCTCCACCCGGCTGCTGACCCGCGCCACCGGGGTACTGACCCCCACCACCCGGCTGCTGACCCGCACCGCCGGGATACTGACCCCCACTGCCGGGATACTGAGCCGCTTCCGGCTGGCCGAACTGCTGTGCCCCGGGGGCCTGCTGGTTCCCGCGCGGGGCCTGCTGCGGTATGTGCTGACCGTGGCCCTGCTGCTGCCCCTGCTGCCCCGCCTGCTGTGCCGGCGCGCCCTGCTGGCCGGCATGGGTGTGCTCGGTCCAGCGGGATCCGTCCCACCACCGCAGTGTCTGCGGTGCGCCGTACGGGTCCGGGTACCAGCCTGCAGGAGTGTTCGATTGCGTCGTCACCGAAGCACACTACCGCGCAGGTGCCCCGGGGCTACCAGCACCTGTGATGCGGCTCTCGCCCCACGGGGCCGGCCGAGTCCCCCTCTTCAGCCGGCCCCGGAACGTCACAGCCGCACGCTCACCTCCAGCGCCGCGTCCGGTGTCCGGGCCGGGGCGCGCTCCACCACGCCGATCCGGCCGGCCGCCCGGACGTCCTCGGCGATGGACTCGAAACGGTCGAGCACGTCCCGCGGAGCGGTCACCACCGCGCCCGCGACCTCGGTCCTGAGCGACAGCCTGGCCTCGGACTTGGCCCTGCGCACCGCGGCGATGGCGTCGGCCGCCGTCGCCAGCAACCCGGCGTCGGCGTCGCCGGCCGCCTGCCGGATGCGCTCTGCGTCGGGCCAGGCGGCGCGGTGCACGGAGCCGTCCCGCCACCAGGACCACACCTCCTCGGTGACGAAGGGCAGCACGGGCGCGAAGAGCCGCAGCAGGGTGTCGAGCGCCAGCCGCAGCGCGGCCCGCGCGGAGCGGGCGGCCGCCCCCTCCGCGCCGCCGTCCTGGTCGCCGTAGGCACGGGCCTTGACCAGCTCCAGGTAGTCGTCGCAGAACCGCCAGAAGAACCGCTCGGTCCCGGCCAGGGCGCGGGCCTGGTCGAACTCCTCGAACGCGGCGGTGGCCTCGGCGACCACGTCGGCCAGTTCGGCGAGCAGCGCCAGGTCGAGCGGCTCGGTGACGGCCCCGGCGTCCGGAAGGCCTGCGGCACCGTCCTCCGCGGCGGGGCCCAGGGGTTCCGGTCCTTCGGACGCGGTGTCCGCGAGGCCCAGGACGAACCTGCCGGCGTTCAGCAGCTTCGTCGCCAGCCGCCGGCCGATCTTCATCTGCCCGGTCTCGAAGGCGGTGTCCACGCCAGGCCGGGCGCAGGCCGCCCAGTAGCGGACCGCGTCGGAGCCGTAGGTGTCGAGCAGTTCCTCGGGTGTCACCACCCTCCCCCGGGACTTGGACATCTTCTTGCGGTCGGGGTCGAGGATCCACCCGGAGATGGCGGCGTGCCGCCAGGGCAGCGTCCCGTGCTCGGCCTCGGAGCGGACCACGGTGGAGAACAGCCAGGTGCGGATGATCTCGTGGGCCTGGGGCCGCAGGTCCATGGGGAAGACCCGGGCGAACAGCTCCGGGTCCGTGCCCCAGCCGCCCGCGATCTGCGGGGTCAGCGACGAGGTGGCCCAGGTGTCCATGACGTCCTGCTCGCCGGTGAACCCGCCGGGCCGCTCGCGCTGGTCCTCCCGGTATCCGGGCGGCGCCTCGGCGCTCGGGTCGACGGGCAGGCCGGCCTCGTCGGGAACGATCGGCCGGTCGTGGTCCGGGCGGCCGTCGGGGCCGAGCGGGTACCAGAGCGGGATGGGCACCCCGAAGAAGCGCTGCCTGCTGATCAGCCAGTCGCCGTTGAGGCCGCCGACCCAGTTCTCGTAGCGGGTCCTCATGTGCGGTGGGTGCCACCGCAGTTCGGCGCCGCGCTCCAGCAGGCGCTCGCGGAGCGAGGCGTCGCGGCCTCCGTTGCGCAGGTACCACTGGTGGCTGGTGACGATCTCCAGCGGCCGCTCGCCCTTCTCGAAGAACTTCACCGGGTGCCTGATCGGGCGCGGCTCGCCTTCCAGGGCGCCGTCCGCACGCAGCAGTTCGACGACGCGCTCGCGCGCGGTGTGCGCGGTGGCGCCCGCGAGACGGGCGTAGGCCTCGCGGGCACCCGGCGCGGCGACACCGGGCGGCGGCTCGGCGGCGAACCTGCCGTCCCGCCCGATCACCGGCCGGGTGGGCAGGTCCAGCTCCCGCCACCAGGTGACGTCGGTGGTGTCGCCGAAGGTGCACACCATGGCGATGCCGGTGCCCTTCTCCGGGTCGGCGAGGCGGTGGGCGAGCACCGGGACCCGGACGTGGAAGAGCGGGGTGCCCGCGGTGGTGCCGACGAGGGAGCGGTAGCGCTCGTCGTCCGGGTGGGCGACCAGCGCGACGCAGGCGGGCAGCAGTTCGGGCCGGGTGGTGTCGACGGGCACGGGCATGCCGTCCGGGCCCGTGAAGAGCAGCCGGTGGTACGCGCCCGGCCACTCCCGCTCCTCCAGCTCCGCCTGTGCGACGGCGGTGCGGAACGTGGTGTCCCACAGCGTCGGGGCCTGAGCGCGGTAGGCCTCGCCGCGCGCCAGGTTCCGCAGGAACGCCCGCTGGGAGGCGGCCCGGGTCGAGGCGTCGATGGTCCGGTAGGCGCGTCCCCAGTCGACGGACAGCCCGATGCGACGCCACACCCGCTCGTACTCCTTCTCGTCCTGCGCGGTGAGCTGGTCGCACAGTTCGACGAAGGTGCGCCGGGAGACCGGGACGGGGTGCTTGCCGGGCCGCTCGGGCGGGGTGGCGTCCGGGTCGTAGGGCAGGGACGGGTCACAGCGCACCCCGAAGTGGTTCTGCACCCGCCGCTCGCTGGGCAGGCCGTTGTCGTCCCACCCGATCGGATAGAACACCTCTTTGCCCCGCATCCGCTGGAAGCGGGCGACGGTGTCGGTGTGGGTGTACGAGAAGACGTGGCCGACGTGCAGCGAACCGCTGGCGGTGAGCGGCGGGGCGTCGATGGAGAAGACCTCGTCGCGCCGCGTGGCACGGGTGGCGTCGAATACGTGTACGCGCTGCTCGTCCCATCGCCCGGACCATTTCTCTTCCAGCCCGTCGAGGACGGGCCGCTCGGGTGCGCCGTGACGGCGATGGGTGTCTGCCATGCCCCGGAATGGTAGCCACGGGCGCTCCGGGCGGGCGCGGGATTTTCCGCGGACACGCCCCTGACGGCCGCCCGACGGCCGCCCGGGGGCCGGTCACCACGGCTTCGGGGACACGGCGCATGACGGCTGCCCGCGGGGCCGCACCTGCCGGGCCCGAGTGTGACGACGGTATGAAATGTCGCCGTCGGGCGCCGCCGGCCGCGGCACCGCGCGGCAGGCTGTGCCCTTGGGGCGTGTGCGGACGCCGGAACGGGGGGAAGGTCGCGGTCATGACAGAAACGCTCACGCCCACCCGGCGCCCGGTGCGCCAGCTCCTCGCGGCCTCGGTGGGCAACGCGGTGGAGTGGTACGACTGGTATGCGTACACGTTCCTGGCCACGTACATCGC
This sequence comes from Streptomyces sp. TS71-3, assembly GCF_018327685.1. NCBI lineage: Bacteria > Bacillati > Actinomycetota > Actinomycetes > Kitasatosporales > Streptomycetaceae > Streptomyces > Streptomyces sp. TS71-3. The sequence goes on along the minus strand of NZ_BNEL01000003.1, from coordinate 2,784,077 downwards.
CGACCAGATCTTCCCCAAGGGGTCCGGCAGTTCGCTGGTGCCGCTGCTGTCGACCTTCGCGGTGTTCGCGGTGGGGTTCTTCATGCGCCCGGTGGGCGGGCTCCTGCTGGGAGCGGTGGCGGACCGGCACGGCAGGCGCGCCGCGCTGACGCTCACCATCCTGCTGATGGGCGGCAGCAGCCTGCTGGTCGGGCTGACGCCCACCTACGCGGCGGCCGGGGTGTTCGGCCCCGTCGTGCTGGTGCTCGCCCGGCTGCTCCAGGGCCTTTCGGTGGGCGGCGAGTTCGCCGCGTCCACCACCTTCCTCGTGGAGTCCGCGCGACCGGGCAGGCGCGGGCTGTTCTCCAGCTTCCAGTACGTGTCCACCACCGCGGGCCAGCTCATCGCGTCCGGTGTCTCCGCGGCGCTGGTCGCGGCGCTGTCGGGCGGGCAGATGGACGGCTGGGGATGGCGGGTGCCGTTCCTGCTGGGAGCGGTGCTCAGCCTGGTGGGCTTCTGGATCCGGCAGGGCGCGCTGGAGACCCTCGACAACCGCCGGCAGCAGGCGCCGAGGCCCGGCCTGTTCGACGCGCTGCGCAGCCACCCGCGGGCGTCCCTGCTGATCTGCGGCATCACGGCGGGCGGCACCCTCGCGTACTACACCTGGACCTCGTACCTGCCGACCTACGCCGAGTTGAACGCGGGCGTTGCCAAGGGCGACGCCCTGTGGGCGGGCACCATCGCGCTGGCGTTCTTCGCGCTGTTGCAGCCGGTGGGCGGCGCGCTGTCGGACCGGTGGGGGCGGCGGCCGCTGCTGCTGTTCTTCGGGGTGGGCTTCGCGTTGCTGAGCGTGCCGTTGCTGCACGCCCTGGACGGCTCGTTCCTGACGCTGCTGCTCGTGCAGAGCGGTGGCCTGGTGCTGCTGACCGGGTTCACCTCGATATCGGCGGCGGTGAACGCGGAGGTCTTCCCGGCGCGGGTGCGGGCCGCCGGGATCGGCTTCCCGTACTCGCTCACGGTGGCGCTGTTCGGCGGCACCGCGCCCTATGTGGGCACCCTCTTCAAGCAGCTCGGGAACGCGGGCCTCTTCCCCTGGTACGTGGCGGTGCTCTGCCTGGTGTCGTCGGTGGTGTACCTGCGGCTTCCGGAGCGGGCGTTCGCGGAACTGGAGCGGTGACCTCCGGCCGGACGCGGTCCGAGTTCACAGGTGGCGGTTGGAGGGGCGAGTGACCCGTACCAACCGAAGGCGAGGCGGAGGTGAACGGCTGAACCTCGCCGGCTCCTGTGCGGGTCGGAACATGCAGGTTGCGGATGACGTGGCGGCTCGTACGTGCAACGGGGTTCGGATTCCGACATGGTGGCATAAGCCAGGTATGTATGGTGGTTGCTGTGCAGCTTCGGTATTCTTTCCGCCTCTATCCGAACGGCCCCCAGCGCACTGCGCTGGCAAGGGCGTCGGCTGCGCCCGGGTGGTCTCCAACGACGCACTGCGTGCTCGTGAGGAGGCCCGGGCGGCCGGGCTGGCGTTGGTTACCTCCGCCGAGCTGTCCAAGCGGCTCACGGCCGCGAAGAAGACCCCGGAACGGGCGTGGCTGGCCGAGGTCTCGTCAGTGATCCTCCAGCAGTCCCTTCGGGACCTGGAGAGTGCCTACCGGAACTTCTTCGACTCCCTGAAGGGTCGGCGCCCGAAGATGGGGCCACCCCGCTTCAAGTCGAAGAGAGACACCCGCCAGGCGATCCGATTCACCGCGAACGCGGGATGGAAGATCACCCCCGGCAGGAAGCTGCGGCTTCCCAAGATCGGTGACGTGACGGTCAAGTGGTCCCGCTGCCTGCCCTCCGCCCCGTCCAGCGTGAGCGTGCTCAAGGACAGCGCCGGTAGGTACTTCGCGTCGTTCGTCGTGGAAACCGGCCCGGAAGGAGTCCTTGCCGCCGCGCCGGAGGTGGGCATGGACCTGGGACTGGGGCACTTCGCCGTCTTGTCCGACGGCCGGAAGATCGACAGCCCTCGTTTCCTGCGCCGGGCTGAGAAGCAGCTCAAGAAGGCGCAGCGGACCCTGTCTCGCAAGGAGAAAGGCAGCGCCAACAGGAACAAGGCCCGGCTAAAGGTCGCCCGCGTATATGCGCGGGTGGCCGATGCGCGACGGGAGTTCCACCACCAGCTCTCCACCAAGCTGATCCGCGAGAACCAAGCAATCGCGGTGGAAGACCTGGCGGTCAAGGGACTCGCCCGCACACGTCTGGCCAAGTCCGTTTACGACGCCGGATGGTCCCAGTTCGTCGCCATGCTGGAGTACAAGAGCAGCCGGTACGGCAGGACGTTCGTGCGCATCGGCCGGTTCGAGCCCACCTCTCAGGTCTGCTCGGCCTGCGGCGTCAAGGATGGCGCCAAGCCCCTGCACGTCCGTGAGTGGACGTGTGGGTCGTGCGGGACGGTGCTGGACCGAGACATCAACGCGGCGGTCAACGTCGCAAAGGCGGCCGGACTGGCCGTGACAGCCCGTGGAGCGCAGGTAAGACCGGGCTTCCTCCCGGCACAGCGCGATGAAGCAGGAACCCATCCGAAGCCGCGCCCGGCAACGGCACGGCAGGCGGGGATTGCCCTCCTCTAAGTGGGCGAGGATGTCAAAAGAGTCGCAGCGTCCTGGCGCGCCGGTGGAGCGAGCGCAGCCGCATGGAGATCATGGGGACCTGGCCGCAGTTCGCGCTGGGCGCCGCCGTCTCCGACCGGAACACCGTGGTACGGCGGGACCTGTCGGGCCTGAAGGCCGTCTCCCACCACGGCCACCACCAGGTCCACCAGGGCGCGCACCAGTAGTACGGCGCCGCGCGGCGACACGGGGCGCATCCCGCACGGGCGTACGGGACGGGAGCCGCCTTCCCGTTCCCGTACGCCCGCGGTCGTGTCCGCCGCGGCCGGCGTTCCGTGCTCCGGGGCGCCGGCCGCGGCGGGGACAGTGCCGCTACCTGGGTTGCGGCCAGCTCGAGCAGTCGTCCCAGGTGCCGTCGAGGCCGGTGTTGCCGCCGCCGTCGGTGAGGGTGAAGGTGCCGGAGCCCTCCGGGAAGGGGCAGTTGTAGACGCCTGCCGCGCCGACGCCGCCGGCCTTGACGTTGCTGATCGTCGCCGCACCCTGCGTCTCGGCCTGCACGACGACGGTGCCTGCCCCGTCGACGGTGCCGCCGTCGATCGTGACATTCTTCGCCGCGAGGCCGGTGCCGCCGCCCGAGACGAACTCGTAGACGCTGTACGGGCTGTCCGTGGCGGTGGTGTTGGTGATCTCCACCTGGGCCTCGATGGCGCTGTCGTAGGAGTCGACGCGCAGGGCGCCCATCGGGTGTCCCCAGTTGGGGTTGACGGCACCGGTGCGGACAAGGGTGTTGCCGTCGACCGTGATGGTGCCGGCCAGCGGCGAGAAGGGATCGGCGAACTTCTGGTTGGAGATCGCGATGCCACTGCCGAGGGCGTTGGTGTCGGAGATCAGGTTGCCCTTTACGGTGATGTCCCGGCCGCCGTAGATGGCGATGCCGTTGGCGAGGTTCGGCTGGGAGATGGTGTTGTTCTCGAAGCGGGAGTCGGAGTCGGCGCCGTTCAGCGACCACATGGCGAGCGAGTCGTCGCCCTGGTTGCGCAGGAAGTTGTCGCGGACGGTGACACCATGGGCGTTGCCGTTGAGGTTGAGGCCGTCGGCGGTGGTGTCGAGGATGCGGTTGTCCTCGACGACGAGGTTGTCGTTGTTCCCCATCAGCCACAGGCCGACCTTGACGTGCTGGATCCACATGCCGGAGACCGACGAGCCGGGGCCCAGGGAGCCGTTGACGAAGTTGTCCGGGGTGGAGTCGACGCGCTCGGTGACCTCGCCGATCACGGCGAAGTCCTTGATGTGGACGTTGCCCGCGGAGCCGGACTGGTCGATGAAGTGCGAGGAGTGTACGACCGAGTACCAGCTCCCGGCGCCCTGGAGGGTGACGTTCTCGACGCCCTGGAGCGCGGAGGTGACCTTGTAGTCGCCCGGCGGGATCCAGACGGTGCCGCCCTTGGCCGCGGCGATCGCCGCGTTGAACGCCTGGGTGGAGTCGCCCTGCCCGGTCGGGTCGGCGCCCTTGTCGACGACCGAGACGGCGCCGGAGGGGGCGCCGGCGGCGGGTGCGACTTGTTCGAAGTCGGCCACGTCGACGGTGACCTCGCCGGAGGCCTCCAGGGCCACCTTGTCGCCGGCCTTCAGGTCCCGCCCGAGCAGCGCCCTGGTGTCGTCGAAGAAGTGGTGCGTCCTGGAGCCGGCGATCCAGCCCGTGTCGACGTAGGAGTACTTGGCGGTGAGCGCCAGCGAGGCGTCCGTCTTCTGGCCGTTGACGTACACGGCCAGCGAGCCGGTCCGGCCGTCGGGCACGTTGTACGAGACGTTCACCGCGTTCGCGCCGGCGGGCAGCGTGAACTCGACGCGCTGGCCGGCGCCCAGCTTCACGGCCTGCCGTCCGGAGGCCTCGGAGGGGACGGTGCCCTGGGTGTAGTCGGGGCCCACCTTCGAGCCGTCGGTGGTCGCCGCCTCGGCCTCCACCGAGTGCACGGGCAGGTCGGCGCCCGCGGTCTGCGCGGCATCCGCGGTGGGCGCGAGGGCCGTGAGCGTCCCGCCGGCCAGGGCGACGGTCGCGGCGGCCGCCACCCAGCGGGGTGACGGACGCCTGGCTGTCTTCTGCATGGCTGTTCCTCTCGTGGGGGGAGCGTGGGGGGAATGCGGGGGAACGTACTCATTCGGAACAGGCGCTCTCGCCGGCGGCCGGCCGCGGTGTCAGGCCCGCAGCCAGACCGCCGTGTCCTTCGGCAGGCGGCCCGTCTCGTCCAGGGAGCCGCTCGCCAGCAGGACGTCCGTGTGGCCGGGCAGCTCGGCGGGCTCCTCGGCGAGGTTGACGACGCAGATCAGGCCGTCGGTGCGGGTGAAGCTGAGCACCTTGGGGTCGGCGGGCAGCCAGCGCAGCGGGCCGTCCCCGAAGCCGGGTCGGGTGCGCCGGATCGCGAGAGCGGCCTGGTACAGGGAGAGCATCGAGGCGGCGTCGGCCTCCTGCCGGTCGGCCGCGTAGGAGTCCCAGCCGGCCGGCTGCGGCAGCCAGGGCTCCTCCCGCGAGCCGAAGCCCGCGTAGGGCGCCCCGGCCTGCCAGGGCATGGGGACCCGGCAGCCGTCGCGGCCCGGGTCCCGGCCGCCGGACCTGTGGTGCATCGGGTCCTGGATCCGCTCCCGCGGGATGTCCGCCTCGGGCAGGCCGAGCTCCTCGCCCTGGTAGACGTAGACGGCGCCGGGCAGGGCCAGCGAGAGCAGCGCGGCGGCACGCGCCCGGCGGGTGCCGAGCGCCAGGTCGGTGGGGGTGCCGAAGGCCTTGGTGGCGAAGGCGAAGCCGGTGTCCTCGCGGCCGTAGCGGGTGACGGTGCGGGTCACGTCGTGGTTGCAGAGCACCCAGGTGGCCGGGGCGCCGACGGGGGCGTGCTCGGCCAGCGTCTCGTCGATGGCGGATCTCAGCCGGGTGGCGTCCCAGGGGCAGGAGAGGAACGTGAAGTTGAAGGCGGTGTGCAGCTCGTCGGGGCGCAGGTAGCGGGCGAAGCGCTCCGAGTCGGGCAGCCACACCTCGCCGACGAAGACGCCTCCGTAGGCGTCGGCGACGCGGCGCCATGAGCGGTAGATGTCGTGCAGCTCGTCGCGGTCGACGAAGGGGTGCGGGTCGCGGCCCTCGACGAAGTCGGGCAGCTCGGGGTCCTTGGCGAGCAGGGCGGCGGAGTCGATGCGCACGCCGGCCACGCCGCGTTCGAACCAGAAGCGCAGGATGTCCTCGTGCTCCTGGCGGACCGCCGGGTGGGCCCAGTTGAGGTCGGGCTGCTCGGGCGCGAAGAGGTGCAGGTACCACTCGCCGTCCGGCACCCGGGTCCAGGTGTTCCCGGCGAACTCCGACGGCCAGTCGTTCGGCGGCAGCTCGCCGTGCTCGCCGCGCCCGGCTCTGAAGTGGAAGAGCTCCCGCTCGGGGCTGCCGGGCCCCGCCTCCAGGGCGGCGCGGAACCACGGATGCCGGTCGGAGACGTGGTTGGGCACGATGTCGACGATGGTGCGGATGCCCAGCTCGCGGGCCTCGGAGATGAGCTTCTCGGCCTCGGCGAGGGTGCCGAAGGCGGGGTCGATGGTGCGGTAGTCGGCGACGTCGTAGCCGCCGTCCGCGAGCGGCGAGAGGTACCAGGGGGTGAACCAGAGGGCGTCCACGCCGAGCCGTGCCAGGTACGGGAGCCTGGCGCGGACGCCGGCGAGGTCCCCGGTGCCGTCGCCGTCGCCGTCCGCGAAACTCCGCACGTACACCTGGTAGATGACGGCGGAGCGCCACCACTGGTCGTCAGGCCGGCTGTGCGTGGTCCGTTTCTGGGCAGGGGAGGGCTGTCCCACGGTGCGTGCCTTTCGAAGGTGCTGGTCAGGGGCAGGGGCAGGCGGGCTGGTGGACGCTCAGCCCTTGGTGCTGCCGGCGCTGATACCGGCGATGATGTGCCGCTGGAACACCAGGAACGTCGCGACCATCGGGATGCTGGCGATCACCATGGACGCGATCAGCACGGTCAGCGGGATGTTCTGGGAGAGCTGTACGAGCGCCACGCTGATCGGCTGCTTGCCGGTGTCGGAGAAGACCATCAGCGGCCAGAGGAAGTCCTGCCAGACGGCGACGAGCGCGAAGATCGACACCACGCCGAGCACCGGCCGCGACATCGGAAGGACGATCGAGACGAGGCTGCGCAGCTTCCCGGCGCCGTCGATCTCGGCGGCCTCCAGGACGTCACGCGGTATCTGGTCGAAGAACCGCTTGAGGAGGTAGAGGTTGAACGCGTTGGCGACGGCGGGCAGCCAGATCGCCAGCGGGTCGTTGAGCAGGCTGGTGTGCACGAACGGCAGGTCGGCCACCGTCAGGTACTTGGGCACCACCAGCGCCTGGGCCGGGACCATCAGGGTGGCCAGGATGCCGCCGAGGACCACCCTGCCGAAGGCGGGCCGCAGCTTGGACAGGGCGTAGGCGGCGGCGGTGCAGAAGACGATCTGCAGCAGCCAGGCTCCGGCGGCCTGCACCACGGTGTTCCACAGGTGCGTGGGGAGCTGCATCAGGTCCCAGGCGTCCGTGTAGCCGGTGAGGTGCCAGGACTCGGGGACCAGCGTGGGCGGGGTGCGGGTCACCTCGTCCGGGGACTTCATCGCGCCGGACACCATCCAGTACACCGGGAAGAGGAAGGCGAACGCGAAGAGCAGCAGCACGGCGCAGAACACGGTCCAGTACACGGCCCTGCCCCGCGGGCGGCCGAGGGCGTGCGCGGAGACCAGGGTGCGCACGGTACGGGAACTGTCGGTGGTCATGAGTACTCCCCCGGGGTCATGCGTCCTCCCCCGAGCGGGTCAGCCGCAGGTAGAAGGCGGAGAACACGCTGAGCAGGACGAGCAGCATCACGCTGAGGGCGCACGCGCCGCCGAAGTCGTTGTAGAGGAAGGCGTACTTGTAGATCAGGTAGAGCACGGTGACGGTGGCGCTCTCCGGACCGCCGCCGGTGATCACGAACGGCTCCGTGAAGACCTGCATGGTGGCGATGATCTGAAGCAGCATCAGCATGAGGATGACGAAGCGGGTCTGCGGGACCGTCACGTGCCGGATCCGCTGGAGCAGGTTCGCCCCGTCGATCTCCGCGGCCTCGTACAGCTCGCCCGGGATGCCCTGGAGGGCCGCCAGGTAGATCAGCACGGTGCCGCCCATGTTCGCCCAGGTGGCGACGGCGACCAGTGATATGAGGGCGGTGTCGGCGCCGTTCGACCAGTTGGAGGTGGGCAGGTGCACGAAGCGCAGCACCTCGTTGGCGAGGCCGGCGCCGGGGTCGTAGAACCACTTCCACAGCAGCGCGCTGACCACGGGCGGGATCATCACGGGCAGGTAGACGACGACCCGGAAGAACGCCTTGAAGTGCCGCAGCTCGTTGAGGACGAGCGCCGTGACGAACGGCACGGCGAAGCCGAGGAGCAGGGCGAAGAGCGTGAACGTGAAGGTGTTGCGCCAGGCCGCGCCGAACTCGGGGTCGTGGAGGACGCGGGTGAAGTTGGCGGTGCCCACCCACTGGGGGTCCGAGCCCGGCGTGTACTTCTGGAAGGCGATGACGACGGCGCGCACCGCCGGGTACCAGGAGAACAGCGCGAAGCAGATCAGACCGCCGAGCAGGAAGGCGTAGGCGCGGCCCTGCTCGGCGAGCCGCCGGCTCAGCGGCCGGCCGCCGGGCCCGGGGGCCGCGGTGGCGCCGCCCCGTGAGGCGGGCGGCGCCGCGACCGGCTGCGCGGGGGCGGTGGCGCCCACCTTCGGTGCGGTCTTCATGGCGCTCCCGTCAGCCCCGGGCGAGGATGCCGTCGATCTTGCCCGAGGCGTCCTTGAGGAGCTGGTCGATGTCGGCGTCCTTCTTGGTCAGCACCGCCGAGACGGCGCCGTCGAGCACGGAGTAGATCTGCTGTGCCTGCGGCGGCTCGATCTTCAGCTGGAGCTGCTTGTTGCCGTCCAGGAAGCGCTGGTAGTTGTCCACCGGCACGTTGGCGTTGGCCTGCTTGATCCGCTGGTCCTCGGCGTCGGCGGCGCCGCTGAAGAGCCGTGGCTCGGGCAGGCCGACCGGGGCGTCGTGCTGCTTGGCGCGGGCGTAGTCGCCGAGGAAGCCCTTGCCGGGCGTGAGGAACATGTGGTCGAGCCATTTCAGGCCGGCCCTGATCTGCTCCGGCGTGTCCTTCTTGTTGAACATGTAGCCGTCGCCGCCGATCAGGGTGCCCTTGCCGCCGGGCATCGGTGCGAGGGCGAGGTCCTTGTAGTTGCCGCCCTTCTCCTTCACCAGGATCGGGATGTTGTCGGGCGCCGAGAGGTACATGCCGAGCTTCCCGGAGCCCATCATGAGTTGGACGTCGTTCAGCACGAGCAGCTGCTTGCTGCCCATGGAGTCGTCCTTCCAGCGCATGTCCTTGAGGTTCTTCAGGACCGCGTGCCCCTCGGGGGTGTCGACGGTGGCCTTCTTGCCGTCGGGGCTGACGACGTCGCCGCCCTGCGAGTAGACCTCGGCGGTGAAGTGCCAGCCGCCCTGGTTCTGGGCGCTGTAGTCGGCGTAGCCGACGGTGCCGCCGCCCAGCGCGGCTATCTTCCTGGCGTCGGCGCGCACCTCGTCCCAGGTGGCCGGGGGCTGCTCGGGGTCGAGGCCGGCCTTCTGGAAGAGCTTCTTGTTGTAGATGAGGCCCATCGAGTAGCCGGTGCGCGGGATGCCGTAGACCTTCCCGTCGACGGTGAAGATGTCGCGCAGCTGCTTCTGGATGGTGGGGTAGCTCTTCAGGTCCTTGACGTACGGGGTGAGGTCCGCGGCCTGGTTGATGTCGACGACGTGCTTGACGTCGGTGAAGTAGGTGTAGAAGACGTCCTCCATCTGCCCGCCCGCGAGCTTGGCGTCGAACGTCTTGGGGTCCTGGCAGGGGAACGCGTCGTGCGGGGTGACGTCGATCTTCGGGTTCTGCTTCTCGAACGACGCCACGTCCTGGTCGAAGAAGCTCCGGTCGACCTTGGCGCTCTTCGGCGGCTCGCAGTTGACCGTGATGTGGGTCTTGCCGTCGCTCGCCTCGCCGCCCGACGAGCCGCAGGCCGACACCGCGGCGAGGGCGAGCACCGAGGCCACGGCGGCGATGGGGGCGCCCCTGCGGGGCAGGGTGCGACGGAACGCGGAACTTCTCATCGGTGGACCCCTCTTGGGCAGGCGCGTGGGAGGCCGCGCCGCACGGAACGCCGAGGACAACGCACCGGCTGCGTGGCGCACGCCACTCAACCACCACCGATAGTGAGACGCAAGATGTCGCGCTCATCTCGTAAATATTGAACAGCGTGATGTTGGTCCGTACCGCACCACTGCCGTTCCCGGTGCGGGGTGGATGCGCGTCCGGGGCGATTCCCCCTTTGCGCAGGGGTGCTCACGGCCGCGCTCAGGCAGGTGCCACAGGGCCTTTGACCGTGCGGCTCGGGGCCGCGCCCGCGGGGACGGTCAGCGGGGCGCCTGGCCGGTGGAGCCGCGCACCACCAGCTCGGGTTCGAACAGCAGTTCCTCGGCCGCCACGGTGCCGCCGCCGATCTGCGCGTACAGCATCTCGACCGCGGCCCGGCCCATGGACTCGATGGGCTGGCGGACGGTGGTGAGCGGGGGTTCCGTGCAGTTCATCAGTGCCGAGTCGTCGTAGCCGACCACGGAGACGTCGCCGGGCACCGTGAGGCCCCTGCGCCGCGCGGCGCGCACCACGCCCAGCGCGATCGGGTCACTGGCGCAGATGAAACCGGTGACACCCGCGTCCAGCAGCCTGGCGGAGGCGGCCTGGCCGCCCTCGATGGAGAACATGGCACGTGCGACGTGCTCGTCGGGGAGCCTGTCGCCGGCGGACGCGCAGATGGCCCTGGCCGCGGCGAGCTTGCGCCGCGAGGGCATGTGGTCCGTGGGACCGAGCACCAGGCCGATGCGGTCGTGGCCGAGCGAGGCGAGGTGCCGCCAGGCCTGCTCGACGGCGACGGCGTCGTCGCAGGAGACACCGGGGAAGCCGAGCCGCTCTATGGCCGCGTTGATGAGCACCACCGGGATCCTGCGGTCGGCGAGCTGCCGGTAGTGGTCGTGCGGCGCGTCGGCCTGCGCGAACAGGCCGCCCGCGAACACCACGCCGGAGACCTGCTGTTGCAGCAGCAGGTCGACGTAGTCCGCCTCGGAGACGCCGCCCTTGGTCTGGGTGCACAGCACGGGCGTGAGCCCGAGCTGTGCGAGCGCCCCGCCGATCACCTCGGCGAACGCGGGGAAGATCGGGTTCTGCAACTCGGGCAGCACCAGGCCGACCAGGCGGGCGCGCTCGCCGCGCAGCTGGGTGGGGCGCTCGTAGCCGAGGACGTCGAGTGCGGAGAGCACGGCCTGCCGGGTCGCCTCGGAGACCCCCGGCTTGCCGTTGAGCACCCGGCTGACCGTTGCCTCGCTGACTCCTACCTTCTTGGCCACCTGAGCAAGTCGTCGCGTCATACACGCAAGAATAGCGCAAGCGCTTGCAAACAGCTTGCGCGGGCTGGTCCGGCCGGCTCAGGCCTCCGCGGCCGGCACCGCCCGCAGATGCCCCACGGTGCGCCGTCGGCCGGGGGCGTGGCGCGCGGTACGGCCGCCGCCGCGGGGGTCGCGGAGCACCAGGGTCATATGGCGGTAGCCCAGGGATTCGAGCATCCGGGGCGCGTCGGCGACGACCCGGCAGTGGGTGCGGCCCCAGCGGGGGTCCGGGTGGCACAGGGGGCGCACGGAGCCGTCGTGCTCGGCGGCGTCCGGGCCGACCGTGCGCAGCCAGTGCGGCAGGCCCTGGCGGTAGGCGGCCCCCATGATGGGGTCGTCCTCGACCTCCTGGCGGATCGCGAGCAGTTCGGCGTCCTGCCCGTGGTCCTCCAGGCCCTCCGCCAGGTGCGCCAGCATCGGCAGGCACCAGCTCGACTCGTGGTCCTCCAGGACCGCTCCCGCGTCCGGGTGGAAGAGGACGAAGCGCATCAGGTTCTGGTGAGGCATCGCCGTCGGGTGGTGCGAGACCGTCTTGAAGAGGTCGTCGAAGGCCGGGTTGGCGAGAACGACGTCCCAGCGGTGGTCGAAGACGACCGAGGGGTAGGGAAGCGTGCTCAGAAGTGCGGCGTAGTCCGTGAGGTAGGCGCGGGCCTCCGGGCCCTCGGGGGCGTGTCCGCGGCCCGACCGCCACCCGTCCGAGCGGTGTGCCATCGGTTCACCGACCCCCCAACTGCAGCTCTTGTTCCGCGACTGCCCTGCGGTTGCGGTGGCGAAACCGATCTTTACACCAGCCCCGCGATCCTGCTGCCACCGCGCTGGGTGTGTCAATTATCATGCCATTTACGGTCTGTTGAGGACAGAATCACGCCACATTGCGGTCCCGCTGATCGCACTCCTCCACCGGACACCGCTCCCACGCCCCCCTTCGTCCCCTTTCACGGCCCTCGGGCCCGCCCCGGCCGCTCCGCGGAGATCGGGACCTGACCCGTTGTCAGTGGCGGGCGTCATGCTGGGCAGCGCGCGGCAACCGTGCGCAGCCGACCGATGACGCCCCGCCCACCGGGCGGCGGGCCGTCACAGAGCAGCCCGGTGGGGAGCAGCCATGTCCACGGCCCTGGTGACCGACCACGAACGCGCCGCCGTCCAGGCGTACCTGCGCCTGCTCCAGACGGTGCGCGCCTCCCTCGACCTGACCGGGCCCACCCGGACCTCCGACGACAGGGGCTCCGGGGGCACGGCACACCCACCCGTGGTCGCACCCTCGTTACTGGCCGACGCCGACCGCGCCCTCACCGCCGCCGGACTCGCCGGGAACGAGAGAGAGTTCTTCGCCATGGTGCGCGCGTGGTGCCCCGCGGTCGGCACGGCCGACGACTGAGGGGCGAGGACCGAGGTCCCGAGGACCCGAGGACTGAGGGTCGAAGGCTGACCGGGAGTCACATGCCTCCCCGCCGTGAACACGCACCGTTTCCGGCGGAGCACGGCCCTTTTGTTCCACCATGCTCCGCAATATCCGGCAAGGCATGCCACACAGGCATGCGGCGAACGCTCTTTGCAATCGCACGGTAACCAAGCGTCCACTGGCGCCTGATCCGGGCAGACCTTCAGTAAATCTGCACACTGATTGCGCATGGGTGGCACGGATGCCCACAGACATTCGAGATGCGTTGGTGACGGCAGCTACGTTGCGCCCGGAGTGTCCGTAATTCACGGCGGACCACCACCCGAGTGGACACCGAGCCGGTGACGGACGTGAAGGAATTGCCACCGAACCGTGCACACTCCTGCACCTGATGGAAAGGCCCGGCATCTATACCGACGGGATGACGGTGCGGGGGATTGGCCGCCTGACGTGGCGGCATGCTTGGATCCTCACCACTGCGGACGCCGCCCCCCGGTGCACCCATCATCGGGACAGCAGGGCGACTGCGGGAACGGTCGGCGGTCCCGCTCCGCCGGCTCGACCGGCCGTTGTTGAGAAATATCCAGATGAAGGGAACTCCCATCATGAACCGCACCCCCCAGGTCGAGACCCTCGAGATCTCCGACAGCGAGCTGGACGGCGTCTCCGGCGGTCTGGTTGGCGACCTGGTCAGCACCGTTGTGGCCACGGCCGACTCGGTTGCCCCGGTCTCCTCCGTCGTCGGCACCGTGTCCGGCCTCGTGCAGGGCACCACCGGCATCGACGCTGCCGGCACGGTCTCCGGCATTGTCTCCGGTCTCTGAGACTCCGTTCTCTGAGACGCGATAACGCTGCGAGTCCCGGGGCCTGCCGGCTCCGGGACTCCCGGCTGTCATGACGTGCAAAGCTGGACGCCGACAGTTGGACGCAGGCGCAAGCAGTTGAGGGAAGAGTTCCGTGGAGTTCCGCAAGCAGGCCCTTTCCAAGCTGCAGTCGCCGGAGGAGCTCGACCTCCCCGTGCGCTTCGCCCGGCCGCAGGGCTGGCTCGTACTGATCGTCACGGTCCTCGTGATGGCGGGGAGCGCCTTCTGGGCCGTGACAGGGCACGTCTCCTCGACACTTGACGCCACCGGCGTCCTCACTCACGGGCAGGGCAGCTACGTCCTGCAGAGCCCCGTCGCGGGCCAGGTGACCGGCGTGCTCGCGGGCCCGGGCAAGGACCTCCCGGCCGACACCCCGCTCCTGAAGGTCCACACCTCGCACGGCGACACCGTCGTGCGCACCATCGCCGCGGGCCGCGTGACCAACGTCCCGATCACCATCGGCGCCGTGGTGAGCGCCGGCACCGACGTGGCGACCCTGGAGCGCGTGCAGCACCCGGACGACCCGCTCGTCGCCGTCCTCTACGTACCCGCCGACCGGGCGCCGAGCATCCCCCATGACGCCACGGTCGACCTCAAGCTGCCGTCGGTGCCCACCGACAAGTACGGAACGCTCCGCGGCCACGTGGCGAACGTCGGCCAGGCCCAGCAGAGCCGCCAGCAGATCACCGCGTTCCTCGGGGACGCCGAGCTGGCCAAGGCCTTCACCAAGGACGGCGGCTCCGTGCCGGTGGTCGTCAAGCTCGACGCGTCCCGGAAGACCAAGTCCGGCTACCGCTGGTCCAAACCGAAGGGACCACCCTTCACCCCCACGTCCATGACAGGCGCCACCGCCCGCGTCCACCTCGACGACCAGCGCCCCGCCGACTGGCTGCTGCCATGAGCACGCCCGAACAGACCTCGCCCCAGACACTGCCCCCGGCCGGCCGCGGCAGGCACCGCCCAGGCGCCGAGGAGCGCGGCGGCCGCCGCAGGGCGCCCGCGCCCGCGCCGGCTCCCAAGGGCCGCAAGCCCAAGACCGTGCGCAGCCCCACCACGCTCCAGATGGAGGCCGTCGAGTGCGGCGCCGCCTCCCTGGCGATGGTGCTCGGCTTCTACGGAAAGTACGTGCCGCTGGAGGAGCTCCGCATCGCCTGCGGTGTCTCCCGGGACGGCTCGCGCGCCAGCAACCTCCTGAAGGCGGCCCGCAGCTACGGCCTGACGGCCAAGGGCATGCAGATGGACGTCTCCGCGCTCGCCGACGTGCAGGGCCCGGCCATCCTCTTCTGGGAGTTCAACCACTACGTCGTCTACGACGGCACGGCCCGCCGGTTCGGCAAGCGCGGCGTGATCATCAACGACCCCGCCAAGGGGCGCAGGTTCGTGCCCCTGGAGGACTTCGACACGTCCTTCACCGGGATCGTGCTGGTCTTCGAGCCCGGCAGCGGATTCGAGAAGGGCGGCCGCAAGCCGGGCGTCCTCGGGGCGATGCCGGCGCGGCTGCGGGGCACCTTCGGCACCATGCCCGCCGCGGTCCTCGCCAGCCTGCTCCTGGTCGCGGTCGGCGCGGCGGTGCCCGCGCTCAGCCGTACCTACATCGACACCTTCCTGATCGGCGGGCAGACCTCGCTGCTGGGCGCGCTGTTCGCGTCGATGGGCGCGATGGTGGTGCTCACCGGGGTGCTGACGGTGCTCCAGCAGGCGAACCTGCTGCGCGGCCGGCTGATCTCGTCGACCCTCGCCAGCGCCCGCTTCCTGCGGCACCTGCTGCGCCTGCCCGTCACCTTCTTCGCGCAGCGCAGCCCGGCCGACCTGGTACAGCGCCTGCAGTCCAACGACACCGTCGCCGAGACCCTCGCCCGCGACCTCTCGGCCTCCGCCGTGGACGCGGTGGTGGTGGTGCTCTACGCGGTGCTCCTGTACACCTACGACTCGCAGCTCACCGTCGTCGGCATCCTCGTGGCGCTGCTGAACGTGGTCGCGATGCGGGTGGTCGTGCAGTTGCGGGCCACCCGGACGCAGAAGCTGCGCGCGGACACCGCGCGGCTGACCAACACCTCGTACACCGGGTTGCAGCTCATCGAGACGATGAAGGCCACCGGCGGCGAGGACGGCTACTTCCGCCGCTGGGCGGGACAGCACGCCACCACGCTGGAGGAGCAGCAGCGGCTCGGCGTGCCGAGCGCCTGGCTGGGCATGGTGGCACCGACGCTCGCCACGCTCAACAGCGCCCTGATCCTGTGGATCGGCGGGATGCGCGCGGTGGACGGGCACATATCCATCGGCCTCCTGGTCGCCTTCCAGTCCCTGGTGACCCGCTTCACCGCGCCCATCACCCGGCTGAACGGCGTCGCGGGCCGCATCCAGGACTTCGCGGCGGACGTGGCCCGGCTCAAGGACGTGGAGAACTTCCCGGCCGACTCGCTCTACGCCCGCCCCGGCACCGGCGGCGGCACCCGCAGGCTGCGGGGGCATGTCACGCTGGAGAACATCACCTTCGGCTACAGCCCGCTCGACAAGCCGCTGCTCACCGGGTTCTCGGTGTCGGTGGGCCCGGGCCAGCAGGTGGCCCTGGTGGGCGGCTCGGGCAGCGGCAAGTCGACGGTCTCGCGGCTCATATCGGGCCTGTACGCGCCCTGGGAGGGCGAGATACGCATCGACGGCCAGCGCCTGGAGGACATCCCGCGCGGCGCGCTCGCCGCCTCGGTCTCCTTCGTCGACCAGGACATCTTCCTCTTCGAGGGGACCGTCAGGGACAACGTGGCCCTGTGGGACCCCTCGATCCCCGACGAGGCGGTGATCGCCGCGCTCAAGGACGCCGCGCTGTACGAGGTGGTGACGCGCCGCCCGGGCGGCATCCACAGCCGGGTGGAGCAGGACGGCCAGAACTTCTCGGGCGGGCAGCGGCAGCGCCTGGAGATCGCCCGCGCGCTGGTGCGCGGGCCGAGCGTGCTGGTGCTCGACGAGGTGACGAGCGCGCTCGACGCGGAGACCGAGCAGGTCATCATCGACAACCTCCGCCGCCGCGGCTGCGCCTGCGTGGTGATCGCGCACCGGCTGAGCACGGTCCGCGACAGCGACGAGATCGTGGTGCTCAGCCACGGCACGGTCGTGGAGCGCGGTCGCCATGCCGACCTGGTCGCGGCTCGCGGCCCGTACGCCGAACTCGTCAAGGAGAGCTGAGGTGACCTCCGTGCACGACCCGGCCGCGGCCCATCACGCCGAACAGGACGCGGTCCTCGCCGCGCTGGGCACACTGGGTGAGCAGGTGGACTGCGCCGGCCTGTCCAGCGTGCCGCTGGAGGGCCCCGTGGTGCTGTGGCTGGTGGCCGCGGGCGCCCTCGACCTGTTCGCGGTGGACGCGGCGGAGCAGGGCCACTGGCACCACCTCGGCCGCCTGGAGCCCGGTTCGCTGCTGCTCGGCCCGGTGCAGGGTCCGCAGCACACGCTGGTGGGCAGGCCGGTGCGCGGCTGCGTGCTGCGCCGCATTCAGCTGCGCGAACTCGCCCGGCAACCGGTGGGCTACCAGGGCGGGTACGGCGACGGGTACGACACGGGCTCCTTCCCGGCCGGCTCGTACGACACCGGCTCCTATCCCGCGTACGACACCGGCAGCTACCCGGCCGGAACGTACGACACCGGCGCGTACCCCGCCGTGGGCCACGACACGGGCTCCTATCCGGCCGCTGGCCAGGACACCGGCTCCTACCCGACCGCGGACCAGGGCGCCGGAGCGCAGATGAGCGCGCTTGAGTACGCGTTCGCGCTGGGCGTCGGGCGCGGTCTCGGCATCCTCTTCGAGGCGCCGCTGAGCCAGCGTCCCGCCGAGTCCGGCACCGAGGACGTGCTGTGGATGCAGGTGCCGCCCGGCAGCGTGCAGTACGGGGCCGCCTACAGCCACGACGCGGCGGGCGACCTGCTGATCGACCCCACGCTGTGGCAGGGCATGGTGGACCAGCAGGAGCGCCTGCTGTCCGCCCTGGACCGCTGGATCGAGCAGCTCGAACGCACCCACGAGGACCGCACGGCGGCCGGCATCAGGGCCGGCGAGGCGGTCCGCGAGCAGGCCGACCGGGCACTGCTGGCGTCGATCGGCAGCAGCCGCTCCACCGGCGGGCGCGGGCAGGCCGCCGGCGACGACGTCACCTACGCCGTGTGCCGGCTGGTGGCCCAGGCGGCCGGCGTGAAGCTGGTGGAACCCTCCCGCAGCGGCGCGGTGAGCGAGCGCATCGACCCCGTGGAGCGGATCGCCCAGGCGTCCCGGGTGCGCACCCGGGAGGTGCGCCTCGTGGGCCGCTGGTGGAAGGAGGACATGGGCCCGCTGGTGGGCCACCGGGTCGGCAGCGGCACGCCGGTGGCGCTGCTGTGGCGGCGCGGCGGCTACACCGCCGTCAGCGCGGGCTCCGGCCGCGGCACCAGGATCGGCGCGGACAACGTGGAGGAGTTCGAGCCGCAGGGCATGATGCTCTACCGGCCGCTGCCCGAGCGGCGCCTGAGCCTCGCGCGGCTGATGCGCTTCAGCCTCCAGGGCACGGCGTTCGACATCCGGAACCTGATCCTGAGCGGTCTGGTGACGGTGGGGCTCGGCGCGCTGGTACCGATCGCCACGGGCAAGGTGCTCGGGGACTTCGTGCCGAACGCCGAACGCGGGCTGATCGTCCAGGTCTGCCTGGCGGTGATCGTCAGCAGCCTGGTCTCGGCGGCGTTCACGCTGTTGCAGAGCCTCACCCTGCTCAGGGTCGAGGGCCGGATCGAGGGCACGCTCCAGCCGGCCGTGTGGGACCGGCTGCTCAGGCTGCCCACCCGGTTCTTCACCCAGCGCTCGACGGGCGAGCTGGCCAGCGCGGCGATGGGCATCAGCGCCATCCGGCGGATGCTGGCGGGCGTCGCGCCGGTCGCGGTGCAGTCCACCACCATCGGCGCGATGAACTTCGTCCTGCTGCTCTGCTACAGCGTCCCGATGGCGCTGGCGGCGATCGGGATGCTGATACTGATCGCGGCGGTCTTCCTGGCCCTCGGGCTCTGGCAGGTGCGCTGGCAGCGCCGTCTCGTGGTGCTCACCAACAAGCTCAACAACCGCGCGTTCCAGACGCTGCGCGGCCTGCCGAAGCTGCGCATCGCGGCGGCCGAGAACTACGCGTACGCGGCTTGGGCCCGGGAGTTCGCGCGCAGCCGTGAGATGCAGCAGCGGGTCGGCCGGATCAAGAACATCACCACGGTCGCGGGCTCGCTCTACCTCCCGGTGTGCTCGCTGCTGATGTTCATGCTGCTGGCGGGTCCGGCGAAGGGCAGCATGTCGGCGGGCGCGTTCCTCACCTTCAACACCGCGATGACGATGATGCTCACCTCGGCCACCCAGCTCACCGGCGCGCTGGTCTCGGTGGTGGCGGTGCTGCCGATGTTCGAGGAGATCAGGCCGGTGCTCGACGAGACCCCCGAGGTGGGCGCGGCGAGCACCAGGCCCGGCGAGCTGAGCGGCGCCATTGAGGCCCGCAGGCTCTCCTTCCGGTACAGCGACGACGGCCCGCTGGTGCTGGACGACGTCTCCTTCGAGGTGCGGCCCGGCGAGTTCGTGGCGGTCGTGGGCCCGAGCGGCTGCGGCAAGTCGACGCTGCTGAGGCTGCTGATCGGCTTCGACCGGCCCGTGTCGGGCAGCGTGCTGTACGACGGCCAGGACCTGTCCGCGCTCGACCAGGCGGCGGTGCGCCGGCAGTGCGGCGTGGTGCTCCAGCACGCGCAGCCGTTCACCGGCTCCATCCTGGACTGCATATGCGGCGCGGAGCCGTTCACGCAGGAAGAGGCCTGGGAGGCCGCGGAGATGGCCGGCCTCGCCGAGGACATCCGGCGGATGCCGATGGGCATGCACACCATCGTCGCGGGCAGCGGGGCGGTCTCCGGCGGCCAGCGGCAGCGGCTGATGATCGCCCAGGCGCTGATACGCCGGCCGCGGATCCTCTTCTTCGACGAGGCGACGAGCGCCCTCGACAACGAGACCCAGCGCACCGTCATCGACAGCACCCGCGCACTCAAGGCCAGCCGGGTGGTGATCGCCCACCGGCTCTCCACGGTGATGGACGCCGACCGCGTGATCGTGATGACCGACGGCCGCGTCACGGAGGTCGGGCCACCGGCACAGCTCCTCGCCAATCCCCAGGGCCGGCTCACTGAGCTGGTGCGACGCCAGATGCAGTGACGCACCCGCCCGACCGGCGGCGGCTCCGGGGCTGTTCGTGATCGCAATCACCTCGTTCCGCGTTCGGTCCAATATGGTGGTCGGACCAGACCGGCAGGTAATCTGGAACGGCTTCCAGAGTCTGTAGGCAGGCGCGACACACCACTGGGTCTGGAGGCCGATCCCGCTGTCGGGGGAGGACGGCCGGGACCGCCGGATCGATCGTGCGGGCACTCGCTCTCGGGCGGAACGGCCCACGCATCGCCACCTGGGGTACTTCCCATGCCTTCCAGGCGGTGGGTCGGGCAGCGTCCCATGGCCCTCGGGGTGGTGGGGTGAGATGTCCTCCCCTGCCTCAAGGGGGTCCCATGCCCCCGAGGCGGTGGGAGAGGGCACCTCCCGCGCCCCGGGGGAAGTGGTGGAGGAAGGAAGCGTGTTCGCAGGTGAATACCATGGTCGGGCGTGGGAAGAGCCAGAGAATGCCGAGCGGACCCGGGTCATCCGACGCGGCCCCGCGCGGCATGCGTACGACGGCAGTTGCCCCTGTCACTAGTGGAGAACCGGTGAATGATCCTGCGAAGGCCCCCACGGCAGGGCGGCCGCCCACGCTCGACGAGGTGGCGAAGGCGGCGGGCGTCTCCCGTGCCACGGCCTCCAGGGCGATCAACGGCCTGCCCTACGTCAGCTCCTCCGCCCGTGCCGCGGTGGAGCGCGCCGTGGAGAGCCTCGGGTACCGGACGAACCAGGTGGCCAGGTCGCTGGCGACCAAGCGGACCGGTTCCATCGCACTGGTGGTGTCCGAGTCGGAGAAGTTCGTGGTCAGCGACCCCTTCTTCGCCCGGATCATGCGGGGCATCTCGGGCAGCCTCGGGGAGAGCGGCCTCCAGCTCTCGCTGATCATGGCCAAGGAGCAGCACGGCGACGACGGTTCGCTGCGCTCCCTGCGGGAGGGGCACGTCGACGGGGTGCTGCTGGTCAGCGTGCACGGCGGGGACACGGTGGCCGGGCAGCTCCTGGAGTCCGGGCTGCCGCTCGTGGTCTGCGGCCGGCCGCTGACCAGGGCGGACGTGCCCTATGTCGACGCGGACAACTTCAACGGCGCGAGTATGGCGGCACGTCACCTGATCGACGTGGGGCGGCACCGGGTGGCCACCATCGCCGGGCCGCGGGACATGGCCGTGGGCATCGACCGGCTCAGCGGCTTCCGCCGGGGGCTCGCCTCGGCGGGGCAGCCCACGGACGCCGTGGAGCACGGCGACTTCACGATGGCGAGCGGCGAGGCCGCGATGCGCCGGCTGCTGGAGTCGTACCCCGACCTGGACGCGGTGTTCGTGGCATCCGACCTGATGGCGGTGGGTGCCATGCGGTTCCTCCAGGCGATCGGCAAGCGGGTGCCCGAGGACGTCGCGGTGGTCGGCTTCGACGACTCGGACGTCGCCGCGACCGCGGCGCCGCCGCTGACGACCATCCGGCAGCCCGTGGAGGAGCTGGGCCGGACGATGGCGTGGCGGCTGCTCGCCCAGCTCGCGGGCGACCCCGACCTGCCTCCCTCGATCCTGCTGCCCACCGAGTTCGTGCGGCGCGCGACCACCTGAGCCGGGCCCCGGGCTCGCACTCCGGGTTCCGGGCTCCGGGCTCCGGGCTCCGGGCCACGGGCGGAAACCGACCGTCCGGCGTTGCCTCCGGACCATTCTGAGACCGCTTCCATCACCTCTCCCCTCCGCGCCGTCGGAGGCGTTTACACGTCATGGGGGCACCGGTATCGTGCTTCTGGAAGCGCTCCCAGCGGTGCTCACCGCCTCTGCCCTGCCTGCGGCTCATGGCGGTGTGCCTGCCCGGAGGGCCCCTCTCCCCCGTGCCCGAAGCGGTCCGCCGCACTCCGGCGGTGGCGGACCGTGCCCGCCGGGCCCCACCGAAGGGTGCACACGTGCGAAGACGAGGCAGATTCACGTTACCCGCGGCCGGCGCCGCCCTGCTCACCGCGGCGGGCCTGGTCCTGTGGGGCCCGGGTGCCGCCCAGGCGCAGAACGCGGCCGACGGTGCCGCGGTCGCCGCCCACCGGCACCACGCAGAGCACGGCCACCACGGCCACCACGGCCACGGGGACCGTCCGCACCACCACCATCACCACCACGGCCACCACCCGAAGCCGCCCACGGATCCGACGGACCCGCCCACCGACCCCGGCGAGCCGATGGCCTGCATGGCGCTGTACAACGTCACCGAGGAGCACACCGGTGGCTTCACGGGCCAGGTCGAGGTGATGAACCACGGCACCGAGCCCATGGAGGGCTGGACGGTGACCTGGCAGCCGGGTCTCGACACCACGGTCACGGCGGTGCAGGACGGCACCCTGACCCGCAACGGCGACGGCACGGTGACGGTCAGGAACGTCGCGTCCAACGCCACCGTCCCGCCGGACGACGAGGTCGTCTTCGGCTTCACCGCGGACTCGACCGGCAACAACTTCCCGATCGGCTCGATGGGGTGCACGAGCCCCTGACCCGATGGGCTGCACGAGCCACTGAACGGACCCGCTGAACGCCGCCGAGGCCCCGGGCGCGAACGCGCTCCGGGGCCTTCTCGTGCCCGTCACCGCCGGAGGCGGCCGGCGCACCGGTGCGGAGTGGGCAGGACCGCGCCGTGGTCGGGGCGGGCGCGGTCCTGCCCACGGCCCGTCAGGAGCAGCCGATCTGGGAGGTGCCCACCGCGACGTCGTCGAACCAGAGGGTGTCGTCGCCGTCGGCGTAGCTCTCCCAGCCGAGCCGGAGGTTCTTCAGGTTGGGGCTCCAGTTGCCCTTGGACCGCCACTGCTGGTCGACGTCCTGCGTGGGGCTGCCGTCGGCGATCAGGCCCTCGACGGTCCTGCCGTTGACCCAGGTCGTCAGGTTGCCGCCGGTGATGCCGTACTCGATGCAGGACCAGGTGTTCGTGGGCAGCGGGATGCTCTTGCTGACGCCGACGGGGCTCTGCGCGGGCAGGGTGGCGTCGTCGGACTCGCGGTTCCACTGCAGTGCCTGGTTCTGGCCGCCCATGCGCAGGTCCCGGCCGCCGTCGTTGGCGTCCTGCATGGCCGCGAACGCCACGTGCATGGTCGGCAGCGGCGTGCTGTGGTTGATCCAGAACCGCACGTAGAGCGAGCCGCCGGAGACACCGCTCAGGTCGGTGCCCACGAACGCGTGGTTGCAGTACCCCGTCTTGCCGTTCACGCGCACCGACTTGGTGCCGGTGTGCGCCTTGGTGGAGTCGACGGTGGCGGTGCCGGTTCCGGAGCAGTCCCGGACCGTCGTGTTCCACCGGCCGGAGGGTGTCGTGCCCGTCTGGTTCTCGAAGCCGTCGGTGAACACGGTGGCGGCGGGGCTTGCCGGTGCCGCAGCGGCCACGGGCTGGAGGGCGAGTTGCCCGGCCGCGGCGACGGCGGTGAGGGCCAGCGCGGTCAGGGCGGGCGCGGGTAGGCGCCGGCGGCCCGTGCGTGCGGGTGTTGAAGCCATGGGTTCCTCCGGGGGCAGGGGCGGGGCGGGGTGCCGAACGACGCCGGGGTGCCGAGGGGCGCCCGCGGCGGGGGCGCGCGGCCCGTCGTGGGAGGCACGGTCCTCCCACGGGCGGGAGCACGCGGTGGAGGGCTCCCACCGAGCCCTCCACCGCGTTCGGTGGTGGTCGCGGAACCACCACCGGGGGACGCGCGTCCCGCCGTTCCTCACGAGCGGCGGCGTGAGCGAGGAATCCGCCGCCACGGCGCGGACGCGCTCGGTGGTCTTCGGATGCCGGGCGTCAGCCGCCCGGGTGGGCTCCCGCGGCACCGGTGGGCGGCACGGGCGGGATCAGGTACGGGTCCAGGTAGGCCTGCTTCTTCGTGTCCACGCTGGTCCAGTCGCCCTGGAGGATGCCGCCGGTGTCACCGGAGTTGGGGTTCAGGGACCAGTACGTGAAGTCCATGCCGCCGGTGCCGGTGCCCATGTACCGCATGAGGGCCGCCAGCCACTGGCCGTCGCGGGGGTCCTGGAGGGTGCTGCCGAACTCCCCCACCAGCACGGGGGCGATGTCCTCCTCCTCCAGGTAGCCGAAGAAGTGGTCCCACAGGGCGGGCAGGTTGTCCGGGAAGGACGGGTCGTCGAACCAGGGCTGCCGGGAGACCGAGGTGGCGTACTCGTGCGCCGAGTAGACCAGCCTGTCCGGCACGTCGAGGCGGACCGGGTACTGGCGGGCGCCGGAGAGGTTGCCGCCCCACCAGCCGCACTGGGGATCGCCGGTGTCCGGCACGCAGTCGATGCCCTCGACGATGATCAGCAGGTCGGGGTTGGCGGAGAGGATGGCGTTGCCGGCCCGCTCGGCGGCCAGCCGCCAGTCGGTGGCCGTGCTGCCGCACCCCCAGCAGGAGCCGGTGCCGCCCTGCACGGCGTGCGGTTCGTTGTGCAGATCGGCGCCGATCACCGTGGTGTTGCCCGCGTAGTGCCGGGCGAGCGTCTTCCAGTCGTCGATCCAGACGCTCTCCGGGTAGGCCGGGGTGTACCAGAGCGGGGACTGCTGGGCGGAGTCGGGGCGGTGCCGGTCCAGGATCACCCGCATGCCCTTGGAGCCCGCGTAGCCGATGACCTTGTCCAGGATCTGGAGGCCGGTGAGGCCGGCCAGGTCGGGGTTCTTGTTGTAGTCGATGCCGTTGGGCGTGGAGCCGGCCTTGAGCATCTCGTTGGAGTAGGGCAGGCGCAGGGTGTTGTAGCCGAGGCCCGCCATCTGGTCCACCATGTCCCGGTAGTTGCGCGCCCACAGGCCGTGCGGGAGGTAGTTGCCGGTCTCCGCGCCGAACCAGTTGATGCCCGTCATCCGCACCGGCGCCCCGGTGGCGTCCACGAGCTGGGCGCCGTCGGTGTGCCAGTAGCCGGTGCCGGTGCCGGCGGCCGCCGCGGGCCGGGCCGCGGCCGGGTGTGCCCGTCCGGCCGGAGCCGCGAGGGACGGGCTCGCCGCCGTCGTGACGACGAGCCCGCACACCGCGGCGATCGCGTATCCGACGATACGCAGTCGCTTCATTGCCGTTCCTTCCGAGGCTGGCCTGGCCGGCTCAGCCGAACAGGTCCACGTGGATCGCGAACGCCGTGGCTATCTCGGACTGCGCCCAGAAGCGGTGGTACGTGAAGGTGGGCGCCTGGCCGCCGTTCAGGTAGGACTGCACCTTCGGCCAGTCGGGGTCGTCCTCGTAGAAGGAGCGGATCGACTCGAAGGTCGCGTTGGAGTCGATCGTGTCGCCGTTCGGCATGGTGCCGGTCCAGCCCTGCGGCACGTACGTGCCCTCACCGGTGGACGCGTTGTACTTGTCGTCGAACCGGTTGTAGTCCGCCCGGGTCTCCGGAAGGGCGATGCCGAGGCTGTCCTGGTTCGCGTTGAGCGCGTCCAGCAGGCCCTCCGCCGTGGTCCGGGCCTGGGTGTTCCCGGAACCGGAGGCGTAGTACATGAGGGTCTTGGCCAGCGAGGCCGCGACACCGACGTCATGGCCGGTGGAGACGACCTTCACGCTCAGGCCGCTGTTGCTGCCCGGCCTGCTGGCGTTCCAGGTGTCCGGCTTGCCGCTCCACTCCAGGCTGTCCGGGATGGTGAAGCTCCCGTTGCTGCCCACCGTGGTGTTGGCCAGCGCCCATGCCACCCACTTGTCGAGGATGGCCTTGGCCCGGCTGTCCTTCGTCACCTGGTAGTACTCGGCGACGCGCTCCATGCCCCAGGTCTGGAAGCCGAACCAGCGGTTGGACGGCGGGTCGTGCCAGACCGGCTGCGGGTCGTAGTACATCCCGTAGAAGGTGGGACTGCCGCTCGGCGGGGTGGCGTACCGGCCGTCCCAACTGTTGGTGGCGCCACCCGCGATGCCGCCCTGCGGCGTCTGGAGCCACTTCAGGAACTCCAGCTGCCTGGTGAGGCTGGTCGCCCAGTCCTGGGCACCGGTCGCCGACTTGGGCTTCATGTCGGAGTCGGTGGACAGGGCGTAGGCGGTCAGCGGGTCCTGGTAGCCCTGGTGCGCGGCGCCGTCGCCGATCCGCCAGGCCCAGCCCGCGTTGGTGTCGAGCGCACCGCCCCAGGCGTAGTACCAGGAGATCAGGTAGTGGTCGCTGTTCTTGCCGGAGCCGGCCGCGCAGCTCGGGCTGGTGCAGTTCCCGATCTTCTTGAAGTACTTGTCGAACATCGAGTACCGCAGGTAGTCGCCCATCTTGGTGGCCTTGGCGACGACGTCGGCGACGGCGGAGCTCTTGCCCTGCTGCGCCGCTACCTTCTTCGCCTGGTAGACGACCTGCACCGCACGCGCGTCGGCGTCCGGGGCGTCGGTGTACTTCCACTGCTTGGCGTACGACGAGTCGCCGGTGAACAGGTCCAGGTAGCCGTTCTTGCCGCCGTACTTGAAGTCGTCGCAGGACGGCTGGGTGACCGTCTCCCACACCGACTCGGACGAGCCGCGCTGGTAGCTGTTGATGTAGGAGGGGCCGTTGCCGTCACTGCAGCTGGAGTAGCCGTAGACGTCGTCGACGTCGAGCAGCCAGTGCATGCCGTAGACGTCACTGGTGCCGTATGCCGACTTCAGCTCGGCCGCGATCGGGTCCTGGCCCACCGCGACGCCGGAGTCCAGCCTGGCCGGGTAGTCCGACATCTTCGGCGACTCGGGCGCGTACGTCGCGGGCTTGCTCGCGTCGTACTTGTCGTTGGTCGGCTGGTCGGCGTGCGGCGGGACCGCGTAGGTCTCGATGGACTTCCACGCGTCGTTCAGCGGGCCCCAGTCCTCGGTGATCTTGCCGTACTCGGCCTCCAGCCACAGGTAGTAGCTGAACGCCTCCGAGGTGGTCTCGTGCCCCTGGTCGGGAGCCTCGACCATCAGGGTCTCGACGGAGTGGTAGGGCACCAGGATGCCGCCGAAGTCCCGGAAGTAGCCGTTCGCCGGGTCCTTGATCTTGTTGTACTGGTCGAGGAAGGCCTGCTCGTAGTCCGACGCGTCGGCCTTCAGCTCCTGCACCTTGGCCAGACCCGACTTGTAGCCGTCGGCGCTCGCCCGGAACGTGGCGTTCTTGAGGTCGCCGCCCCTCCCGGCCGAGGTGACCTCGACCTGCTGGGGCGTGTTCCAGTTCTCCGGAGTGAAGGTCAGCTTCTTCCGACCTGCCGCCAGGTTCGCGGTGCCGTCGGCGCGGGACACCGACACCGTGACGTCGTGCGCCGGCCTGGTGGCCAGGTGCACCCCGAAGGACGTCGAGCCGCCCTGCCGCACCTGCTCGGTGACGGGCGAGGCCAGGATGGTCGGTCCCGCGAGGACGGTGACGTCGGCCGGCTCCGTGGTCGTCGGTTTGCCGTCCTCGTTGAACACCTTGGCGGTGATCGAGTAGTGGCCCGCCGGGACGTCCTTCCAGTTGCCCGTGAAGGGCGCGGTGGTGTCCCTGGCCAGCAGGGTGTCGTCGGCGAAGTACTCGACCTTGGTGACGTCGCCCTTGGTCCTGGTCGCCAGGGGAACGGTCGCGTGCTTGCCGAGGAAGTAGTTGTCGCTCGGCTTCAGCGAGCTGATCGTCCCCGTGGACAGGGGGCTCGCGTGCGTCGCCGAGGCGCCGGCAGGCGAGGCCACCGAGACGGCGGGTAACGCACCCGCCACCAGGGCGGCCAGCGCGACCGCGCCGGTGACGGGGCCGGGCCGCAGCCGGCGTTTCCTGTGTGGTCTCATCGCGAGATGATGCCTCTCTTCTGTGGGGGTGGACGGTCCCCCGGGGGAACCGCTCGCAGGGCGTCCCGAGCGAACGGGACACGCGGCGAACGCACCCGGGGCGGGGCCGCCGCCGGGGCGTCGCACGTGAGAGCCGGCTCCGGAATGGGCTCGTGAGCGGCCACTCGGGAGCCGGAGATCAGGGGTGGGCGTGAGCCCGGAACAGCACCTCGGGTGAGCCTGTGGAACGGTGCCCGGCCGGTTCCCCGCCGACCCGGCGGGCGGTACCGCGCCGCCGCCCGAGGTCGCCGGCCGGCCGGGCATCGGGGGAACACCGGCACGGGCACGGGGGCACCGGCCCGTTCGCGGTGCCAGGGGGTGGCGCCGCACTCGGCAGGTGTGCCACTCGGTCTCGCACGGCGTTCCTCCTGTGGGGCGGAGAACGTGCTTGGCTGGGCGCCTTATGGAAGCGCTCCCAGTGGGGACTGTAGCGGGGCCATGACAAGCTGGAAACCCCGCTGTAGCAATCCGCTCCTCGCGTCCACCCGGGCGCGACACCCCGCCCGGACGTTCGCACCCGCCGTGAGCAGCGGAGATCGGCGATTCGGTGAACGGCTCGGGGGTGCCGAAGAGTTGGCCGCGCGGACTGGCCGGCCCGCCTCTCGCCCCGCTCCCACTCTTGACTCCGCCCAGCCGCCCCCGGACTCTAAGAGCGCTCCCAGAGCGGAGACCCACCGGCCGCCTGGGACCGACGTCACCCCGGACGGGCGCCACGGCGTCCCCGGAACCGCTCCGGAGCCGCATGCCCCGCCTGCGTCCACGGGTGACCGTCCCCGCCTGCGCCCGGCCCTGTCGGTGGCCGGGCCGGCGGTACCGGCCGCACCCCCGCCCTATGCCGGTGCCCTGTCCACACCGGTGGCTCCGGAGGCGGAGATGAGAAGTGACGGCGGCACGCAGGGACCACACCCGCACCGCACCCCGAGCGCGGGGAGGGACGGCGGCGCGGGCCCGGCCGCCCCGGTGGGGGGCGGCGCGCTCCGCGAACAGGCGCGCTCGCGCCGGCCGCCACGGCCACTCCGCTCGTGGCCGGTCAGGCGCCGGCCGCGGCCGGGCCGCGTCCGGTGAGCCCGCCATGGGCGGCCGCCTGGCAAGGTGCACCGGTGGTCGGGGCCGACATCCCGGGCAACACCTGCCCGGCCGGCCGGGGCCTGGCGGACCAGACCGTACGCAACACCGTGTTCGCCGGGGCCGGCGGCAGCTCGGTCCGCGTCCGCCTCACGAACGCGTTCGGCGCGGCACCGCTGCGGGTGGGCCGTGCCTCCGTCGCGGTGCGGGACAGCGGCCCGGTGCCGGTGGCCGGCCGCACGGTGCCGGTCACCTTCGGCGGAAGGACGTCGGTCACCGTTCCCGCCGGGCGCGAGCTGTTCAGCGATCCCGTGCCGTTGCGGGTGGCGGCCCCGTCCACCCTGCTGGTCAGCGTCTACGTGCCCGAGGCGACGGGTCCGCTGACCAACGATCCGTTCACCACGGACACCAGCTTCCTCGGCTCGGGCGACCTCACGGGGTCCGCGGACCCGGCCGCGTTCGGCACCACCCTGCTGGGGCGGGAGCCACGGCCCCGGCTCCGGTCACTGAGGCCCGGGCGCACCCTTACGCGGGAGTGCCGGCGGCGACGAGGCCGGTGGCGGTGGCCTGGAGCAGGCGGGTCAGGCGGGGCTCGAAGTCGAGCGCGGCGTGGCCCCATCTGGGGTTCTGGGCGTAGAGCTCGGCGAGGCTGGGGGTGGGGTGCGACAGCTGCCAGAAGTTGGCCGTCATCCCCAGCGCCGCGGCGATGAGGTCGTGCACCTGCGCGGTGGCCATGGTGCCCGTGGTGGTGAGGGTCTCGACGATGGTGTCGTACGCCTCGAACGAGTTGGTCTTGTAGCGCCGGGCGCGCTCGATGTCCACCTCGCCCTCCAGGCTGAGCGGCACGTGGGTGAGCAGGTCGCAGAAGAGCGGCTGCGCCGCGAGCGTGGCAGCCACGGCGGTGGCGGTTCCCACCGGGGTGAGGTCCCGGACGCCGTCGAGGTGCGCGGTGAGGAGGTCCCGCCACTGCCGCCAGCCGCGCTCGGCCAGTTCGAGCAGGAGCTCCTCCTTGCTGGCGAAGTAGCGCCGGACGGCGGAGGGGTGCAGGCCGGCGGCCTCGGTGACGGCCGCGAGCGTGATGTGGCGGACTCCGCCCCGGTCGGCGGCCAGGGTGCGGGCCGCGTCGAGCAGGTCCTCCGCACGGCGGAGCTTGGCCTCGGGGGAACGGGCGCGGCGATGCATCGTCCCAGAATAACGCACGACTGATGCGTTAATCCATGCGGCCGTGCTAGCGTCGAGATAACGCAATCAGATTGCGTTGAATACCGGGGCGTAAGCAGACCCGCCCGCAGACCCACCCCGTACGGAGTCATTGCATGCCGAAGACATTCCTGGTCACCGGTTCCTCCCGCGGCCTCGGCCGCGAGATCGTCAGCGCGGCGCTGGCCGCCGGGCACCGGGTGATGGCCACCGCCCGTGACCCGCGCGCGCTCGCCGGCATGGCCGCCGCGCACGGCGACCGGATGCGCACATCGCAGTTCGACGTGACCGACGCCGGCGCCGCGGAACGCGTCGTGCGCGAGACCATCGAGGCGTTCGGACGCCTGGACGTCGCGGTGAACAACGCCGGCCAGGGCGACCGCGCGGCCCTGGAGGACACCACCATGGAGGCCTTCCGCCGCCAGGTCGACACCAACTTCCACGGCCCGGTCCACCTCAGCCGGGCCGCCCTGCCGGTGATGCGGCAGCAGGGCGGCGGCCACATCATCCAGGTCTCCTCCCTGGGCGGCCGGATCGCCAGCCCCGGCATGACCGCCTACCAGTCGGCCAAGTGGGCCCTCGGCGGCTTCTCCGAGGTCCTGGCCACCGAGGTCGCCCCGCTGGGCATCAAGGTCACCGTCCTGGAACCCGGCGGCATGCGCACCGACTGGGCCGGGGCGTCCATGCACACCCCACCGGTCAGCGAGCCCTACCGGGCCACCGTCGGCGCCGCGGCGGAGTCGATGGCCACGTTCGCCCAGGAGGCCGTCGGCGACCCGGCCAGGGTGGCTCTCGCCGTCCTCGCCGTCGCCGATCTCGACGAGCCCCCGATGCGCCTGCTGCTCGGCTCGGACGCCTACGCCTACGGACGCGCCGCCTGGGCCCGGCGCCTCGACGAGGACGAGAAGTGGCAGCACCTCAGCGTCTCCACCGACCACGACCACACCGACGGCGACGGCTCGCGGTGGCTCGGCACGCTCTCCGGCGACCGGAGCGCATGAGACACGAGCACACCGTCGGGGCACACCGCACCACGGCCGCACCGCCGGCGACCCCGCCGGGACCGGACTCACGGACGCCGCCGCGGGTCCAGGCCACCGCGGATCGCGTTCGGGTCTCGGCGTCGTCCGGAGGACGGCACTAGCCTCGTGCGGATGATTACCTGCGTGGTCCAGTATGTGATCGACCCGGCGAAGATCGAGTCATTCGAGCGCTTCGGGCACCGCTGGATGGAGCTGGTCGACCGGCACGGCGGCACGCACCACGGGTACTTCCTGCCGTCCGAGGGCGCCAGCGACAGAGCGCTCGCGCTGTTCAGCTTCCCCAGCCTCGCCGCCTACGAGGAGTACCGGGCCCTGTTCGGCCGGGACCCCGAGTTCATCGAGGCGGACCGCATCAGGGACGAGAGCGGCTGCGTCCTGCGCTACGAGCGCACCTTCATGCGCCCGCTGCTGCCGGACCGCCCCTGACCGACACCGTGTCCTGTGCGGTGACCGATGCGGTCACCGCACAGGACGCCGCACCCCCCCAGCACTCCGCTGACCGGGGTATGGACGGCCGTCCATACGTCTGGAAGAGTCGTCCAGAAGCCTGGCCGGGAAGGGACGTCCCGCCGGGCGCACCCAGGCCGTCCACGGGCGTTGACCCCGCCCCGGACACGGCCTGGCGCACACATCCCGCACCGGCACCACCCCCTTGACCTGCCGCGCGCCACCCGAAGAGACACCAGATTGTTGCGGGCTCTTTTCAGAGTGTTACGGCGCTGGTACGGTCGGGCGAACTGGAAGCGCTTCCATGGGAGCGCTCCCAATCCCCCCGCCCGTTATGGAGCCATGTTTCTGACGTCATGTCATGATCACGACAACTCCGTCGCGGTCACAACGAAGGAGCTCAGCATGAGATCAGGCCCCCCACGTATCTCGCGCTACCGTCGCGGCAGCCTCGCCGCCCTGGCCGCCATGGCACTCGCCTCCGGGCTGATGGTGATGAGCGGTGGCTCCGCCAACGGCGCCGCCGCCGCGCGCGTTGACAACCCGTACGCGGGCGCCAAGGTGTACGTCAACCCGGACTGGTCCGCGAAGGCCGCCGCCGAATCCGGTGGTGCGGCCATCTCCAACCAGCCCACCGGTGTCTGGATGGACCGTATCGCCGCCATCCAGGGCACCAGCGGGGCCATGGGCCTCAAGGCGCACCTCGACAAGGCGAAGTCGCAGGGCGCCAACCTGATCCAGATCGTGATCTACGACCTGCCCGGCCGGGACTGTGCGGCCCTCGCCTCCAACGGCGAGCTGGGCCCGGACGAGATCGGCAAGTACGAGAGCGACTACATCGACCCGATCGCGGCGATCGAGTCGGACCCGGCCTACGCCGACCTCCGGATCGTGAACACGATCGAGATCGACTCGCTGCCGAACCTGGTGACGAACACGGGCAGCCGGGCGACCGCAACGCCGCAGTGCGACACCATGAAGGCCAACGGCAACTACGTGACCGGTGTCGGCTACGCGCTGGGCAAGCTCGGTGCCGCCCAGAACGTGTACAACTACATCGACGCGGGCCACCACGGCTGGATCGGGTGGGCGGACAACTTCGGCGCCACCGCCCAGCTGCTCCACCAGGCGGCCACCACGGCCGGTGCCTCGGTCGACGACGTGGCGGGCATCATCACCAACACCGCCAACTACTCGGCGACCCAGGAGCCGTACTTCAAGGTCGGCGACACGATCAACGGCCAGCCGGTGCGCTCGCAGGCCAAGTGGATCGACTGGAACGACTACGTCGACGAGCTGTCGTTCGCCCAGGCCTTCGTGGCCGAGATGAAGAAGGACGGCTTCAGGAGCGACATCGGCGCGCTCATCGACACCTCCCGCAACGGCTGGGGCGGATCCGCCCGTCCCACCGGGCCCGGCCCGAAGACCAGCGCCGACGCATACGTCAACGGCGGCCGCATCGATCGCCGCATCCAGCTCGGCAACTGGTGCAACCAGTCCGGCGCCGGTCTCGGCGAGCGTCCGAAGGCCTCTCCCGCCACGGGCATCGACGCGTACGTCTGGATGAAGCCCCCGGGCGAGTCCGACGGCGCCAGCCAGGAGATCCCGAACGACGAGGGCAAGGGCTTCGACCGGATGTGCGACCCGACGTACACCGGCAACCCGCGCAACAACAACAACATGTCCGGCGCCCTGGCCAACGCCCCGCTCTCCGGCGACTGGTTCTCCGCGCAGTTCCAGGAACTGCTGAAGAACGCCTACCCGCCGGTCAGGTAAGCGGCCACACAGCACAGCGCACTTGGTGACCCCGTGCGATCCCCAGGACCGCACGGGGTCCTTCGCCATGCACCCGGCCCGGCGCTCCGGCACCGTGCCCACGACGGGAGGTGCCCGTGCGGGCCCGGTGGCCATCCGAGGGTCAGGCCATGGCCGGCCGCTCCCCCAGCCCACCCCACAAGGGGCGCGGGGAACCGCGCGAACAACCACGACCAGGCGACTGCCAAACAACGACCGCAAGGGACTGGACCCCAAAAGGGGCGCGGGGAACTGCGCAATCAACCACGACCAACCAACCGCCAAACGACAACTGCAAGGGACTGGACCCAAAGGGGCGCGGGGAACCGCGCGAACGACCACCACGACGCGGTGGCCGAGCGATGACCGACCCCAACGGGCCGGAGCCCACTCGTGTCCCGCGACAGTGTGTCTTCGCATGCGTGGAGAACGCACCGTCGGTGGGCCCGCCCGCGACCGCGTCCGCCCACCACCGCGCGGCACCGTCAGGCGGTGTGTGCCGGCGCGTCGAACCCGCCGCTTCGCGCACCGGCCGCCGAATCCGACACCGATGGACGCAGTGAGCGCGGTGGACGCGGCCCCCTGACGCCGCCGCACGCAGATGCGTTGAGGATCTGCACGCAAGCCGGACGCGGCCATCCCGTCGACACGGGCCGGGACCGAAGCCGTACAGAGGAAGGGTGGGACGGCACGACGGACGGCGCCAGGGCGGTGCGGACCGGCAAACCGCACGCACGGCAAAGCGCCTGAGGCCATCGGCCACGAGCCACAAAGGGGCGCACACCGCGGGCACCGCGGCACGCACACCGCGGGCACCGCGGCGCAGCACACGGCCGCCGTGCCGCACACCCCGCGCACAGGGTGCCGTCAGCGACGGCTAGACACTCAGGGGAAGGCGCGCCGCCACCGTCTTGCCGGAACCGTCCCGGTCGGCGCGGACGGCCATCGCACCGCCCGTCTCCGCGGCGAGGTCCCTCACCAGGCGCAGCCCCCACCCTCCGCTGCCGTCGGCGCGGGGCCCCGGAAGGGGGAACGGGCGGAACGGGTGCCGGTCGTGGACGGCGACGGTCAGCTCGCTGCCCGTCAGGCTGAGGCCGACCTCGACATGGGGAGAGAGGGAGGCGGCGTGCCGCACGCTGTTGGTGACCAGCTCGCTCAGTACCAGCAGCGCCTTCTCACGGAGCTCGTCGCCGCGGGCGAAGCCCCAGGCGTCCAGGGTCTGGCCGGCGATGGCGCGCGAGGCGGGCACGGAGACGGGGTCGGTGGGCAGGGAGAAGTCGCACGACAGGACGAGTCCCTCCTCCGGATCGCCCATCCGCAGGTCCATCTCTTCTCCCACCTGCAAAGGCG
Organism: Streptomyces sp. TS71-3; assembly: GCF_018327685.1. Classification (NCBI taxonomy): domain Bacteria; kingdom Bacillati; phylum Actinomycetota; class Actinomycetes; order Kitasatosporales; family Streptomycetaceae; genus Streptomyces; species Streptomyces sp. TS71-3. The sequence goes on along the minus strand of NZ_BNEL01000003.1, from coordinate 2,749,974 downwards.
CGTCAACTGGGGTCATCGGAACTTCCTCATGTCGTGTGCCTCTGCGTCGTGTGTCTCGGCGTTCCCTGGGTGGCGCGGTGGGGCTTGGAGGTTCACGGAAGCACCCTATGGAAGCGCTCCCATAAAATCTGACTGTATCGAGTGGCAAACCGCTGCGGAAGTGGTATGGCGCAAAGACTTGAAGGATCACGACACGGGAACAGCCGCCTGAGACCGCGTCGAAACAAGAGTTGAACATCCCCTTGACGCGGTCGGGTTGGGGGATGTTCTCTGGAAGCGCTCCCAGATCCTTGCGTCTTGAGCCTCCCCTCCTGCGGCGTGACATGCCCCGGTCAGGACGTACGAGATCGCGCACCACCAGTTCTCCCCGTCACCGCCCCCGCGGCCCGCCGGACCCGTGTGTCCGCCGGCCTCGATGGTCGCGGTCCACGCCGTTCTCGTGCTCTTTCAGGGAGGAGCCCCTCATGCACCCCAAGCGGTCGACGGTCCTGCCGCTGCTGGCCGCGGCGGTGGTCACCGCGGCGACCATGGTGGCCGGATCCCCGCTGGCCCATGCGGCCGGCGGCCCCGCGCTCACCGTGGACGCCAAGGCGGCCGGCCATCCGATCAGCCCGGACATCTACGGCATGAACTTCGCCGACGCGGGCCTCGCCAAGGAGCTGAAGCTGCCCGTGGACCGGTGGGGAGGCAACGCCACCACCCGCTACAACTACCTCACCAGCACCAGCAACCGGGCCAGCGACTGGTACTTCGAGAACATCCCGGACGACGTCGCCGACCCGGCCCGGCTGCCGGACGGCTCCAGCACCGACCAGTTCGTCGAGAAGGACGAGACCGCCGGCGCGGACACCATCCTGACGGTGCCGCTGATCGGCTGGGTGCCCAAGGACCGCGAGAAGGCCTGCGGGTTCGGCGTGGCGAAGTACGGTCCCCAGCAGAGCACCGACCAGTGGATGCCCGACTGCGGCAACGGCGTGGCCACGGACGGCAAGAACGTCACGGGCAACGACCCGGCGGACACCAGCGTCAGGGCCGGCGCCGCGTACGTCACGGACTGGCTGCGCCACCTCACCGGGAAGTACGGCACGGCCGCGAAGGGCGGTGTGAAGTACTACGACCTCGACAACGAGGCCGACATCTGGCACGCCACCCACCGCGACGTGCATCCCGAGGGCGCCGGCTACGACGAGATCAGGGACAGCACGTACACCATCGCGGGTGCGGTCAAGGCCGCCGACCCCGGCGCCCGGACGCTCGGCCCGGTCGGCTGGGGCTGGAACTCCATCCTGCTCTCCGGGCTCGACCAGAAGACGTGCAACGAGACGGGCGGCGACTGCTGGTCCAACCCGCCCGACCAGGCCGCACACGGCGGCGTCCCCTACGCCACCTGGTACCTGCGGCAGATGGCCGCCTACCAGCGGCAGCACCGCACCCGGATCCTCGACTACTACGACAACCACTGGTACCCGCAGGGCTCGGGCATCACCAGCGGCGGTGAGGACGCTGCCACCCAGGCCCTGCGGCTGCGCTCCACCCGGCAGCTCTGGGACCCCGGCTACACCGACGAGAGCTGGATCAACCAGCCGGTGGACCTCATCCCGCGGATGCGCCAGCTCGTGGACCAGAACTACCCCGGCACCAAGCTCGCCGTCAGCGAGTACAACTGGGGCGCGCTGGACCACATCGACGGCGCCCTGGCCGAGGCGGACGTGCTCGGCATCTACGGGCGCGAGGGCCTCGACCTGGCCACGCTCTGGTCGCCGCCGGCCCCCACCGACCCGGGTGCGTTCGCGTTCCGGATGTACCTCGACTACGACGGCAGGGGATCGGCGTTCGGCGACACCTCCCTGACGGCGGCGAGCGCCGACCCCGACAAGGTCTCCGTCTTCGCCTCGCGGCGCTCCTCGGACGGCGCGCTGACGCTGATGGTGATCAACAAGTTTACCGACGGGCTGACCACACCGCTGAACGTCACGGGGCTGGCGAGCAGGACACGGGCCCAGGTGTTCCAGTACAGCGGCGCGAACACGTCCGCCATCACCCGGCTCCCCGACCAGGTCGTGAGCGGCGGCAAGGCGTCGCTGACGCTGCCCGGCTACTCCGTCACCGAGCTGGTCGTGCCGGCCGCCGGCCAGGTGCACACCGGCCACCACCGCGACGCGAACGGGCAGCAGGCGTCCACCGCACCGGTGCACGACGCGCGTTCGGCCGGGGCGGACCAAGCCGTGCCGCCCGCCCGGCCGGTGTCCACCCGGGGCGTGCACACCGTCACCGGCAGCACGCTGCCGCGGGACACCTCCACGGCACACCACGGCTAGGTCGTGTCCGGCGGATCTTCGTGGGCCCGCGATGCCTGATACCGCACCTCGCCGCGTTGTCGGAGTCATCCGAGTACGGCCCCGTACGAGGATGATCCTCCGCCTTGCGATGCACGGCACCAGACGCCGCAGGCTGATCCACGAAGATCCGCCGGACACGACCCAGGCGCTCAGAGCACGACGGGCTCACCCCCACATGCAGCCCGAGCGCCGCCGGGCCCGGTCCTCCCCCTGCCGGGCCCGGCACCCGGGGCCGCGCGACCCCCCAGGGCACCACGCCCCGCGGCCCCGCCCCACGCCCGTCCGGCCCGAACACCCCGCCCCGCTCGGGCCGGACGCACCTCTCCCCCACCCGCCGCCCGACCGCGGGCCGGCACACCACCCCCACGCGCCGCCCCCACGCACCACCCGCACACCGCCCGGCCGCGCGCCGGGCGGTGTGCACCCCCCGCACCCGTACCCGGCAGGCCCCAAGGCTGCCTCCCCCACTCACAGGAGCCCCCATGGCCAGCAAGATCCCGACCACCCTCCCGCCCCGCCGCGAAGGCGCCCGGGTAGCCCGCAGGTCCGCCCTCGCCGCGGCCTGCGTGCTCGCTGCCACCGCCACCGCCGCCCTGGCGGTTCCGGCGTCGGCCGCCGGCTCGCCGTTCTACGTCGATCCCACCACCAACGCCGCCCGGTGGGTGGCGGCGCACCCCAGCGACTCACGCGCCCAGGTCATCAACGACCGGATCGCCACCGTGCCCCAGGCGCACTGGTTCACCGAGACCGACACCGACACCGTCCGGGCCGAGGTGGACGCCCTGGTGGGCGCCGCGGCGACCGCGGGGAAGATCCCGATCCTGGTCGTCTACGACATCCCCAACCGGGACTGCTCGGGCGCGAGCACCGGCGGCGCCCCGAACCACACCGCCTACCGCGCCTGGATCGACCAGCTGGCCGCCGGGCTGAACGGCCGGCCCGCGACCGTCATCCTGGAGCCCGACGTCCTGTCCATCATGACCCAGTGCCAGAGCAGCGCGCAGCAGGCCGAAACCGAGGCCTCGCTCGCGTACGCGGGCAAGGCGCTCAAGGCGGCCTCGGCGAAGGCCAAGGTGTACTTCGACGCCGGGCACTCCACCTGGCTGTCGCCCTCCGCGATCGCCTCACGGCTGGTCGCCGCCGACATCGCGCACAGCGCCGACGGCATCTCGACCAACGTCTCGAACTACAACCGCACCGCGGACGAGGTGAACTACGACAAGAAGGTGCTCGCCGCCATCGGCGACCCGGCCCTGCACGCCGTCGTGGACACCAGCCGCAACGGCAACGGGCCCGCGCCGGGCGCCGAGTGGTGCGACCCCGCCGGGCGCGCCCTAGGCACCCCGTCCACCGACGAGACCGGCGACTCGCAGATCGACGCGTTCCTCTGGGCCAAGCTGCCGGGCGAGGCGGACGGCTGCGCCGGTCCCGCCGGGCAGTTCGACCCCCAGCTCGCCTACAACCTCGCCACCGGCGCCGCCGCCCACCGCTGAACGGACAGTTCACGCACGCCAACGGACCTCCGCCGAACCGGCCCCGCCCGACGTGCCCCGGCTGCGCGGCAGCCCCCACCGACGACCACCGGCCCGGCCCCGTGCCGCACACGCCCGACCACGGCGGACGCGGGACGGGCCGGGGGGCGCACGCGGTCCCGTCCTCCCGCAGGACGGGGGATGCGCGCTCCGCACCCCCACGGAGACACCAGCGGTCGCCTCCGTGGTGCTTCCTGATCATCGCGCACGCGAGAAAGGGCCTCTCGATGGATCAGTTGGACAAGCACACACCGCACGTTCTCGGTCTCTTCCGCATCGTCGTGGCACTGCTCTTCGTCTGCCACGGCATCTCGACGCTCTTCGGTGTACTGGCCGCACCGCACGGCGGCGGCGCACCCGCCTTCGGACAGTGGCCCGGCTGGTGGGCCGCGCTCATCCAGTTGGTGGGCGGCATCCTCGTCCTGGCCGGCTTCGGCACCCGCACGGCCGCCATGGTCTGCTCCGGCTCCATGGCCTTCGCCTACTTCACCGAGCACCAGCCGCACGAGCTGCTGCCGATCCAGAACGGCGGGGAGCCCGCGGTGATGTTCTGCTGGGCCTTCCTGCTCATCATGTGCCTCGGCCCCGGCAGCTTCGCGCTCAGCTCGGCCGTCGAACGCCTCCGCGGCCAGGCGGCGGTGCCCGCACCGGCCGTGCGGGGGTGACGGGCGACCGGAGCGCCTGAGTAGACCGGCCGCCGGCGGGTTGAGGGTCCCGCCGGCGGCCTCCCGCTGCCCGGCGCCGTCACACCGCCTCCTCCTCCCACAGCTCGACGGAGCGGGCGGCGACGAGTTCGAGGACGCGGGCGAGGACGTCCGCGACGGCGGCGGGCGCGAGGCGGCGGCCGTCCCGCAGGCGCAGGGCGAGGGTGCCGTCGGCGGCCTCCCTGGACCCGAGAACGCCCTGGTACGGCACCAGCCGGGACTGGCGGACGCGCGCCGCCAGGCTGCCCACCTCCGGTCCGACCGCTTCGGCGCGCAGCCCGAGGTCGCGGCAGCGCCGCGCCAGCGCCTCGGCGCAGTCCGCCTCGGCCTCGGAGACGGGCAGAACGACGAGCTGGGTGGGGGCGAGCCAGGCCGGGAAGGCACCGCCGTGCTGCTCGATCAGATGGGCGACCGCCCGCTCCACGCTGCCGACGATGCTGCGGTGCACCATGACGGGGCGGTGCCTCGCGCCGTCCGCGCCGACGTACTGGAGGTCGAACCGCTCGGGCTGGTGGAAGTCGACCTGGACGGTGGACAGGGTGGTCTCCCGGCCGGCGCCGTCCGCGACCTGCACATCGATCTTGGGCCCGTAGAAGGCGGCCTCGCCCGGGACCGCCTCGTAGGGCAGGCCCGAGCTGTCGAGGACATCGGTGAGCAGGGCGGTGGCGCGCCGCCACAGTTCGGGGGCGGCCACGTACTTGCCGCCGGGCCCTGGCAGGGAGAGGCGGTAGCGGGCCGGGGCGATGCCGAGGGCCCGGTAGGCCCCGCGGATCATCTCCAGGGCGCCGCTCGCCTCGCCGGCGACCTGGTCGACGGAGCAGAAGATGTGCGCGTCGTTGAGCTGGATGGCGCGCACGCGGGTCAGCCCGCCGAGCACCCCCGACAGCTCCGAGCGGTACATGCCGCCCAGCTCGGCCATGCGCAGCGGAAGTTCGCGGTAGCTGTGGGCGCGGGAGCGGTAGATCACCGCGTGGTGCGGGCACAGGCTCGGCCGGAGCACGATCTGCTCGCCGCCCACGTCCATCGGCGGGAACATGTCGTCGCCGTAGTGCGACCAGTGCCCGGAGATCTCGTACAGCTCGCGCTTGCCGAGCACGGGCGAGCACACGTGCCGGTAGCCGGCGCGCCGCTCGGCGTCGCGGATGTACTCCTCCACGGTGTGCCGTACGACGGCACCGTCGGGCAGCCAGTACGGCAGTCCCGCGCCGATCAGCGGATCGGTGTCGAACAGGCCGAGTTCCCGGCCGAGTCTCTTGTGGTCGTGCACGGCGTTCTCCTCACGGTCTGTGCGGGGCACGCGTCCGGGCACACGGCGAAGCCCCGGGGCGTCGCCCCGGGGCTTCGGACTCAAGACATCGGTCAGCGCGCCGGGAGACTCTCCGGCGTCGTCGTCATCAAGGCGCGCTGCTGCATACGGGCAGGGTAGCAGAGGGCGCCGGAGCGGGCCCTGAGCGGGAAAACGCGTCCGGGCCTTGGAGCCGGCCCGGAACGCGGAAGGGCCCCGCGCCCCTGTGGCACGGGGCCCCGGTGCCGCCGTCCGCTCCCGCGGACGTGCCGCGGGAGCGGGTGGTGCCAGGCGGGTCGGGCGCCCGGCGCGGGCACCGCGGGTGTCTCAGAAGGTGACCTGGCCGCTGCCGCCGTCGAAGACGATGTCGGAGCAGGAGAAGAAGTTCTCCTGGCTGTCCGAGCGGACCCACTGGATGAACAGCAGGGCGTTACCGCTGCGGCCGGAGGGCAGGTTGAGGTTCCAGTAGTAGTGGCCGCCGTCCTGGCCCGCACCGCCCTGCGCCGGCGGGTTGGTGACGGTCTGGATCTGCGTCATGTCGCCCCAGGCCAGCGGAGTGGTCGGCGACCAGCCCTGCTTGGTGAGGTAGACCCGGAAGTCACCCGGGTGCGCCGCCCAGTTGCTGTACTGGACCTGGATGGTCGAACCGGACGTCAGGTGGGTCTTGGGCCAGTCGTTGCGGGCCGCGTTGTAGGCCGAGAAGTTGTAGGGCGACTTGTCGCCCGCGCTGCAGATCTTCCCGTCCGGGACGTAGCCCTGGCCCTTGCCGCCCGCGTTGGAGTCGAGCACGGCGAACCAGTTGTACAGCGGCGTGCCGCCCGACTGCGCGAACGCCGCCTTGCAGGCCGCGTTGGTCGGGTTGAGGGCGCCGGTCGACGTCTGGCCGTTCTTGTAACACAGGTACGTGCGGGAACCGGGCATCATGGCGACGCCGTGGGCAGACGCCGGCGTCGACACGGACACGAAGGCCAGAGCCAGCAGCGCCGCCCCTAAGACGCCGAGCAGGCGCTGGAGGCGGACCGGGACCTTCGCTCTTTCGAGAAGTCGGATGACCATGAAGGAGTCTCCTTGGGGGGTGATTGCCACCGCGGTACGTGCCGGCCCAGGGGCCGGACGGACCACGGTTCGCGGCGGGCCGCGCGTACGGGTGACCGTGCAGGTGCGCGCTTCCCACAGCGGCCCACGACACAGGGGAACGAGCCCACGCCAAATGGGAGCGCTCCCATAACCTAGCGCGGGCCGGATGACGCGTAAATGCCGTTGCAGGGACTCCTTGATGCTCCACCAGATGCCCTCGGCATTTTCACGAGATTTCCGCATGACTACGCGGGAACACTGCCGTGCGACGGGCATCTCGGACCACCGGCAGGCGAGTCGGGCCGGGAGTACACCCGGGGTGGAGGCCCCTGACTCCCCCGGCCCCACCCCGGCGATGCCCCGTCAGCCCGAGGTGTCCAGCAGGTCGGAGAGGTCCCCGGAGAGGAGCATCTCCAGCATCAGCTCGGGGCTCTTCTCGGACGTGGCGGTGACCCGGACGACGCGCCCGCCGCCGGTCACCGTGGCCCTGGCTCCGGAGAGCAGGTCGCTCCAGCGGAGCCCGCTCAGCCGCGTCCTGCCGTGCGCGAGCCTGTCCCGGATCGCGCGGGCCGCCTTCTCGGCCTCGTCCTCGGACGGCGCGGTACGGCAGGCGACCTGCGTGAGCGCGGTGGGGCTGCCGCCGACGACGCCGGCGCCGCTGACGAAGCCGGCGGGCTCCGGGGACGCCGCGCCCATGGCCATGTGCTGGTCGGTGAGGGTGGCGGCGAGCGGCCTGCCCAGGCAGTCGGCGACCGCCCGGAACTCCGGGTCCCGGGCCAGGGTGTCGCCCTTGCCGTCCGCGCTGAGCATCTCCGCGTCCGCCCGGCTGCCGGCGCGCACGAGGGTGTGCCCGCCGACGGCCAGGACGTTGAAGTCGGCGGTGCCCCGGGAGAGTTCCGCGAGCTTTCCGCTGCGCTGCGCCTTGCCGTCGTCCGCCAGCCGCCACAGTGCCAGCGGGCCGGCGCTGCCGTCCTTCCGGGCGCCCATCGCCTTCGCCGCGGACACCACCGCCGCCGTGTCCATGCCGCCCTCGAAGCGGCCGCTGCCGTGCGAGTCGCCGACCTCCAGCACCTGGCCGGCCGTGCTGCCGTCCAGGGAGAGGCCCGCCTTGGCCTGCGCGTCGCGGGCCTGGGTGGTGGCCCAGCCGTAGGACCACATCGCCGCCAGGGCGGCAGCCGGCTGACCACCGCCGAGGGCGCGCTGCGCCGCCAGGTCGCCGTAGGTGGTCCAGGCCCTGGAGGCGTCGGTGCTGCGGACCTGGTCGAGCTCCCTGACCAGCGGGGTGCTGCCCGGCCCCACGGGGGCGGCCCGCTCCGCGCCGGCACCGCCGCCCCCGCCGTCCGAGCACCCGGTGGCGGCCAGCACCGCCAGAACCATGGCCGCAGCCGCGGCGAGCCTCGCGCGTTGCATCCGAGCGTTCCCTTCCGTCTCGCGGGACAGGAGGCGGCCACCTCCGCGGCGGCGCCGCGGGCCGGCGCGCGGCGACCGGCCGTGCCACCGCCCGGCCCGCACAAGCGCCCTGACCACCCGTCTGGTCCCGGGCCGCCGCCCGGAACCGTCGTGCCGTTGCCTGAGGACGGCGACAGGACCTGGGTCTGGGTGCGCTTCCAGAAACGTCGCCGGGCGCGACTGTACGGTCCAGGGAGCGCCCGCGGGAGCCACTTGGGGAAACACCGGCCGTGCTCACAGGCGCGAACCCTGCATTTCCCGGCGAAATTCGGCCCTACCGCCCCGCTGCCCGGCCACGGCTCCGGCGACCTTCCCAAAGGCATACCGTGCCGCTACTGTGAGCCAGTCGTGGAAGCGCTTCCATCCATCGAAGCCTCCCGCAGCTCTTCGTGCACCACCCATGCGGTGCTTCTCACCCAGGAGCGCTTCTCCAGCAACTGTCGCGAGAACGAAGGGATCCCCCCATGAGACGTCATGTCTCGCTCCTTGCGTCCGCGCTGGCCCTGTTCGCCGCCGCCGCGTTCTCGATCGCCGTCCCCGCGGCCGAGGCGGGTGCCGCGCCGGCGGCCCCGGCCGCCGCGGCGGCGCCCGAGCTCAAGGTGTCCGGCAACCGGCTGGTGACCGCCTCCGGCACCCCGTACCGGCTGCTCGGCGTGAACCGCTCGGGTGGCGAGTTCGCCTGCATCCAGGGCAACGGGTTCTGGGACGGGCCGATGGACCGCGCGTCCGTCGACGCCATCCGGTCCTGGCACGTCACCGCGGTGCGCGTGCCCCTCAACGAGGAGTGCTGGCTGGGCACCGCGAACGTCCCCGCGGCCTACGGCGGCGCGGCCTACCAGAGCGCCGTGGCCGCCTATGTGAAGATGCTGCTGGCGGCCGGCATCACGCCGATCCTGGAGATGCACTGGAGCCACGGCGCCTACTCGGGCCCGTCCGCGGGCTGCGCCGACACCGCGGCCACCTGCCAGAAACCCATGCCCGACGCCCAGTACGCGCCGGCCTTCTGGTCGGGCGTGGCCAGTGCCTTCCAGGACCGGCGCGTGGTCCTCGACCTGTTCAACGAGCCCTACCCGGAGCGTGCCACGGGCAACGAGACCACCGGCTGGACCTGCTGGCGCGACGGCGGCAGCTGCCCGGGCATCGGCTACCAGGTGGCCGGATTCCAGAGCCTGGTGGACGCGGTGCGCAAGACCGGGAACACCGACGTCATCCTGCTGGGCGGCCTCGCCTACTCCAACGACCTGACGCAGTGGCTCGCCTACGCGCCGAAGGACCCGGCCGGCAACCTGGCCGCCTTCGCGCACCTGTACAACTTCAACACCTGCTCCAGCACGTCCTGCTTCGACAGCCAGCTCGCGCCCGTCGCCCGGCAGGTGCCGCTGACGCTCTCCGAGATCGGTGAGAACGACTGCGCGCACGGCTTCGTCGACCAGGTCATGAACTGGGCCGACCAGCACGGCGCCGGCTATCTGGGCTGGACCTGGAACACCTGGGACTGCTCCTCGGGTCCGTCCCTGATCAGCGACTACAACGGCACGCCCACCGCGTACGGCGAGGGCCTGCACACCCACCTCGCCACCCAGCACGCCGCCGCCCACGCCCTCGGCGGCTGACGGCCCACCGGGCACCCCATGCGAACGGGATCGGGCCGCGGTCACCGGAACGGCCGCCGGCCCGGTCCCGTTCCCTCATGCAAGGACGCGGTGGCGGGCCGGTGTCAGTGGGAGTCCCGGGGCACCGCGTGGCCCCGGGTGCCGGTGAGGAAGTCGAAGTCGGCGCCTTTGTGGGCCTGCTGGACGTGCTGGCGGTAGAGCCAGGCGTAGCCGCCGGGCCCCGCCGGGTCGGGGCTCTCCTCGGCGGCCGGGGCCGCGCCCGCCTCCGTACGGCGGCGCCCGAGCTCTGCGTCGTCGACGAGCAGGGACAGTTCGCGCGCGGGCACGTCGAGCCGGATCCGGTCGCCGTCGCGGACCAGGGAGAGCGGGCCGCCCACCGCGGCCTCCGGGCTGACGTGGAGCACCACGGTGCCGTAGCCGGTGCCGCTCATCCGGCCGTCGCTGATGCGGACCATGTCGCTGACGCCCTGCTTGAGGAGCTTGGTGGGCAGGGCGACGTTGGCGACCTCCGGCATGCCCGGGTAGCCCTTCGGTCCCGCGCCCCTGACCACGATGACGTCGTCGGCGGTGATGTCCAGGTCGGGGTCGTCGCTGACGGCGTGGTAGGCCTCCGGCGAGTCGAAGACCCGCGCCCTGCCCTCGTGGACGAGCAGTTCGGGGCTGGCCGCGGACTGCTTGAGCACCGCGCCGTCCGGGCAGAGGTTGCCGTGCAGCACGGCGGTGCCGGTGCCGGCCGGCTGGTAGGGGTCGGCCCAGGTGCGGATCACGTCGTCGTTGAAGCACTCGGCGCCGGAGACGTTCTCGCCGGTGCTGCGGCCCGTGACGGTCAGGCAGTCCGCGTGCATCACCCCGGCCTCGGCCAGCCGCCGCAGGACGACGGGCAGGCCCCCGGCATAGCAGAAGTCCTCCATGAGGTACTGCCCGGACGGCATCAGGTTGACGAGGGTGGGCACCTCGCGGCCGAGCGCGTCGAAGAGGTCCCAGTCGAGTTCGACGCCCTCCAGGCGGCCGGCGAGGGCCATCAGGTGGATGAACGCGTTGGTGGACCCGCCGATCGCGGCGTTGGCGCGGATGGCGTTCTCGAAGGCCTCGCGGGTGAGGATGTCGCTGGGCCTGATGTCCTTGTCGACCAGGTCGACGATCCTGCGGCCCGACTCCTGGGCCAGCTCCATGCGGCGCGCGTCCACCGCGGGGTAGGCGCCGCCGCCGGGAAGCTGCATGCCGAGCGCCTCGGCCATGCACGCCATCGTGGAGGCGGTGCCCATGGTCATGCAGTGGCCCTTGGAGCGGGCCATGCAGCCCTCGGCGGCGCGTGCCTGGCACTCGCTCATCCGCCCGGCCGCCATCTCGGCCTCGAACTTCCAGACGTGGGTGCCGGAGCCGACGTCCTGGCCGCGGAACTTGCCGTTGAGCATGGGCCCGCCGGTGACCATGATCGTGGGGATGTCCACGCTGGCCGCGCCCATCAGCAGGCCCGGCGTGGTCTTGTCGCAGCCGGACAGCAGCACCACGCCGTCCAGCGGGTTGTTCCGGATGAGCTCCTCCGCGTCCATCGCCATCAGGTTGCGGAAGAGCATGGCGGTGGGGCGGATGATGGTCTCCCCGGTGGAGAGCACCGGGAACACCAGCGGGAAGCCGCCGGCCTGCCACACGCCGCGCTTGACGGCCTCCGCGACCTCGTCCAGGTGGGCGTTGCAGGGCGCGAGCTGCGACCAGGTGGTGGCGATGCCGATCACCGGGCGGCCGTCGAAGACCTCGTCGCCGTAGCCCTGGTTGCGCATCCAGGAGCGGTGGATCATGCCGGCCCGGCCCGACGCGCCGAACCACGCCTGGCTGCGGCGGTCGGCGCGGGGCGCGCCCGCGCGGGGGCCCGGTGTGCCCTCGCCCTGCGTGCCGTCGATCGCGGAAGTGCCTGAACCGTGCGTGCCGTTGCTGCTGCTCATGCTGCCTGGGCCCTTGCCCTCTCGCCTGCGACGGAATCAGCCGCAACCGTAGAACGCGCTTTCCACGAGGGTCAACAGGCCATCGACGTGCGCAGGCCGCGCGGGGCGCCCCTGATTCAGCCGGGGCGCGTGCCGTCGCGGGCGCACGGCCGGCCCCGCGCGGCCCGGACACGGCCCGCGTCCCTCAGGGCTTCTGGATCTTCCTGACCACCGCGGTCGTCAGCGCCTTGGCCGTGTCGCAGAGCTTCTCGTCGGACTCCTGACCTGTGGTCTTCAGGTACAGGTGCTCGATGGTCTCCTCGCCGGCGGTGTCGGTGTAGGTGCGGTGGACCGACGACACCACGCAGGTGTGGTCACCCTCGCCCCCCGGATCCACGTAGGCCGGCTTGCCGCCCAGCGTCGCCCTGGTGCCGTTGTCCGTGAGGTCGTCGTCGCGGTTGAAGAGCAGGTACACCTCGGCCTTGCCGGAGGTGTCGCTCGACCAGGTGCACGCCCAGTCGGCGAACTCGGGGTCCATGGTGTCCGGGTCGATCGCCGGGAACGCCTTGAGGTCGGCGGCGTCCAGCAGGTCGCAGGCGTTCAGGCGGGCCAGCGAGTCGGCGGGGAAGGGGCCGGGGCGCCTGGGCACGGGGCCGTGGTTGAGGATGTCCGCCGCGTGGTCGGCGGCGAGCGAGGCGAGGGTGCAGGGGTCGGGCATCGGGTCCTTGAGCACCTCGCCGGTGATCAGGACCTCGTTGCCGTCCGGGAGCAGGATGTCCCGGTCGCACTCCCCGTCCTCGCTGGGCCCTTCGACCACCTTGACCGCGCCGGCCTTCCGCACGCGCGTCTGGGAGTCCGGCTCCGCGGGGTGGGAGGCGAAGTCGAGGGTGATGTCGCCGGCGTCGTCGTCGCCCTTGGTGATCAGGACGTCGCAGCGGTCCAGCTCGCCGTAGTCCGGATCGACGTGCGCGTCGCCGTACTTCCGGAAGGTCGTCGCGCTGAGCAGCCCGCAGGGGTCGGCGGACGTGACCTCGCCCATCCGGCCCGCGTCCTTCGCGGCGGCGGGCGCGCCCTTCGCGTCCTTCCCCGAGTCCCCGGGCGAACCGTCCCACGGCCTGGCCGCGAAGAGGCCCGCCAGCAGCGCCGCCACCACCGCGGCGGAGCCCGCGGCCAGTGCCCAGGGCCGCCGGGCCCCGCCGAGGGACGGGAAGCCGCGCGGCGACCGGCGCTGCTCCGGCGCGGGACGCAGCCGCATGGTGAGGGTGGCGTCGATCAGGGTGCGCTCCTCGTGCAGCCGCTCCTGGACCTGTGCGGGCAGCGGCGCGGCGTTGCCCAGCAGCCGCCTGGCGCCCGCCGCGTCGGGGCGCTCGTCGGGGTCCGCCGAGGTCAGCGCGAGCAGCGGCTCCCTGAGCCGGCCGGCCCGCCGCGGCTCCTCGATGACGGCGCCGGCTGCCAGCTCCACGTACTTCTGCGGCGTCCGGCCCTTCCCGTAGGGGGAGTGCCCCTCCACGGCGGCGTACAGGGTGGCCCCCAGCGCGAAGACGTCGGACGCCTTGACGAGGGGCCGGCCTTGCGCCACCTCCGGCGGGAGGTAGCTGGGCTTGCCGTGCACGCCGACGGCGCGGGTGCCGTCGTAGGTGGGCTCGGACCACAGGGCGCGGGAGATGCCGAAGTCGGTCAGCTTCGCCACGCCGTCGGGCCTGACGAGGATGTTCTCCGGGGTGACGTCGCCGTGCACCACGCTCTGGGCGTGCGAGGCCGCCAGCGCGTCGGCGATCTGGCATCCGATGGCGCCCGCCTCTTCGGGGCTCAGCGGCCCGCGTTCGGCCACGATCCGCGCGAGGCTGGGCGCGGCCACGTACTCCAGCACGATCATGCACGTGTCCCCCTCCTCGACGAAGTCGAAGACGGCGACGATGTTGGGGTGGTGCAGGCGGGCGGCGTTGACGGCTTCCGTTCTGAGCTTGCCGGTGTCCGTGAGGTTCGCCAGGTGCGCGAACTTGACGGCCACGGGCCGTTCGAGCAGCTCGTCGTGGGCGCGCCAGACCTCTCCCATGCCGCCTCTGCCCAGCGGCTCCTCCAAGCGATAGCGGTCGGCCAGCCGCTCGCCCCTTGCCCTTGCCACACGCCACCCCGTCGCTCTCGGACTCCGCGTCGGCACGGAGCGTACTCCAGCTTGGAGTTGGCCGGGCAGGCGTGGACAGAGGTGCGCCGCGGGTGGTAACCGGGCGGACACGGGCGGCACGGGGGCCGCCATGGCCGCGGGAGGATCATGTCGCCCACCCGGGCGGGAGGTGCCCACCTGGGCCTTCGGGCGGAGATCCGGCACCGGGGGCTTCGGGCAGAGGCCCGGCACCGGCAGCGGGTAGCATCGACCGGGTGGCGGCCGACGCCGCACGGCGGTGGGGCTCGCCGTACCCGAACCGCGGCGAGGGCGCCGCCAACAGTCCCTGCTTGCGACGCGCACCCGATGCGTTCCCGTGCCGGCGAGTAGGAGACGACCATGGCGAAGGCCCGCCGCCCCGTTGCGGGCGAGCCGATCGATTCGGATGTCGACCTGCATGTTCCCGCTCAACGCGGCGAGCTGCGGCGCGGCCGTGGCGCCGTGGTGGCCGTGGTCGCGCTCGGCGGCGCCATGGGCGCGGCGGCGCGCTACGGAGCGGGCCTGCTGTGGCCCACGGCCTCCGGCGCCTTCCCCTGGACGACCCTGCTCGTCAACGTCCTCGGGTGCGCGCTGATCGGCGTCCTCATGGTGGTGGTCTCCGACGTGCCGAACGTCCACCGGCTGGTCCGCCCGTTCCTGGGCACCGGCGTGCTCGGCGGCTTCACCACGTTCTCCACGTACACCGTGGACACCGTGCACCTGACGGACGACGGCCGCCCGGCCGCGGGACTGGCCTACCTGGCGCTGACGCTACTGGCGGCGATGGCCGCGGTGTGGGCCGCCGCCGCCGTGACACGGCGGGCGCTCGGGGTGCCGGGCGGGGCCGGTGGGGCTCGCGGGGCGGGTGGGTCCGATGAACCGGGTGGGCCGGGCGGATCAGGCGGCTCGGATGGATCGGGCAGGCCGGGCGAGTCCGGTGGGTCCGGTGGCGAGGGGAGGCGTCCGTGAACTGGCTGCTGGTGCTGGCCGGGGCCGTGGTCGGCGCCCCGCTGAGGTACCTCACCGACCGCGCCGTGCAGGCCCGGCACGAGTCGGTCTTCCCGTGGGGCACGTTCACCGTGAACGTCGCCGGGTCCCTGGTGCTCGGCCTGGTCACCGGCGCGGTCACCGCGGGCGCGGCCTCGTCCCAGGTACAGCTGCTCCTCGGCACCGGGCTGTGCGGCGCGCTCACCACCTACTCGACGTTCTCGTACGAGACGCTGCGCCTGGCGGAGGGCGGCGCGCGCCTGTACGCGGTGGCCAACGCCGTCGGCAGCGTGCTCGCGGGTCTGGGCGCCGCGTTCGCGGGTACGGCACTTGCCGGGGCCCTGTGGGGGTGAGGCGGCCCGGCTGACCGGCACCCGCGGTACGGTCACCTCCCCGGGCACCGGCACCGCTCGCGCCACTGGCCCCCCGCACGACTCGCACCACCGGCACCATCCGCACAACCCGCACGCCCGCACCGCCGCACCAATCGGCATTCCGCACCACCCGCACCACCCGCACCACAGCACCCCATACGGCCCCCGCGACGACCGGCAGGGGCTGTGTTTCGGCTTTCGGCTTTCGGCTTTCGGCTCGCGGAGGACGGATGAACGACGACGCCCGGGTGGCCGGGCAGTACGAGGAGATCGGCGGAGCGTACGAGCGCTTCAAGTCGCTCCCGGTGAGCAGATGCGTGGAGCAGCCCAGCATCCTCGGGCTGTTCGGGGACCTGCACGGCCGCAGCGTGCTCGACCTGGCCTGCGGCACCGGCTTCTACGCGCGCCACGCACGTGCGCTGGGCGCTTCCAGGGTGCTGGGCGTCGACGTGTCGGAGGCGATGCTCGGCTACGCCCGGAACGTGGAGGCCCGCCAGGCCGCGGGCATCGAGTACCTGGCCGCGGACGCCGCCGCGCTGCCGGCCTCGCTCGGGGCGTTCGACGTCGTCACCGCGGTGTTCCTGCTCAACTACGCGGCCGATCAGGAGCAGATGACCGCGTTCTTCCGCAGCGCGCGCCGGCACCTCGCCGCGGACGGGGTGTTCCTGGCCTACGTCATGAACCCGGACTTCGCGTTCGAGAGGCCGTGGCCCGCCAAGTACGGCCTGGAGATCGCGGTCGAGCGGCGCCTGCCGGACGGCGTCCAGGCCAGCGCCACGGCCGACTTCGATCCGCCGATGACCCTGCGCGGGTTCGTGCCGGCCCGGCGGGTGTACGAGGCGGCGGCAGCGGCGGCCGGGTTCGGCGCCCTTCAGTGGGTTCCGGTGCGGGCCGAGGGCGGCACCGACGGGGAGTTCCCGGCGGGCTTCTGGGACGACCTGCTCTCAAACCCGCCCTGGACGATGCTCCGCGCCCGCCCTGCGGCACCGGACGGCGAGGCGCTGCAGCAGGGTCCGCACGGCAGAGGACGCCGGGCGAGCGCGAGCGTGCCGTCCGTGCCGGCAGGGCCCTCCCCGGGCTGACCGGGCACGGAGTACCGTGCCCTGCACCGCTGTTGGAACCGTGTCCGCGACGGCACCCTGCTCCGGCACGGCGCGCAACTGCCGTACGCCCCCGGTCCACCGGCCGGGGTGGTGCCGCGCGCCCAGCCGAGCAGGAAGGCCGCCGTGTCCGCCGCATCCGACGCCTCCGGTGCATCCGCCGCGTCATCCCCCTCCCCCGCGCCGTCCCCGCCGTCGGGAACCCCCTCCGTCGCGGCCCGGCTCGACCGGCTGCCGCTCTCCGGCTGGCACCGCCGGCTGATCGTGATCGTCGGCCTCGGCGCGTTCTTCGACCTCTACGAGGTGTTCCTCGGCGGGGTGCTCGGGGCGGTGCTCACCGACGCCTGGTCGCTGAGCGGGACGCAGAAGTCGATGGTGATCGCCGCCGCCTTCCTCGGCATGTTCGCCGGCGCCAACATCCTGTCGGTGGCCGCCGACCGGCTGGGCCGGCGCCGGATGTTCCTGGTCAACCTGGCGCTGTACTCGTTCTTCTCGCTCGCCGCCGCGTTCGCGCCCAACCTGGGCGTGCTGCTCGCGCTGCGCTTCCTCGCGGGGCTCGGCCTGGGCGCGGAACTCGTGCTGGTCGACACCTACCTGGCGGAGTTCCTGCCGCGCCGGGTGCGGGGACGGTACATCTCCTGGGCGTACACCGTCGGTTTCGTCGGCGTGCCGATCGCCGCGCTGCTCGGAGCGCGTCTGGTGGCCTCGCGGGAGCTGCTGGGGCTGGCCGGCTGGCGGTGGCTGCTGATCTTCGGCGCCGTCGGCGCGTTCGTCATCTGGGCGGCGCGCAGCCGGCTGCCCGAGTCCCCGCGCTGGCTGGTGTCCCGGGGCCGCGGCGCGGAAGCGGCCCAGGTGGTCGCCGGGATCGAGGAGCGGGTCACGGCCGGCTCCGCGGCCGCCCTGCCGCCGGTGCCGGACGAGGAGCCGGCGCCGCCGGTACGGCGGAACGTCCCGCTGAGCGAGATGTTCGGCCCGGCCTACCGGCGCCGCACCGTGATGCTGTGGATCTTCCAGGTGCTCCAGACGGTGGCGTACTACGGCTTCGGCTCGCTGGCGCCCGTGGTGCTGGTCGCCAAGGGCTACGAGGTGACCGAGTCGCTGACGTTCGCGGCGCTGAGCTTCCTCGGCTACCCGATCGGCTCGGCGCTCGCGGTGCCGCTGATCGACCGGATCGAGCGCAAGCTGCTGATCATCGGCTCGGCCGCCGGCATCGGGGTCTTCGGCATCGTGTTCGCCGCGGCGCGCCTGCCCTGGCTCATCGTCACCGCCGGGTTCCTGCTGACGGTGTGCAGCAACGTGTTCTCCAACGCCTTCCACACCTACCAGACGGAGGTCTTCCCCACCGGGATGCGGAGCTCGGCGGTCGGCATCGCCTACTCGCTGTCCCGGCTCACCTCGGCCGTGCTGCCGTTCGTGGCCGTACGCGTGCTGGACTCCGCGGGCGCGACCGCCGTGTTCACCGGCTCGGCGGTGCTGATCGTCCTGCTCTGCCTCGACATCGCCCTGCTCGGCCCGCGCACCACCGGCCGGGGCCTGGAAGCGGTGGCCGAGCGCCCGGAAGGGGACCCGGGGGCCGGCACGGCCGCGGGCAAGCCGACGGAGACGACCACCTAGCCCGCGTCGTGGCGCCCCGCGGATGGGCCGTGCGAGCGCGCAGCCCATCCGCGGGGACCTGGACGACCCGGACGTCAGCCTTCGAGTGCCGCCCTGATCGCGTCGGCGATCGGCGTCGTCGGGCGGCCGATCAGGCGGGCCAGGTCCCCCTCGGTGCCCGCCAGTTCGCCCTTCTCGATGGACACGTCCACACCGGCGAAGATGGCGGCGATGAACTCCGGCAGTCCCGCGCCGACGAGGACGGCGGTGTACTCCTCCGTGCTCACCGGCCGGTAGACGATCTCCTTGCCGGTCTGCCGGCTCAGCTCGGCGGCGTACTCGGCGAAGCTCCAGGCGGTGTCGCCGCCCAGCTCGTACGTCCGCCTCTCGTGCCCCTCGCCGGTCAGCACCGCGACCGCGGCGGCCGCGTAGTCCGCCCGCGAGGCGGTGGCGACCCGGCCCGCTCCGGCGGCCTGGACGACGGCGCCGTGCTCCAGGACCGGCGCGAGCTGGGCCGTGTAGACCTCGTGGTACCAGTTGTTCCGCAGCAGCACGTACGGCAGGCCGGAGGCCAGGAGCACCTGCTCGGTGCCGCGGTGGTCGTCGGCGAGCGCGGCCGTCAGGCTGCCGGGTGCGCTGGTGTAGGCGAGGAGCGCCGCACCCGCGGCCGAGGCGGCGTCGATGACGACCCGGTGCTGGGCGACGCGGTCCTTGTCGGCCTCGCTGCCGGAGATGAGCAGCACCCGGTCGCCCGCGGCGAAGAGGCCGTCGAAGGTCTCGGGTGCGTTGTAGTCGGCGATGTGCAGCCCGACGCCCCTGGCGGCGAGCAGGGCGGCCTTCTGCCGGTCGCGGACGACGGCGACGATGCGGTCGGCCGGGACCTTGTCCAGCAGGCCCTCGACGACGAGGCGGCCGAGGTGCCCGGTGGCTCCGGTGACGACGATGCGCATGGTGGTGATCTCCTTGTGGACGGGTCGGAGACCGACCCTAGGCGCTGTGCTTACTCAACGTAAGTAGCCACCTTGAAGTAATGTACTTCCATGGCAGTGAGTACCAGCACAGCGGTAAGTACCCCGGCGGGCGCCACGACCGGTGAGTACGTCGTCGGCGACGAGGGCATGTGCCCGTACCGTCTCGTTCTTGAGCACGTCACCAGCCGCTGGGGCGTGCTGGTCCTGCTCCGCCTGCTGGAGCGCTCGTACCGCTTCAACGAGCTGCGCCGCAGCATCGGCCGCGTCAGCGAGAAGATGCTCGCCCAGACCCTGCAGACCCTGGAGCGCGACGGCCTGGTCCACCGGGACGCGAAGCCGCTGATCCCGCCCCGCGTCGACTACTCCCTGACGGACCTGGGCCGCGAGGCCGCCGGACTCGTCCACGCGCTGGCGGGGTGGACCGAGGGGCGGATGACCGACGTGCAGCAGGCCCGGCAGCGGTACGACGTCGCGAAGGGCGGGACCGAGCGGCCCTGAGAGGCGGGGGCGGCGCTGCTCGCCGAGCGCGCCGTACGCCGCCGGTCCAGAATGGGCAGAAAGCGTCGATCCGGCTGCCCGTCTCGGAGACCGTTGTGACCGCACTGGAAACCGTCGGCTACTCGCTGGGCGTCATCGCCTTCGTGGCCGCAGCCCTGCTGTTCATGATGGGGGGTCCCGCCTACCGGCGCCCCTCGCCTCCCAAGGAGAACACCCCGTCGGACGCATCCTCCGGCCCATCCCCCAGCCGGCCGGACGGCAACGAATGAACACGCCTTGCCGCTCAGGGTGGACGGGTGGATTCACGAGGTGAGCCATCCGCCGTCGCCGATCCCGCGAGCGCGGGACACAGTCCTGGCCTGCCCCCGCCCCCGGTGGGCCCCCGAGCCCATGGCGCGGGCACGGGACTGTGGCACCGTCGGCCACGCCCCGCGCCCACGCCCGCGCCCGGACCTGGCTGACGGCTAACCCCAGCTCGTGAGCCCGGCCCCGTACGGATAGAGCGGCTTGCCGTATGTCGTCGGCACCGGCCGGCCCGCGTCGATCCTGGCGCGGATCTCGGCGCGCTCGGCGTCGGTGGCTCCGAGGTCGTACGGCAGGTCCCAGTTCTCGTTGGCGTCGGTTTGGTTGTCGCCGCCGCCCGGCTTCAGGACCTGGTCGACGCCGGCGGGCAGCTGCCAGGGCAGGTGGCCGCGGGGTGTGTAGTCGCCGAAGAGGAGGCTCGCCGTGGCGGGGCCCACCTCCTCACCGCCGCGGTAGGTCACCACGACGGCGTCGGCGATGCCGTCCCAGTCGCTGATCACCATGGGTCTGGGCAGTGTCAGCACGACCACCACGGGGATCCCCTGGTCCTTGAACTTCTTGATCAGGGCGACCTGGTCGGCGGGCAGGTAGGGCTGGGTGTCCGGCCAGGCGGTGGCGTGGGTGTAGGAGGGCTCGCCGACGGCGACGACGGCCAGCTTCGGCGAGGGCCCGGTGTCCTGGTAGACGTTGACACCGTCCTCGGCGGCCCTGGCCTTGATGGCGTCCAGCATGTCGAGCGAGCCGTAGTTCGGATGGAAGTAGCTGGACCAGATGCAGCATGCGGCCCCGTCGGTGGCCCTGTCACCCGTCACCACGATGCTGTCGCCGGAGCCCAGCCGCACGGGCAGCGCGCCGTCGTTCTTCAGCAGCGTGTCGGACTCGCGCGCCGCCTTGTCCGCCAGCGCCACGTAGCTCGGCTGGTGGAACCGGTAGGGGCCGTTGACCGGGTCGCCGTAGGGGTGTTCGAAGATGCCCAGCTCGAACTTGAGGGTGAGGATCCTGCGCACCGCGTCGTCGATCCTGGCCGCCGGCACCCGCCCGAGGAAGTCGGCCATGCTGAAGTCGGCTGCGCCGGGGTCCGCGCCGCCCATGACGTCCGAACCCGCGTTGGCCGCGTTGATCCAGGAGGTGGAGGGCAGCCAGTCGGTGGTGATCAGGCCGGTGTAGCCGAGGTTGCCGCGCAGGTAGGCCAGGATCTTGGCGCTGTCGCCGGCGCCGGGGCCGCCCGGGTCCAGGTAGGAACTGCCCGCGTAGCCGGGCATGATGTTCACGGCCCCGGCCTCCATCGCCGCCCTGAACGGGATCATGTGGTACTTGATGGTGACGCCGTCGTAGACGATGCCGGCCTCGCCGCCCGCGCCCTCGCCGGGCCAGTGCTTGACGGTGGCCAGCACGGAGTGCGGGTTGAGCTCGGGCCCGCCCTGGAGCCCCGCGACCAGGGCCCGCAGTTGGGCCGCGGCCACGTCCGCGTTCTCGCCACCGCCCTCCTGGATCCTCGGGTAGAGGACCTTCGTGCCGACCTCCGCGAGCGGCGAGAGGGTGCCGCGCGCACCGACTTCCAGCTCCTCCTTGCGCTGCATATCACCGAGTTGGTAGTCGAGCGGGTAGTCCTTCCCTGCGGCCAGCGTGCTCTGCAGCGGATACGTGGTCTGGTAACCCGCGGTGGTGTCGCCCGCCGAGACCGGCGGGATGCCCAGCCGGGTGGCGGCCGTGGAGAGCAGCACATCGTGCAGGTCGGCGGGTTGCGCGGGGCCGAAGTGCCAGCCGGACATCGGGTACGACTGGACGTTGTAGAACATCTGGTAGGCCTTCTCCTCGGGCGTCATCCTGCCGAGGAGGTCGTCGACGCGGGTGGCGACGGGCAGCCTCCAGTTCTCGTAGGGCTCGATGCCCCCGTTCCTGTCCAGGTCCCGTGCGCCGTCGACGAGGGTGACGCCGTCGTCGACCTGCTCGATGTCCGGCAGGTAGACGCTGAACGCCCGGATGTCCGAGGTGGTGCGCTGCCCGGAACCGCCCACCGCCACCACGAACCATCGGTACGTCCAGCGGTCCGTGATGTCCCAGGTGGGGGTGTAGCCGGTGCCGGTGGGCTCGGCGACCTTGGTGTACAGGTCGAGCAGGTTGCCCGATGCGGTGAAGTCGTAGTCGGTGCGGCTGATGTTGAGCCACACCTCGTAGTGGTCGGTGCCCGCGACGGACGACCAGGAGAACGCGGGCCGCCGGGTGTCGGTGACCATCGCCTTGTCGGCCGGCGAGGTGAGCGCGAACTGGCCGGTGGTGCCCGGGGGCCGGGTCGGGCCGGAGAGCATCGGCGGGGTGCCGGTGGACCGGTCGACGGTGCCGTACACCTGGAACTCCCAGAGCGAGTAACCGTATCCGGTGGCACGCGCCGTGCCGGTGAAGCGGACGTAGCGGCCCTTGCCGGTGACGGCGAGCTCCTCCGTGCCGCCCTCTCCCGAGGCGGTCGTGTAGACGGGGGTCCAGTCGGAGCCGTTGTCCGAGACGTCGACGTGGTAGCCGGTGGCGTAGGCGTTCTCCCAGACCAGCACGAGCCCGCTGATGTTCGCGGCTCCGCCGAGGTCCACCTGGAGCCACTGGTCGTCTCCGGGCAGGCTGGACCAGCGGGTGTCGGTGCGGCCGTCCAGGGCCGCGGCCGGCGCGTTGGCGCCCTCCGTGGAGGAGGCCTTCACCTGCTGGTACGCGGAGATGACCGTGCCGGGAAGGTCGGCGTGGCGGCCGCTGTCCGCGGCCGTCGCGGACACCGCGCGGGCCGCCGCGAGTGGTGCCCCGCCGGGCGCGGTGACGGCGCCGGCTGTGAGCAGCGCCGTGACGCAGAGGACGAGGGCCGGTCTGCACCGCCTGACGGTGCGCACCAGCCGTGACAGCAGGCTCATGGACGACTCCATGGGTGCGGTGCCGCCGGCCTGCGCGTCCTGGACCGGCGCGGTCCGGGGGCGGTGACGGCACGGTGTGGGGGGCTCCGAACGGCTGAGGGGAAGCGGTCCGGAGAGCGCTCTCGGAGAGCGCTCTCCAGGAGCTTGTTGCATGGCCTGAGGCCCTGTCAATGCGGCGGAGGGGCGCGGGAGCCGGCTTGGGCGTACGCGGCCGGGGCCTCGCGGACGCCGCCATGGGCGGGGCATGCGCGGGGATCCGGCAGGCGGCCCCCGCGCGGGGCCTCTGGCGGCCCCGCCCCGATGCGTCGATCATGGCCCTTCGGAGGCGGGCGCGGGACCGTTCCGGCGCCCGCCTCCGCGGACCGCAGCCCTCACCGAAGGGAAGAGCACAGCCATGCAGAGTCCCCCACCCGGCCCGTCAGGCCCGCTGCCAGCCCACCAGCTGGGCGGGCGTACCGACATCGACGACCCGATCCCCGGCATCGACGACCCCGAGCGCTTCCACGAGGGCTGGGAGGCGCGGATCTTCGGACTCTGGCGCACCGTCTCCATCGAGGGCCTGTTCACCACCGACGAGTTCCGCCGCACCGTCGAGCGGATGCCGGCCGAGGACTACCACAGGATGGCGTACTTCGAACGCTGGGTGCACGCCGTCACCCAGCTCTGCCTGGAGAAGGGCCACATCAGCCCGGCCGGCCTGGCCGCCGGCCTCGACCGGGCGGCTGCGCACGCGCACACCCACCCCTCCCCCACCGTGGACTTCGCCCCGCCGGGCGGCACCGGTGTGTACGCGCCACCGGTGCGGGAGCGGTTCGCCGTCGGGACACGGGTGCGGCTGCACGACGGCCCCGGAGCCCACCACCGTATGCCCGTCTGGGCGCGGGGGCTGACCGGAGTCGTGGTCGCCGTCCGCGGGAACTTCCCGCTGCCCGACCTGATCGTCGACCGCGGCGGGGCCGAGGCAGCCGAGCACTACGCCCTGTACGCGGTGGAGATCCCCGCCACCGACGCCTTCCCGGACGCCGACCCCCGGGACGTGCTCGCCCTCGACGCCTACGACCCCTACCTGGAGGAGGCCGGCCGATGACGACCTCGGCGGAGAAACGGCAGGAGCTGACCACCCGCGTGGCCGCCCTGGAGAACGCCCTCGCCGACGCGGGCAAGGTGACGGCCGCCGCGGTGGACGACGCCGTGGACCTCTACACCAACCGCCTGGGCCCCCGCCGGGGCGCCGCCATGGTGGCCCGTGCCTGGAGCGACGACGCCTACCGGAGGCGGCTGCTCACCGACGCCCCGGGCCTGCTCCGCGAGGAGGGCTACGACGGCGAGGGCACCGGCAACGCCGCCCTGCCGTTCCTGCACCTTCTCGTCGTCGAGAACACCGCGGACCTGCACAACCTGACCGTGTGCACGCTCTGCTCCTGCTACCCGCTCGCGCTGCTCGGGCCCCCGCCGCGCTGGTACAAGAGCGACGCCTACCGGGCCCGTGCGGTGCGCGAGCCCCGGGCCGTGCTCGCCGAGTTCGGCGTCCGGCTCGCGGACGGTGTGTCGCTGCGGGTGTGGGACTCCACCGCGGACTGCCGGTACATGGTGCTGCCCGAACGGCCGCCCGGCACCGAGGGCCTCTCGGTGGCCGAGCTCGCCGAACGCGTCACGGTCAACTCCCTGATCGGGACGGAGCGGGACCTGTAGCGCCGGGGCGGGGCGCTCCGGCGGCGCACGCGAGCGCCCGGCCCGGCATCCGGTGGCCCGTCCCGGACCGCCGGCCGGAACGGGGCTGCGCTGCCTGACGGGCCCGTCCTCGGCCGGCGCCCACGGCGTTGTCGCGGCAGGCGAGGCCACGTAGACTCTCCCGCCGTGAACACCGGACCGGCGCTACGCCACGAAGAGATGGGCCAGCCGGTGGACGGCTGATCGCTCCGCGGGTGCCGAGAGAGCACCCCCGTTCGGCACGCGGACCTCCCGGCGCTCGCGCACCGCGAGTCCCCTTTCCCGTGTCGAGCGACAGCGAGGTCAGCCGCATGGCAGCCAGGTTCAACCACACCATCATCGCCGCCAGAGATCGCAACGAGTCGGCCCGGTTCTTCCGGGAACTGCTGGAAGTCCCGGAAGCACCGTCCTGGGGCCCGTTCACCAACATCCAGCTCAGCGACGGCGTGTTGCTCCAGTTCGCCGAGCCGCCGGTGGACATCCAGATGCAGCACTACGCGTTCCTGATCGACGACGAGCTCTTCGACCGGGCGTACCGCCGGCTCCGTGATCGCGGCATCGAGCACTGGGCCGATCCGCAGATGCGGCGCTCCGGCGAGATCAACGACGAGCACGGCGGTCGCGGGGTGTACTTCAAGGACCCCGCAGGCCACGCGATCGAGTTGATCACCCGCCCCTATCTCTAGCCGAGGGGCCTGGTCGGGTGGCCGGTGGGCGGCGCCCGACCAGGTCGGGGGCCGGGCCACTACCCCTGGCTGCTCAGCACCCGTTCGTGCAGCGCGGTGACCGCCTTGCGGGCGGACGCGAAGGCGCCGTGCTGCCAGGCGTCCAGGTGGCTGAGCCAGTCCCCGGCGAAGTAGACGTGGCCGGTGGGCTCGTTGAGGGGCTGGTAGCGGGGTGCGTCAGGGCCGTCGGGGGTGGTGTGCCAGGCGGCCTCCTGGTGCGGGAACTGCCGCCAGTGGTGCGAGAACGAGGAGGCCAGCTCCGTGCGGTACTTGTCGCCGTAGATCTTCACGCCCGCCGCGACGGCCCGCTTCTCCCGGGCGGCCGGGCCGAGCGCGGCGTAGGCGTCCGCCTTGGCACCGGTGTTGTAGTAGCCGACGATGACGCCCCGCCTGCCGTGGAAGCCGTACGACGGGTGCCAGATGTGGGTGACGTCGAGGTCCGTCTCGGTGATGCCGCCGTAGATGCCGTGGTCCGTCTCCCACCAGCGCGAGGCGTACTCGAGACCGATCTTGGCCGCGGAGGACGGTGTGATGGCCGCCAGGGCGGACTGCACGCCGTCCCCGAGGTTGTGCGGCACCTTGGCGAGGATGTTGGGCGGCATCGCGGCGACGCAGTAGTCGGCGTCGAGGGTGCGGGTGCGGCCGCCCTGGCTGTAGGCGACGGTGACCCCGCCGGCCCGGTCGGTGACCCTCGTGACGGCGCAACCGGTCCGTATCCGGTGGCTGCCGACGGCCTGGGTGAGCGCGTGGGGTATGCGGTCCATGCCGCCGACGGGCTGGAACATCAGCATGGCCTGGTCGAACTCGAACTCGAAGGAGAAGTAGCGGCCGACCCCGGTGGTGAAGACCTGCGAGGCGGTGGGCAGGTCGGTCAGCTCCACACCAGGGGTGCCGGCCGCGCCGGGCCAGACGGAGTAGCCGCGCCGCGTGCTGCCGGTGTAGTCGAGGGCGTCGCCGAGGTCGCCGTAGTCCTTCAGGAACTCCACGAGGCGGTCGCGGTCGTCCGACGTCAGCGTCCTGTCGAGGGCGCCGGAGTCGGTGGCCTTGGCGAGCAGTTCGGTGACGTAGCCGAACATGTCGGCCTTGGCGGTCCGGTACCGCATGGGCCGCGTCATGCCGGCGGACTCGTTGTAGAGGTAGGCGTCGGCGTTGACGTTGGTGAAGACCTCGACGGGCACGCCGAGTTCGCGGCAGTAGTCGAGGGTGAGCATCCACTGCGCGATCCTGGCCGGTCCCGCGTTCATGTACTGGCCCTCGGAGAACCGGGCCGTCTGGTGGTTGCCGTACAGGTCCACGGTGGTGTCGCCGCCGCGGACGGTGAAGTTGCGGCCGCCGGTGCGGTCCTGGGCCTCCAGGACCGTGCAGTCGTATCCGGCCTTGCCGAGTTCGTAGGCGGTGGTGAGGCCGGCGATGCCGCCGCCGAGCACCACGACCCGGGCGGGTGCTCTGCCGGTGAGGGTGAAGTCGCCGGCCCGCGGGGCCCGGTACCGCGCGTCCCTGGCGGCCGCCTCGGCGGTCGGCGCCAGGCCGAGGGCGCCCATGGTGGCGAAGAGGGTGCCCGCTCCGGCGGTGGTCCCGACGGCGCGCAGGAAGTCACGGCGCTTGAGCTGCGTCATTGCTCGATCCCCTTTCGTTGTCCAGCGCAGGGGACTGTCGCAGCGCGGTGTTACACGCGATCTTTCGAGGTGTGTCACGAGGGTTAGCGCCGGTGCCCGGTGTTACAACTCCGGGACCGTCGTCACCCGTTCAGGGGCGCGCGCCGCGCCCCGGGGGGGGCGCCGGGCGCCGGGTACCGGGTGCGTTACGTCCGGACGGTTATACATCGTTGAAACAAACGCCTGAATACCCGACACGGCCCCGGATCGCGCCCGGCAACTCCCCCACGGATCAGGGCCGTCCACGCAGCTCAACGGGCTCGGCGCCCCAGCGTGCTCTCCCGTTCGACCAGCGTGAATCCGGGCTGGAGCTCCCGGGACGAGCCGTCCTGGCCGCCGGCGAGCCTGCCGACCACGGACTCGACGGCCAGCCGGGCGATGGCCTGCTTGTCGGGGGCGACGGTGGTGAGGCTGACGGCGCCGTAGCGGGACTCGGTGATGTCGTCGAAGCCCACCACCGCGATGTCCTCGGGCACCCTGAGCCCCCGCTCGAACAGCACCCGCATCGCGCCGATGGCGATCAGGTCGTTGTAGGCGAAGACCGCGTCCGGCCGCTCGCCCGAGTCCAGCAGGTGCGCCATGGCGACCGAGCCGTCCTCGTGGTCCCAGCCCTGGGTGGTGGCCACCAGCGCCTCGTCCACGGGCACCCCCCAGGCCGCCAGCTCCGCCTGCCAGCCGACCAGCCGCAGGTGGGCGGGTTGGTGGGTGCGGTTCTGGCGGGCACCGAGGAAGGCGATGCGGCGCCTGCCGAGGGCCAGCAGATGGCGCACGGCGGCCCGCGCGGCGGCGATGTTGTCGATGGCGATGTGGTCGTAGGGCAGGTCGTAGCGGCGCTCGCCGAGCAGCACCAGCGGAGCCTGGTCGGTGCGGGCCGCGAGGTCCTCCGGCTCCAGCTCCAGGGGGCTGAGGATCAGGCCGTCCATGACCCGCGCGGAGAAGCCCTGGCAGACCTGGATCTCCTGCTCGCGGCGGCCCTGGGTGTGGTCGAGCAGGACGGTGTACTCGTGCCGGGCGGCGGCGTCGATCACGGCCGCGGCCAGCTCGGCGAAGTAGGCGTTGCCCAGCTCCGGGATGGCCAGCGCGATCAGGCCGGTACGCCCCTTGCGCAAATGACGGGCCGTCAGGTTCGGGCGGTAGCCCAGCTCGTCGATGGCGCGCTGCACACGCGCGCGCATGGCGGGCGTGACGTGCGGGAAGTCGTTGACGACGTTGGAGACGGTCTTCACGGAGACGCCCGCACGCTCCGCCACATCCCTGAGACTGACACTCATCTGCTGTCCTCCGGCGCTGTGTCAGGCATCTGGACAGAGCGCGGGAGGCGTGCTGTCATGCCAACGGCCCTTGTTTACAACGATATACATCAGGGTCAGGCAAGAGGCAGAGTCAGCACCCGCTTCTGATGTTCCGGAGGTACCGTGCACTCACCTTCCCCACCTCTCCGTCCGCGCCGCCGCCGCGTGCGCACCTGGGCGACCACGGTGTTCGCGGCACTCGCCCTGGCGGCCACCGCGCTCGGCGGCCCCGCCACCGGCCCTGCGGCCGCGGCCGAACCCGGCGCGGTCCATGGTCTCAAGGGCGAGTACTACACCCAGAGCGCCCCCGGTGCCTTCGACTTCGGGACCCTGAAGGCGACCGCGTTCGACCCGTCCCTCGCCTTCGACGACCTGGAGCCGCGCCTTCTGGCACGCACCGGGCAGAGCGACGACGACAGTGTCCGCTGGACCGGCAGGATCACCCCCGAGAAGACCGGCGACCACGTCTTCGCCGTCTCCGCCGACAACGGCTTCAGGCTGTGGATCGGCGGCTCCCTCGTCATCGACCACTGGGTGGACGACTGGGACACCGAGCAGACATCCGCTCCGATCGCGCTCCAGGCGGGCCAGGCGTACGACATCAGGCTGGAGTACTTCGAGCACACCGGCGGCTCCAACCTGCATGTGCGGTGGACGCCGCCGGGCGGCGAGAAGCAGCCGGTCCCGCAGTCCGCGTTCACCCTCCCCGACGGCTTCGGCTACGACGGCCCGACGGACGTGGCCGTGCAGCCGGACGGCAGGAACCTCGTCATGGACTTCGCCCAGGTGGTCGCCGAGCCCCCGGCCGGGCTCGACGACCACCTGGACATCGTGATCGGCGGCTCGCGGTGGCCCCGGGGCACCACCCACCGGGACCCGGCCGACCCCAGCCGGCTGATCGTGCCGCTGAGCGAGCCGGTCGTGGGCGGCCACGGCGGCCAGGCCGACATCCGCTACGACGGCGCGGGCGGCCTCGCAGGCGCCGGCGGCAAGCCGATCGACGGCTTCTGGACGAGCGGCGTCAACGACTCGACGTACGAGCTGCGCACCCGGTGGGCCGGCGACGTCACCCCGGCGAACGCCCACCCCGAGTACCCGCGCCCCCAGCTCACCCGTGACGCCTGGCAGAACCTCAACGGCACCTGGCAGTTCGCCGCGGCCGAGGCGGGCGACCAGCCGCCGTTCGGCAAGCGCCTGGGCGAGAGGATCCTCGTGCCGTACCCGGTGGAGTCGGGGCTCTCCGGGGTCGAGCGGCACGAGGACCGGATGTGGTACCGGCGCACCTTCACGGTGCCGACCGGCTGGCACGTGGGCGGCGGCAAGCGGCTCCAGCTCAACTTCGACGCCGTCGACTGGCAGGCCACCGTCTATGTCAACGGCCTCCGGGTGGCGGCCCACAAGGGCGGCTACGACCGGTTCAGCGCCGACGTCACCGACGCTCTCACGGGCAAGGGCCCGCAGGAGCTGCTGGTCGGCGTCTACGACCCGACGGACGCGGCGAACGGCGAGGATCCGCCGATCGGCAAGCAGCGCCTGGACCCCAGCGGCATCTGGTACACCCCCACCTCCGGCATCTGGCAGACGGTGTGGATGGAGCCGGTCGCACCGGACCACGCGCAGGACGTGAAGACCACGCCCGACCTGGCACACGGCAGGGTCGGCGTCTCGGTGCGCGGCGTCCGGGACGGCGTGCCGTACGCCGCGGTCGCCTACGACGGCTCCCGGGAGGTGGGCAGGGCGGCCGGCACGACCGGCGGCGCGCTCTCCGTGCCGGTGCCGAAGGCGCACCTGTGGACCCCGGACGACCCGCACCTGTACCGGCTCCAGGTCACGATCGGCCACGGCGCGGGGGCGGACCGGGTGGGCAGTTACTTCGGGATGCGGTCCATCGAGGTCAAAGCGGTGGACGGCACACCGCGCACCCTGCTGAACGGCAAGCCGCTTTTCATGATGGCCACGCTCGACCAGGGCTTCTGGCCGGACGGCCTGTACACCGCGCCCACCGACGAGGCCCTCGCGTTCGATCTGAGGACGCACAAGCAGCTCGGTTACAACGCGGTGCGCAAGCACATCAAGGTGGAGCCGGACCGCTGGTACTACTGGGCGGACAGGCTGGGCCTGCTGGTCTGGCAGGACATGCCCGCGATGAACACCATCAACCCGTCCCCCGCGGCGCGCACCGAGTACGAGCACGAGCTCGCCGCGATGATCCACCAGCACGACAGCCACCCGTCGGTGGCCATCTGGGTCACCTTCAACGAAGGCTGGGGCCAGTACGACCAGGCCCGGATCGCCGACTACGCGAAGCGGCTCGACCCGACCCGGCTCGTCGACAACATGAGCGGGCTCAACTGCTGCGGCGCGGTGGACGGCGGCAACGGCGACATCGCCGACGCGCACGGCTACCCCAGTCCGCAGCTACCCGCGCCGGACGGCGGCCGCGCCCTGGTCAGCGGGGAGTACGGGGGCCTCGGCCTCGCGGTGCCGGGGCACTCCTTCCCGGTGCAGCAGAGCTACGTGTCCGTGGACCCGGCGGTCTACACCGACACCTACCTCGACCGGCTGGAGGAGGTGGAGCAACTCGCGGCCTGCCACGGCAGCAACGGTGCCGTCTACACCCAGATCTCGGATGTGGAGGGCGAGCTCAACGGGTTGCTGACGTATGACAGGAGCGTCCTCAAGCCCGACGCGAAGCGGCTCGCGGCGGCGCATCGCGCCCTGATCGAGGGCGCGGAGGCGGGCACGCTCAGCTGTACGTCGTCCTGATCCTCGGTGCGGTCCCCTGCGGGGGGCCGCACCCCCTCTTCGCCCACGGGGCTCGTGGCGCTTGTTGCGAAGGTCCTCCGGCCGCTGGCCGCTGAGACGGCTCCGTCTGCCCCTTGAGGACGGTGGCGGGCCTCAGGTCCCGATCCGCCTGAGCACGCAGTTCCCCGCGCCCCTTTCTGGGGCGCCTGCCCACCGTCAACGGAAAGGTCACCTACGGCCATGGGGCCCAGGCGACTCGACGAACGCCCTTCGTAGGTGGCCGCCTCACCTACCTGACCGGAAACCGTTCCGCCGGGCGGAGGGGCGGGCCGGCGCTCCGCCCGGCCCCGCATCGAGAACCGCCGGTGCACACTGGATACTGACCTATTTACCACCTTATGGTATGTGTTGTGGTGAGGAATCCGGACGGCGGTACCGAGACGATGCTGGCGGGACTGCTGGACGTCATCGGTGACACCGCGATGGACGACCTCCCCGACGTGGTGAGCGCCCACGCGAAGAGCGCGGGCTTCTCCGAGGTGCGGATCTACCTCGGCGACGTGGAACGCCGTGCCGTGCACCTGCTCCCCGGCCAGAACACACCGGCGTCGGCCGATGTGGTCATCCCGATCCGGGGTACCACCGCCGGGCGCGCCTACCAGTACGGGGAGGTGGTGCCCGACCACACACCGTCGTCGCCGGGCTTTCCCCACTGGGTGCCGCTCTTCAACGGCATGGAACGCCTCGGGCTGATGCTCGTGGTGAGCACCGAACCGGGCGACTGGGTGAGCGCGGACGCACGGCTGCTGGCCACGCTGGTCGCCATGGCCATCGTCATCAAGCGCGGCCACAGCGACACCTACGCGCGGCTGAACCGCACCAGGACGATGAACGTGGCCGCGGAGGCGCTGTGGCACCTGATGCCGCCGCGCACCTACCGGGACTCGCGGGTCACCCTCACCGCGACGCTGGAGCCCGCTTACCAGATCAGCGGCGACGCCTACGACTACTCGCTCGACGGCCCGCTGATCCATCTGTCCATCTTCGACGCGATGGGCCACGACACCGCCGCCGGACAGGTAGCCGCCCTCGCCCTCGCGGCCGCGCGCAGCGCGCGGCACCGGGGGGCGGGGATCGCCGAGACGGGGTACGCCATCGAGCACGAGCTGGTGCGCCAGTTCGGCGGCTCCCGCTTCGTCACCGCGATCCTCGCCACGCTGGACACCCGCTCCGGCACGCTGGCCTGGGCCAGCTTCGGGCACCACCCGCTGCTGATGCTGCGCGGCCCGCGGGGGATCATCATGCCGTGCCCGCCCGCCTACCCGCTGGGCACCGGGCTGGAGGGCCTGCAGGCGACGGTCGCCCATATGCGGCTCGAACCGAACGACCGGCTGGCCCTGTACACCGACGGCATCACCGAGGCACGCCGGCCGGGCGCCCGGGAGTTCGGCATGCAGCGGCTGATCTACTCCCTCACTCGCCACCATGCCGAGGAACTGAGCGTTCCGGAGACCGTGCGGCGCTTCGTGCACGGCTTCCTCGACTACCACTACGGGCATCTCCAGGACGATTCCACGGTGCTGCTCTGCGAGTGGTTCGGGCCGGAGTAGCGGCCTGGCGGCCGGGGTTGCCGGGTTGTGGTGGGCGCCCCCTTGCTGGCCCGTTTCGCGCGACCCCGTGGGTCGCCTCCGTCCGACGGGGTGCATTCTGTGGTGTGTCGGCCACCGGCGAGTGGGTGGTTGTTCGCGCAGTTCCCCGCGCCCCTGACGGGGCACCAAACAGGCCCCTCGCGTCTCGTTCCCGGCCAGCCGCCGGTGGGACCTTCTTGCGCAGTTCCCCGCGCCCCTGACGGGGCGCCAAGCAACCCCATGCCGTCTCATTACCGGCCAGCCGCCGGCGCGACTTGCTCGCGCCGTTCCCCGCGCCCCTGGCGGGGGACCGAACAGCGGGCACGGGGAAACGTCTCCGGGGGTCAGGAAGCCGGCTTCGAGCTCGGTGGTGCGGCGATGGGTACCGGGCGGGGCTGGAGGCGGTCGTCTACGTAGAGGTCTACGTGCTCGTTGTAGAACGCCACCATGGTCGCGACCGGGGCGACGGCCCGGGTCGGGTAGTCGTAGACCCAGGCGAGGTCGGTGTAGGTGGCGCGGTCCGTGGTGACCGACCAGTAGCCGCTGGTGGTGCCCTTGTACGGGCAGCTCGTGACGGTGTCGGTGGGGGTCATGCGGGACCAGTCGACATGGACGCGGGGCAGGTAGTACCGGGTGGGCAGCCCCGTCTCGAAGACCATCACGCTGTACGGCGCGTCGGCCAGCACCGCGCCGTCCAGCTCGACGCGGACGTTGCGGCCGGAGTGCAGGGCGTCCACGCGGGTGTAGGGGCTCCTGGGGTGGACGAAGACCCTCTCGTCCTCCTCGAACCAGGCGTCCAGCGCGTCCCAGCGGAAGCTGGCGTGTCCCACCACGGGCGCGGGCGCGCCCTGCTCCCACACCCAGGCCCCGCCGTGCCGGGTGGCCTCGCCGAACATCAGGGTGTGCCGCCGGGCGGGACCGGGCGGCAGGGAGATGGTCTGGCCCTCGTCGGCGAGCGCCCCGTCGGCGACATCCTCGGGAGGCACCGCGTACTGCGGATAGCCCGGCCAGAGCCACACGTACCAGGCCCGCGTGGTGTCGAAGACCGGCTGGCCGTCGACGAACCCGCGCAGCCGGCGCGGCACGGGTTCCACATGCCCCGTCGGCACGATCATCTGCGGGTAGTCGGGTACGTACTCCGGCATGGGATCTCCCGTCGCCTCGCCAGCCCGTCGCGGCGGCGCTGCCACGGGTCCACGGGCCGCCGGCCGGGCACGAGGGCGGCCGTCCGGCGTCGCCACCGCGTCTGACTTCCTATCAGACACCAGGGCTCCCGGCCGGGCGGACACGCCCGCCGCGCACACGGCGGTGCGCCGGCCGTCCGAGAGGGGGAAGGACGGGCGGCCGGCGCACGGCCCGGCGCCGGGGCGGGCCCCCGGCGGGAAGGGTCAGGGCAGGGTCTGCACCTCGCTGGGCCGCGGCCACTCGTCGCCGGTGGCGAAGTGGCCGTGCCAGGTCCCGGCGGGCCCGAAGGCCGTGCCGCCGGAGAGCGACACCAGGGCGTCCGCTGTGGAGCCGCGGGTGAAGGCGACGATGTCGGCGCGCCCGTCGCCGTCGAAGTCGCCCATGCCGGGCACCTGGTCCCCGCCGGCGAAGGAGTCGTGCCACTTCCAGCCGTTCTGGACGAACCGGGTGCCATCGGAGAGGGAGACGAGGACGTCCGCCGTATCGCCGCGGGTGAAGGTGACGATGTCGTCGCGGCCGTCGCCGTCGACGTCGCCGACCGCTGGGATCTCGTCGCCGACCGCGAAGTGGCCGTGCCAGAGCCAGCCGTCCTGCCGGAACGCGCTGCCGCTGGACAGGGACACGTACACGTCGGCGGAGGAGCCGCGGGTGAAGGTGGCGATGTCGTCGCGGCCGTCCCCGTCGAAGTCCCCCACCTCGGGGATCTCGGTGCCCACCGCGAAGTGGCCGTGCCACTGGCGGGGCGCCCCGAAGGAGCCGCCGGTGGACAGGGCCACGTAGACGTCGGCGGCGTCGCCGCGGGTGAAGGCGGCGACGTCGTCCTTGCCGTCGCCGTCGAAGTCGCCCACCGCGGGCACTGCCGTGCCGGCCGCGAAGTCGTCGGCCCACTTGACCCCGTCGCCGCGGAAGGCGTGCCGTCGGACAGCGCCACGTACGCGTCGGCCGCCTCGCCCCGGGTGAACGTCACGGCGTCCTCACGGCCGTCGCCGTCGAAGTCGCCGGTGAGCGGGATCTCGCCGCCCTGCGCGAAGTGGTCGTGCCACTTCACGCCGTCGCCGACGAAGGCGGACCCGTCGGAGAGCGCCGCGAAGACGTCGGCCGCCTCGCCCCGGGTGAACGTCACGGCGTCGTCCCGGCCGTCGCCGTTCAGGTCGCTGCGGGTCGGCGTCCCGCTGCGCCCGGAGAGCACCCCGCCGAGCTGGGCCGTGCGGCCCGCCATGTCGACCGCGACCACCCGGTAGTGCCGCTCCGTGCCGCGCTTCAGCGGGCCGTCGGTGAAGCCCGGCGCGTGGGCGGTGCCGAGCAGGGTGGCGTCGCCCACGGGCACGTCCGGGGAGGCGGACCCGTACACCCGGTACTCCCGCACCCCGGTGTCGTCGGCGGGCTCCCGCCACGACAGGTGCAGGGCGTGGTCGGTGCCACTGGTCAGGGCGGCGGTGCCGGCGGTGGGCGGGCCGGAGTCCGGGTGGGCGGCGACGAGGCTGTCGGCCGCGTACCCGCTCGCGGTCCAGGCCGGTGCGCCGGCCGCGGGGCGCAGTTCCACGGTGACCCGGGTCCTGCCCGCGGTGGCGCTCGCCGGGAGCGGGAAGGTGTCCGTGAGCCAGCGCTGCGCGGCGTTGCCGAGCGGCTGCGTCCAGGTGCCCACGCCGGTGCCGTCGACGAGGACCGTCGCCGACTGGTAGGCGGCCGCCTGGTCACAGGTGCGGCGCAGCAGCACCCCCTGGTTCTGCGCGTCCAGGTCGAGCCGGAAGGAGACCGGTGCCGAGGTGGCCCGCACCGCGCCGCTCACCGGCGTGTCGTCCGCGTCGCCCTCGTACACGGAGTCCAGCGTGGTCTGCGTCGCGTTCCCGCTCTCCTGGTAGCCGGCCGCCGCGCGGCTCGCCGGGTCGCCGGTGTCGATGACGGTGGTGCGGTGCAGCCCGGCGCCGTCCGCGGCGTCCTTGGCGTACAGGAACGCGGTGGAGCCGTAGAGGGCGGGGGCGTCGTCCTGCGCGCCGTGCTCGATGCCGAAGCGCAGCGCGGAGGCGTAGGGGACGGCGTCGGCGAGCATCAGCCGGTAGGCGCCGTCGCACTCGTACTGGCAGCCGTCGGCCGCCTTCTCGTGCTTCGGGTTGCCGTTCATCGGGTTGGTGTAGGTGCCGCGGTTGAAGTACCAGCCGGACTCGTAGAAGTCCTCGGTGCCGGTGCCGTGCGTCTGGGGGCTGAGCCGGCCGTCGGTGTACACCCGCTCGTCGCCCTCCAGGTAGCCGCGGGTGTTCCCGGTGGGGATGCGGCCCTGCATGGTGTCGGAGACGCCGACGAACTTGCCCCGCCCCGTGCGGTCCGAGAACAGCCAGTCGTGGTCGGCGACAGTGTCACCGCGGTGGGACTCGGCGGAGAAGTAGCCGGCGCCGCCGGTCGCAGCCAGGGCGGCGGCCCACTGGCTGTCGGGCGCGGACGTCACCTCGACGTCGAGGCCGCTGAGCGCCTGCCCCGTCGAGTTGACCAGGCTGACCCGCGCGTCGCTCCGGTACGGCATCGGCCACCAGGTCGTGTACCAGCCGTCCGCGGCGGTGTCCATGGCGAACAGCAGCGAGCGCACCGGGCTCTCGCCGAGTCCGGAGCCGAAGAACTCGCCGATCGGGGCGTCCGCGGTCTGCCTGCCGTCGAAGCCGAGCCGCAGCCGGAGGCCGGACAGCACCGCGTCGGTGTCCTCGCCGTCCGGGATCCGCACCCTGAGGGCGCTGATGCTGCCGGGCCCGTCGAGCCGGGCCGCCTCTCCCTGCTGATGGGCGGCGAGGCCGAGCGTCCTGCGCACGGTGGTGGCACCGGCCGCGGCGGGCTTGGGGTCCTTGGCGCCGGCCGCCTTCAGCATGTCGATCACGTCGGTGGCGGGGTCGGACGGGTCGAAGCGCCGCACGCCGTCCGCGTCGGTGAAGTGCCGGTAGCCGACGTGGTAGAAGAGCGGGTTGTTCCGCACGGTGACCCGCATCGAGTCGCGGTACGGCATCGGGACCTTGATGTAGACGCCTCCGGAGGACTGGTCGGCGTCGGCCACGAGCGGATACACGAACGGTGCGCCCTGCTTGCCGTCCACCACGTCCTGGAGCGGCGCGTTGAGGACGGTGGCGCCGTCCAGCTCGATGGTGAGGGTGCCGGTGGCGGTGACGTCGCCGTTGTCGCGGGTGAACCAGATCGAGGAGATCTCCCCGGCGCCGTGGTCCTCGGCGAGGACGCAGCCGGACGCCGTCGTCTTCAGGCAGGAGTAGGTGCCGTCGAAACCGTCGCCGTTGCCGCCGGTCCTGTCGAAGCTGGAGAACTGCCGGGTCTGGGTGCCGGCGCTGAGGTACGGCAGCCGGTCGAGCCGCCGGTAGGTGTCCCAGCCGACGGGGCCCTTGTCCGCGGCGGCGGCCCTCGGCTGCCCGGCCGGCGCGGCCGCGGGTTGCCCGTGGTCGGCCGGGGCGGCGGCCCGGGCCCCGGGCGGGGTCGCCTGGGCGGGTACGGCGAGCGCGAGGCCCCCGAAGAGCAGTCCCGCGAGGAGGGCCACGAGGGGCGGCCATGCCCGCGGGCGTGTGGTCAGGCTTCTCATGGCTGCTGCCCGCTTTCTCGGTGCTGCGGAGGGGATGTCGCTGTGGTGCCATGTCTCGGTGTGCCCTGTGCGCTGGTGCCGTGTGTGTAGGGGCCCCATGAACCCGGGTCGAGAGAGTTCCTAGGTCCCGTAGTACACGGCGAGTTCGGCGATGGAGGTGAAGGTCCTGGTGCCGCCCGGCGTTCCGATGACGCGTACGCCGTCGCCGTCGACCGGGTCGAACGTCAGCGTGTAGGTACGGTTGGTCCCCGCGGTGGCGTCGTGGGGGTAGGCGGGCGACACCCGCAGCCCGCCGGCGTCGACCCAGGTGTGGTTCCGGCGCACCTGCACCCGGGGGCCGCCGGAGAACCAGCCGCCGTCGCCGAACATCGTGCCGGTGGTGTAGACGACCTTGTTCATGGTGACCGCCCGCGGCCAGGTGTAGCCCCACCAGCTCTCGGTCTTGTTCTCGTCGTTCCAGTCGTCCTCGTTCTCGGCGAGGTTGCCGTCGTTGTAGAACGCGGTGTTCCCGAAGTGGGTGGCGCGCTGGACGCCCACGGTGCCCGGGTCACGGGCGAGGTTGTGCGTGTCGTCGGGGGCGTTGGCGGGCGTGGTCGGCGTGAACGGCTCCAGGTGCATCCTGCGCAGCGAGAACGTGTACGCCCACTGGTCGGAGATGCCACCACCGCAGGGACAGACGTTCGACTGCACCCACATGGACCTGCCGTCGCCGCTGATGTACTTCGACGGGACGGTCACGGCGTAACCGCCGTGCTTGGCGTGGGTCCAGGGGTAGCCGCCGAAATCCTTGGAGTCGAACCGCTTCCAGGGACCCCAGGGCGTCGGGGACTCGTAGAACTCGAAGGTGTACTCGGTCCAGGAGGTGTAGACGTAGCGGTTCAGCGGCTTGTCGTAGACGATGCCGCCCTGGCTGAGCACGCTGAGGTTCTCGATCCGGCCGTCCGTGTACACGTTCGGGTAGACCCGGCGCTCGTCGTGCAGGACGGGGGCCTTCCTCGCGATGTCGGAGGACCAGGTGGGGGTGCCGTCCGCGGCGAAGCCGCTGGCGAACTGCCACGCCGACCGGTCCTGCACGGAGTCCTCGGGCACCCTGGCCAGGTAGAGGTCCTGGGGGTCCTTGACCCGGTCGTTGAACGAGTCCCGCCAGTTGCCGTCGAGCCCGTAGGCGTACACGTAGCCGTCGGGGGCGTTGCCGTAGGCCTTGCCGTAGTCGAGGAACATCACGGTGCTGAAGACGCCGCCGGAGAACATCGGCGCCGAGTGGTCCCAGGTCCAGGTCCTGCCGTGGTCGGAGGACTTCGCGACGGTGGCCGCCGGGGCGTCGTTGAAGTCGGACGCGAGGTCCTGGACGGCGAGGTAGAGGGTGCCGCCGACGCAGGCCATGCCGGTGGGCTTGCGGCTGTGGCCGGCCGTCCACACCTGGCCCACGCCGTCGCCCTTGGCGAGCTGGGTGCCCGTCAGGTTCCCGGGGGTGCCGGAGATCCGGGCGACGCCGATGTCGCTGCCGTTGTCGTCGCCGCCGAAGCCCACGCCGTCGCCGTAGGCGCCGTAGACGTTGTCGTCGTCGGACCAGCAGTTCGGCCAGAGGTCACCGTGGCTGCGGTTGTCGCCGGCGGCGGGGGCGCCGACGGTGGCTCCCGAGTCGATGTCGACGGTGGAGAAGAAGGAGCTCTCCGGCGGGGTGGGAGCGGCCGCCGCCCGCCGTACTCCCGCGGCACCGGAGGACGGGCCCGAGGGCGCCGCGGTGGCGGCCGGCAGCCCGGCCAGCAGCACGGCGAGGGCGATCAGCCAGGGGGGCAGGAACCGGCGCAGGAATCTCCGGGCGGGCGGGGGTCCGGCGAGCGTGTGCATGGCTGTCTCCGTGGGCGGGTGGGCGCGGCGGGGTCGGACGGGGCACGGCATGCGAGGAATCGATTTCACGCGGACCGTATAGTCGGTCCATGTTCACGTCAAGACAGCAAAGCGGCAGGGAGGAGACTCCTCGTCGAATTGCCCGTCGTTGGCGGCTTTTCCGGGCGGGAAGTGAGAGGCGAGGTTCCAGACGAACCGTCAGCCCGCTTCTGAAATCGATTACTCGCCTGGCATCCGCCGGTGGGATCCATCCGGCGACTCTTCCGCCCGGTGGACGCAGGCCGTCGCGCGCCGGTCGCGCGTGCGCGGCGCGCCCGGCCGCTCGGGGGTCCGACATGCATGGTGACGACTCTGCAAATAATTTTCTTCACCCTTGTGCATACGGGGAAGTTTCCTTCACCGTGGACGCCGCGCCCGCACGAGAGGGGCGCTCCTGCGTTGGCTCCGGCGAAGCATGGACGAGACGTTCGTGAGGAGAGAGATGAGCACAGCGAGGAACCCCATCAGCAGACGTGGCGCACTGATCGCCGGTACGGCGGCGGCCGGCATCGGTATCGGCATCGGCGGATCGGCCGAGGCGGCCGCACCCGCCGAGCATTCCCGGCGGCGTGCCCTGACCCCGCTCCAGCAGGCCGGACAGCGCGTGATCTTCTCCTATCCCGGCCTCACCCCGCCGCAGAGCCTGCTCGACGCGATCAGCGAGGGCCGCGCCGGCGGAGTGATCTTCTTCGGGGAGAACATCTCCAGCCTCAGCCAGATCGCCACCGTGGTCGACCAGCTCAGGCAGGCCCACCAAGCGAGCCCCGTCACGGCGCCGCTGGTGCTGACGACCGATCAGGAGGGCGGCCAGGTGCGCCGCCTGCCCGGCGCGCCGGTGCTCTCCGAGAAGGAGGTCGGCGCCTCCGCCAACCCGGAGGCCGCGGCGCGGGACGCGGGCACCGGCGCCGGCCAGAACCTCGCGGGCGTCGGCATGAACGTCAACCTCGCCCCGGTGCTGGACGTCTACCGCAAGGCCGGCGACTTCGCCGACCAGTTCAAGCGCTCCTACAGCACCGACCCCGCGGTCGTCGGCACCCTCGGCAAGGACTTCGTCACGGCGCAGCAGGCCACCGGCGTGGCGGCCACCGCCAAGCACTTCCCCGGCCTCGGCTCGGCCTCGTCGAGCCAGAACACCGACCTGCGCGCGGTCACCCTGAACGTCTCCCTCTCGCAGCTGCACAGCACCGACGAGCGGCCGTACACCTCCGCGATCGCCGCGGGCGTCAAGCTGGTGATGCTCTCCTGGGCGATCTACCCGGCGCTCGACTCCCACCTGCCCGCGGGCCTGTCCCCCACCGTGGTCCAGGAGCTGCGCGGCCGTCTCGGCTTCACGGGCGTGACGGTCACCGACGCGCTGGAGGCCGGGGCGCTGAGCGCGTTCGGAACCTCCGCGCAGCGGGGGGTCAAGGCCGCGGGAGCCGGGATGGACCTGCTGCTGTGCTCGGCGCGCGACGTCAGCCAGGGCGAGGACACCGTCACCGCGCTCGCCGCCGCCGTCCAGGACGGCACCCTCGACCGCGCCGCCTTCGACGCGGCCGTGCAGCGCGTCACGGCGCTCCGGAACCAGTTGGCCTGATCTGCCGGCGGAGCACGGCGTCGTGCTCCGCCACCTTCTCCCGTCTGTCGTCTCCCTGCCCCCGCCTGTCGTCTCCCGTCTTCCGTCTCCCGTCTCCCGTCTCCCGTCTTCCGTCTCCTGTCTCCCCTCTCCCGTCTCCGAACGAAGGCTTCTATGCGGATTCCTGCGTACACCGTGGCCACCGTCCTGCTGGCCGCACTCGCACTCCCGGCCGGCGCGGTCGCGGCGCCCGCCGCGGGCCACGGCGCGGCGGCGGGCACGGGCCACGGCCGGTTCGACCAGCCCTACCGCGGCTTCGCTCCCGCGAGCACGGTGCTGCACCCGGCCACGCCCGGCCAGGCGGGGCTCGACCCCGCCCCCATCACGGCGTTCGAGCACCAGGTCGCCACCTGGGAGGACCCGGCGAGCGGGGCGAACTACCTCTTCCCCGGAGCCACCAGCCTGATGGTCCACGACGGCAAGGTGGTGGAGCGCAGCGCGGCGGGCTACGCCCTCAAGTACGCCGACGCCACCACCGAGCTGCCCGAGGACCAGCGGGTCCCGGCCCGCACCGACACCATCTACGACCTGGCGTCGCTCTCCAAGCTGTTCACCTCGCTCCTTGCCGTTCAGCAGCTGGAGGCCGGCCACATCGACCTGGACACGCCGGTCGCGCACTACCTGCCCGAGTTCGCCGTGAACGGCAAGGGCGACATCACCATCCTGCAACTGCTCACGCACACCTCCGGGTTCGACGCCGACCCGGTCCCGTCGCTCTGGCAGGGCTACCCGGACGTCGCCGCCCGCAAGAAGGCCATCCTCGACACCAAGCCCATCAACCCGCCGGGCACCACCTACCTGTACTCCGACCTGAACATGCTCACCATGCAGCTGGTCCTGGAGAAGGTCACCGGCAGGCCGCTGGACGCCCTCGTGCGGGACGACATCACCGGGCCGCTGCACATGGCGGACACCGGCTACAACCCGCCGGCGTCGAAGCTGGGCAGGGTCGCCGCCACCGAGTACGAGGCGAGCCCGCCGCGCGGCATGGTGCGGGGTGTCGTGCACGACGAGAACGCCTGGTCGCTGGATGGTGTCGCGGGCCACGCCGGCGTCTTCTCGACCGTCGACGACCTGGCCGTCCTCGCCCAGGCGATCCTCAACGGCGGTGTGTACAAAGGCCACCGCATCCTCAGCGAGCACGGCGTGACGCTGATGGAGGAGAACTTCAACCAGAAGTTCCCGGACGACTCCCACGGGCTGGGCTTCGAGCTGGACCAGATCTGGTACATGGGCGGCCTGTCGGGGCCTGGGACGCTGGGCCACACCGGGTTCACCGGCACCTCCCTGGTGATCGACCCGGAGTCCCGGTCGTTCGCGATCCTGCTGACCAACCGGGTGCACCCGAGCCGCAACACCCCCTCCACCAACCCGGCCCGGCGGGCCGTGGCCCAGGCACTCGCGGAGGCGATGCCGGTCGCGGCCCCGGGTGGCGGCAGGTCGTGGTTCTCCGCCCAGGCCGGCGGCACCACCAGCACGCTGACCACGGGCCCGCTGAAGGCCACCGGACCCGTCGACGTCGGCTTCAGCGCGTTCGTCAACACCGAGTCCACGGACCTGGTCCAGCTGGAGTCCAGCACCGACGGCGGCGCCACCTGGCAGGCGGTGCCGCTGACGGTGTCCGGCACCGGTGCCCCGTCGGGCGAGGTCTCCGCACTGTCCGGACAGTCGGTCCGTGCCTGGTGGCGGGTGCACGCCAAGCTGCCGGGGGCGTCCGACGGCCTGCGGCTGCGCTGGCGGTACACCACGGACCCGTCGTACGAGGGCCGCGGCGTGAACCTCACCGGCCTCCGCGTCACCGACGGCTCCGGGGTCCTGCTCGACGGCGACAGGCCGGACGCGCCCCTGACGTCGAACGGCTGGCAGCAGCTCCCGGCCGCCGGCCACCACTGAGAACGCGTGCCCGCCCCGGAGCGTCGGCCCCGGGGCGGGCGCCCGCGTCGCCCTGGCAGCGGACCCGCTCGGCGGCAGGTCCCGTCACGACCCCCCGGACGATCCCCGGCGCGGACCGCCGCGGCCCGTGGCACCGTCGTGCTCGTCGCCGGGCGCCCGGGCCGCGGACCACTGGAGGAGGAAGCGGAGGGCCTCCTGGGACGGTGAGTCCGGCTCGGCGGTGTAGGCGACGAGCAACTGGTCGGGATGGGTGTCCACGGAGAAGCTCTGCACGTCCAGGACGAGGGTGCCCACCACCGGATGCCGGTAGGTCTTGGTGAGCTGCCGAGGTCCCCGCACCTGGTGGCTGGCCCACCAGGTGCGGAAGTCGGTGTCGCGCAGGTTCAGCTCGTCGACGAGCGCGCCCAGCGCGGGGTCGTCGGGGGTGCGGCCCGCCTCCATCCGCAGGACCGCGACGCACTCGCGCGCCGCCCGCGGCCAGTCCGCGTACAGCGCGCGGAAGGCGTCGTCGAGGAAGGTCAGCCGGATCAGGTTGCGCTCGGCCTCGGGCAGCGCGCCGAAGTCGGTGAGCAGGGCGGCGGCTCCGCGGTTCCAGGCCAGCACGTCCATGCCGCGGTGCAGCACCAGGACGGGCACGTCGTGCATCGTGTCGAGGAGCTGCCGCAGCCGCGGGGCGGTCGTCGGCCGGGCGGCACGCCGCGCGGGGGCGGCCGGGGCGACGTCGGCCACGGTGAACAGGTACTCGCGCTCGTCCGCGGCGAGCTGGAGGGCGTCGGCGAGCGCGTCGAGCACCGGGCGGGAGATTCGGCGGGTGCGGCCCTGCTCCAGCCGGACCACGTAGTCCACGCTCACATGGGCGATCTGGGCCAGTTCCTCACGGCGCAGGCCCGGGACCCGGCGCAGCCGCCCGTCGTCCGGGAAGCCCGCACGCTGCGGGTCGAGCGCCGCACGGCGGGAGCGGAGGAACTCCCCCAGCTCGTTGCCGCCGGAGGGGGTGCCGGAGTGTGCCATGCCTCCAGTGTCCGCGAGGAGAGCGCCGCGTGCCTGGTACCGGTGTGCATAGGCAGGGGGCTTCCCCGGCGCTCCCTTCCGGGGGGCGACGGCACGGATCCGGCCCCCGCCCAGGCTCTCCCTGTCGGACGGTGGCCGCGCTGATCCGGCCCTCACCTCGGCTCTCCCCGCGGGGGAACGACGGCACGGATCCGGCCCCCGCCTCGGCTCACCCCGCCGGGGAGCGACGGCACGGATCCGGCCCCACCTCGGCTCTCCCTGACGGAGGGTGACCGCGCTGATCCGGGCCCCCCACCTCGGCTCTCCCCGCAGGAGAGTCCGGACCCCGCACCCCCGGACACCGGGACTTGCGTCAAGGTCATTGACAGGCCCGGCCGAACGGAGCTGTACTCATCCGTCGTGCAGGTTGGCAACGTTGTCAAAAGCGGACTCGCGGACCGCGGCGCGGCGTTGCCGGCCGGGGACCTCACCCCCGCACGCCCTGAGCGAGGCAGGAAGCACGGAGGCAACGGATGGTCAGACGTCGACGTTCGAGTGCGCCACCCCTGAGAAGCCGGTTCCGCAGGCGCTTGGTCCTCATCTCCGTCCTGGGCCTGGCGGCGCTGCCGCTGCAGGCGGCCGGCAGCGCGTCGGCGGCAGCCGCCGCCACGCCGGTCCAGGACCCCGCAGCACTGGTCAACCCCATGATCGGCACCTCCGGGGCGGTCGACACCTTCCCCGGCCCCGACATGCCGTTCGGCATGCTCCAGTGGGGCCCCGACACCACTCCGGACCGGCCCTCCGGCGGCGGCTACGAGTACAAGGACAGCAAGATCTCCGGGTTCAGCCTGACGCACGTCTCGGGCCCGGGGTGCGGCGTCGCGGGCGATCTGCCGATCCTGCCCCGCACCGGGGAGCTGTCCGGTGACCTCTCCGGCATGTCCTCGGCGTTCAGCCACGACGACGAGAAGGCGGGGATCGGCTACTACGGCGTCACCGACGCGTCCGGGGTCAGGACCGAACTGACCGACACCAC
The DNA here is from genome assembly GCF_018327685.1 of Streptomyces sp. TS71-3. Classification (NCBI taxonomy): domain Bacteria; kingdom Bacillati; phylum Actinomycetota; class Actinomycetes; order Kitasatosporales; family Streptomycetaceae; genus Streptomyces; species Streptomyces sp. TS71-3. Next base: position 2,705,258 of record NZ_BNEL01000003.1, on the reverse strand, counting down.
GCGCGCCGGGCTCGGCAGGTTCACGTTCCCGGCCGGTGCCCAGTCGAACCTGCTGCTCAAGCTGAGCGGCAGCGCCACCCCGGTGGACGGCACCCGTGCCCAGGTCGTCGGCGACCGCGAGGTCATCGGCTCGGTCGACAGCGGGCACTTCTGCGGCGCCGACAACCGGTACACCCTGCACTTCGACATCAAGTTCGACCAGCCGTTCAAGGACAGCGGCACCTGGGTCGGCAGCAGCATCCATCCGAACGCCACCTCGCTGAAGGCCGGCCCGGTCCGGCAGGAGCCCGCGAAGCGGGCCGCCGCGCCGCTGCACGAGCCGCACTTCACGGTGCCGAACACGCCGTCCCCGATCATCCACGGCGCCGTGGCCGGCGGCACCTCCGCCGGCGGCACCGCCGCGAAGGAGGCGCCGAAGAGCTCACCGCCGGTCACCGGCGCCAACGGCATGTACCTCACCTTCGACACCGCCAAGAACCCCACCGTGAGCGCCGCCGTCGGCATCTCGTACACCAGCGACGCGGGCGCCGCCTCGAACCTCTCGTCCGAGGTGAGGGGCTGGGACTTCGACGCGATGCACCGGGCGAACCACGACGCCTGGAACAAGGTGCTCGGCCGGGTGGCCGTCGGCGGCGGCAGCCAGGACCAGCAGGTGCAGTTCTACACGGCGCTCTACCACGCGCTGCTGCACCCGAACGTGTTCTCCGACGCCGACGGCCGGTACATGGGCATGGACAACCAGGTCCACCGGGTCGCGGGGGGCCAGCAGGCCCAGTACGCCAACTACTCGGGCTGGGACACCTACCGGTCCCAGACCCAGCTGATGGCCATGGTCGAGCCCAAGGTCACCAGTGACGTCGTCACGTCGATGCTGAACGGCTACGACCAGACCGGGCTGCTGCCCAAGTGGGCCTCGAACAACGGCGAGAGCTACGTCATGGTCGGCGACCCGGCGGCCGGCATCATCGCCGACGCCTACGCGTTCGGCGCCCGCGACTTCGACACGCGCCACGCGCTGGACGCCCTCCAGCACGAGGCCACCGCGTCGAACCGGGACCGGCCCGGCGAGTCGGTGCGCGACGCCAAGGGCTACCTGCCGGTCGACGAGAGCGACTACGGCTGCTGCAACTTCTACGGCCCGGTCTCCACGCAGCTGGAGTACGACAGCGCCGACTACGCCCTCGCGTCCTTCGCGAAGTCGCTGGGCAACGACGCGGTGTACCGGAAGTTCGCCACGCGCGCCCAGGACTGGATGAACGTCTTCAACCCGCAGTCGGGCTACCTCCAGGCCCGCACCAAGGACGGGCGGTTCGCCGGCGGCTTCACGCCGGGCACGTCCAACGGGTTCGTGGAGGGCACCTCGGCCCAGTACACGCCCATGGTGCCGTTCAACGTCCAGCAGCTGATCACGGCCCGCGGCGGGAAGGAGGCGTACTCCTCCTACCTGGACGGCCTGCTGCGCGACGTGGCGCACCCGTCCGGCACCAGCGCCGACCTGAGCAACGAGCCCAGCGTCGAGATCCCCTGGGAGTACAACTACCTGGCGGAGCCCTGGAAGACCCAGGACGCGGTCCGGCAGGCGCAGCAGAAGCTCTACTTCAACGCCCCGGTCGGCTCGTTCGGCAACGACGACCTGGGCGCGATGAGCTCCTGGTACGTCTGGTCGATGCTGGGCGCCTACCCGGAGACGCCGGGCACCGACACGCTGGTGCTGGGCAGCCCCGCCTTCCCGGTCGCCAAGATCACCCTCGGGAACGGCAAGCAGGTCACCGTCAACGCGCCGCAGGCGGCCCCTGACGCGCCGTACGTGCAGTCGCTCGCCGTCGGCGGGGCGCAGTGGCAGAAGTCCTGGCTGACGTTCGGGCAGTTCGAGAAGGCCGGGAAGCTGGACTTCACCCTGGGCACGCAGCCGAACACCTCCTGGGCCACGTCGGCGGGGAGCGTTCCGCCGTCGGACACCACCGGGGGCGACCGGCTGCTGGCCGCGACGGGTCCCGCCAGCGACGGCCTGATCGTCGCGCCGGGCGGCTCCGGCGAGGGCACGCTGACGCTCACGAACCTGGGCGGCAAGGCCGTCACGGCCGACTGGAAGGCCACCGCGCCGTCCGGCGTGGGCCTCGGCACCGGTTCCGGCTCCGTGACCGTCCCGCCGTCGGGCACCGCCCAGGCCAAGGTCACCGTCACGGCCGGGGACACCGAGGGCAGTTACCCGGTGGACTTCGCCGTCACCGACCACGCGAGCGGTGCGGACCTGAGCTCGGCGACGCTGCGCGTGGCCGTCGCCCAGCCGGGCGCCCTGTGGCCCTACGAGACGAACAAGGCGGAGTACCCGGACGGCGCCACCTTCTCCGGCGGCTTCGACGACGGTGGCTGGGCGTACTCGCAGAACGCGCTGGCGTCGGGCGGTGTGATCAGCGGCTCGGAGGTCACGGCGGACGGCATCACGTACACCTGGCCCGAGATCGCCGACGGGCAGAGCGACAACCTGGAGGTGGCGGGGCAGACGATCACCCAGCCCGCCGGCGCCTCCGGCTCGTCCCTCGGCCTGCTGGGCGCCGCGGCCAACGCCCCGACGGACGGCAGCGGCTCCACGGGCACGCTCACCGTCACCTACACCGACGGGACCACCGCGAAGGCGGACGTCACCTTCTCGGACTGGACCCTGAACGGCGGTTCCGCCCAGCCCGTCGGCAGCGACACCACGGCCGTCACGACGACCTACCGGAACACCGCGTCCGGAGGCAGGGACTCGGTGAAGGCCTACGTCTTCGCCACGAAGGTGCCCCTGGACCCGTCGAAGACGGTGGCCTCGCTCACCCTCCCGGAGACGGGCTCGGGCACGGTCCACCTGTTCGCGCTGGCGTACGGCAAGTGAGCCGCCGCGGCCGGTGAGGCCCTGAGAGCAGCCGGTGCCCCGCGTCCCGTGACGCGGGGCACCGGCGTCTCGTGCGGCGGGGGCGGTCGTCCTCTTCCCCGCGGCGCCCGCTACGGGAGGACGGCCAGCGCCTCCACCTCCAGCACCAGCTCGGGCCGGAACAGGGCGGCGACCTGGACCGCGGTGCTCGCGGGCGGGCGCCGGGTGTCGATGTGCTCGTCCCGTGCCACGCGCACGGCGGGCAGGTGGCCGACGTCGGTGACGAAGAAGGTGAGCTTGACGACGTCGTCGAACGTCGCCCCGGCCGCCGCCAGGCAGCGCCGCAGGTTCTCGAAGACCCGCCGCGCCTGCGCCGCGGGATCCCCGGCCCCCACCACCTCCCCGGCCTCGTCCAGGGCCACCTGTCCTGAGATGGCGACCAGGCGGCCGGTCCCGATCACCACCTGGGTGTACCCCGTGCCCGGGGCAACGCCGTCGGGGGCGGCGATGTGCGTGAGCCTCGATTCGTTCATGGCCGCATCCTGACCCACGCCGGGGAACTTCTTCCAACGGTATTCACGGCCGCTCCCGCGCCCGTCACGAGGTCGCGCCACCGCTCTCGTCACGAGGCCGCTCCCCGGCTCCGGACGGTCCGTGCGGCCGTGGTCCCTTCCGGTGAGAAACGCGGAGCGGCAGGCCCGCCTCGTTGCCACGGCCCGCCCCCGGCGCTTGAATCGGGCCGCGCCCCCGCGTCGGCCGGGCCGGCGCCGTCCGACCTGGGAGAGAGCACATGCGAGACGGGAACTGGGACGCCGAGGACCTGGCGGACTTCCGCGGCAGCGACGAGATCATGGTCCGGGTCCGGCGGCCCGAGGGCGACCTCGACGAGGCCCGCCCGATCTGGGTCGTGGAGAACGAGGGCAAGGTCTTCGTGCGCGGCTACCGGGGCCCGGACAGCGCCTGGTACCGCAGGGCCCGCACCAGCGGGGAGGGGGAGGTGCGCACGAACGGGCAGTGGCGGCCCGTGCAGTTCACCCCGGCCACGCCCGACCGCCAGGCCATCGACGAGGCCTACCGCACCAAGTACGCGAACTCCAGCTACGTGAGCGCCATCCTGGAGGACGGCCCGGCCGCCGCCACCCTGCGCGTCGACGCCGCGGAGCCGGGGCCGGAGGCCGCGTAGCGGGTCCCGGCCGGATCACCGGCGGGCTCGGAGCGTGCTTCGGGGTCCGGACCCGGCGAGGTGCCGCAGCGCCCGCGCGGAGGGGCGGCTCGCCGGAACGCGCGTGATCAGAGGGGCTGGAGCCGGGGGCGCAGGAGGCAGAACTCGTTGCCCTCCGGGTCGAGCAGGACGTGCCAGCTCTCGGTGCCCGTCTGGCCGATGTCGGCCGGCCTGGCGCCGAGCGCGAGCAGCCGTTCCAGCTCGGCGTCCTGGTCGCGGTCGGTGGCGTTGACGTCGATGTGCAGCCGGAGCTTCCCGGGCCGCGGGTCGCTGCTCGGGCTGAGGACGAGGGTGGGCTGCGGGCCGCCGAAGCCGGCGCCGGGGGGCCCGATCTCGATGCTTCCGTCGTCCTCCCGGCCGAGCTCGACGTAGCCGAGGACATCGCTCCAGAACGCGGCGAGCCGCTCGTGGTCGGCGGCGTCGATGACCAGCTCACTGATGCGGCATGCCATGCACGTCAGCGTACCCACGCGGCACGGGAGCCGGCAGTCGCCCGCCCGCCGCCGACCGGCGGGCGCGTGCCGGGGCCACCCCCAGTGCACCGGGCGTCCGCGCGGAGGCCGGCGGACCGGGGTGCCGGCACGGCGTCGGGCCGGGCGCCGGCGGCAACCGCCGCCGCCCGAGGGCCTCTTGTCAGACGGCTGCGTGCTCCACATACTCTCCTCATCGCGTACTCCCCAGGGGTACGCGACAGTCCCGAGGTTCGCCGTGGCACGGCGAATCGCGGCCTCGGTGACGGGTACGACCAGCTCCTGACACGCCACACCGGAGCGTGCGCCGCACCGCGCGCCCGAACGGCGGCTGCCCTGCCCCCCGAACGTGCCCGAGCGCCCGTGCACGGCGACGGCATCGCAGCACCGCACCGGATCAGCGCGCCGGCACCACCGCTCGACCGTCACCGCCTGTTTTGTCATGCCCCTGCCGATCTGGCGGGGCCGGACCGGAAGGAACCCCCCATGATGAAGTGGTTCACCTCGTGGCAGAGACCGATGGCCCTCGTGGCCATCCTCCTCGCCGTGTTCGCGGTGCAGGTGCCCGCCCACGCGCAGGACACCGGCCCCCAGCCCGGCCCCTCCGTGGTCGGCGGCACGCGGGCGGCACAGGGCGAGTTCCCGTTCGTGGTGCGCCTGTCGATGGGCTGCGGCGGCGCGCTGTACTCCCCCGACCTGGTGCTGACCGCCGCGCACTGCGTCAGCAGGACCGGCGCCAACACCAGCATCACCGCCACGCTGGGCCAGGTCGACCTGCAGAGCTCCAGCGCGATCAAGGTCAAGTCGAACTACGTGTACCAGGCGCCCGGTTACAACGGCGCCGGCAAGGACTGGGCGCTCATACGCCTGGCGCAGCGCGTCACCACTCTGCCGACCCTGCCGATAGCCCACAGCACCGCCTACGACAAGGGGACGTTCACCATCGTCGGCTGGGGCTCGGCCACCGAGAACGGACCCCAGCAGCGCTACCTCCTCAAGGCCACCGTGCCGTTCGTCGACGACACCACCTGCAACAACGCCTACTCCGGTGACCTGGTGCCCAGCGACGAGATCTGCGCCGGTTACCTGTCGACCGGCGGCGTGGACACCTGCCAGGGCGACTCGGGCGGCCCGATGTTCCGCGCCGACGCGGGCGGCGAGTGGGTCGAGGTCGGGATAGTGAGCTGGGGCAACGGCTGCGCGGAGCCGGGCTACCCCGGCGTCTACAGCCAGGTGAGCACCTTCGCGTCCGCCATCGACGCGGCCGCCCAGTCGCTGGGCGGCTGATCCCGGGCGACCCGGACGCCGGCGGGACCCCGGCACGGGCTCCGCCGGGGATTCCGGCGGGAATCCCCGGCGAGGACCCCGAACAGGGCAGCGTTCCCACGCACGAGGACCCGCGGCAGCCGCCGCGGGTCCTTCGCGTGCCGGCGGAACGGCTCCCGGGCCGAGCGGAACGGACGACCCGGCCCCGGTGCGCACCCCGCAACCGCCGCCGGCCCCGCCCGGCTCAGCGGGAGACGAGCTGCTGGCCACCGTCGATGTCGTAGGTCGCGCCGGTGATCGCGTCGTTGGACATCAGGTGCAGGGCCAGGGCGGCGACATCGGCGGGGGTGACGACCCGTCCGATCGGCAGCGTGTCGCGCAGCTCATCCCGGCGGGCCTCCAGCCGGTCCCCCAGGAGCGAGGCCGAGAGCGGCGTGTCGACGAACCCGGGGGCGATGAGGTTCACCCGGATCGGGGCGAGTTCGAGCGCCAGGTTGGCGGTGAGGGCGGGCAGGGTCGCGGTGAGGCTCGACATGATGGACATGCCCAGGCCGGGGCGCCGGCCGCCGGTGCTGCCGAGGAACAGCAGCGTGCCTCCCGCCCGGACCTTGGCCCGGCCGTGCAGCGCGACCCCGAGCGTCACGGCGAGGCGCTCGTCGAAGGCCCGGAGGGCGGAGGCGAGGTCCATGTCCGCCAGGGGCATGTAGGCGGGGCTGCCGGCCGTCACCATCACATGGTCGACCGGGCCGGGCAGCTCCGCGAAGAACCGCTTCATACGGTCGCCGTCGGTCGCGTCGAACGCCGCCGTGCCGGCGGGGTCGAGTTCGAGCGCCGCCTGCCGCAGCCGTTCGGGGTTGCGGCCGACCAGGAACACCTGGCCGCCCTCGGACCGCACCCTGCGGGCGGTCTCGAACCCGATGCCCGCGCTGGCGCCGATCACGACGACGGTCTGGCCGGCGAGGCCGGTCCCTCGGACGTCACCCGTGCCCGACGCGGAGGTCATGACGGGGTTCCGCGGCGGGCGGGCACGGCATGGACGTCGTCCGGTCCGGTGCGCGTCATCCGTACCTCCCAGCGTCGGCTCTGGTCGCATTCTCCCGCTTCGGGGCGGTGACCGCCCGCCGGCAGGGCCAGGTCGGGGACCGGGGCGAGACCCGGGCCGCGTCACGTCTCGACGACCACCCGGCGGGTGAGCGTGCCGGCCCAGTCCTCGAACCACTCCCGCGGGCGCAGCCCGAAGGCCCGCTGCCCGCCGGCGACCCAGGCGGGCGTGCCGGCGACGCCGTACTCGCCGGCAAGGTCCTCCGACCCGGCCAGCGCGGCCTCCGCCGCACCCGAGGCCAGGGCGGCGCGCAGGCCGTCCGCGTCTGCGCCCGCCCCGCGGGCCAGCGCGGCGAGGCGGTCGACGGGCTCGATGTCCTGGCCGTCGGCGAAGTAGGCCGCGAACACCGCCGTCGCGAACCGCTCGGCGGCCTCTGGGTCGGTGGTGCGCAGCCACTCGAAGGCGGACAGTGCCGGGCGCGAGTAGGGCATGCGGTCCGTCCACCGCAGCGGGAGCCCGGCGGCCTCCGCCTCGTGGGCGAGGTACTCGTAGGTCGGCCCAGAGCGCGGTCCCGCGGGCGAGCCGCCGGGCCCGATCTCGGGGTGGATCTGAAGACCGCGCCCGACCACGTGGACGCCGCGCTCGGCGAGGATCCGGTTGCGGTCCTGGGCGAGGTAGCAGAAGGGGCAGAGGAAGTCGAACCAGTGCTGGGCGGTCACGATGCGTGAGGGCGAGCCGGTGGCGGCCGCGGACACGAGGGGCATTCCGCTCTCTCCTCTCCGAATCGGCTATAGGGCCGATGGGACCGATGGGGCCCATGGGGCGCCCGATGGGGCGATTCGATACGTTCATCACACGTAACGTAAATGCCCTCCGCTTTTAGTCCCGCCCCGGTGAGGCGCCGGCCCTCAGTACCGCCCGCAGCCACGCGGCCGTATAGGCGAGGGTGGCGGGGCTGTCGAACTCCGCGTCCTCGTGCCCGGCACCGCCCAGCAGCTCGAAGCGGCTGCGCGCGCCCGTGCGGACGAGTGCGTCGTGCAGGGCGAGCCCCTGGGACGGGGGTACCAGCCGGTCCCGGTCGCCGTGGGCGATCAGGAACGGCGGAGCCCCCGGCGAGACCCGCGCCGGCAGGCCGAAGCCCCGGGCACGCTCGGCCAGCTCCGCCGGATCGGCGGTCCCCAGCAGGTCAGCCTCGAAGTGGAAGGGCAGCAGCCGCGCCTCCACCTCGCTGCGCGAAGCCGACGCCACCAGGTCCGTCTGGCCGAACCAGTGCACCACGGCCTGCACGGCGCTGGACTGCCCGAGGTTGCCCCCGACCGCGCCCTCCAGCGCGTCCTCCCCCGCGGACAGCGCCAGCAGCGAGCCCAGGTAGGCCCCCGCGGAGGCGCCCCAGACGCCGAGCCGCCCGGTGGCGAGCCCGAGCCGCGCCCCGTTCGCGCGCAGCCAGCGCACCGCTCCCTTGAGGTCGTACACCTGCTGCGGGAAGGCGGCCCCCGGCGCCAGGCGGTAGTCGGCCGAGACGACGGTGACGCCGTGCGCGGCGAGCGGCGCCAGCCGTGTGGCGCCGTCGGTGCCCCTGCCGCCTCTGGTCCAACCGCCACCGTGCGCGTACAGGACGACCGGCGAGCCCGGCTCGGCCGGACGGTAGACGTCGAGACGGAGCTCGGTCCCGTCCACGGTCGCGTAGGTGATGTCCCGCTCGACGGTGACGTCCAGCGTTCCGCTCTCGACGGTGGCGTCCTGCCCTCCGGCCTCGGCGCCGGTGGCGTGCCCCGGGCCCGTCATGCCGGTCATGCCCGATCCGCCCTGCCGGTCATGCCGTGCCCGCCCGCTGTGCCACGCCGGCATCGTAGAACGTGGTCATCGTCGACTCCCCTTTCCTTGGGGATGTGTGCAAGGTGCGTGGCATGGTCCGACACCGGGTCCCTAACCAGTTACAGTCAGCATATGTAATGTAATTCCGACCCATGGACCATATACGTAACAGCCACTCCCTGTAACGGGATCGGATATGATGGTGCCGATGTCGTCCACGAGGTGAACCCATGGCCCGAGCACCCGAAGCGACGGACGAGGCCGCGGAATCCCCCGCCCCGCGCCCCGGCGGACGGCCACGTGACGCCGCGCTCGACGAGGCGATCATCCTCGCCACCCGCGAGCGGCTGGTCCGGGACGGCTACTCCCGCATGACCATCGGGGACATCGCGGCCGACGCGAAGGTCAGCCGCCCGACGCTCTACCGGCGCTGGAGCACCAAGCTCGACCTGGTCGTCGACGCGCTGGACTACGGCTTCCGCAAGCAGCGCGACATGTACAGCCTCGACCTGAGCCGCATGGAGCCACGGGAAGCCCTGGTCGAGGCCGTCCGCCGGCTGGACCCCGCCTACTTCAACCCGAACGCCATGGTGCTGATGGGCAACTTCGCCGGCGAGGCCGACCGCACCCCGGAGCTCCTCGACATCCTCCGCAGGCACGCGGTCGAACCACGTGTGGCCCTCGTCGAGAACGTGCTGTCGCAGCTCCACGAGCACGGCGGCGTACGGGACGGGATCGACGGGCACACCGTCGCCACGATGTGCTTCGGCAGCTACTTCGCCGCCTTCTACCGCGGCGAGAGCAAGGAGGAGATACCCGAGGCCGTCGTCTCCGTGCTGTGGCCGGCGCTCGCGCGGCAGACGGGTGGCAGCGGACGGCGAGGCAGCGGCCCGGCCGGGCGCGGCGGCTGAACAGCCGCCGCCAGGAGAGTGGCCGGGTGCCGCGAGAGTGGTCACATGGCGGCGCCGTCAGTGCGAGGGCGGCTGGAGCCCGTACCTCTGCACCACGTCGTCCATCCACTCCGGCGATCCGTAGGTGATCCCGTACTTGTCGGCGAGTTCCGTGAACTCGGCCGACTCGTGCAGACTCCGGGTGCCCTCGCTGCCCTCGTGCGCGACGAGCAGCTCACCCAACTCCCGGAAGTAGGTCTCGAATCCGCCCGGGGTGATGATCTCGACGATGCGGCCCGGAGCGCTGCCGGCGTTCCACATGGCGTGCATCTGGCCCCGCGGCTTGGTGATGTAGCCGCCGGGCCCGAGCACCACTTCGCTGTCGTCGGAACGGAAGCCGATCTCGCCCTCCAGCACGAGCGAGTGCTCGTCCTCGCGGGTATGCCGGTGTGCCGCGGTGATCAGACCGACCTGGAAGGGATGCTCGACGATCGACACCTCGCCCCGGTTGTTCCGGCCGGACAGCTTGAACACGGCTCCGAACCCCGGCAGGTCCACGGTATCGCCCTCTCCCGGCTGCACCACCGAGACCTCGATGCTCTTCGTGTCGGCCACGCGCGTACCTCCTCGTGTGCCCTACGGATCGGCGGATGTCCCCGTGCCCGGGTGCCCGCGGATCCGGCGGGAAAGTTCAGTTACAGATGATGATCGTAACCATGCGGTGCCAGGCAGGTGCGCTTTCCCGGGGTGAGCCGCGCTCCTTCCGGAGCCTGGCTCCTTCCGGAGCCCGCGTGCACCGGGCCCACCGCGGCAGGCACGGACACCTGCCCGCCTGAGGGCGGCAACCCCGTGCCGCCTGCCCCTTCGACGCGCGGAGGCGGGGCGGGGTGGAGACACCGTAGGGGCGGTGGAGACACCCTATGGACGACCCCGGTGGACGGCCCCCGGCCCGCTACCCGGAACGGTAGGGTCCACGCGTCGGACGGCGGCCGCCCGTGCCGCGCTCCCGCCGGTCCGGCGAAGCGACCGAGCAAGCAGGAGAGAGCTGACGTGTCCCTGGCCACCCTCACCGTGCCCGAGCAGATGCTGCTCCTCCTCCTGGACCCGGCCTCGGGCAAGCCGCGGGCCCGGGAGCGCTTCGTCAACTACGCGGTGACGGGCGCTGCCCTGGCCGAGTTGGAGGCGGCCGGCCGCATCGTGGTCCACCGCGGCCGGATCGCCCCCGCGGGGTCGGGGCCGCTCGGGGATCCCCTGCTCGACATGGCCTTCGGCCGGTTCCGCAGCGGGAAGCGGCCGCGGACGGTGCGCTGGATACACCGGAACGCCGACGCCATAGGAGAGGCGTGCGCGCTCAGCCTGAGGGAGCGCGGTCTCGTCGGCATCGAGAAGCGCCGCGCCCTCGGCCTCTTCCCGAGGCACCGCTACCCGCTCCAGGGCCCGGACGTGATCACCCCCCTCGTGGAGGAGCTGCGGGCCGCGGCGGAGCACGGCTTCCCGGGCCCCCGGCACCAGGTGCTGGCGGCTCTGGTCTCCGCCCTCCGCATCACCCCCCGCGTCATGCCGGGCAGTTCACGCGGCGTCCGCAAGACCATGCGCTCGCTCGCCGGCAGCGTGTGGCCCGCCCACGTGGTCCGCCGCATGGTCAGGGCGGAGAGCAGCGGGGACGCCTGAGGCGGCCCGCGCGGGAACCCAGGCGCGCCCGGCCCTCAGGACGCGCGTCCGGGCCGCACCACCGTGGAGTGGGTGCACCCCGGCCCCCACGACCGTGGCGTGCGTGTGCCCCGGCCCGCACCACCGTGAAGTCCGTGCACCCGGCCCGCGCCCCGCTGGCGTCCGTACACCCCGGCCCCCCATAGAGCACGTATGCGCCGCCTCGCACCACCGTGGAGTTCGGACAGCCTGCACGGTCCATTCCCGGTGGGTTCACGCCACGGGGCAGGGGCGGTTTCTAGCCTCTCCGCCGGTTCGCACCGCTTTGGTGCGGTGCGGTGCACGAGAGGCGGACCCTGATGGGCACATCCAAGACGTCGCCGGATCCGGACAGATCGGCGGGTCCGAGCGAGCTGACGCGCCGGGGGTTCGTGGCGGCTGCCGGCGCGGCGGTCGCGGTGGCCGGAGTCGGCGCGGGGCAGGCGCAGGCGGCGAGCGACGGCGGCCCCGGCGCGCAGCCGGCGCACCCGGGTGGTCACGGAGCCGGGCACCAGGCGCCCCGGGGCCAGTGGCTGGCGGGCGACACGCACGTCCACGACGACCACTCCTCGGACGGCAGCGGGCCCCGGCAGACGTCGAAGCAGACGCTGCCGGGCAACCTCCCCGTCGGCGACCAGATCGCCCAGGGCGAGCGGACGGGTCTGGCCTTCATGCCGCTCACCGACCACCGCACGTACGACCAGCACTGGGACCCCCAGTGGAAGTCCTCGAAGCTGCTGCTCGTCCCGGGCGAGGAGGCGGGTGGCTCGCCCCACGCCGTCGTCCTCGGCAACGTCGACGTCATCGTCGACGGCGGCAACCCGCAGGGCTCCGCCGCCTACCGGCACGTCCAGCAGTCCGTCTGGGACGTGCACGCCCAGGACGCGGTCTGGTCGCAGGCCCACCCGGACGACGGCGAGTACACGCAGGCCGACGGCGTCAACGACAACGCCAGCGTCCAGGGCATGGACCTGGTCGAGGTGCTGAACGTGGCGGGCAACCCGGACGCACAGCTCGAGTACGCCGAGAACCGCTGGAACGCAGGCTTCCGTTTCGGGGTGGCCGCGGCCAGCGACTGCCACTTCCGCGAGCTCTGGGACATCGCGGGTCCGGGCGAGCCCACCACGCACGTCTTCGCCGCGGAACGCTCCGTGCGCAGCATCCTCGACGGGTTCCGGGCCGGCCGCACCTCGGTCGCGCAGAACATCCAGGGACCGTTCGTCACCATCGAGGCGGACGTGGACGGCGACGGGGTGTTCGAGGCGGTCGGCGGCGACGAGGTCGTGCTGCCCGCGCACGGACCGTCGAAGAAGGCCGCGCTGCGCGTCACGGTGGTGGGCGGCACCGGCACGACCGTCGAGGTGTACAAGGCGCCCGGCAGGTCGGCGGGGCCCGTCGCCACCTTCAGCCCGGCGAAGCAGACCGAGACGTACGAGCTGCCGCTCGCGCCGAGCGGCGCGGACCACACCTGGTACCGGGCCGAGGTACGCTCCCCCGGCGCCGCCTCCGGCCAGGACGCGGACCCGACCCTGCCCACCCAGCTGCGCGGCACCACCGCACCGGTCTTCCTCTCCGCCGGCGGGCCCGCCGCCCCCGAGCCCGGGATCGCCCTGCCGGCCGCCGACACCCGTCCCGACGCGGCGCGGCTCGTGGCCGGCGACGAGGGGCTGTTCACGGGCTTCCCGGACGTCGCCGTGGCCGACGGCGTCACGCATGTCGTCGCGGAGCTCCACGAGGACGGCGCGACGAAGGCCGTCTACCGGCGGGTCGACGGCAAGGGCCGGCTCACCCGCACCCTCACCCTGTCCGGCGACTCCGGCACCGCCCGCTTCCCCCGCGTCGCGGCCTCCGGCCGGAACGTCTGGGTGGTCTGGCAGGACGAGCTGGGCCACGAGCAGCCGCACCGCCCGGTGATCCGGCTGCGGCAGAGCACCGACGGCGGCGAGTCATTCCGGGACGCCCGGCAACTCGGCGGCGGCGAGGGCCGGTCGGTCCACCCGGCGCTGGCGCTCGTCGACGACAAGCACCCGCTCGTGGCGTGGTCGGACAACAGCTCCGGCGCGTTCGACGTGTACGCGCAGATCGTCGGCCTCGACACGGACGCGGTGAACATCTCCGCGGCGGGCAAGACGATCAGCGCCGGCACCCCGGACGACGCCCGGTCACCGCGCTACCCCGCCTCCCTCTTCCCGTCGATCGCGATCGGCGACCGCGGGCACGCCGTGATCACCTGGCAGGACGACCGCTTCGACCCGGACCCGCTGTGGACGGGCCACACCCCGCCCGCGGGCCAGCCGGCGAGCGGCGGCACGGACCCGGACAACTGGCAGGTCATGGCGGCGGTGCGCACCGCGCCGAGCCGCGACTGGAGCGCCCCGGTACAGGTCAGCCAGGTCACCGACCGGGCCGACCGGCACCCTGACGTGGCCGTCGACGCCGCGGGCGGCTACGTCGCCGTCTGGGAGAGCGGCGCGCTGCAGAGCTCGGGGGCCAACCTCCAGCTGCGCGCGAGCCGCTCCACCGACGGCGGTGCGACCTGGACGCCGTTCGAGCAGGTCGCCCTGGCCCCCGAGGCGATGAGCCAGCGGGCCAGGCTGAGCCGCGACCCCGGCGGTCCGCTGCGGGCGGTCTGGTACGACTCCCGCTCGGCCGACTGGCGGTGGAAGGTGTACACCGCGACGTTCGAGGCCGCGTCGGGCTGGTCCCCGGCGAAGCAGGTGACGACCCGGGGCAACAACACCTGGCCCGCGCTGGACCGCGGGACCCTGGTCTTCACCAGCGACCGCGGCGCACGGCGCGTCCAGCGCGACCGCACGCACCAGGTGCACCTGCTCGACCTGCGCTGACCGCCCCGGGAGCCGCGCGGAACCCCCGCGCGGCGCCCGGGTGGTGCGCGCGGCGGGCGTCACGGCGGGACGTGGACGTCACCGCGGGAAGTGAGGGAACACCCGTGAGCCGCGGGGCGGACGGGGCACCGGGGTTCACGGCGTCTCCCCTGCCGGGCGTTGCGCGGCGCCGCTCCGGACGATGCCGGTCAACGTCCCGGAGAGGGCGGTGGCCAGTGCTGTGACGCCGATGGCGACGCAGACGGCGAACGCCCCGAACCCGGCCGCGGCCGCGGTGGCGGCGGCCGCGCCGAACGGTCCGAGGGCCTTGTGGATGGTCCAGAACGAGGACGTGACGCGGCCCAGCAGATGGCCGGGGGTCACCTCCTGGCGGAGTGACATCGAGCAGATGCCCGCGATGCCCGTGCACGCCAGATGGACCGTCAGCAGCACGGCGATCACCGGCACGCTCCGGGACAGCCCCATCGCGGCGACGGCGATCCCGGCGATCGAGAACGCGCTGACCCAGACCGCCCCGAAGCCGAGGCGCCTGCGGACCCGGGCGACCACGGCCGAGGCGACGAACGTGCCGACGGTGCCGGCCGTGAGCACGTAGCCGACCGACGTGTCCGGCCGGCCGAGGTCGTGCTTGAGAAGGTAGATCACGAGGTCCGTCAGCCCGTAGGTGACGAAGGTCAGCACCGACAGCAGCACGGTTCAGCGGACGGAGCACGGGGTGCGCCCACAGGAACCGGGCGCCGGCCAGGAACTCCCGGCGTACCGCGCCGCGTCCGGCCTCGGCTGCCGGCGGCCGTGACGAGCCGCCGAACCTGACGAAGCCGACGCCGAGCGCGGAGACGGCGAAGGTGGCGGCGTCGATGCCGATGGCGGTGGCCGGCCCCGCGGCGGAGGCGACGAGGCCCGCGAGCGCGGGTCCGGCGACACTGGCGACGGCGTAGCTGGCGTAGAGGTGGCCGTTGGCCCTGGTGATCTGGCCCGGCTGGACGAGCGCCGGAACCACGGTGACATAGGTGACCTCGAAGAGCATGGAGAAGACACCGGCGACCGGCACCGCGGCGTAGATCAGCCAGGTCGGCGCCGAGAACATCCAGACCACCGGAATGAGCGCGTAGAGCAGGCAGCGCACACCGTCGGCGGCCATGAGGAGCCGCTTGCGGTCGAGGCGGTCCGCGACCACTCCGGCGAAGAGCCCGGTGACGATGGAGGCGACACCGGTGAGGCCCGTGACGAAGCCCATCTGGACGACCGAGCCCGTGCTGTGCAGCACCAGCAGCGGTACCGCCACGAGCGAGAAGGAGTCCCCGAGGGCGGACAGCGTCTGGACGGCCAGGAAGATCCGGTAGTTCGGGTCGCCCCACAGAGAGGGAGGAGAGCCGCCGTGCACGCCCGCCGGCTGCGTCCCGCTCCCGAACTGCTCCCCTGCCGACACGCCCGCCCTCCCCGCCCCGGCCGAAGCCGCGCCACACCGCCCCGCCCGGCGCCTGCCGCCCCGCACCTCTCGCGCCCGCGCCGCTCGCCACGTCAAGCAGTACACGGCACCCGGCCGCCGGTCGACCCCGCGCGTGATTCCCCGCGCCTGATCAGGAGCCCCGTGCCGCATCGACGCGACTCCGCAGGGCCCTGGCGATTCCCTCCGCCTCCGCCAGTTGCTCCGGGGTGAGGGCGTCCACGAACAGCCGGCGGACGTCACGCAGGTGGGGCAGGGACGCGCGGCGGAACGCCGCGGCGCCCTCGTCGGTCATGACGACCTCGGCACCGCGGCTGTCGGCGGCGCACTCCTCGCGCAGGATCAGTCCGCGGCGCTCCATCCGCCCCAGATGGTGGGAGAGGCGGCTGCGCTCCCAGCCGATGACCTCGGCCAGCCGGGAGGAGCGCAGCCGGTGGCCGTCCGTGTCGTGCAGGGCGAGGAGCACGGCGTAGTCCCCCGGTGACATCGCGGACTCGCTCTGCATGCGCGAGGTCAGCTCGGCGCGGAGCGCCTCCGCCGTCTCGATGAACAGCCGCCAGACCCGCAGTTCCTCCGCCGTGGGCATCACCCTCCGGCGCTCTCCGTCGTCCGCCATCGCCCCTCACAGTTGACGATTCAACTTCCTACTGCATAATGGTCTCATCTGATTGACACGTCAACCAAATCGGTTCGACCCGGCACCTCCCGAAGGGCCCGCGGGGCGGCCCGCCTGCGCGGGAACCGGTCGAGGAGGAGGCCTTCCATGTCTGACCTGGTCTTCGGACTGGATACGTTCGGCGACGTGCCGGAGGACGACTCCGGCGCGCCTCTCGGCTACGGGGCGGCGATCCGCCAGGTCCTCGACGAGGCCGTGCTCGCGGACGAGACCGGTATTGACGCCATCGCCCTGGGCGAGCACCATCGGCCCGAGTACGCGATCTCGTCCCCGGAGACGGTGCTCGCCGGCATCGCCACGCGCACCTCCCGCATCCGCCTGTCGTCCGGTGTGACCGTGCTGAGCTCGGACGATCCGGTCCGCGTGTTCCAGCGCTTCGCGACCGTGGACGCGCTGTCGAACGGCCGGGCCGAGGTCATCCTCGGGCGCGGCTCGTTCACCGAGTCGTTCCCCCTCTTCGGCTACGACCTGGCCGATTACGAGGTGCTGTTCGAGGAGAAGATCGCCCTCTTCGCCGAGCTGCTGAAGGAGAAGCCCGTCACCTGGAGCGGAACGGTACGGGCGGCGCTTCAGGACGCCGACGTCTTCCCCAAGACCGACTCCGGGCACCTGACCACGTGGGTCGGCGTGGGCGGCTCGCCGCAGTCGGTCGTGCGCACCGCCCGCTACGGCTTCCCGCTGATGCTCGCCATCATCGGCGGCTCCCCCGAGCGCTTCGCCCCCTACATCGACCTCTACCGCCGCGCCGCCGAGCAGTTCGGCACCGAGGCCCACCCCGTGGGGGTGCACTCGCCGGGCTTCGTGGCCGACACGGACGAGGAGGCCCGGGAGCTGTTCTGGCCGCGCTACCGCGTGCTGCGCGACCGCATCGGCGCGCTGCGGGGCTGGCCGCCGATCCGCCGCCAGGAGTTCGACGCCGAGATCGAGCACGGCTCCATGTACATCGGCTCGCCCGAGACGGTGGCCCGGAAGATCGCCCGCACCGTCGACGCGCTCGGAGTCGGCCGCTTCGACCTCATCTACACCTCGGGTTCGCTGCCCGCCAGTGCCCGCCTGCGGGCCGTCGAGCTCATCGGCACCAAGGTGCTGCCCATGGTCCGCGACATCCTCGCGGGGTGACGCCGTGACCGCGGAGACCACGCCCAAGAACACCGTGAACGAGGACACCATGCACGAGAACACCGTGCACGGGGACACCGTGCAGGAGGACACCACCCAAGAGGACACCACGACCGAGGACACCACGCAGGAGGACACCGCACACGACGCGGCCCTGCACACCGTAGGCATCCTCGGCGCCGGCAAGGTGGGCACCGTGCTCGCCCGGCTCGCCCTCGCGGGCGGGCACCGGGTGCTCATCGCCGGCTCCGGGGACCCCGCGGGCATCGCGCTCACCGTCGAGGTCCTCGCCCCCGGCGCCGTCCCGGTCACCGCGGCCGAGGCAGCCGCCGGGGCGGACATCGTGGTCCTCGCCCTCCCGCTCGGCAAGTACCGGAGCATCCCCGCCGGCGCGCTGCGCGGCCGGCTCGTCCTCGACGCCATGAACTACTGGTGGGAGGTCGACGGCAGGCGCGACGACCTCACCGACCCGCGCACCTCGTCCAGCGAGACCGTCCGGGCGTTCCTGCCCGGGGCGCGCGTGGTCAAGGCGTTCAACCACATGGGGTACCACGACCTGGAGGACGGGGCACGCCCTGCCGGGACGCCCGGCCGCAAGGCCATCGCCATCGCCGGTGACGACCCCGCCGACCTCGCCGCTGCGGGGCGCCTCGTCGACTCGTTCGGCTTCGACCCCGTCGTCGCCGGCCCGCTCGCCGAGGGAGTGCGCTTCGAACCGGCCACCGAGCCGTTCGGCGCCAACGTGGAAGCGGACGAGCTGCGCGCCATGCTCGGCCGCTTCCCGGACTCGGAGCGCGGGCGGCTGGTGGCCCGCGCCCGCGCCGGCGCCCCCGAGGCGGACGGAGCGAACCGCCCCGTTGCCCCGGCCCCGTTGGCACCCCGCACCTAACGGTGTCGAAATCAGAGGAAAAGGCACGTAACCAACGGCTCCGGCGGGGCCCTTCGCGGGCACCCGCGCATGTCCCGGAGAGCGGCCGGGTGCCTGTGGGGCGCTTGGGGACATATGGCACCCTGTGGTACGTGAAAAGACGGTTCCGGTTCGGGAACGCAGCGATCTCGTTGTCCGTCGTCGCCGTGGTGTCCGTAGTGGTGGCACTCTCCCTCGTCTGGACGGCCGGCGGCCGGCACGACGTGGGCAGCGCCGCCGACGTGGGGCCGTTCCCGAAGGACTTCGTCGACATCCGCGACGTGCCGCGCTCGGCGCCGCCGGCCGCCGGGCCCGACGCCTCCACCGGAACGTTCACCGAGGACTGCGGCCGCAACGAGGACCTGCACCGCAACTCCGACAACCTGGTGCAGTCCCCGGGCCTACACAACGGCGCCCACCACACCCACGACTACGTGGGAAACCTCTCGACCACCGCGTTCTCGACCGACGCGCAGCTGGCCGCCGCGCGGACCACCTGCCACGACGGTGACAGGTCCACGTACTACTGGCCCGTGCTGCGCCGCCAGGACCGCCCCACCTCCCCCATGGCAGGGGGCGGCGGGCACCACGGCAACATCGGGGAGATCCTGCTCCCGTCGTCGGTCACGGTGGAGTACCTCGGCAACCGGGCCAGTGACGTGGTGGCCATGCCCCGGTTCCTGCGGTTCATCACCGGGGACCCGGCCGCCGCCACCGCGGGGACGGCCCTCGCCCACGCGCAGTGGGGGTGCGCGGGGTTCCCGGACCGGGTCACCACGCAGTACCCCAGGTGCCCGGACGGCCGGGTCGTGCGCACCCTCGACTTCCCCAGCTGCTGGAACGGCCTCGACACCGACAGCGAGGACCACCGCGGCCACATCGCCTTCCCCCGCGCCGACGGCGCCTGCCCCCCGGGCACGTTCCCGGTGCCCCAGCTGCGGCTGGTGATCGCCTACCGCGTGCCCGAGGGCGCGCCGATCGCCCTCGACGCGTTCCCGGAGCAGAAGCACGCTCCGATCACCGACCACGCCGCGTTCGTCAACGTCATGACCGGCAAGCAGATGGCCGAGGTCGTGGCGTGCCTGAACGACGGCCGCCATTGCAAAGTGACGTGAGTCACATGAACGATCCCCTGTGCTGCCCCGTGTTGTGGTCAGAGCAACGGGAGTACGGAGTGGGTGGATGGCGATACGTCGGTCCCGCGCCCAGCAGAGCGCGAGTCACGAGACGCTCATCCGTGCGTTGTACGCGGAGCACGGCAAGGCCCTGCTCGCGTACACGACACGGTTGACCGGTGACCGTCCTGCGGCCGAGGACGTAGTACAGGAAACGCTGATCAGAGCATGGCGGCACCCGGAGGTCATCTCCAATCCGCGCGGATCGGTGCGCGGCTGGCTGATGACCGTGGCCCGCAACATCGTCACGGACCGGTACCGGGCCAAGGCGGCGCGCCCCACCGAGGTCGCGGAGTCCGAGTCCACGCCACCGGTGCAGCGCGACCACGCGGACTCGGTGGTGGAGTCCATGGTCCTCATGGACGCCCTCGACAAGCTCTCGCCCGAGCACCGCGACGTGCTCGTGGAGATCTACTACCTGGGCCGCACGGTCCCGGAGACCGCGGGGCGGCTCGGCATACCGGAGGGTACGGTCAAATCCCGGGCGCACTACGCGCTCAAGGCGCTGCGCAAGGTCTACACGAGCAAGTCCGGCGGCGCTGCCCGGCTCAAGGAGGTGGCGGCATGAGCACGCAGAACCAGCACGGTGAACTGCTCGGCGCATACGTCCTCGGCATCCTCGATCCCGAAGAACGGCGGGAGGTCGAGGAGCACACGGCCGTGTGCGACGCATGCCGAACGGAGCTGGAAGAGTTGCAGGAGACGGAGACGGTGCTCGGTTCCCTACCGCCCGAGGCGTTCCTCGAGGGTCCGGTCGAGGACGGGGACATGCTGCTTCAGCGCACGCTGCGGCAGGCGCGTGCCGAGTCATCGGCATCACAGCGACGACGCTCAATTGCCACGGGCCTGGCGGCCGCCGCGTCGGCCGTGGTGGTCTTCTTCGGCGGATACCTCGTCGCCGGCTCAGGCTCGTCCTCCGACCCGCAGGCCGGTGGGCCGCCGCCCGCGACCTCGTCCCCGCTGCCGTCCCCGGCGCCGACCGGCATCAAGGTGGGCTCGGCGACGGATGCCGCCACCAGCGCCGGCATGACGGTCCGCGTCACCCCGGCCGCCGGCTGGGTGCGGGTGAACGCCGCGGTCACCGGCGTCCCGGTGGGCGAGCACTGCAAGCTGGTGGTCGTCTCCAGCGACGGCGAGCGCCAGACGGCGGGCAACTGGGTGGTCTCCGAGGGGCCCGGCGGCAAGGGCAAGGGCGTCGACCTGGACGGCTCGGCCTCGGTCTCCCCCGACAAGGTGAAGTCCGTCGTCGTCGAGAACACCGCCGGGAAGCGGTTCGTCTCGGTCGATCTCTGACACCGCGGCGTCGGGACGCGGGGCCGGGTCGCGCAACACGGGGCCCGGTACGAGCGGAAGGCGCACGGCACGCGTGGCGCGCCCGGAGCACTCCGGGCGCGCAGGAGCCGTGCGGTGCGGCGGCGTGCCGGGCTCCGGGACGCCGCGTCCCGGGCGCGAGGCCGGGCCCGGTCACCGCGGGGGGCGGTCGATGTCCTGGCGGAGCTGGGCGGCGTAGGCGCGAATCTCGGGCAGGGCGTCGTAGAGCGCCTGTCCGGGGCAGTCGGTGCTGTCCCCGTCGCGGTGCCCCGATATGACGTTCAGGTCCACCGTGGCCCCCTTGGCGTACCGCCCGCCGTTGCTGCTGGCGACCAGCCGGACGGTGCCCAAGGGGCTCACGTTCTCGGGCAGCTTCCAGGCGGCGATCGCGGCGATGGCCTCGATCATCGGCCTGGGGACCGGCTGCCCGGCGCCGAACGTGCCGATGGCGGCGATGCCGACGCTGTGGGCGTTGAACCCCCTGGTGTGCGCGCCGCGCACCGGCTGGGTGGCACCTCCCGCACGCCCCTCGTAGATGGTGCCGCAGTGGTCGACGGCGAAGTTGTAGCCGATGTCGTCCCAGCCCTCGTCGTCGATGTGGTGGACCTCTATGGACCGCAGGATGGCGGGCACGTCGCGCACGCAGTCGTAGCCGTTGGGCTGGTTGGTGTGGTGGACGAAGACGATCTCGACCGGCCCGGTGTAGACGGGTGGCGTGCGGGCGTGCGTGTCGTCCGCGTGCCACGCCTGCCGTGACACGTAGGCCGGGGCGGGCAGCGCATGGGGCACCGGCGCGGGTATGTGGAAGGGCCGCGGTCGCGGGCGGGGGGCGTCGCAGGCAGCCAGCAAGCACAGGGACAGCACCAGGACGCCGTGCCGGCTCTTGCGTGGCAACATGTCCCCACCGTGCCCCGGCCCGTCACGGTCCGCATCCGGACGGCCCCGCTCGGGTGCTCCTTTCCCCACCACGGGTGCCTCTTCCCATCCCGCGGACGTGCTCCGGCCCGGATCATCACGGCAAGCGGACACATCCGTTCCGAACCGTGCGCAATCCGGTGTGAACGCTGACCGGGCACGGGGCCGTCCCAGTAGACGAGGGACGCTCAGGAACGGGCGGCCCTGGACTCCTGGGAACGTGATGACCAAGACAACCCAGCACACCCTGTTCTTCGGTGTGTCGGCCCTGACACTGCTCATGGTGTCGGTATGCGGCAGCGGTGCGGGCGCCCCGACGGCGAACGCGGGGCCCCGCCCCGTGATCAGCGCCTCGGGCGGCTCGCACGCCGCCTCCCCCACGGCCTCCTCCGCCACCGGCCGCTCCGGACGCCCTGCGCCGGCGACCCCCACCTCGGCGCGGGCATCGGATCCGTGCACCCCCTCGGGGCCCGCGCCCCGGACCCGCGCGACGGACCCGAAGAACCTCCTGACCGCGCGGGACCCGCGCTCTCTGTGCCGCCCGGCCGGGCCGGCGACACCGGGGTGAAGGGCCGCGGGTCCGTGCCGGGAATCCAGCACTCCGCTGGCACGTTGAAGGAGCGGCTGCAACGGGAGACGTCCGGACGAGGCATCCTTCCGGGAAGGCCGGGCACGGTCGCAGAGGCGGGGCCCGCGGGGCCCGGCTTCCGGCGTGCCCGGTTGCGGTCGCGGAGTAGTGCAACGGACCAGGAGGACTCGTTCATGACCATTCAGCCCGTAGACGTCCTGTACACCGCCGTCGCCACGGCGGAGAACGGCCGCGACGGCCGGGTCGCCAGCGACGACGGCAAGCTCGACGTCATCGTCAACCCGCCCAGGGAGATGGGCGGCAGCGGTGCGGGCACCAACCCCGAACAGCTCTTCGCGGCCGGCTACAGCGCCTGCTTCCAGAGCGCCCTGGGAGCCGTCGCACGTGCCGACAAGACGGATATATCCGGCTCCAGGGTGACCGCCAAGGTCGGCCTCGGCAAGCTCCCCTCCGGAGGCTACGGCCTCACCGTGGAACTCTCCGTCTCCCTGCCGAACGTGCCGGAGGCCACGGCCAAGGAGCTGGTGGAGAAGGCGCACGAGGTGTGCCCCTACTCCAACGCCACGCGCGGCAACATAGAGGTGCGCCTCTCGATCGCCTGACGCGCCGCGGCCAGAACGGGCCAGGGCCGGACCCCACAGGGGCCGCCCTGGCCCGTTGCGTTTTCCAGCCCCCGGACCGGCGAGGGTCGCCACCCATCCGGCTCCGGCAGCGGCGGGGTCGACACGCTCGCGGACCGGCATGAACCAGCCACCTGCCATCTTCCCTTCAAATCAAGTAAGTGTCGACACTTTGCGACGAGAGCGAGAGCTGACACTCCCCTGGCCAGCCGCTTCATCCCATCCGGAACACGACTGAACAGATCGCACCGAGCGGCTACCGTCCACGCCGAACCACACCATCGGCGCCACTAATCCACCCCGATCAGGTGTTATGCCCCCATCACGGGAGGCCGGGCAGCCGACCCCTCGGACGAGATCCGGGAAACAAGCCGCAGAAGCGGAGCCTCGCAAAAACATTGCGGACGATCGCGTGTAACCCCCTGGACACAAGCACATGCTGCTGCTTGAATCCGAGTGTCGACACTTCCTCCCGATGGGGGTGATCGGCTCCCCTCTCCGAGGAGGTATCCGTGCATCTTCCGCGACAGAAACTGGTCGTAGAAAACCTCCGGCTCGGGCACTGGTCGCGTCGGCCCCACTCCTTCTCGCTCGCCTGCGACGGGCTGAGCTTCGACGTCGCCGAGAACGAGTTCGTGGCCATCGTCGGGCCGAGCGGCTGCGGCAAGACCACGTTCCTCACGGCGCTCGCAGGGCTCACCCCGGTGGCCTCGGGCCGTCTGGAGCTGAACGGCGACCAGATCCAGGGACCCGCGCCGGACCGCTCGCTCGTGTTCCAGCAGGCCTCGCTGTTCCCCTGGCGCAACGTCCAGGCCAACGTCGAGTTCGGCCTCAAGGCCCAGAAGCGCCTCGACGACCGCGGCAGATCCCGTGTCGCGGAGCTCGTCGAACTGGTCGGGCTCGCCGGCAAGGAGGACAAGTACCCGCGCGAGCTGTCCGGCGGCATGAGCCAGCGGGTCAACCTGGCCCGCGCGCTGGCCACCGACCCCGATCTCCTGCTCCTGGACGAGCCGTTCTCCGCACTGGACGCCCAGACGCGCGAGCTGATGCAGGACGAGCTCACCCGCATCTGGCAGGCGGACGGAGCCGGCGCCGGCAAGACCGCCGTGTTCGTGACCCACGACGTCCCCGAGGCGGTCTTCCTCGCCGACCGGGTCGTCGTCTTCTCCAGCGGCCCGGCCCACCTCGTCGAGGTCGTCGACGTCGACCTGCCGCGGCCCCGCCGCTCCAAGGTCAAGCGGACACCCGAGTTCCAGGCCATCCACGACTACATCCTCGGTCTGGTGATGAACCAGACCCAACCAGGCCGAAGGGCGAGTGACCATGACAGCGACACAACTGTCGTCGGATAGCCTCCGCGCCCAGGACCCGCCGGCGGTGAGCCGCTGGCACGCCCTGGGAGACCGCCATCTGAACCTGATCCTCGGCGTCGTCGGCCTGGTGGTGGTCCTCGCCGCCTGGCAGATCTGCGCGGCCACCGGCATCGTCGACCCGAACTTCAGCAGCTCGCCCTCGGGCGCGTTCACCGCACTGATCAGGTCCATCGGCTCCGGAAGCGTCTGGGGCCCGCTGGGCTCGACCCTGTCCATCGTGGCCTGGGGCATGCTCATCTCGGTCGTCGTGGGCATCCCCGCCGGCCTGCTCATTGGGCGCAACAGAGTGCTCTTCGGCCTGACGGACCCGCTGATCAGCATCCTGTACTCGGTGCCCTACGTGGTCTTCCTGCCGATGCTCATCTTCTGGTTCGGCATCGAGATGAACGCCCGCATCGTCATCGTGGTGTGGAGCGCGCTGTTTCCGCTGCTCATCAATGTGATCGCGGGCGCCCGCAACCTGGAGGACAGCCATACGCAGGTGGCGAGGGTGTTCTGCGCCTCGCGGCTGACGACCCTGCGTTCCGTCGCCTTCCCGGCGACCCTCCCCTACATACTCGCCGGCATACGGCAGGCCGTGGGCCGCGCCCTGATCGGTGCGATCGTCGCCGAGCTGTTCATGGGCTCCGCCGGACTCGGCTACCAGGTCCAGCTCCAGACGTCGAACTTCGAGATGGACGACGCCATGGCCTCGATCGCGGTGATCGCCGTGGTCGCCATCGTGCTCACCCGCGGTGTCGGCTACCTGGAGCGCCGCTTCACGTTCTGGTCCGGCACGGACTGAGGGGAGCGAGCCGTCCCATGCGCATCGCCACACCGCTGACCGCGTCCCTGGGAGCCCTGCTCTGCCTGAGCGTCGCGGGCTGCGCCGTGACACCGACCGCCTCCGTCCGCTCGTCGAGCATGAAGATGACGGTGGGGTACACGGCGATCGGGGCCGCCTACTCGGACCTCTACATCTGCCAGGACAAGGGTGTCTTCAAGAAGAACGGCCTCGACGTCAAGATCACCCTGCTCAACAGCTCCTCGCAGCTCGTCGCCGCCCTGGTGAGCAACGGCGTCCAGGTCGGCGTGGGCGCCACGACGTCCACGGCGGCCGGGGCCATGAACCTCAAGGGCGTCGACCTGCGGTACATCGCCCTGCCCATCAACCGCTACTACCTGGAGATGTGGGGCCGGAAGTCGGTCAGGCCCGGCGACGGCATCAAGGGCCGCAAGATCGGGCTGAGCTCGCCGGGCTCCCTCGGGGACGCGGCGATCGACGCCCTCGTCAAGCACAACGGCTGGCGGCAGGACGACGTCCAGAAGGTCTTCCTCAAGAGCACCCCGGCCGAGGTCTCGGCGCTGGAGAACGGCGCGGTCGACGCCATCGTCACGCAGCCGCCCACCGGCACCAAGACCCGCGAGAAGGGCTTCAAGAAGGTCATGGACTTCACCGGGCTCCCCGCCGCGGCCAACGCCTACACGGTCAAGACCGACTACATGGCGGCCAACAGGAAGGCCGTGACCGCGTTCGTGAAGTCGGAGACCGAGTGCCTGGCCATGCTGCACAACGACAGGGCCGCCGCCGTGAAGAGCATCATGAAGCACAGCGGGGTGAGCAGCCGGGCCCTCGCCGAGTACTCCTACGACTTCTTCAACCCGCTCTGGGCCAGGACACCACGGGTGGACCCCCGCCTCGTCCACGACGCGTTCGCCGCGACCGTGGCCAAGGGGGTCGGCGAGATGCCGAAGGACACCTCCTCGTTCATCGACAACTCCTACGTGGACGCCGAGCAGCGGTCCGGCCTCATCCGGTCCCTCTACCCATGAGCCCACCGCGCTCTATCCATGAGCCCACCGCGCTCCGGCCGTCCGCCGGCCACCACCGCGTCCCGGCCGCCCGCCGGGGCGCGGTCACGACCAAGAACAAGGGAGGCGAGTGACGTGACGTCACTGGAGGACATCAACGACCTGCGCGGCTGGCTGGCCCTCGCGGACAAGCTCGGCGAGGTCAGAACCCTCTCGGGCGCCCACTGGGACAAGGAGATCGGTGCCGCGTCCGAGGTGAACTACAAGCGCCCCTCGCCACCGGCCCTGCTCTTCGACGACATCGTGGACTACCGCCCCGGCCAGCGCGTCCTCACGGCCTCCATGGCGGCCTCCCGCCGCCTCGGCATGACCCTGCGGCTCGGCACGGACCTCGACGACCGGGCCCTCGTGGAGGCGCTGCGCACCAAGCCGGGAGAGTGGGTGGCGAACGCGCCCGACTATCCCGTGCGCGAGGTGCCCACCGGGCCGGTCCGCGAGAACGTGCTGCGGGACGGCGACGTCGACCTGCTGGACTTCCCCGTGCCGCAGTGGCACGAGGCGGACGGCGGCCGCTACATCGGCACCGGCTGCGCGGTGTTCACCACCGACCCCGAGACCGGCGTCGTCAACGCGGGCGCCTACCGCATGCAGGTGCAGAACGAGGGCCGGGCCGCGAGCATCAACATCGAGGCGGGCAAGCACGGCGCCGCGCACGTGCGGGAGTGGTTCGCGCGTGAGGGGCGGGCGCCCGTCACCGCCTCCCTGGGACACGATCCGCTGCTGCTCGTCGTGGCCGGCACCGAGGTGCCGGGCGGCGTCAGCGAGCTGGAGTACGCGGGCGCCGTGCTCGGCCGGCCGGTGGACGTGATCCGCGGCGAGGTCACCGGGCTGCCGATCCCGGCCACCTCGGAGCTCGCCGTGGAGGGCTGGCTCCGTCCCGAGCGGCGGGAGCAGGAGGGCCCGTTCGGCGAGTGGACGGGCTACTACAGCGGCGGCATCGAGCCCGTCCTCACCCTCGACGTGGAGCGCGTCTACCACCGCAACGATCCGATCCTGCTCGGCGCCCCGCCCGGAAAGCCGCCGCACGACTACTCGTACATGCGCAGCGTGATGAAGTCGGCCATGATCCAGGACGCGCTGGTCAGGACCGGCCTGCCGGGAGTGGCGGGAGTGTGGGCCCACGAGGCGGGCGGCGGGCGCCAGCTGCTCGCCGTGGCCATCCGGCAGCAGTACGCGGGACACGCGCGGCAGGCCGGATACCTCGCCTCCCAGCTGCCGGCCGCCGCGTACATGAACAAGTTCGTGGTCGTCGTGGACGAGGACGTGGACCCGCGCAGCCTCAACGACGTGGTGTGGGCGATGTGCACGCGCACCGACCCGGCCGACGACATCGAGACGATGCGCCGCACCTGGGGCAGCCGGGTGGACCCGCTGAAGGAGCGGGACATGCCGCCGTTCAACACCCGTGCCGTGATCGACGCCTGCCGGCCGTGGACCCGCCTCGGCCAGTTCCCGGCGGTCGCGGAGGCGAGCAGGGAGCTGCTCGACAGGGTCACCCGGCGCTGGCCCGACGTGCTGGGCGGCGCATGGTGACGGATCGCACCACTGCGTCCGGACCGGACGGGCGCCACCCACCGCCACCCGCCGGCCGCCCGCTGATCGGCGAGAGCACCGGCAGGCTGGAACTCACCCGGACCTTCGGCCGGGGCCTGACCGTCCCCAGCATCGCCGACGAGATAGCGCTCGCGGTGGCCACCGAGATCATCGAGGGCCGCCTGTCCCCGGGCGACGACCTCAACTCCGTGGAGCTCGCCCGGTCGTTCAACAGCAGCAGGACCCCCGTGCGCGAGGCGCTGCTCGTGCTGGAGCGAGAGGGCTTCGTCGAGATCACCGCGCGGCGCCGCCCGCGCGTGGCCCGGCTGCTGCTGCGGGAGGTCAGGGAGCTGTACAACCTGCGGGCCGAGCTCTACTCGCTGGTCAGCCGGGCCGTCGTACGGATGGCGACCGAGGCCGACCTGGAGACGCTCCGCGGCCATCAGCGCGCCCTGGAGGACGCCGCGGCACAGGACGACGTGGACCGCTACTTCTGGGTCAACGTGCAGTTCCGCAACACCGAGGCGGACGTCGCCCGCGACGCCACCCTGCGCCGCGTCCTCGACTCCCTCGGACTGCGGGCCCTGCAACTGCGCCACCTGAGCCTCGCCCAGCCCGGCCGGCTCGACGTGTCCGTACGCGACCACGCGCGCCTGCTCCAGGCCTACGAGGACCGGGACGCCGAACTCGCCTCCGCCCTCACCCAGTCACTGGTCCGGGCCGGGTACGCGGCGATCGAGCGCTCCGGATGGACGGGAGAGGAACTGTGACCTCCATGAACGACTCCGTCAGCACCGCACCACCCGACACCACGGCAAGCCAGAGCGAAGCAAGGAAGTCCATGGCCGTCCCCCTGCGTTTCAGGCTCAACCACGACGACGTGGAGATCCACGTCCAGGACCCCACCACCCCGCTGCTGGACGTCCTGCGCCACGACCTCGGCCTCACCGGCACCAAGTCGGGCTGCGCGATCGGCTACTGCGGGGCCTGCACGGTCATCGTCGACGGTGCCGCGGTGCCGTCCTGCCTGAAGATGGTGGGCCTGCTCGAAGGCTCCGACGTACGCACCATCGAGGACCTCGAAGGGCCCGGCGGCCTCGACCCGGTCCAGGACGGCTTCGTGGCGCGGGCCGGGCTCCAGTGCGGCTTCTGCACGCCCGGCCACGTCATGGCGCTGCGCGCGCTGCTCGACGACGATCCCGACCCCGGCGAGGAGGACATCAAGCGCACGGTAGACGGCAACTACTGCCGCTGCACCGGCTACGTGAAGATCCTCGATTCCGCGCGCGAGGCCGTGGCCCTCCAGAAGGCCGCGGGCAAGGAGGAACGCTGATGTCGACCGCCGAACTCCCCGCCACCGGACTCGACCTGGGCCGCGCGGTGCTACCCCCGGTGATCGGCAGTCCCGTCGAACGCCTCGACGCCGTCGAGAAGGTCACCGGGCGCGCGGTGTACGCCGGGGACAGCCGGCTGCCGCGCATGCTGTACGGCGCCGTGGTCCGCTCCCCGCACGCCGCCGCCCGCATCGTGTCGGTGGACACCTCACGCGCCGAGCGGCTGCCCGGTGTGCACGCCGTCATCACCGGTGGCGACACGGCCGCGGTCAAGTGGGGTGCCTTCCGGCCCGACCTGTACCCGCTCGCGATCGGACGCGTCCGCTACGTCGGCGACGAGGTCGCGGCGGTGGCCGCCCTGGACCTGGAGACGGCCCGGCGGGCCGCGGAGCTGATCGAGGTCGAGTACGAGGTGCTGCCCGCCGTCCTCAGCCTCGACGAGGCGCTCGCCGAGGGCGCACCGCTGGTCCACGACGACGCGCCCGGCAACGTCGCCCACGAGTTCGGCTTCGACCGCGGCGGTGCCGACGCCTGGTTCGACCGCAGCGACGTCGTGGTGGAGGGCACCTGGCAGAGCGCCCGCCAGTGGCACGGCTCGATCGAGACCATCGGCTGCACGGCCGAGTGGACCCGCGACCGGGTCAGCCTCTGGGTCAACACGCAGACGCCGTTCCTCGCACGGCAGCGGTACGCGACCGCCCTCGGGCTGCCGCTGCGGGCCGTGCGGGTGGTGCAGACCGAGATCGGCGGCGGCTTCGGCGGCAAGTCGGGCGACGACAACACGTCCGTCATCTGCGCCATCCTCGCCCGCAAGGCCGGCCGTCCGGTGCAGCTCGTCAACACCCGCGAGGAGGAGTTCCTCGCGAGCCGACCGCGCATCCCGATGCGCTACACGGTCCGCCTCGGCTTCACCGCGGACGGCCTGGTCACCGCGAAGGACATCGAGGTCATCGCCGACAACGGCGCCTACACCGGCAAGGCCCAGGCCGTGCTCGGCGCCGCGACCGTGCGCCACGACGCGCTGTTCAACTACCGGGCCGTGCGGGCCCGTTCACGGCTCGTCTACACCAATCTGGAGCCCACCGGCGCGTTCCGCGGCTTCGGCAACCCCTCCGCGGACTGGGCGGTCGGCCAGGCGTGGGACCTGGCGGCCGAGAAGCTCGGCATCGACGTGCCGGACCTGTTCCTGCTCAACGCCGTCGAGACGGGCAGCGTCTCGCCGCACAACCACAAGATCAGCAGCTGCGAGCTGAAGCAGTGCATCAGCAGGGCGGCCGGGGCCATCGGCTGGAAGGCCAAGCGCGCCGAACGCAAACCGGGCCGGGGCCTCGCGATGGGCGTCAGCGTCCACGTCTCGGGCCGCCGCAGCTTCGGCGACTACGACGGAAGTTCCGCAATCGTGCGGCTCGCCGAGGACGGCCGCGCCACCGTCATCGTCGGCGAGGGCGAGATCGGCACCGGCGCCCGCACCACCCTCGCCCAGATCGCGGCGGCCGAGCTGGGCCTGCCCGTCGCCGACGTCTCCGTGACGCGCCCGGACACGGACCTGACCACGCACGCGCTCGGGGCGCTGGCGAGCCGGGTCACGTACGTGGCGGGCAACGCCGTCAAGCAGGCCGCCGAGCAGGCCTGCACCGGGCTGCTGGAGGCCGCCTCACGCCAGCTCGACCGGCCGGCGGCGCAGCTCTGGGTCGAGGACGGCGTCGTGCACGGCCCGGCCGGATCGAACGGCGAGGGCCCGGTGAGCGCCCCGGTCGGCGCGGTCGTCCGCGCGGAGCTGTACCGGCCGGGCGGCGAGCCGATCGTGGGTGTCGGCTCGTTCGACAACCCCTCGGAGTTCCCCGACCAGAGCCGGTACGGCAACGAGTCCGGCGCCTACAACTTCGTCGCCGAGGCCGCGGAGGTCGAGGTGGACGAGGCGACCGGCGCCGTGCGGGTCCTGGAGCTCGCCGCGGTCGTCGACTGCGGCACCGTCCTCAACCCGCCGCTCGCCGAGGGCCAGGTGGAGGGCGCCATCGCGCAGGGCCTCGGGATGGCCGTCACCGAACGCTTCGACTGGCAGCAGGGTGCGCCGACCCGGCCGAACTTCTCCGACTACAAGCTGCCCACGGCGGGCGTCATGCCGAAGCTGCACATCGAGTTCGCCGACTCCTACGAGCCGACGGGCCCGTTCGGCGCGAAGGGAGTGGGCGAGATCGCCCTGGACCCGGTGCCGTCGATCATCGCCAGTGCGGTGGCCGACGCGGTGGGCGTCCGCGTCCACGAGCTGCCGATCACCGCGGAGAAGATCTACTGGGGCATGCGGGACGGCGAGCGGCCGGCTGCCGAACCCGGCCAGGACCCCCCGGAGGAACGCACCCCAGGCCCTCTCGACGCGGAAGGAGGGGACCTGACGTGACCACCCTCGACTCCGGACCGCTGCCCGCCGGGGCGCCCGCGGCCCCCACGGCCCTGCTGACGCCCCGCACCCTCGACGAGGCCCTGCGGCTGATCGCCGGCGGTGACGCGGCCGTGCTCGGCGGAGGCGTCGGCCACGCCCTGCGCCGCCACCACCGGCTGCCCGCGAAGGCCCCGGCGCTGGTGTCGGTGGCGGCGCTGCCCGAGCTCACCGGCATCGCCGAGCACTCCGACCACATCGCCGTGGGCGCGGGCGTCCGGCTCGCCGCCTGCGCCGCCGACGGGCTGCTGTCGCGCACCTGGCCCGTCCTGACCGAGGCGGCCGGCTCCGTGGCGACCGGCCGGATCCGGGAGATGGTCACGCTCGGCGGCAACATCGCCGCCCGCGACGACAGCCACGACCCGCCGGTGGCGCTCACCGCCATCGGCGCGAGTCTCGCCGTGAGGAGCGCACGGGGCGGCAGGACCCTCGCCGTCACGGAGCTGGACCGGCTGCGCGCCGACGAGCTGGTCGAGCACGTGCGGCTCCCCCTGCCCGCCGCCACAACGGGCTCCGCGTACGAGAAGTTCCTCGTGCGCGGCGTGTGGGAGTACGCCTGCGTCAACGTCGCCGCCGTCGTCAGCCTCGACGCGGACGGCACCGTGGACCGGCTCTCCCTCGCGGTCGGATCGGTGGCCGGCGGCCCCGTCGCCGTCGACCTCGGCGGGCTGGCGGGGGGCCGCGCCGACCGGGCCCTCGTCGAGGAGGCCGCCGCCCGCGCCGCTGCCTCCACCACGCCGTACGGCGACGTCAAGGGCTCCGCCGCGTACAAGACCCGCATGATCGCCGAGTTCTCCCGGCGCGCCCTGACCACCGCGATCCGCCGCGCCGAGGCCGCCGCCGGCCGCCCGGCGTCCACCCCGGAAGGACAACGATGACCGCCACAGCCGTCCACGGACAGGCGAGGACACGCGACGGCGTGCCCCTGTCGTACACCCTGCACCCGGCGGGGACCGGGGCGCCGCGCATCGCCCTGGTGCACAGCCTCGCCCTCGACCGGTCCCTGTGGTCCGCGGTCACGGACCTGCTCGCGGGCCGGGCCGAGATGGTGGCGTACGACTGCCGGGGCCACGGCCGCTCGGGACGGCCCGCGGGCCCGTACACGACGGCCCAGTTCGGCGACGACCTCGCCGACCTGCTGGACCACCTCGGCTGGCGGGACACCGTGGTCGCCGGCTGCTCCATGGGCGGCTGTGTCGCCCAGGCCTTCGCCGCCGCCCACCCCGAGCGCACCCGCGCCGCGCTCTTCGTCGACACCACCGCCTGGTACGGGCCCACGGCGCCGGAGGACTGGGCGGCACGGGCCGCCACCGCCCGTGCGAAGGGACTCGACTCGCTGATCCCGTTCCAGCTCACCCGCTGGTTCGGCGACGGATTCCGCGCCGCGCGGCCGGAGCTGATGGCGCACCTGACCGAGGTGTTCACGGCGAACGACCTCGCCTGCTACGAGGCCACGTGCGCCATGCTCGGCGCCGCCGACCTGCGCGAGGGGGCGGGCCGGATCCCGCACCCCGCGGCCGTCCTCGTCGGCGAGGACGACGGGGCGACCCCGCCGGAGATGGCCAGGGCGCTCGCCGGGCTCATCGGCGACGGCCCCGCGGTCGTGGTGCCCGGCACGCGGCACCTGACCGCCCTGGAGAACCCGGAGGTGGTGGTGGACGCGCTCCTCACACTGCTCGAGCGCCCGGCGGCAGGCGACAAGGTGGGAGAACGGGCATGAGCACGCAGGTGATCGACGTCCACGCCCACCACGTGGGCACCCACGCCATCGAGCGGATCAGGGACGAGGGGGCCGACCACCAGGTCCGCCTGGTCACCCGTGAGGTAGCCGGCAAGCCGGTCACGCGCGTCGAAGTGGCCGGCCGGCCCAGCGGGCTGCCGCTGCTGCCCCAGCTGAGCGACGTGGCCGCCCGGCTGGCCTGGATGGACGCGGCCGGTGTGGACGTCCAGCTCGTCGCCCCCTGGATGGACCTCGCCGGATACGAGCTGCCCCCGGACGACGGCCTCTGGCTCGCCCGGGTGCAGAACGACTCCGCGGCGGCCCTCGCCGCGCAGGACCGGTTCCTCCCCGCCGCTGCCGTGCCCCTGCAGCACCCCGGCTACGCGGTGGCCGAGCTGCGCCGCGCGGTCACCGAACTCGGCCACGTGGCCGTGCAGATCGGTGCCCGGGTGAACGACCTCGGCCTCGACGACCCGTCGTTGGACCCCTTCTGGGACGCCGCGGACGAGCTGGGCGTCCCGGTGATCGTGCACCCGGCCGAACTCGACGTGCCCGAACGCAGCCGGCGGCTGTTCCTGCACATCCTGGTCGGCAACCCGTCGGAGACGACGTTCGCCGCGGCCGCACTGCTGCTCGGCGGTGTGCTGGAGCGCCGGCCGGGGCTGCGGGTGCTGCTGGTGCACGGCGGCGGGTTCGTCCCGTACCAGATCGGGCGGTTGGAGCGCGGCTTCACGGCGGCGCCCGTGCAGTTCCGCGCCAAGGGCGGCCGGAGCCCGCGCGACCTGCTCGGGCAGCTCTTCTTCGACACCGTGCTGCACGACGACGACGCGCTGCGCCACCTGCTGGACTTCGCCGGCGCCGAGCGCGTGCTGCTGGGCAGCGACTACCCGTTCCCGATGCGTACGGACCGGCCCGTCGAGGCGCTCGACGCGGTGAAGCCCGACGGCGTGGAACGGGAGGCGGTGCTCGGGGCGGCGAGCCTGCTCGCGGGCGGCGTCAGTCCGTGAACTCGGGCCGGCCCGAGCGCTCCACGGCCGCGAGGCCCCGGCGCACGATGGACCGGGTGAGGGCGGAGGCCAGCTCCGCCTCCCGGTCCCGGTACGCCTGCATCAGCCGCCGGTGGTCGGCGACGGACGTCTCCATGCGCCCGGGCAGCGACAGGCTCAGATGCCGCAGCTGGAGGGTCCTGATGCCCACCGAGTCGAGGACGCCGCGCACGGTCTCGTTCGCCGCGAGCCGTGCCTCGGTGTTGCGGAACTCCGAGTTGAGCCAGAAGTACCGGTCCAGGTCGCGGTCCGCGGCGGCCTCCTGCTGGGCCGCCAGGACCGTGGCCAGCTCGTCGAGCTGCGCGTCCGTGCAGTGCTGGACGATGCGCCGGCTCACCAGGCCGTACAGCTCGCCGCGGAGTTCGTATATCTCGCGGATCTCGGCCATGCCGAGGTGCCGCACCCGGGGCCGCTTGCGGGCGACGATCTCGACCAGGCCCTCGCGTTCGAGCGTCGCCAGCGCCTCGCGCACGGGCGTGCGGCTGCTGTGGAACCGGCGGGCGAGCTCAACGGAGTTGAGGTCGTCGCCCGGCTTGAGCCGGCCCTCGATGATCCCGGCGCCGACCGAGACGAGGATCGCGTTGCCGACGCTGTCCAGCGCCTGCGACCGGCCGAGCACCCGCAGGATCTCCCGCTCGCCCGCCGTCAGCTCGGGAAGGACGGCCTCCGCCACCGGATCGTCGGGTCCGCCTGCCGCCATGCCCGTGCACCACCTCGTCGCCATCCCGGAAAGGGCCTGCCATGGATCACCAGCCAACCACACCCAGGACGCCCTGGGTCGTCGGCATCACCGGGGCGAGCGGCACGCCGTACGCGGCGGCCGTCCTGCGGGGCCTGCTCGACGCCGGTGAGCCCGTCGACCTCGTGGTCAGCAGGGCGGCGCGGCTGACGATGCTCGACGAGACCGGCCTGGCCTTCCGCGAGGCGCGGTGGCAGGCGGACGTCAAGGCCTTCATCGGCCGCGACCCCGGGGACATGGCGGTGTGGAGGGAGAACGACTTCTCCGCGGGACCCGCCAGCGGCAGCTACCCCACCCGGGGCATGGTGGTCGTGCCCGCCACCACGGCCTGTGTCGCGGGCATCGCCACCGGGATGAGCAAGGACCTGATCCAGCGTGCGGCCGACGTGACCCTCAAGGAGCGCAGGACCCTCGTACTGGTGCCGCGGGAGGCGCCCCTGCGCCGTGTCACCCTCCAGCAGATGGCCGACCTGGCCGGCGAGGGGGCGGTGGTGCTGCCGGCCTCACCGGGCTTCTACGCCGGCGCCCGCGACGTCCAGCAGCTGGTCGACTTCGTCGCGGGCAAGGTCCTGGACGTCCTCGGTGTCCCGCACACCCTCTACACCCGGTGGCAGGGGCAGCTCGGCGCGGCGCGCGCCGGGTCCGGCACGCCGTGCGAGGGCGATGCACCTGGTGCGTGACGTCCGGTCGAAACACCGCGTGCCGGAGGCCGGCGCAGGCCCGGGGCCGCAAGCGTCAACCAGACGATCACCGCGCGCTTCCAACCGCTGCCCTCCGCACGCGTCAACCGGGCGACCGCCGCGCCCGGCTACCCGGCGACCGCCGCCGGCACTTCCGGTTCCGCCGGCGGGTGCTCCCCCACTCTGTGCAGGCTGAGCACCATGGTGAGGCCTCCGCCGGGCGTGTCCTCCGCGGTGAGGGTGCCGCCCATGGCCTCGGCGAAGCCGCGGGCGACCGCGAGGCCGAGGCCGACGCCCGCGCCGTGCGGGGAGTCGCCGTAGCGCTGGAAGGGTTCGAAGATGTGGTCCTTGGCCTCGTCGGGGACCCCGGGACCGCGGTCCGCCACGCGGACCTCGACACGGTCGGCGATGGCGCTCGCCGAGACCAGCACGGGCACCTGCGGGGGGCTGTACTTGACCGCGTTCTCGACGACGTTGGCCACGGACCGCTCCAGGAGTCCCCGGTCGACGGCGACCATGGGCATGGTCTCGGGGATGTCGAGTTCCACGCTGCCCTCGGGGACGCCGCCGAGCGCCATCGGGATCACCTCGTCGAGGTCGGTCTCGCTGATGATCGGGGTGACGGTGCCGGTCTGGAGGCGGGACATGTCGAGGAGGTTGCCGACGAGGTTGTCGAGGCGGTCGGCGCCCGCCTCGATGGCCTCCAGGAGCTCGGCCCGGTCCTGTTCGGACCACTCGACGTCGTCCGAGCGCAGCGAGGTGACCGAGGCCTTGATGCCGGCGAGCGGCGTGCGCAGGTCGTGGCTGACGGCGGCGAGCAGGGCGGTGCGGATGCGGTTGCCCTCGGCCAGGTGCTTGGCCTGGTCGGCCTCGTGCTTGAGGCGCTGGCGGTCCAGGACGACCGCGGCCTGGGCGGCGAAGGCGGCGAGCACCCTGCGGTCCTCGGCCGGCAGCACGCGCCCTGACAGCGCCAGTGCCATGTGGTCGCCGACCGGCACGTCGACGTCGGCGCTGTCGGGGGTCCGGCAGGGGTGCGGACCGACGCTGCCGGCGCAGGTCCAGGGCTCCGTGTCCTTGGCGCGTTCCAGCAGCGCGACCGACTCCATGCCGAAGGTCTCGCGCACCCGCTCCAGGAGCGCGGCCAGGCTGGTCTCGCCGCGCAGCACGCTGCCGGCCAGGAAGGAGAGGATCTCCGCCTCGGCGCGCAGCCGGGCCGCCTGGTGGGTGCGCCGGGAGGCGACGCCGACCACGGACGCCACGGAGACGGCGACCCCGACGAAGATCGCCATGGCGACGATGTTCCTCGGGTCGGCGATGGTCAGGTGCCGCACCGGCGGGGTGAAGAACCAGTTCAGCAGCAGGGAACCCGCGGCCGCCGAGGCCAGCGCGGGCAGCAGCCCGCCCAGCAGGGCCGCCGCCACCGTCGCGGCCAGGAACAGCAGCATCTCGTTGGCCAGGCCCACGTCCGGCAGGACGCCGCCGAGCAGCCAGGTCAGCAGCGCCGGGCCCGCGAGGCCCGTCGCCCAGCCCCAGATCAGGCGCGCGCGGCCGAGCCGCGCGCTCCGGGCGACGGGGAGCCCGCGGCCCTTGCCCACCTCGCCGTGCGTAATCAGGTGCACGTCAAGGTCGGGGCCGGACTCCCGGGCGACCGTGGCGCCGACGCCGGGGCCGAAGACGTACTGCCAGCCCTTGCGGCGGGAGACGCCGAGGACGATCTGCGTGGCGTTGGCGCCGCGCGCGAACTCCAGCAGGCCGTCCGGTATGTCGTCGCCGACGACGTGGTGGAACGTGCCGCCGAGGTCCTCCACCAGGGTGCGCTGGACGGCCAGCTCCTTCGGGGAGGCGGCGGTCAGGCCGTCGCTGCGCGAGATGTAGACGGCCATCACCTCGCCGCCCGCGCCCTTCTCGGCGAGCCGGGCCGCGCGCCGGATGAGCGTGCGCCCCTCGGGGCCGCCCGTGAGGCCGACCACGATCCGCTCGCGGGAGCCCCAGATGGTGGAGACGTGGTGCTCGCTGCGGTACTCCTGAAGGTAGGTGTCGACCCTGTCCGCCACCCACAGCAGCGCCAGCTCGCGCAGGGCGGTGAGGTTTCCCGGCCGGAAGTAGTTGGAGAGCGCCGCGTCGACCTTGTCCGGCTTGTAGATGTTGCCGTGCGCCATGCGCCGGCGCAGCGCTTCCGGGGCCATGTCGACGAGCTCTATCTCGTCGGCCTTGCGGACGACCTCGTCCGGTACGGTCTCCCGCTGCCGCACGCCGGTGATCGACTCCACGACGTCGCCCAGTGACTCCAGGTGCTGGATGTTCACCGTGGAGATGACCTTGATCCCGGCGGCCAGCAGCTCCTCCACGTCCTGCCAGCGCTTGGCGTTGCGCGAGCCGGGCACGTTGGTGTGGGCGAGCTCGTCCACGATGGTGACCTCGGGGCGGCGGGCCAGGATGGCGTCGACGTCCATCTCCGTGAAGGTGGTGCCCCGGTACTCCAGCTCCCTGCGGGGCACCTCCTCCAGCCCGTGCAGCATCACCTCGGTGCGGGCCCTTCCGTGGTGCTCGACGAAGCCGACCACGCAGTCGGTGCCCCGCTCGACGCGGCGGTGCGCCTCGGACAGCATGGCGTACGTCTTGCCGACGCCGGGTGCTGCGCCGAGGTAGATCCGAAGCTTGCCGCGAGCCATGTTCATCCTTCGAAGCGGTATCCCATACCGGGCTCGGTGATGAGATACCGGGGTCGGGAGGGGTTCGTCTCCAGTTTGCGCCGCAGCTGGGCCATATAGACCCTGAGGTAGTTCGTCTTGTTGTGCTGGGAGACGCCCCACACCTGCTGGAGCAGGTGTTTCTGGGTGACCAGCCGCCCTGGGTGGGTGACGAGGATCTCCAGCAGGTGCCACTCCGTGGGGGTGAGGCGCACGTCACGCCCGCCGCGTACGGCCTTCTTGGCGAGCAGGTCGATGGTGAAGTCCGCGGTCTCGACGAGCTGTGCCGCGCCGGCGGCGGGAAGCTCCCCGGTGCGGCGGACGGCGGCACGCAGCCGGGCCAGCAGCTTGTCCATGCTGAACGGCTTGGTGACGTAGTCGTCCGCACCTGCGTCGAGCGCGGCGACCTTGTCGTCGGAGCCCTGCCGTGCGGACAGCACCAGGATCGGCACCCGCGTCCAGCCGCGCAACGCGACGATCACCTGCGTGCCGTCCATGTCGGGCAGCCCCAGGTCGAGCAGGACCGCGTCGGGCTGCCTGGCGGCCGCGAGCCGCAGCGCGGTGGCGCCGTCAGGGGCGGCGTCGACCCCGTACCGGCGTGCCTGAAGATTGATGATGAGAGCCCGTACGAGCCGTGGGTCGTCCTCCACCACCAGCACCCGTGTCATGGGCCTGTGCCTCTCCTCTCATGCGTCGATCCTGGCGCCGGAAACGGCCGGCCCGCCGTCATGGCCGCGGGAGCCGGCGTCCGGGGCTGTGCCCGGGCCGCCGGCTCCCGCATGGGCCGGGGTGCCGTCAGCTCTTCGCCGCGAGTTCCCGGAGTGCCGTGTTGAGGGCGAGGACGTTCACCCGGGGCTCGCCCATGAAGCCGAGCTGCCGCCCCTTCGTGTTGTCCTCGACCAGCTTCCGCACCTGCGCGACGGACAGGCCGTTCTTCGCGGCGATCCGGTGCACCTGCAGGTCCGCGTACTGCGGCGAGATGTCCGGGTCCAGGCCGGAGCCGGACGACGTCACCGCGTCGGCGGGCACCTGGGACGGGCTGACCGTGTATCCGGGCACCGAGTTGTCCCTGACCACGGCGGCCTTGGCGGCGACGACCTGCGCGCAGAGCGTCCCGTCCGCGGACTTCACGGTGCAGGCACCGTTGATCGCGCCGTCGTCGCCGGAGCGGTTGGTGGCGCCGGACAGGATCAGCTTGTACTGGGTGTTGACGCTGTTCTCGCCGAGGCCGCCTGCGGGCCGCGGCTGGAACCACCTCAGGTCCGGGTCCGGGGTCTCCTGGCCCTTCTTCAGCGGCAGGTTGTACGACTGCCCGATGAGGGACGAGCCGACCACCTTGCCGTCCGCCTTCACCTCCGAGCCGTTGGCATTGCCGTGGAACAGCCCCTGCCCGATCCCGGTGACGGCGAGCGGGTAGACCACGCCGAGCACCACGGTGAGCACGATCAGGGCGCGCAGGCCCGCCCAGAGCAGCCGGGCCGAGTTCGATACCGAGTTGTTCATGGCGATCAGCCGATTCCGGGGATGAGGGAGATGAGCATGTCGATGATCTTGATGCCGACGAACGGGAGGACGAGGCCTCCCAGGCCGTAGATCCCGAGGTTGCGGCGGAGCATCCGGTCCGCGCTGACCGGCCGGTACTGCACGCCGCGCAGGGCGAGGGGCACCAGCGCGATGATGATCAGCGCGTTGAAGACGACCGCGGACAGGATCGCGGAGTCCGGCGAGGACAGCTGCATGACGTTCAGCTTGTCCAGGCCCGGGTACACCGCCGCGAACATCGCCGGGATGATCGCGAAGTACTTCGCGACGTCGTTGGCGATGGAGAACGTGGTCAGTGCACCGCGGGTGATCAGGAGCTGCTTGCCGATCTCGACGATCTCGATCAGCTTGGTCGGGTTGGAGTCGAGGTCGACCATGTTGCCGGCCTCCTTGGCTGCGGAGGTGCCGGTGTTCATCGCCACACCGACGTCCGCCTGGGCCAGCGCGGGGGCGTCGTTGGTGCCGTCACCGGTCATCGCGACCAGCTTCGCGCCCGCCTGCTCCCGCTTGATCAGGGCCATCTTGTCCTCGGGAGTGGCCTCCGCGAGGAAGTCGTCGACACCCGCCTCCTCGGCTATCGCCTTGGCGGTCAGCGGGTTGTCGCCGGTGATCATGATGGTCTTGATGCCCATGCGGCGCAGCTCGTCGAACCGCTCCCGCATGCCCTCCTTGACGACGTCCTTCAGGTGGATGACGCCGACCACGCGGGCCCCCTGGCCGTCTTCGACGGCGACCAGCAGCGGGGTGCCGCCGGCCTCGGATATGCGGTTGGCGATCGCGTCCGCGTCGTCGGCGACGGTGCCGCCCTGCTCGCGGACCCAGGCGATGATCGAGCCGGCCGCGCCCTTGCGGATCCTGCGCCCGTCGGCGTCCACACCCGACATCCGGGTCCCTGCCGTGAAGGCGATCCACTCGGCGCCGGCCAGCTCGCCCTGGTGCCGCTCGCGCAGCCCGTACCTCTCCTTCGCCAGGACGACGATGGAACGGCCCTCGGGCGTCTCGTCGGCCAGCGAGGACAGCTGCGCGGCGTCGGCGACCTCGGCCTGAGTGGTACCGCGCACCGGTACGAACTCGGCGGCCTGGCGGTTGCCGAGGGTGATGGTGCCGGTCTTGTCCAGCAGCAGCGTGGAGACGTCGCCGGCGGCCTCCACCGCACGGCCGGACATCGCCAGGACGTTGCGCTGCACCAGGCGGTCCATGCCCGCGATGCCGATCGCGGACAGCAGCGCGCCGATCGTCGTCGGGATCAGGCAGACCAGCAGGGCCACCAGCACGATGATCGTCAGGTGGCTGCCGGCGTAGTTCGCGAGCGGCGGCAGCGTGGCGCACGCCAGCAGGAACACGATGGTCAGCGACGCCAGCAGGATGTTCAGCGCGATCTCGTTCGGCGTCTTCTGCCGGGCAGCGCCCTCGACGAGGCTGATCATCCGGTCGATGAAGGTCTCGCCCGGCTTCGTCGTGATCTTGATGACGATGCGGTCGGAGAGCACCTTCGTACCGCCGGTGACGGCACTGCGGTCACCACCGGACTCGCGGATGACGGGCGCCGACTCGCCGGTGATCGCCGACTCGTCGACCGAGGCGACGCCCTCGACGACGTCGCCGTCACCGGGGATGATGTCGCCGGCCTCGCAGACGACCAGGTCGCCTATGCGGAGCTGGGTGCCCGCGACCTGCTCCTCCGTGCGGCCGTCCGCCAGCAGGCGGCGGGCGACGGTATCGGTCTTCGCCTTGCGCAGCGTGTCGGCCTGGGCCTTGCCGCGGCCCTCCGCGACGGCCTCCGCCAGGTTGGCGAAGATCACCGTCAGCCACATCCAGACGCTGATGGTCCAGCCGAACCAATCGCCGGGGTCCTTGAAGGAGAAGACGGTGGTCAGGATGGCGCCGACCCAGACCACGAACATCACGGGCGACTTGACCATCACCCGCGGGTCGAGCTTGCGGACGGCGTCCGGCAGGGATTCGACGAGTTGCTTGGGCTCGAAGAAGCCCGCGCCGACGCGGCCCTCGTCCTTGTGACCGCTCGGCACATCGCTGTGCGGGGCCCGGGTGGGAGTGGCTGTGGACATGGAGTCCTCTTGGGTTTCTGTACGGGTGGCCATCACGACGCCAGCCCCTCGGCCAGCGGACCCAGCGCCAGGGCCGGGAAGTACGTGAGACCGGTGACGATCAGGATCACGCCCACCATGAGTCCGGTGAACATCGGCTTCTCGGTGCGCAGGGTGCCGGCCGTGGCCGGGACCGGTTTCTGCTCGGCGAGCGAGCCGGCCAGCGCCAGGACGAACACCATCGGCAGGAACCGGCCGAGCAGCATGGCCAGGCCGATCGTGGTGTTGAACCACTGCGTGTCGGCGTTCAGGCCGGCGAAGGCGGAGCCGTTGTTGTTGGCACCGGACGTATAGGCGTACAGGATCTCGGAGAATCCGTGCGCGCCGCTGTTCGTCATCGAGTTCGCCGGGGTGGGCAGCGCCATGGCGAAGGCGGTGAAGACGAGCACCAGGGCGGGGGTGATGAGGATGTAGATGGCCGCCAGCTTCATCTCGCGGGAGCCGATCTTCTTACCCAGGTACTCGGGCGTGCGGCCGACCATCAGGCCGGCGATGAACACCGCGATGACCGCCAGGATCAGGATGCCGTAGAGGCCGGATCCGGTACCGCCGGGCGCGACCTCGCCGAGCATCATGCCGAGCATGGTGATGCCGCCGCCGAGGCCGGTGAACGAGGAGTGGAAGGAGTCCACCGCACCGGTCGAGGTCAGCGTGGTCGACACGGCGAAGATCGACGACGCTCCGACGCCGAAGCGCGTCTCCTTGCCCTCCAGGGCTCCGCCGGCGTACTGGAACGCCGGACCGTGGTGGGAGAACTCGGTCCACATCATCAGCGCGACGAAGCCGACCCAGATGGTGGCCATGGTCGCGAGGATCGCGTAGCCCTGCCGCACCGAGCCGACCATCACACCGAACGTGCGCGTCAGGGAGAACGGGATCACCAGGAGCAGGAAGATCTCGAACAGGTTGGTGAACGGTGTGGGGTTCTCGAAGGGGTGGGAGGAGTTGGCGTTGAAGTAGCCGCCGCCGTTGGTGCCCAGCTCCTTGATGGCCTCCTGGGAGGCCACCGCGCCGCCGTTCCACTGCTGCGAGCCGCCCATGAACTGGCCGACCTCGTGGATGCCGGAGAAGTTCTGGATCGCCCCTGCCGCCACCAGCACGATCGCGGCTATGAAGGCGCCGGGCAGCAGGATGCGGACCACACCTCGCACCATGTCGGACCAGAAGTTGCCCAGCTCACCCGTGCGGGAGCGGGCGAAGCCCCGGACCAGGGCGACCGCGACGGCGATGCCGACGGCCGCGGAGACGAAGTTCTGCACGGCCAGGCCGGCGGTCTGCACGACGTGGCCCATGGCCTGCTCGCCGTAGTACGACTGCCAGTTGGTGTTGGTCACGAAGGACGCGGCCGTGTTGAACGCCTGGTCGGGGTCGATGGCCTTGAAGCCCAGGGAGCCGGGCAGGATGCCCTGGATCCGCTGGAGCAGGTAGAGGAAGAGGACGCCGACCAGGGAGAAGGCGAGGACGCCGCGCAGATAGGCGGGCCAGCGCATCTCGGTGTCGGGGTTGGCGCCGATGCCCTTGTAGATCCACTTCTCGACGCGCCAGTGCTTGGCCGAGGTGAAGACCTTGGCCATGTAGGTGCCGAGGGGTATGTAGGCGAGGGCGAGGGCGCCCATCAGGGCGAGCATCTGGAGCACGCCTGCGGTTACGGGACCCATGTCTGTCTCAGAACCTCTCCGGGAGGATGAGGGCGAGGACGAGATAGCCCATCAGGGCGACGGCCACGATCAGGCCGACGATGTTCTCGGCGGTCACAGCTTCGTCACCCCCTTGGCGACGAGGGCCACCAGCGCGAAGACCGCGATCGTGGTGACGACGAAGGCCAGATCGGCCATCGCACACTCCTGGAGAGAGGTTCGGGAAGAATGGACGGGACGAGATAACCGCCTTTCCGGCCGGATCCGAACGGACGTTGACGTCTCTCATACGGCGGTGGCCACAGCTTTGA
This sequence comes from Streptomyces sp. TS71-3, assembly GCF_018327685.1. Classification (NCBI taxonomy): domain Bacteria; kingdom Bacillati; phylum Actinomycetota; class Actinomycetes; order Kitasatosporales; family Streptomycetaceae; genus Streptomyces; species Streptomyces sp. TS71-3. The sequence continues at coordinate 2,661,404 of NZ_BNEL01000003.1, read as the reverse complement.
CGGCGTCCTTACGGCACGGCTGCCGGCGGCGCTCCAGGACGGCGGCCAGGTCCACCTCCTCGAACCACCTGCCGCCGTAGGCGCACCTCGCCCGGGGGGCGACGTCCAGGCCGCCGAGCAGCGCCTCGGTGCCCGGTCTCGCGTGGCACTCGGCGAAGGCCCCCGTCAGCCGTCCGGGCCGTACGTCACTCACCGCCGCCGATGCGCTGCGCTCCGCTCGCCGGCTCGGTCCCGTCGGGGAGACGGACGCCCTGCCTCATCGAAGCCCTTCCGCCGGCCGGCGGAGGACCTGCTAGCGCTTCCTTGTCGGGGCTCATCGGAAACCCTTGACGCCGCCTTGACGCGGCAGCGGAGATCCCGGGCCCGGCGACGGCCACGGGGGGGCCGGGCGAACGGGCGAACGGGCGAACGGGCGAACGGGCGAACGGGCGAACGGGCGAACGGGCGAACGGGCGAACGGGCGAACGGGCGAACGGGCAGGTGTATCGAAAGCGTATGTGACCACGTCAGAGTGGCGTAAGAGAGGGCGAGAGCGGCTTGCCGCGGGCATTCGGGACGGCTTTCATGGACCCGTGAACAGCACCTGGCTCCACTTCGACCGGCCGCCGAGTCCCGCTCGGCCGCCCGGCCGTGCGCCACGTCGCGCGGGAGCACCCGCTTTCGCGGCACGCTGACACACGTTCTTCAGCCCAAGGCGCCGTGATCTCTCCGGCGCCTTCCCTTTGCATCCGCATGTCCGCTCCCGTCCGTCCGGCGCGCGGCGTGCCCCCCGCAACCCGGATGGACCATGTCTGAATCCGCATTCTCCTCCCGTACCGTGCTGGTCACCGGCGCCACCTCCGGGATCGGCCTGGAGACCGCCCGGCAGCTCGCCGAACGCGGCGCCACCGTGCTGCTGCACGGCCGCACCCCGGAAGAGACCCGCGCCGCGGCCGACCGGCTCACCGAGTGGAACGGCACGGCGTGGACCCTCCAGGCACGGCCCGGGTCCTGCCTCGTCCCGCAGGGGGTGACCGTGCGCCGCCTCGAACCCGCCGAGATGGACGCGTTGCTGGCCCTCGGTCCCGACGCGGCCCGGATCCACGCCAGTTGGGGCGGCCCGCTGGGCCTCGCCTCCTCGGGCCACGGCTGGGCGGCCGTGGACGGTGCCGGACGGCTGCGGGCCGTCGCCTGCACGTACTTCCGCGGCATCCGGTACGAGGACGTCGCGCTCTACCCCGCCTCGGGCCCCCGCCGCCACCGGCTGGGGCTCGCCTGCGTCGCCGCGTTGACCGCGGACATCACCGCACGGGGCCATGTCCCCAGCTGGAACTGCTCGGTCGGCGACCGCGACAGCCGCGTCCTGGCCTGGAACGCAGGCTTCCGGATGGTCCGCGAGTACGTGCACCACAAGGTGGGGAGCCCGGCGCGGCAGAGCCGCGCCACCGCCTGAGGCACCGCCGTTCCGGCCGGATGTGGCCCATGCCGCCCGCGTGAGCGGAACCTTGACACTCATCTCTCCCGGGAGGACGATCTCTGATCGTTGTTGACAACGTTGTCTAAACGATGTGAAGGCAGGAGAAACCGTGCCACACAGAGACATGCGCCGGCCGCGGTCCCGGCGCAGAGCCCTTGCCGGGGCCGCCCTGGCGGTCGTCACGGCGCTCGGCGCCGCACTCGCCGGGGCCGTGCCGGCCTCGGCAGCGCCGGGCGGCCCGGACCCCGTCAAGGACCCCGTCGCGTACGTCAATCCGCTGATCGGCTCCTCGAACGCCGGCAACACCTACCCGGGTGCCGTCCAGCCGTACGGCATGCTCGCCTGGAGCCCGCAGAACTCCAAGGGCAACCAGGCCTCGACGCCGGCCCCGGGCGGGTACCAGTACGACGCCACGAAGATCCGCGGCTTCAGCCTCACCCACCTCAACGGCGTGGGCTGCTCGGGCGCCAACGGCGACATCCCGATCATGCCGTACGTCGGTTCGGTCGACTCCTCGCCGACCGCGGACACCACCGACAAGACGTACGCCTCGACGTTCTCGCACAGCAACGAGACCGCCGCGCCCGGCTACTACAAGGTCGGACTCGACAGCGGCGCCACGGCCGAGCTGACGGCCACGCCCCGCACCGGCACCGGCCGGTTCGGCTTCCCCGCGGACAAGCCGGCCAGCATGCTCCTGAGGACGTCGAACTCGGAGAGCGGCTCCACCGATGCCACCGTGCACGTGGACGCGGCGGCCCGCACCGTGACCGGCTCGGTGACCGCCGGCAACTTCTGCGGTCCGCAGAGCGAGAACAACCGCAAGGACCTCTACACCCTCTACTTCACGGCCCACTTCGACACGCCGTTCGCGGCCTACGGCACGTGGCAGGACGGCTCCCTCACGGCCGGCTCCGCGTCGGCGTCCGGCGGCACCGGCTACAGCTCGTCCGGGAACCCCGTGGCGGGCAAGGGCTCCGGTGGGTACGTGACGTTCCCCTCGGGCACCCGCACCGTGCAGGCCAAGGTCGCGATCTCCTACGTCAGCGCGGCGAACGCGGAGGCGAACCTGGCGGCGGAGAACCCGCCCCGGCAGGCCTTCGCCGGCACCAAGGCCCGTGCGGCCAAGGCGTGGCGCGACCAGCTCGGCAAGATCGAGGTGGGCGGCGGCAGCGACGACCAGCGCAGCACGTTCTACACCGCGCTCTACCACTCCATGCTGGAGCCCACCCTCACCAGCGACGTCGACGGCCGCTACCTGGGCGCTGACCGCAAGCCGCACCGGATCGCCGCCGGCCAGAAGGCGCAGTACGGCACCTTCTCCGGCTGGGACCAGTACCGCGCACAGGTGCAGCTGATGACCCTGCTGTCGCCCGGCACCGGCAGCGACTACGCCCAGTCGCTGTACAACTACGCGCAGCAGCGCGGCGGGGAGTGGGACCGCTGGCTGCTGGAGAACGGCAAGACGAGCGTGATGTCCGGCGACCCGTCGGACGCCGCCCTCGCCGGCATCTACGCCTTCGGCGGCCATGGCTTCGACGTGGACGGCGCCCTCTCCTCGCTGGTGAAGGCCGCCACGGTGCCCACGGCCAACGACTCCGACAGCGCGGGCTGCAACGTGGAGTGCGTCGGCCAGCGGCCGGCCCTCGACCAGTACCTGAAGCTCGGTTACGTGCCCGCCGACGGCTGCCACTGCTGGGGCGGCGCGGCGGAGACCCTGGAGGACGCCGCGGCCGACTTCGGCATCTCCGAGCTCGCGGGCCAGCGCGGCGAGGCGAAGACGGCGCGCACGTTCCTGGAGCGCTCCAACAGCTGGATGAACGTCTTCGACCCGAACGCGACCGCCCAGGGCGGGTACATCCGCAACCGCAACGCCGACGGGAGCTGGGCCGGCACCTTCACCCCGGGCACCGGCAACGGCTTCGTCGAGGGCACCAGCGCCCGTTACACCTGGATGGTCTACTCGGACGTGGCGGGGCTCGCCAGCGCCATGGGCGGCGACGACGCGGCGGCCAAGCGGCTCGACGCGTTCTTCCGCGCGCCGGACGGCACCTTCGACTTCTCGGCGAAGGACGACACGCGCTACGACCCCACCAACGAGCCCGACATCAACGCCCCCTACCTCTACGACTACCTGGGCAAGCCGTACCGGACGCAGGAGACGGTCCGCGCCGAGATGGACCAGCTCTGGACGAACACGCCCGGCGGCATCCCCGGCAACGACGACGCCGGAACCATGTCGTCGTGGTACGTCTTCTCCGCCCTCGGCATGTACCCCCAGGTCCCGAGCCGCGCCGACCTCGTGCTCTCCGCGCCGCTGTTCCCGCACGCGGTGGTGCACACCGGGCACGGCAAGGACATCACCGTCGACGCACCCCAGGCGTCGGCGGACAACACGTACATCCAGTCGCTGCGGGTCGACGGCAGGGCCTCCGGCAAGCCCTGGGTGCCCGCGTCGTTCGTCACGCACGGCGGCAAGCTCGACTTCACGCTCGGCAGCAAGCCGAACACCTCGTGGGGCAGCGCGAAGGCCGACGTACCGCCGTCGTTCCAGCAGGGCGGCGTGCCGTTCTTCACGGGGACCTCTCCGAGCACGGTCAAGGCCGAGCCGGGCGGCGCCGCGGCGCAGACCACATTGAAGGTGCAGTCGCTTCAGCAGTCGCCGGCCACCGTCCACTGGACGGCGAACGCGCCGGACGGGATCACCCTGACACCGTCCGAGGGTGACATCGCGGTGCCCGCGGGCGGTTCGGCGACGGCCCAGGTGTCGGTCACCGCGCCCGCCGGGACGAAGCCCGGCTTCTTCACCGTCCCGCTGTCGCTGACCTCGGGCGGCACCACGCTGCCGAAGACGTCCCTCGCGGTGACGCTCGCGCCCCGCAACAGCATGGTGTGGAACCTCAACAGCAACGGGATCTCCGCCGACGACACCAGCCCGCGGGCCAACTTCGACGGCGAGGGCTGGAGCTACTCCTCGCCGGCACTCGCGGCGGCCGGCGCCGAGCCCGGTGGCACGGTGTCGTCGGGCGGCTTCGACTTCACCTGGCCCGGCGTCCACCCGGGCGACCCGGACAACGTCGAGGTGGTGGGCGGCGGACAGGTGCTGGACGTCCGGGCCGGCTCGGAGGGCGCCACGCAGCTGAGCTTCCTCGGCAGCGCGGCGGAGGGCAACGCGAGCGGCACCATCACGCTCACGTACACCGACGGCACCACCCAGCAGGCGACCCTCGGGTTCAGCGACTGGACGCTCGGCGGCGGCACGCAGCAGCCGGCGTTCGGCAACACGGTGGCCCTGCACACCGAGTACCGCGACGCGTCCGGAGGCGGCAAGGATCCGGTGGGCACGGAGATCTTCCGCACCGCGCCCATCTCCCTCAAGGCCGGCGCCCGGCTCGCCAGCGTGACACTGCCGGACACGACCGACGGAGGCGTGCTGCACGTCTTCTCCGTCGCGACGTCCTGACACACGCACGCACCGGCCCCCCCGGCACGCCCCCGTGGCGTGCCGGGGGGCCGCTCCCTGCGCCCCGCCACCGTCGTACCGCGGGCTTCTCGGACACCGCCGTCGTTCCGGGCCGCAGGTGTCCCGGACACCGGCGTCGTTGGAGGCACTAGGTGTCGTCGCCCCGCACGGGGCGGTGTGTGGGTTGCTCACTCAGCGTCCACACCGAGCCTTTAGTCTGGTCGCGTGATCGATCTACCGCTCTCCGCGCTTGAGGTCGCCATGGTCGAGGCCGGCAAGCCGGCCACGGAGACCCTGCGCGACAGTGCCGAATTCGCCCAGGAACTCGACCGGCTGGGCTACCACCGCCTCTGGTATGCCGAACACCACCACTCCCCCGCCATCGGCCCCTTCCCGCCCGTGGTACTCACCGCGCACACCGCCGCCACGACGTCCGCGATCCGGCTCGGCTCCGGCGGTGTCATGGCGCCGAACCACGCGCCGATCACCGTGGCCGAGCAGTTCTCGACGCTCGCCGCGCTGCACCCGGACCGCATCGACCTCGGCATCGGGCGCGGCCCCGGCACGTTCGACGAGGGCACCGCGCGTGCGCTGCGCCGCGGGGCCGATCCCGCCACCGACGACGAGTACCGCGCCGACGTGGCGGCGACGCTCGACTACCTGCTCTCCGAGGTCGACCTGGGCCACCTTCCGGAGCCGTGGCTGCTGGCGTCCAGCACCGCGGGTGCCGCGCTCGCGGGCTCCCTCGGCCTGCCGATCGCCTTCGCCCACCACATCCGCCCGGACAACACGTTGGAGGGGTTGGAGCGGTACCGGAAGGAGTTCACACCCTCGCGCTGGAGCGAGCGGCCGCGGGTGCTGGTGTGCGTGGAGACCTTCTGCGCCGAGACCGAGGAGGCCGCGGTGCGGCTCAGCGGTCCGATGGACGTGATCAAGGCGGGGCTCCTCCAGGGCCGCGGCGACAACGCGTTCCCGACTCCGGAGACCGCGGCACGGCACGAGTTCACCGACCAGGAGCGGGGCGCGCTCGCGGCGTTCCGGGCCCACCAGGCCCTGGGAACCCCCGAGACCGTCGTGCGGCAGCTCGGTCAGCTGGCGGAGGCGACGGGAGCGGACGAGCTGATGCTCGTCACCCCGGTCTACCTGCTGCGCGACCGGGTCCGCTCCTTCCGGCTCATCCGCGACCACATCGACCAGGCCAAGGGCTAGGTACGTCGACCTGAAGCGTCCGGCACAGTGAGGTCCGCGGGCGGCACGTGACGCCGGCCGGCGGGGCGGACGGCCCCGCCGGCACGGAGGTGGGTCGGTTCACAGGAACGTCGGGGCGCCGTACGGGCCTTGCGCGGGCCGGCTCCGGCGCGGGCCGGCACTCACCACTGTGAGGCGCTGTGCCGGGGGCGGCCGACCGCGAGTTGCGCGGTGGAGTCCTGCCGCTTGGGACGTTCGGCCATGACCAGGCCGAGCACCAGCCAGAACAGCATGTCGATCCGGTCCAGGTTGGCGGGGTGGTCCAGCGCGCTGGTCAGGTAGAAACCGGCCAGTGCGGCGAGCCCGGCGGCGCCGAGAACCGACTTGTCCCGGGCGATCCGGGCCGCGGCCACCAGGCTGACCACGGTGATGAGGACCATCGCGGCCAACCCGGCCACGCCTCCCTCGGCCAGCCAGTTCAGCCACAGGTTGTGCGCGTGCTGGAACTGCTTGGTGCCCGGCGCGAGGGCGGAGATGACCGGGCCGGCCCGGCCGAGGCCGACACCCAGCGGGTTGTTCAGACCCACGTGCACCGCCGCCGACCATGCCTGGTCGCGCACCCCCAGCGCGTGACCGGCCTGCGACACCTTCCAGATCAGCACACCCGCCGCGGCCAGCCCGAGCAGGGCCGCGCCGGCGATCAGCAGCCGCACGCGCCTGCCGAGCTTCGGCGCCAGCCAGTAGGCACCGCCGAGCAGCAGCACCTCGACCGCCGCGGCGACGTAGCCGGCCCGCGAGAACGTGGTGAGCATCGCCCCGTAGCCGAGGACGGTCACCACCCCGACCACGGCCCGCCCGGAGCGCTCGGCGACGGCCGCCGAGGCGAGCAGCCCGAACGGTGTGAGCAGGAGCAGGAAGGCGACCAGCAGGTTCGGGTTGGAGAACGTGCCGACGGCCCGGATCAGCGCTCCGGCGCCCGCCGAGCCGCAGGGGACGTCGGCCAGCAGCCCGCTGCGGCAGAAGCCCGTCGGCACCTTGTTGGTCACCTGGGTGAACGCCGAGGTGGCGGCGGCCGCCACGCAGATCAGCGAGAGCAGCGCCACCACCTGCGCGGAGTCGGGCTGGAGGCGGCGCAGCCCCACCATGAGGTAGAAGCCGGCGACCGCGGTGAGCAACTCCCGCAGCGGAGCGGTCGGGTGGCCGCCCAGGTAGGTGGTGGCCACGCCGTCCGCCACGAGGAGCGCGACGGGCAGGTCGAGCCACGTGTGGAAGGTGCCCAGGCGGGCACCGCCCGCCACCAGGGCGACCAGCCCCAGCACCACCACCAGACGTGTCGGCGTCAGAACATTTATCAACGGGTCATCGGGGAAGAAGTCGGTCGCCGAGTCCAGCATGAGCACGGCGACCGCAACGAGCGCGGTGTACCGGAGCACTGCTGACTTCATGCCGAGGGCCGCCCCTGCGGTCGGGCTCAAAGCCATGGTGCCCAAGAGTGGGGTGCCCAAGGGTCCGGCACCTGTCCATCAACCGAATACGGGAAGCCGTACAGCCGACGAGCGCACACTACGGCGAGGCACCGCCGCTCGGCTGGGCCGGACAGAGGAACGAGGCGGGGCGGCCGTCCTGTCGTTCCGTGGTCCGGGACCTCCCCCTGCCAGGAGTCGTGGGGTGAGGTGGAGTTTGTCGGGTGTCGCCGCCGGCACCACCGGGGTTCCCGCCGGGTGCTCGGCTCGCGCAGGGAGCCGTTCGGGACGTCGTCGAAGTGAGGGGCCGCGGTGGCAGGAACGTACGTGATCGTCCTGTCGGGCGGTGGGTACGCCGAGCATGCGCCGCACGAGGCCGAACCGGTCGTCGACTGGCTCGGCGGGCTCGGGATGGAGGTCGGTGTCTTCCGCTGTCCGGTCAACGTCGGGCACCCGGCGCCCCTCCATGCCCTGCGTGCCGAGATCCGGCGCCGCCGTGCGAGCGGGGCGGACCGGGTCGGTCTGCTGGGGTTCTCCGCCGGCGGTCACCTGGCCGGCCTCGCGGCCCTCTCGCCCGGCGCCGGGGCGGAGGAGACCGTGCGGTTCGCCGTCCTCGGATACGCGATCACGTCGATGGAGACCGAGACCTACCGCGCCGCCAGGCTGATCCTGCTCGGCGAGGACGCCGGCCCCGCGCTGCGGCGCTCGACGTCCCTGGACGCGCTGGTGACACCTCAGGCCCCGCCGTTCTTCGTGTGGCACACCGCGGAGGGCGCCTACGTTCCTCCCGAGCACACCTACCGCTTCGCGGCGGCGCTCGCGGCGAACGACGTCCCGCACGCCGTCCACGTGTTCGCGCACGGGCCGCACGGTCTCGGCCTGGCGGAAGGCGCCGGGGACACGGCGACCTGGAGGGCTCCGGCCGCCTCGTGGTTGCGCGAACGCGCTGAGGGCTGAGGCCCGGACCGAGGAGCGGCCGGTCCGACGCCCCGGTCCCTCAGACTCCGTGCGCTTGCTGTTCGGCGGCGGAGTGCGGGTTGGCGGCCGTGCCCTCGGTGCTCAGCAGCACGACCGCCGAGGTCGCGTCGAGCCCCAGTGCCGTTCGGCGCTCGTCGGCGCCCGCGCCGGTGAGCACGGCGCGCAGCCCGGCCAGCGCCGCGGCACCGCAGGGACCGGAGGACACGCCGAGGGCGGCGAGATCACCGGCCGCGCGGGTGCTGCTCGCGTCGGGGACGGCGACCGCGGCGTCCAGCCCGCGGCGCAGGTAGGGCCAGGCGATGCTGGACGGCGTACCGCAGTTCAGTCCCGCCATGGTGGTCGCTCCGGTGGTCACGCTGACGGGTTCGCCGCGGGTGAGGCTCGCGAGGACGCAGGCCGCGGCCTCGGGCTCCACCGACAACAGCGCCGGGGCCGGTCCGGAGGGGCGGCTGCGGTAGTGGGTGACCACGGCCTGGGCCAGCGAGCCCACGCCCACCGGAACGGACACGAGGTCGGGCCCCGATCCGATGCCCTCGGCCGCCAGTTGCTCGTCGGTCTCGGCGCAGAGGGTGGAGTAGCCCTCGACGATCCATCCCGGGATCCGCTCGTAGCCCGGCCAGGCGGTGTCCTGGACCAGGACCGCGTCAGGACCGTCAGCCGCCTCGGCCGCCAGGCGCACGGCCTCGTCGTACGGCCCCGCGACCTCCGTGACCTCGGCCCGCTCGGCCTTGATGGCCGCCACGGCCCGCGGGTGCACGCCCTGCGGGACGAAGACGTGGGCACGCTGCCCGAGCCGGTGCGCCATCCGGGCCACAGCCCGGCCGTGATTCCCGTCGGTGGCGGTCACCAGCAGGATCGGCCCCGGATCCGCGACGCCCTCGGACTGCCTGCCGTCCTCGGGCCGTTCGGCACGCTCGGCGAGAATGCGGTGCACCGCCCAGGACGCCCCCAGCGCCTTGAACGCCGGCAGTCCCAGACGGCACGACTCGTCCTTGACGAACACCCGGCCCACCCCCAACTCGGCTGCCAGCGAGGGGAGTTCGGTCAGTGGAGTGGGCGCGTGGCCGGGCAGCCCGGCGTGGAAGCCCCGCACGGCAGCGGGCGCGGGATCGCACCGCCAGGTACGGGCGCCGGGGCCGGCAAGCCACGGCCGGGCACGGGGGGAGGCGTTGTCAGACACACGATCATGGTCCGACGGTCCCCCGCGATCGGTCCAGCGAATGTCGGGAGACATCTCCTGCCGGCCGGCGTGCGGGGCGCCGCCGCGGAGGACGGCGCCCCGACCCGGTCAGGCCACGTGCAGCGTCAGAGCCGCGGTGTGCAGGGTGCGGCCGGTCTGGAACTGGAGGAACAGCCGCCAGTTCCCGGACGTGGACAGCTCGGCCTGGAATGCCAGGTCCGGGCCGCCGCCGTCGCCGCCATCGCCGGCCACCTTCGTGGTCGGGTGGAGATGGGCGAACGCGGCGTCACCTTCGTGGAAAGCGGTCAGGTGGGCGTAGGTGCCGAGGTAGGGCCGCAGGTCGGTGACGGGCTTGCCGCCTTTGGCGATGGAGACGGTCAGCGGGTGCGGCATCCCCGCCATGGGCTCGCCTTTGACGGTGACGGTGTACCCGTCGACGTGCGTGCTGCCGGCGGGGGCCGCCAGCCGGGTCCTCGTGGCGTGGCCGGGCACGGTGACGGTCCGCGAGAGCACGAGGTTCTCGCCCTCGCCGGCGCCTGCGGCGGGAGTGAAGGAGGCGAACATGCGCCAGGAGCCCGGGGCGAGGGAGGCCAGACGGGCACTCCACGTGCCGTCGCCGGTCATGGTCGGGTGGATGTGCTGGAAGCCGCTCAGGTCGGAGCGGATGGCGTAGAAGTGCATCCGCTCCTCCTGATCGAGCGCGAAGCGGGTGACCGGCTTGCCGCCCGGGCCGGTGACCGCGAACCGGTAGACGCTCTGCTTGCCCGACCGCAGCTTCGCGTCCTTGGAGGTGAGGCGGTAGCCGTCCCGCATGGCGGACAGGCCGTTGCCGGCCGCGTGGCCCATGCCGGGCATGTCGCCCATCGCATGCGACGCGCTCGGCGAAGGGGATGGGGATGGGGATGCGGACGACATGCCGTGCATGGACGGGGAGCCGGTGGAGGAGCCGCAGCCGGCCAGCGCCAGCGCGAGAGCGGCCGCGGCACCCGCCGCCGCGGGGCCCCGGCGGCGCGTGAGGGAGCGGGTGGAGGAGAACGTGGAAGGGAACGCAGAGGACATGAGCGTGGGTGTCTCCAGGTGGGCGCACCACACCGGTGGCGCGCGGAAACGGGCAGGGCGCGGTGCCGGTCCGGCCTTGGCCCGGATCCCGGCGCGTCCCTGTCACGTCCGCGCTATGCACACCTGGCGCAGAAGATCGCGTCCACCTGCCGGCCGTCTGCGCCGCCCCGCATCACCGGCCGCGGCCGCCGGCCGGGCCGGCGTCCACAGGGCGAGCCCTCCGGCCACCGCCACGGCCAGTTGGCCGGGGGCAGGCAGAGGGGCTCGCTCCTGCGCCGGGGTCGACAGGCACGGCGCCCCGGCCATCCCGGATGTGCCGGCGTGCCGGACGGCGGGAGCGGAGGCACCCGGTGCCCCCGCGTCGACGCCGGTCATCGCCGCACCGGTGTCGACCATCGCCGCGGCGTGATGACCGCCGGCCGCCGGCGGGGCCGCGATCACGGGCACGGCGCCGTGGCAGCCCTCCATGGCCGTGGCCGGGGCCCCGTGCATGAAGAACAGGCCGAACAGCACCGCACAGACCGCGATCAGTCGCGCGGCACCCCGCCTGCCCGCCCCCGCGCTCCCCACAGCCATGTCGCTTCCCGCTCGTCCGGTGCCGGCCATCACGCCATACCCGGGCAGGGTATCTGATGACCGGCCTCGGGGGGAGTCCTGCCCCATGGAACGGCCCGTACGGCGGCCGCCCGACGGGAACAGGAGGTCGGGCGCGATCAGGGCGTCACGTCGAGCTGCCACTTCGAGTAGACGGATTTCCTGTCCTGGTTGAGGGTGCCGTCGCTGTTGAGGGTTCCGAGTCCCTGGGTGTCCCAGACCCACCAGGTGACGCTGATGCCCTGCTCGGTGCCGCTGAAGGTGGGACCGCCGTTCGCGCCCTGCTGGCCGTTGACGTACGAGGTGAGCCAGGTGGCCCAGTTCTTGGAGTCGTCGGAGGCCATCCCGGCGCCGGCCTCGCCGATGTAGACGGGGGCGATGTCCTGGGAGACCAGGTAGCCCCAGACCGCGTTGTAGCGTGCCACGGCGGCGGCGCCGGCGTCCGGGTCTATGTGGGCGACCTCGTAGGGGTACTCGTGGACGGAGTACATGACCCGCGCGGCCCCGCCGTTGGCGCTGGAGAGCACGACGGGCTTGGTCTTGACGAGGGTGAGATCGCCCTCGAACGCTTTCACACCGGAGCCCCCGGCGAACGAGCCGCCGTAGTTCTGCGGTCCTTCGCAGATGATCAGCACACCCGGGTCGCGCGATTCCACGGCGTTGCCGACATCGGTGTACATCGCGCGGATGTCGGTCACCGAGCCGTCGCCCCAGGTGCTGTCGCCTGCGTAGGCGAGCGGCTCGTTGTCGAGGTCCATTCCGATCACGGTCGGATTCCCGGAGTAGCGGCTGGCGAGCGTCTCCCAGTCGGCCAGGAAGGACGCCTGCGTGACGGTGCCCTTGGTTCCGCAGCCGTCCGTGCCGTCGGTCCCCGGGCCGCTGTCGTACCAGAGCCCGTTCGACTGCTGGGATTCGCAGTTGTTGGTGCCGGCCACGCCCTCGTCGTTGTGGTGGACGAGGATGACCTTGAGCAGTTCGGCCTTGGCGGCGCTGACGACCGCGTCGAGGCCGGCGAGGTACTTCGAGGCATTGCTGCCGTGCAGACTGGCGTTGTTCCACGCGAGGGTCACCGTGTTGAACCCGGCGCCGCGGATCGCCTGCATGTTGGCGGCCAGGCCGTTGAGGGGCGCGTCCTGGTTCACGATCGCGAGCTGGTCGCGGTCGAGCAGGCCGTGCAGGGCCACGGCCGCGATGCGTACGGGCTTGCCCGTGCTGTCGACGATCTGGCTCCCTCTCGTGCCCAGGTAGCCGGACGGCAGGAGGGCACTGGCCGCCGCGGCACCCGCCGCCGCGGGCGCCGGCCGCCCGGCAGGCTGCGCCGCCGCGCCCTGACCGGCCAACGACACCAGCACCAGGCTCAGGGCGCACGCACCGCCGGCGATCTTCCTCATATCCATGCTCATGTGTCCCTTCTGACGCGGTGTCCGCCACGGAGCGGACCCCGACGGAATGCCGACTCACCGGCCCGGCGGGAGCCGTCGGGCCGCAAGGAGAGGTTGGTGTGGACACGCCAGCGTGTTGCCCGGCAACGTAGCGCTGGACCGGTTCGACGTCAACGGATCGCGTAGCGTGCGGCGATGAGCGGGCCAGGTGGCGTGCAGGGAGCAGGCAGGACGTGGACCGAAGGCCGATCCGCCGTGGGTGCCGAACCGCCCGAGCCGCCCAAGTCGTCCACGGGGACGCGCGTAGAGCCGTGATCGATGTCAAACCGGTCCATCGCTGCCCTATGATGCGGAACCACTCCCGAAGCCAGGTATGTCACCACAGCGAGGTCCCACCGAACCCATGGCCAAGTTGACGATCCGTGACATCGCCCGCCTGGCAGGCGTGTCGAAGTCGACGGTGTCGCTCGTCCTCAACGGGCGGCCCCGCGTCGACCCCGCGACCCGCGCCCGCGTGCTCCAGGTGATGAGCGAGCACAACTACGTTCCCAGCGTCGCGGCCACCGCCCTCGGCAAGGGCGGGGGCAGCCCGTTCATCGGCCTGATCGTGCCGGGTCTGACCTGGCGCCTGGTGGCGTCGATCAACTTCGGCATCGCGTCCGTGGTGGAGCGCACCGCGCACGAGATCATCCTCTACACGAGCACCAACGACCGTGACTACAGAGGGGTCGTGGACCGCATCCTCGGCGCCAACCTGGTGTCCGGCATGCTCGTGGTCAGCCACAACCAGCCGATGGAGCCGCTGGTCGAGCTGTACGGCACGGGCCTGCCCGTCGTGCTCGTCAACACGCTCGGCGTGCGCGCCGACCTGCCGTCGGTCGAGGCGGACAGCTACTCGGGCGCGCGCAGCGCCGTGGAACACCTGCTGGAACTCGGCCACCGGCGCATCGCGTGCGTCGAGGGGCCGCCGGACTATCCGTGCTGCGTCGACCGCAACAAGGGCTACGCGGACGCGCTGACGCAGGCCGGCATCGCGGTCGACGCCGACCTGATCAGGCCGGGCGGCTTCCGGCCCGAAGAGGCCCATCGGCACGCGATCGAGCTGCTGTGCCGGCCGGACCGGCCGACGGCGATCTTCGCGCACAACGATCCGACGGCCTACGCGGTGCTCGACGCCGTCGAGGAGTGCGGGCTCCGGGTGCCGGAGGACGTGTCGGTGGTCGGTTTCGACGACATCGTGTCCTCGGCGCACGTGCGGCCCCCGCTGACCACGGTCCGCCAGCCCTTCGAGGAGATGGGCCGGCAGGCCGCCGACATGCTGCTGAGCGCGCTCTCGTACGCGCCGGGGCCGCCCCGGCACGTGCGCATGCCCACGGAGCTCGTGGTCCGGGGCAGCACCGGACCGGCGCCCCGCCGCCGGCGGCGGGCGTCCGGGCGGCCCGCCGTTCCCCACCAGGCCCGAACCGGTCTGGAGGCCACCGACAAGGCACCCGCCCCGGACGCGTGACCGGCGTCGGACCGGGCGTGCGGCGGCGGGCCGTGCCGCCGCTTCACCCCCCCGCCCGGCGAAGCGCCCCGTCAGGCGAAGCACCTCACCCGGCGAAGCTCCCAGGATGCCTGGCGCGTCCGCAGCTCAGCGGTGTTCGCAGGTCAGGCGGGGTGGCGTAACGTCGGCGTAACACGGTGCGGGTCGACGCCGGGGTAGCCTGCGGGCCCCGAGACGACGGGCCCCGAGACGAGGTGACCAGCCAACCCATGCGAGACCACCAGCTCCCGCGCCCGGCCGGTCCGCCGCCGTCCCGCGCCGAACGCGCGCGGCGGGCAGCGGACACGTTGCGGCAGCGCATCACCTCCGGCGTCTACGGAGACGGCATGCTGCCCGACGAGCGCGACCTCGGCCATGCGCTCGGCGCCACCCGCAACGTCGTCAGGGAAGCCCTCGGGCTGCTGCGCGACGAGGGCCTGATCGTCCGCAGGCGCGGCATCGGCACGCGGATCGTGACGGCGAAGTACGGGCACGGCCTCGAACGCCTCACCGGGCTCGCGGAGACCCTCGTCGACCACGGCGCGGTGACGAACGCGGTGCGTGCGGCCCGGATCGTGCGGCACGCGCCGAAGGCGGTCACCGAACGGCTCCACCTCCCCGACGGCTCCGAGGCGGTCTACCTGGAACGGCTGCGCAGCCTGGGCGGCCGGCCGCTCTCCGTCGACTCGACCTGGCTCGCCCCCGACATCGGGCGGCCCCTCCTCGATCGCGACCTCGCGCACCGGGACGTCTTCGCCCTGATCGAGGAGACCACCGGAAGCCGGCTCGGCAGCGCCGAGGTCACCGTGCACGCGGTCACCGCCGAACCGGACACCGCCCGGCTCCTGGCCATCCCCACCGGGGCGGCGCTGTTCGCGATCGACCGGCTCACGCGCCTGGCCGACGGGCGCCCCGTGGACGCGGAGTCCCTGCGGGTGCGCGCCGACCAGTTCGCCTTTCACGCCCTCGTCCACCGCGACGCCGTACCGGCCGGCTCTGTACCGCCCGGCTCTGTACACGGCACCTCTGTGCCGACCGGCCCCTGACCGAAGCCCCCTCCCCGACCGCTTCCCTCTCCCCGACCACGTCCGGCTCCGTCCGCGAAAGGCACCGTCATGTCCCCGGCTCCCGACGCGCTCACCCTCGCCTCCCTCGCCCTGTTCGGCCTCGCGGGAGGCGTCGGGATCACGGCGGTCGGCCCCGGCGGAGTGCTGCCCACCATCGGCATGTTCCTGATGACACCGCTCTCCCCGGCCGGTGTCGCGGGCACCGCCATCGTCACCCATGTGGCGACCGGCGCCCTCGGCACCGCCGCGTACACCCGATCCGGGCAGCTCAGGGACCCGGTGACACGGCGCACCGCGGTGGTCCTCTCCGCGAGCGCGCTCGCCGGGACACCCGTCGGCGTGCTGCTCAACACCGTGGTGTCAGGGCGGGGGTTCGGCATCCTGCTCGCGTGCGCGGTCACGGTGACGGCCGGGCTGGTGTGGCTGCGGGAGCGCCGCACGGCCGCCGCGGGAACCGTCGAGGAGGCGGTGCACGTGCCGTTGGCCTGGACCGTCGTGGTGGGCGCCGGGGTGGCCGTCGCGGCCGGGCTCTTCGGCCTGGGCGGGCCCATGCTGAGCGTGCCCCTGCTGGTCGTCTGCGGTATCCCGGTGCTGTCGGCGCTGGCCGCCGCGCAGGCCCAGTCCGTGGTGATCGCGAGCGTCGGCACCGTCGGCTACGTGCTGCACGGCTCCGTCGACTGGACGCTGGCGGTGGTGGTGGGCGTGCCGGAGCTGGTGGGGGTGATCGTGGGGTGGCGCATCGCCCACGCGGTTCCGGCGCGCAAGCTCAAGTTCGCGCTCGTCGGAACGCTGCTGGCGCTGGCTCCGTACCTCGCGCTCCGTCCGTGAAAATCTTGCGCCTCATCCGCGGGCGCATCGAGCACCGATGCGGCGCTTTCTCCCGCGATCCGCTCCCTGAGTCGTTCAAGCGCCGGTGCCGCCCGTCCCCGCCTCGCGCCACACGCGGAGCGCACCCCGCGGCGGCTGCGGACGCCCCGCCCCACCCCCGACGCACCGGACTACCGCTACGGCAGCAGCCCCCGTCACCCGCCCGCAAGCGTGACGCCGAACACGCCCACCGAGGCGCTGGATCTTCCTGGTCAACGTCCCGGTCTGCCTGGCGATCATCGCCTTCGGCGCCCCGATCCTGCGCGAGTCCCGCGATCCGCAGGCCGGCGGGGTCCCCGACCCGCTCGCCGTGGTCCTGGTGGCCGCGGTCCCGGCAGGACTGAGCTACGCCATCATCGAGGGACCCAGGAGCGGCTGGGACTCGGCACGTGTCCTCGTCTGCTTCGCCGCCGCGGTACTGCTGACGCCCCTCCTGCTGCGGCGTTCGGCGACCGCGGCCCGGCCCGTGCTCGACCTCGCGCTCTTCCGCGTACGGCAGTTCCGCCTGGTGAACGCGTCCATCCTCAGCTTCGCCGTCGCGTTCTACGGCATCCTGCTGGGCAACATCGTCTTCCTCCAGACCGTCTGGGGCTACTCCGTCCTGCGCGCGGCACTGGCCAACGCCCCCGGTCCCCTCCTGGTGGCCCTGGTGGCCCGGTGGGCGAGCGGGCTTGCGTTCCGCATCGGCTTCCGCCAGGTGCTCCTCATCGGCGGGGCGTCCTGGGCCGCGGGGACCGCGCTCCTCGCCACGGGGGTCGGCGACTCCCCGCACTGGGTCACGCACTGGCTGCCGGCCACCCTGCTGACCGGGCTCGGCATCGGCCTGACCCTGCCGGTGCAGTCCGGCGCCGCGGTCCAGTCCCTGCCTCCGGGCCGGTACGGGATCGGTTCGGCCATCAGCCAGAGCTTCCGGCAACTGGGAGCCGTCCTCGGCATCAGCCTCTTCGTCGCCGTCGTCGGGGACGCACGCGGGAACGCGCTGCTCGCGTACCAGCACATCTGGTGGGCCTTCGGCGCGATCGGGCTGGGCAGCAGCCTCCTCCCCTTCCTCCCCCGCCTGCGCCGCGAGACCCACCCCGCCTCGACGACGTCGGCGACACCCCAGGCGGTCTCGCCGTCGCTGGACTCGTAGGGCGCGCCATCGTTCGTGGGCCCAGCCATCCTATCGATTTTCCTATACGATTCTGAGGGTTCATCGGATTAACCAGAGGGCGCGACACGACGCCCTCCCGCCTCACCCCGCAGCCGGCCCGGGTCGACCATCCGACCCGGGCCGCACCTCTCCCCCATGGCGCCTGCGGCCAATGGATGGTCATTTACCTGCCACTTCTCTCGACGCAGACCACCGCGCGCCCCCACCCCCCGAAGCGCACACCACCACCTCGCAGCGACTGCCCCTGCCGCAAGCCTTGACTCGCCACCGTTCGTGACCCACGATCGCCGCATCAATTTCCTATCTGATTCAGGCAGGGATGGCTTATGCGCTTCCCGACCAGATCTGTCCTGTCCGGGGTCGTCGCGGTGATGGTGCTGGCCGCGGGGACGGCAGGGTGCACGATCAAGAACTCGGGTGCCTCCTCGGGCGGTCAGGCTCCGGCCGCCGCGCGGTCGGGCGGCGGGGCCCAGCTCGTGGACGGTTCCAAGACCCGGGTCGCCCTCGTCCCCGGCGGCGCCCACCCGTACTTCCAGCCCTGGAAGGCGGCCGGTGCCACGGCACGCAAGACGTACCGCCTCGGGGCCGTCACCTACGACGAGACGGCCGAGTGGGACCAGCAGAAGCAGAACAACCTGCTCTCCACGCTCGCGGCGCGCGGCTACAACGCCTTCGGGGTGTTCGGCGTCTCGCCCACCGACATCAACACGACGTTCCAGGACCTCAAGTCGTCGGGCTTCGCCGTGGCGTCCCTGGGCTCGTGCCCGGCCGGCAGCAGAGACGAGGCCGACTTCTGCCTCTCCACGGACGTCGAACTCGCCGCGTACAAGGCCACGAAGACGGCCATCGACGCCATGGGCGGCCACGGCACCCTCGTCCACCTGACCGGCAACAACGTGGACGCCAACACCCAGTTGCGGATCAAGGGCGTCAAACGGGCCGTGAAGGAGTCCGGCGACAAGGTGAAGCTGCTCCAGACCATCACCGACATCGACACGGATCTGGGGACCGCGCAGAAGGCGGTGTCCGACCTGATGGCGGCCAAGGGCAACCAGGTCCAGGGCATCGTGGCCACCGCCTACAACCCCGCGGTCGCCGCCGCCGACGCGGTCAGGTCGTCCGGATCGCACGCGAAGGTCATCGCCATCGACGACGACGCCAAGATCCTCAGCGGCATCAGGCAGGGCACCGTCACGGCCACCGTCGTGCAGAACCCCGTCGGGCAGGCCGAGATCGGGACATGGGCGCTCGCCCTGCTCCAGACGAAGCAGTGCACCGTGCGCACGCCCGGGGTGGCGGTGGACTCCGGCTCGTTCGTCGTCGACAAGGCGAACGTGTCCGGCTACGACAAGGCACGTCAGGCCAAGACCGCGCAGCTGAAGAAGCAGTTCGCCGACGAGATCCTGTCGTGCGGCTGACCGGCGCCCAGGCACTACAGAAAACGGACACCGCTGGATGAGCATCATCACGACCGCCACCGCCCAACTGGCCGACATCGCGGTGGAGAAGGACCGCACCGACGCCGTGCAGTCCTTCGTCAAGCAGGAGACCGTGCTGGTCGACCTGCACACGTCGGACGGCGCCACGGGAACCGGCTACGCCTACACGATCGGCACCGGCGGCACCTCCGTGCTGGCCCTGCTCGAAGACCATCTGCTGCCGGCCCTCGTCGGGCAGGACTCCCGCAACGTCGAGGCGCTCTGGCAGCGGTCGTTCGCGCTGACTCGGGCGACCACCACCGGGGCCATCACCTCGCTGGCGCTCGCCGCCGTGGACACCGCGCTGTGGGACGTCCGGTGCAAGCGTGCGGGCGAACCGCTGTGGCGGCTCGCCGGCGGGCACCGCCAGGACGTTCCGGTATACGACACCGAGGGCGGCTGGCTCCATCTGGGCACCGAGGAGCTGGTGGACGGCGCCGTCAAGGCGCGGGAGGCCGGATGGGCCGGCGTGAAGATCAAGGTGGGCCGGCCGCACCCCGCCGAGGACGCGGAACGGCTGCGGGCCGTGCGCGAGGCGGTGGGCGACTCGCTGCACGTCATGACCGACGCGAACCAGTCCCAGACCGTGTCCTCCGCCCTCCGGCTCGCGGCCGCCCTGGAGCCGTACGACCCGTACTGGCTGGAGGAGCCCCTGCCCGCGGACGACGTCAGCGGGCACGCCCGGCTGGCGGGCGCCACACGGATCCCGGTCGCCGTCGGAGAGTCGATGTACTCGCTGATGCAGTTCCGGGGCTATCTGGAGGCCGGCGCCGCGTCCGTCGTGCAGGTCGACGCCGCCCGCATCGGCGGCATCACACCGTGGCTGAAGGTCGCCCACCTCGCCGAGAGCCACAACGTGATGGTGTGCCCGCACTTCCTGATGGAACTGCACGTGAGCCTCGCCGCCGCGGTGCCCAACGGCATGTTCGTCGAGTACATCCCGCAGCTGCGGGCCGTGACCCACACCGAGATGGCCATCCGCGACGGCAGGGCCCTGGCGCCGGATGTGCCGGGCATCGGCATCGACTGGGACCGTGACGCCCTCGACGACCGGAGGGTGGCGTGAAAGCGCCCCTCGTCCCGCCGGGCGGCACGCGAGGTGCCGGTGCCGTCGCGGACGAGAGGCCGCCTGCCGCCCGAGCCCGGCACCGGCTGCCGTTCTGGGTCAACCAGCGGCTCGGCCTGCTCGTGCTGGTCATCGCGCTGGCGGCGTTGTTCGGAGTACTGCGGCCGGCGTTCCTCGACGAGCGTCTCGTGCTCTTCCCGCTCCTGCGGGACGTCTCCACGCTGACCGTGGTGGCGCTCGCCCAGATGGTCGCCCTGTCCGTGGGGCACATGAACCTGGCGGTCGGGCGGATGGCCGCCTTCGGGGCGATGTTCGCCGGTCTCGGCTACGACAGGCTCGGCCTGCCGATGCAGGCCGGGCTGGTGGTGTGCCTGGCCGCCGGTGCCGCGATCGGCGCGCTGACCGGCTGGATCATCGCCCGCACGGGCGTGAGTTCCTTCGTCGTCACGCTCGCGATGGACTTCACCCTGCTGGGCGTGGTCTCCCTGCTGTACTCGACGCTGACCGAGGACGCCGCCTTCACCTCCCGGCCCCCCGGCATCGACGAGCTGCGGTCGTACTCCCTCGCCGACATCTGCGTGGGCCCCGTCTGCGGGTCGCCGGCCATACCGCAGCTCGCGCAGTTCACCGTGCTCGCGATGGCCGGCCTCGGGTTCCTCTACGGCTGCACCCGCATCGGCAGGGAGTTGCTGCTCACCGGCGCCAACCCGGCCGCCGCGGAGCTGTCCGGCGTTCCCACCGGGCGCCGCGTGCTCCTCGCGCACACGCTCTCGGGCCTGCTCGCCGCGCTCGCCGGGTTCATGGCCGCCGCCGGCACGGGAACGTTCCGCGCCTCCATCGGGGGCGACTTCATGCTCCCGTCCTTCCTCGGCGCGGTGCTCGGCGGCACCCTGCTCACCGGCGGCGTGGTGTCCGTGCTGGGCACCCTGCTGGGCACCTGTCTGGTGGGCGTCATCCGCAAGGGCCTCGACCTGCTCGGCGTCGGCCTGGAAAGCCTCAACATCTACCTCGGCTGCGTCCTGCTGCTGGCCCTGTCGGCCGACCGGGTGCGCGCCGTGGTGTCCTACCGCAAGGTGGTGCGCTCCACATGAGCACGGTCCACGACGAGTTGGCGCGGGCAGGCGCGGTGCTGCGCCGGTTCTCCCGTTCCACGACGGCGATGCTGGTGTGCGTCGTGCTGGCGGGATCCCTGGCGCTGGGCGTGGCGTCGTCCGGCTCCTTCTTCGAAGGCCCCTCGATACGCGTCTTCCTGCAGTACCTGGCCACGCCCGTCCTCATCGGTCTTGCGCAGATGGTGGCACTCTGCGTCGGCCAGCTCAACCTCGCCGTCGGTGCCCTGGGCGGCTGCACCGCGTGCCTGATGGGGACCCTGATGGCGGACCACGGCGTGCCCGCGGCGGTCGCCGTGCCGCTGGGGCTGCTGGCGGCGACGGCCACCGGCCTGGCGACCGGCGTGATCATCGTCGCCACGCGGATCAACGGATTCATCGTGACCCTCGCGACGATGACCGTTCTCGTCGGAGCGCAGTACCGGCTCGTCGGGACCCGCACGGTCGACGGCTACTCCCGCGGGTTGCGCGACCTCGGCAGGGCGGCGCCGCTGGACATCCCCCTGGTGTTCGTGACCGCGATCGTCGTGGCGGTCCTGCTGGCGGCCTTCATGTACCGGGCGGTCGCGGGGCGGCGGCTCCTCGCCGCGGGCGGCAACCCGCTGGCCGCGCGGTTGTCGGGCATCTCCACCGACCGGCAGATCGTGGCCGCGCACACGCTGTCCGGGCTGCTGATCGGCGTCGCCGCCGTGACGGCCACCGCGTCGCTGCCGGGCGTCAACCGCAGCGTCGGCGGCGACTGGCTGCTGCCGAGCTTCGCCGCGCCCATCATCGGCGGCGTCGCGCTGACCGGCGGCTCCATCGCCGTGTTCGGGACCGTGCTGGCGGCCTTCGTGACGCGGCTCATCGACGCCGCCCGGGCGGAGTTCTCGCTCGACCCGAGCTGGGTGAACCTCCTCATCGGCCTGGTGGTCCTCGGTACGGTCGCCGGAGGCCGCCTGCACCGAAGCCGCGTGGAGAGGGCCGGCGGCGCACGCGGCAGGCCGTCCCCACCGGGGCCGGGTGGCGCACGGCCGGCCGCGGCCGACGCGGGAGGTGCCCGTTGAGCACGGTCCTCCTCGAATGCCGCGACCTGGTCAAGGTCTTCCCCGGTGTGCGCGCGCTGGACGGCGTCGGGCTGCGGCTGACGGCCGGCACCGTGCACGCGCTCCTCGGTGAGAACGGCGCCGGCAAGTCCACCCTCATCAAGGTCCTGACCGGGGTGCACGCCCCCGACGGCGGGGCGCTCACCTGGTGCGGCGAGCCGGTCCGGCTGCGCTCGCCGCTGGAGGCGGCCCGCACGGGCATCGGCGTCGTCCACCAGGAACGCAACGTGATCCCCGGCTTCTCGGTCGCGGAGAACATCACGTTGCAGAACCCTCCGGCGCGCCGTGGACTCATCGATCCCGCGGCCATGACCGCCCCGGCCCTCGCGTGCCTCGCGGAGCTGGGCGTCGACCTCGATCCGGACCAGCCGGTCCGTGAACTGTCCGTCGCCCAGCAGCAGCTGGTGGAGATCGCCAAGGCCCTGCACACCGAGAGCCGGGTGCTGCTCCTCGACGAGCCCACCGCCTCGCTCTCGCCGCGGGAGGCGGAGCGGCTGTTCGAGGTGATCCGGCGGCTGACCGCGCGCGGCACCTGCGTGGTCTTCGTCAGCCACAAGCTGGAGGAGGTCTTCGCGGTCTGCGACACGGTGACGGTGCTGCGCGACGGCGCCTCGGTCCTGGAGTCCGCGCCGCTGGCCGAGCACACCCAGGACGACATCGTCGGGCTCATGGTGGGCCGCGCACACGCGAGCGCCGAGATGCGCCCGCGGAGCGTCGACCGGTCCGCCGCGCCCGCGCTCGTGCTCGACGGGGTGTCCACTGCCGGCGGGCACCGCGACATCAGCCTGGAGGTCCGCCCCGGGGAGATCGTCGGTCTGTACGGGCTGGTGGGCGCGGGCCGGAGCGAGCTGGTCAAGGCCGTGCTCGGTCTGGACCGCATCACCGGCGGAGAGGTACGGGTGGACGGCCGGCCGGCCCGGATCACCTCGCCGCGCCAGGCCCTGCACGAGTTCGGCATCGGATACGTCACCGAGAACCGCAAGGAGGAAGGCGTCTTCCTGGAGCAGCCGATCGTCCGCAACATCACCGTGACGGTCTGGAAGAGGCTGGCGAAGGCGCTGGGGTTCGTCTCGGCGGGCGAGGAGCGCGGCATCGCGCGGGACCTCGTGGACCGCCTCGGCGTCCGCGTCACCGGGCTCGAACAGAACGCGGGTGAACTCTCCGGCGGCAACCAGCAGAAGGTCAGCCTCGCCAAGTGGCTCGCCGCGGACACGCGGCTGCTCGTCGTCGACGAGCCGACGGTGGGCGTCGACGTCCGCACCAAGCACGCCTTCCACGAGCTGATCTGGGATCTGGCCCATGGCGGCCTGCCCATCCTGCTGATCAGCAGCGACCTGGCCGAAATGGTCACCCTCGCGGACCGGGTCGTCGTGATGGCGGACCACCGCGTCCGCGGGGAGCTCGCCAACGACCATGACTACGCTGGCATGAGCGGCAAGGTCATCCGGCTGATCCACGACCGCGGCGACCGGGCCGACGGGCTCAACGGGATCGAGGAGGCCGACGGAACCGATGCAGCCGGCGGAACCGACCAGGCAGGCTCCCCCGGCGACGGGAAGGCGGTGCGTGAATGAAGCGCGTGGTGCAGGTCATCGGCGCCCGTCCGGACATGCTCGACCACTACCGCGAGCTCCACCGCGAGGTACCCGAGCCGGTGCTCGACCGGATCCGGCGCTGCCACATCGCCAACTACTCCATCCACCTGCTCGGCGACCGGCTGATCGCCTACTTCGAGTACCACGGCGACGACCTCGACGCGGACCTGGCCCTGATGGCAGCGGACGAGGCCACGCAGGCCTGGTGGAGGGTCACCGACCCCTGCCAGACGCCCGTACCGGAGGCGGCGCCCGGCCAGTGGTGGGCCCCCGCGGAGCAGGTGTTCCTCATGGAGTAGGCGCGTGGCGGCTGGGGCGGGCGGCTGCCGTTGCGGCGCCGGAACCGGCCGTCAGGAGCCGTCGCCGTCCTCGACCTGCCGCTCCAGGCTGTGGGTGAGGTGTTCCGCCATCGCCTCCGCCGCACGCTCGGGCTTGCGGCGCAGGATCGCGCGCAGGATGCGCTCGTGCTCCGCGACGGTCGGCCCGCCGGCCCCCTCGACGTTGCTCAGCCGGAAGAGGTGCAGGTGCGCGTGGAGCCGCTCCACCGCGTCCGCGAGGAGCGGCCGGTGCGAGGCCTGTCCGATCGAGTCGTGGAAGCGCTGGTCGAGAGCGGCGAAGTCGCGGTAGGACGCGTACCGGCCGTTCGGACCTGGGTGGGCCTGCATCTCCTCGACGATGCGCTCCATGGCGTCCATCTGCGCCTCGACGGCGTTCAGCGCGGCCAGCGCGGCCGCCTTGGGCTCCAGCAGCAGGCGCATCTCGAAGAGTTCGTCGATGCCCTGACGGGTCAGCAGTTCCGTGGCCCGGTATCCCGAGAGCGGGCGCTTGACCACGAGCCCGTCGGCCTCCAGCCGGGCCAGCGCCTCCCGGACGGGGGTCGGCGAGACCTTGAGGGCGCGGGCCAGGGCCTCGATGCCGACGCGCGCGCCGGGGGCGATCTCGTGGTCCATGACCATCGCCTTGATGCTCTCGTACACGCTGTCCGACAGGGCCTGCCGCGCGCGGGGCAGGCTCCGCTCGTCGCCGTCGCCCTGGCCGTCGCCCGGGACCCCGGCCGCGGACGTGCTGTGCGGCTGCATCCCGGCTCCCTCCCGTTCGGGCTCTGCGTTGTCTCCCGCAGTTTACCCAGGTGAAGGCCGCCGGGCGGGCGGCTCCAGCATGCCGCGAAGGGGCGACCGGGGGCTGCGCGGGCCCCCCGTCACCCGGTGCGCCGCTGGCCGGCGACGGCCGCGGCGACCTGCTCGGAGGTGAGGCCGGCCGCGGTGTGCTCGATCGGCGCCCGGAAGCCCGCGAGGACGTGGGCGAGGTGCCGGCGCCAGCCGTCCGGTGCGGTCTCGCCCGCGGTCTGGGCGATGCCGCGCAGGGCCCAGATGGTGGCGGCGACGTCCCCGACCGTCACGTCCGCGGTGACGTCTCCGCCGCTCTGCGCCTTGGCCAGCAGTTCTCCGGTGAGGTCCTCCAGTTCTCGGACGAGTTCCGCCGGCGCGAGATCGCCCCACATGCCGTGCATGAAGCCGCGGTTCGCCGCCAGCTCCCAGCCCACGGTGTAGAGGTAGGTGTCCAGGCAGGTCTCCGCGGGCTCCGCGTAGGCGCGGCGGGCGAGTTCGATCAGCCGGCCGAAGAACACCGCCAGGACCTCGCGGACCAGGGCATCCTTGCTGCCGAACCGGCGGTAGAGGGTGGCCGGGCCGACGCCGGCGGCGCGCGCGATGTCGTCCAGCCCGGCGCCCGTACCCGATTCGGCGAAGACGCGTTCGGCGGCGGCGATCAGCCGTGCGCGGTTCTCGGCGGCGTCCCGGCGCAGTTCCCGTGCGGCGGGCCGCCCCTCGTCGGCCCTCGGCGTCGCCGGTCGGCGGGGCATGGCGTCCTCCTCGTCTCCGTGGTCCACGCGTCGTCGTCTGCGCGGTCTACGCGTCTTGGCGGCCGGTTCCATTGTCCCGGAGGCCGTCCACGCCGAGCAGTCCGGTCAGCGGGGCCACCGTCTCCAGGGTCTCCAGCCGGTCGACCGCGGCCGCCAGGGCGTCGGCGCGCTCGGGGGCGATCAGGCCGTCGACGTTCTCCCGGAACTTCTCCCTGATGTCGGCGTCGCCGGCCGGGCGGCTGGGGTGGCCGCGGAATCCCGCCTGGTAGGCGCCGTACGCGGTGCCGTCCTTCAACTCGATGTCGACCCTGGTGCTGAAGATGGGATCGCCCTCGGGGATCGGCATCGGGTAGGGCTCGACGAGGTCGCCGACGGCAAGGATCTCCGGGTCGGCCCTGCGGCCGGCATCGAAGTAGTCCGCCGGCGCGTTGCCGCCGGTGACGAACTGCAGGCCGACGCTGAAGGCGAGGCTGAACTGCGCCGAGATCGCGTCGGTGGGCCGGGTGATGGCGGCACCGTGGCCGACCGCGAAGTCGACCAGCCCCACCCGGATCCGCGCGAGGTCGCCGGCCGCTATGCCGTGCTCCGCGCGCAGGTGCCGGATGGCGTCCAGCGGGGCGTGGTTGGTGGCCACCGACGGGTAGAACCGCACGATGGTGTCCCGCACGAGCCAGCGGTCCCAGACGGCGTCCAGTGCCGCGGCGTCCCCGCCGCCGCCGAAGAGCCGCAGCAGCCCGCGGGGGCCCTCGAAGAGGGTCGCCGGGCCGGTGAACCCGAGCCCGGCCAGCTCCGCGGCCTCCACGCCGGAGCGCGACGCGGAGCCGGCGTGCAGGCGCTTGACCTCGCCACCGCTCCTGTCGTACTCCATCGTGCCGCCCGCGTCGCTGCCGGCGATGCCGAAGGCGTCGGCCAGTTGTGCCGGGGTCAGGCCGAGAACGGCGCCGGCGGCGGCCGCGGCGCCGAAGACGCCGAGCACCTTGGAGCCGTGCCAGCCCAACCCGAGCATCTTCGGCGTGGCGGCGCCGAGCAGACCCATCACCTGGATACCGGCCACCACGGCGGTGATGAGATCGCGTCCGGAGGCGCCCTCGCGCTCGGCGAGCGCGAGCGCGGCGGGGACGACGGCGGAGTTGGTGTGCCAGGCGAGCGGGTGGGCGTCGTCGTACTCGGCGCTGTGCCCGAGCGTGCCGTTGACCCACACGGCCTGCGAGACCGTGGTGGCCGCACCGGAGTGCGCCAGCGTGGCCGCCGCCTTGCCCGGCTGCGCGTCGGCGAGGCTCAGCACGGGCCGCACGTTCGGCAGGGTCGCCCCGCGCAGTTGCAGGCCGAGCTGGTCGAGGACGAGCAGCCTGGTCCGCTCGACGACGTCGCCCGGAAGGTCCTCGTAACGCAGCGCGGACACCCACGCGGCGATGCGCCCCGAGAGGGTCGACGGTGCCTCTTCGGCGGCGGAGACGGTGGTGGTGCCTGTCATGGACGTTCCCTCTGTGCCGGTGTGCCGGGGCCGCCATGGACGGCGACCGGCTGTAAGTGATGGTCCTTCTCTCAGTTACTGGAGACGGTCGCGGTGGGCCGGAGTCCAGGATTGCGTCCAGCGTAACCGATAGCAGAGCTATCACTCACGAGGGCCCGCTGCGGGGTTCCCCGGCCACACCCGGGGCTGACCAGGCCGAATCCCTACCGCACCCCGGGCGCGTAACATCTCCTTATGGCCAGTACAGGTGAAAAAGTAAGTGCTGACGGTGCCGCCGACGGCTCGGAGGCGGATTGCAGCATCGACCGGGTCGAGCACGCTCTGGGCATCCTGGAGGGGCGCTGGAAGCTGCTGATCGTCCACCACCTCCTGATCCGCCAGCCGCGCCGGTTCTCCGAGCTGGAGCGCGCGATCCCGCGGGTGACCCAGAAGATGCTGATCCAGCAGTTGCGGGCCCTGGAGGCGGACGGCGTGGTGCGGCGGATCGCCTACCCGAAGGTCCCGCCGCACGTCGAGTACGAGCTCACGCCGGCCGGAGCCGCCCTGACCCCGGCACTGGAGGCCCTGCACGACTGGGCGCTCAACACCTGCCCGACGGGCCCCTCGGGACAGCGGGGCGCCTGACGCCGGGCGGCCGGCAGCCCCGGCCGACGCCAGGTGGGCTGCGGCCAGGCCGACGCCGAGCGGACGGCAGCCGAGCCGTCGCCCCCCGACAGCGAGCGGACCTCGGCCCCGGCCCGGCAGCGAGCGGACCCGGACCGGGGCACCTCGGACCGGGGCACCTCGACGACCTATGACGTTCACGCATATCAGGTGTGCGGAACTTTCCTTTGCCTCATGGAGGCCCGGATCCTACGGTGACATGAGCGGCACGGCCTGGCCGGGTGCCGACACGCACCGAGGAGGAGACATGGCGAAGGCACCGCGGATCGCACTGGTCACCGGAGCCACCCAGGGACTCGGCCTGGCTCTGGTCAAGGGCCTGGCACAGCGGCTGGACGCCGGCGACGTCGTATACGCGACGGGCCGGAACGAGGCCCGGCTCAAGGAGATCACCACCGAGCTCTCCGGCAGCCGGGCACACGTGCGCGGCGAGCTGTTCGACGTGGCGGAGCCCGAGCGCGCCCAGCACCTCGCGGACCTGCTCGCCGAGCGGCACGGCGGGGTCGACATCGTCTTCAACAACGCCGTCATGGGAGTCGCGCCGGAGGACGACCAGCGCACCGTCGTCGGCGCGTTCGCCGAGGTCAACAACTTCGGCACGACGCGCGTACTGCGCGCCTTCGGACCCCGGCTGCGGGACGGCGGACGGATGATCGTCGTCGCGAGCGCGCTCGGCACGCTGTCGTACCTCGCTCCGGTCCTGCACGACAGGTTCGACGAGCTGTCGACGCTGGACGAGGTGGACGCGGCGGTCGGCGCCTGGCGCGACGCGGTGGAGGACGGCAGCGCGTTCGGAGGCCCATGGCCCGCGTTCGTCAACATCCCGTCCAAGATCGGCCAGGTCGCCGCCGTCCGTACCCTGGCCGCGCAGCGCCGTCAGGACGACCTGGCACGTGGTGTGCTCATCGCCTCCGTGTGCCCGGGAATGATGAACACCCGCCTCTCGCAGGCGTGGTGGGACGTGCGTGACGCCGCCACCCCCGACGAGGCGGCGGTGCCCCTGCTGGACCTGGTGTTCCGGCCGGTCGACCCCGGGCAGTACGGCGAGCTCGTGCGCCACGGCCAGGTGCTCCCCTGGCGCCCGGCCGGCGCTCCCGCGGAGCACCGGGCGCCGCCGAGGAAGGCCGGTTGACCGGCGCGGCGCCGGTTCAGGTGGTGGGGAAGGTGTCCATCCAGAGGATCTCCAGGGTGCGGTGCGCGATGCGCCACCCCTCGGGGCGGCGTTCGAGCCGGTCCACGAAGAAACCGGTCTCGATGAGGTTCCAGCCCTGACCGTCGGTGCTGCCCTTGTGGGTGTGCATGTGCTGGGTGCGGGCGGTGGCCGTGTCGCCGTCGATCTCGACGGCCGAGAAGCCCTCGAAGTGCTGCCACTTCAGCAGCCCGCTCATGGAGCCGTCAGACCCCCTCATGACCTCGACCAGGGCACGGTAGTCGAGGTCCTTCACAGAGGGGTCGCCGGCGACGGAGTAGTCGACGGTGGCGTCGGGCGCGAAGACGGCGTCCCACTGCTCAAGGATGTCGTTGTCACCGTCCTGGTGGAGGTCCTGGCCGAGGCCGTAGCGCACGACCACGTCCTGGATCTCGATGCGGTCCTCGACGTACTTCAGGCGCTCTTCGAGCGACTTGCCGGAAATGTTGGCAGTTGCGTTGTTCGTCATATGGATCACCGTAGGACGCAGCTGCGAGAACCGGAAGTACACACAAAAAAGTAAGTGTCCCGGGCCCTCAGAGCGCTTGTGGTCTGCGCATACCGAGATGAGAGACGGACGCGAGAGGGGGCCCGCGTCCGCCGCGTCCGCCGGTTCGGGCCGGCGGACGCGGGCAGGGGCACGGGTGAGACGAGTCGACCCGGACCCGGTCCGGGTCGTGGCACCGGGAGGTGTCCGCTGCCGTGTCAGGCCCCGGCCGGTACCTCGTCCCCGAATCCCAGCTCGCGCAGGGACGTGCGCAGCCGGTCCGCCGCCTCGTCGAGAGCTGCGTCCTCCACGGGACCGGCCTTCTTGAAGTCGATGTCGGCCATGCCCCACACGGGCGCGACGTGGATGTGCAGGTGCGGCACCTCGAAGCCGGCGACGAGCATGGCGGCCCGTGGTGCGTCCCAGGCCCGTTGCACCCCTCGGCCGATCGACTGGGCCACCCCTACGCAGTGGGCGAGCAGGTCGCCGTCCGCCCGCGTCCACTGGTCGACCTCCTGGCGCGGTACGACGAGGGTGTGTCCGGGTGTCAGGGGGGCGATGGACAGGAACGCCGTCGCCCGGGGGTCCTGCCAGACGAACCTGCCCGGCAGTTCTCCGGCCATGATGCGCGAGAAGACAGTGCTCACTCGGATGCCCTTCGGGTGCGGTGGCCGATCGGAGCGGCCGGCGCTGTGGTCGACGTGGAGGCGACGGCGAGGGGAGCGCGGGCGTCGGCGACCGCGCCGAGCCGTCGGTGCTGCTCGCACCGAACCTATCCCGTACGGCCGGGCCTGCCCGCGGGTGGTGGATTCGTTTACGCTGTCGCTCGCTCGGCACGTCTTGATACGTGAGAGTGCCTGGGTGGGGTGGTGAGCCGGGGATGGGTTGTGGCCGCCGGCCGGGAGGTGCCGGGCACCGGAAGTGATGTGGTCGGCAGACCAGCGAGGGGTGACGGGGAGCATGTCCGGACCGGATCAGGGCCGACCGGCGGTTCCGCCCGTCGGTGTGGGGCAGCGG
The DNA here is from genome assembly GCF_018327685.1 of Streptomyces sp. TS71-3. Classification (NCBI taxonomy): domain Bacteria; kingdom Bacillati; phylum Actinomycetota; class Actinomycetes; order Kitasatosporales; family Streptomycetaceae; genus Streptomyces; species Streptomyces sp. TS71-3. Next base: position 2,631,005 of record NZ_BNEL01000003.1, on the reverse strand, counting down.
CCGGGCTGGCCCGTATCTCCCCCACCGCACCGCCGGCTGGGGCCCGCCGATCCCGCCGAGGTGGGTCCGTACCGGCTGGAGGCCGTGCTCGGCGCGGGTGGGATGGGCCGCGTCTACCTGGCGCGTACGCCGGCGGGCAGCGCGGTGGCGGTCAAGGTCGTGCACCGCGAGTACGCGGGGGACGCGTCGTTCCGCAGGCGTTTCGAGCAGGAGGTGGCCGCGGCCCGCCGGGTCCAGGGCCTCTACACCGTGCCGGTCGTCGACGCGGATCTGCGGGCCGACGAGCCCTGGCTGGCCACGGCCTACGTTCCCGGGCCCTCGCTCCAGCACGCGGTGGGCGAGAGCGGGCCGTTGCCGGCGGAGGCGGCGCTGGGGCTGGTGGCCCGGGTGGCCGAGGCGTTGCAGTCCATCCACGCGGCCGACGTGATCCACCGCGACCTGAAGCCCTCCAACATCATCCTGACCGCGGAGGGCCCCAAGGTCATCGACTTCGGGATCGCCCGGGCCGCGGACGTCACCGCGGTGACCGCCACGGGGATGCGCACCGGAACGCCCGCCTACATGGCGCCCGAGTACATCAGGGGGCAGAGCGTCACCGAGGCCGGCGACGTGTTCGCGCTGGGAGTCGTCGCGCAGTTCGCCGCCACCGGGCGACTCGCCTTCGGCGGCGGCACCGACCACAGCGTGGTCTACCGCATCCTGGAACAGGCACCCGACCTCGACGGCTGCCCCGAGCCCCTGCGGACCGTCGCCGCCGGCTGCCTGGAGAAGGACCCCGAGCGGCGGCCGACCCCCGCCCAGGTCATCGAGCAGTGTGGCCGGATCTCCGCCAACGGGACGACCCATGCCGCGACCGTCGTCGACATGACCCCGCCGGAGCCCGGGCCCGCCGCACCCGGCCGGCCCCCGGCCCCTGGCACCCCCGGCGCGGGCACGCTCACCGCTCCGTCGCCGGCGGGATCGGTGCCCGCGCCCGCCGGGACCGAACCACCCGCGACGCCGGGCTCGCCCGACGCCGGGACGCCGACACGCACCGCGGCCGCGCACGACCCGGCACCGGGAGCCGCCTCCGCCGCCGCCTGCGACCCCGCGGCTCCACAGGGCGCCGGAACCCTGCCGCACCCCCCGGGCCCTGACTCCCCCTCCGGCCCCACCCGGGGGCAGCCCGTGCTGATCGGCGTGGCCGGGGTCGCCGTGATCGCCCTCGTCATCACCCTGATCGTCCTCTCCCTCCCCCCGTCCAAGCCGGACACTCCCGCCCTCCCGTATCCCTCGTTCGCACCCGAGGCCTCCCTCACCACCGCCGACAGGTTCCACAAGGCCCAGGGCACGGCGTTCAGCCCGGACGGCAAGCTCCTCGCCACCGGAAGCGACAACCTCTCCCCGGAAGGCGACAGCAAGTTCGATCTGCGGCTGTGGAACGTCGCCGGGCACAGGCCCACCGCCTCGCTCAACCAGCGGGACGAGGTCGGCAACGAGTTCGGGGTGCGCCAAGTGGCGTTCAGCCCGGACGGGAAACTGCTCGCCGCCGGCGACGAGACCGGCAAGGTGGGCCTGTGGGACGTGGACCGGCAGCGGATGATCCGCTACTTCGGAGGCATCGGTGACGTGAACGGCGTGCTGTTCAGCCCGGACGGCAAGACGATCATCAGTGGCGACCCCGCAGGCGAGGCGTACCTGTGGGATGTCCACAGCCCCAAGGGCGAGGAGGGGCAACGGGCTTACATCACCCAGGGACACGGGGTCACGGGGCTGGCCCTCAGCCCGGACGGCAAGCTGCTCGCCGCCGCGGGCGACGACCCCGACAGCGTCTACTACACCAGCAAGAGGGACGACATCGTGGTCCTGTGGGACATCACCCACGTGAAGGACTCGCACCCGCCCTACACCGCTATCCACGCCGGCTCCACGGTCACCGGCATGTCGTTCAGCCCGGACGGCGGGACGCTCGCCACCAGCCACCGGGATGGCAGGGTGCGGCTGTGGGACGTGGCCGACCACCGCCTCAAGGCCACCATCAGCGGCAGGTACGGCGAGCCGATCCAGGACGTGGCGTTCAGCCCGGACGGCAGGACGCTCGCCGCGAGCGTCGCCCCCGGGGTGTGGCTGTGGGACGTGGCCAGCCGCAAGCCACGCGCCATCCTGATGAGCGGTGCGAAGGATTCGAACGACGTGGCTGACGAGGTGGTCTTCAGCCAGGACGGCCGTTTCATCGCGGGCAACGACCACGAGCGCCGCACGGTACACCTGTGGCGGACCCCCAAGTAGAGGTTCGGGTGGGCGGACGGGCGAGGGGTCGGCATCCGTGGCGTCGCGGCCTTCCGAGGCCCTCGCGAAGGATCCGGCGCCACCCGCCCGCCGTGTGCCGAGCCCGGGGCCGACTCGGCGCACGGGCAGCGCACCGTCTAGCGCCGGGCTGTTTCCGCTGCCGTGCCGGTGACGAACCGCGTCACCGCGCCGGCGAACTCCTCCGGTTCCTCGATGTGGCCGAAGTGCCCGCTGTTCTCCAGGATCAGCAGTTCCGATCCGGGAATCAGGCGATCCAGTTCCCGGGCCCACCTGACGCCGCAGATGACGTCGTGGCGGCCCACGACGACCAGCGCCGGCACGGTCAGCGAGCCCAGGGACTCGCGGTCGTCGATGATGTGCGGGGCGCGGTCCTCGTCCAGCCCCGATATGTAGGTGGCGCTCACGGCGGCGTGGAACGGCGCGAGCTCCTCCTCGCGGCCCCAGTAGTCGGCGAAGTACGCGGGCAGTATCCCCTTGGCGACGGCCGTCGTCTGCGCGTCGTCGGAGATGCCGGGCATGGCCTGGAACGCCGCGAGGACTCCGGGGAGTCCGGGGTGGCCGGCGTGGCGCTCGGCGAACTGCTGCACCAGGCGGACGGCCTGGGCTCCGTGTTCGGGGCCGGTGAGTGGCGCGCTCTCGTAGAGGATCACCCCGGCGATCTTCTCGGGGTGGTGCAACGCGTGGTACTGCACCACGAAACCCCCGTGGGAGTGGCCCAGCAGATGCACCTCGGGGACGCCCAGGTGCTCGATCAGGGCGTTGAGGAAGTGGCTGTAGCGGGGCCGGGTGTACCCGTGGGGGTGGGAGGGCAGGCGGCCGGAGCCACCCGTGCCGATCGGCTCCGGGTAGACGACGGTGAGGTGCCGCTCCAGCGCGGGCATGCGCAGGTACTCCCAGAAGATGCCGGGGCCACCCGCATGTGCGATGCACACCGGTCCCGTGCCGTGGACGTGGTAGCGCTGCGTCACTCCGTCGATCTCGACATCGTGCGTACCGGCCGTCAGCGGGTCGGTCAGGGGGATGCTCACGGGTGCTCCGTATCCGGAAGGTGTCGATGACACCGACAGGACGTGGGGCGGGGAGCAGAGTTCGATCCCCGCCATGTGACGCCCATCACATTACGGGGAGCAGGTCGAGGGCCTGTACCGGCCGGGGGTGGAACAGGCGCAGCCGGTGCACCCGGCCGGCGTCGTCCAGGGTCATCAGCCAGGCCACGGAAGGTGGGCAGTGGTCGGGGGCCTCGGCCGGGTTGATGATGTCCATCTCCCACACGACCAGCGACTTTCCCGCGACGGCGTGCACGAGGCGCTGCCGCACGCCGGCTTCGATGTCGCCCTCCATACCGCGCACGAGGACGTCCCGGCCGCCCACCCGATCGCGCCCCCTGAAGAGAGCGGCGTCGGGAGACCAGCGTTCGGTGAGCAGCTTCCCGAAGTGCCCGGCCTCGGCGGAGGCAAGGGTCTCCCGGGCCTCTCTCCGACTGGCTCGCACGCGCCGCCCGGCGTCGGTGTGCGAAGCGTCGGCCGTGGCGGCGAGGACGGCCGCGAGCTTGGCCCGTCCCTGGCTGAGGCGGCTGCGGACCGTGCCGACGGGGACCCCGCAGACCTTGGCTATGTGCTCGTAGGAGGTCACACGGGTGGTGAAGTGGCGCAGCACCAGGGGCATGCGCAGCGCGGGGGTCAGTTCCTCCAGAGCCTCCCAGATCCAGTCCCGCAGCGCGTTCCGTTCGAGCCACTGCTCGGGGCCCGCGTCCGCGGCAGGCAGGTCCAGGTCGTCCAGCGGCCGGGAGGCGACGGTGTCCCGCAGCAGGGAACGGCCGGCATTGCGCACGATCATCCGCAGCCAGGCGCCCACGGCCCCGGGGTCGCGGACGTCGCCGATCCTGCGCAGTGCGGTCAGCGCCGCCTCCTGCATCACGTCGTCGGCGTCGGGACCCGGCCCCAGAATGCTCAGCGCCACGGCGCGCATGCCCGCACGGTGCCGCTCCAGTAGCAGCCCCAGGGCGGCGACCTCACCGCTCTGGGCGGCGCGCGTGAGCGCCGCGTCCTCGATGCGCGCGGCCTCGGCTGCCTCCCACCTCATAGGGTCCCTTTCCGACATCCGGCCCCGCGCCCCCGGCACGCAGGGCCCCACGGATGGCCGCTTCAACTCAAGGGTCCCACGGCCGGCCCTCCCGCCGCCGGGTTCCACGGCCGGCCTCCCGCCGGCACGCCCACCGGACCGGGCATCTCAGTCCTGCCCGGACCCGTCAGGCGTTCCAGCCTCCGTCGATGTTGATGTCGCCGCCCGTCGGGTAGGACGCCTCTGGACTGGCGAGAAACCCCACGGCCGCCGCGACTTCCTCCGGGTCCGCGCAACGGTGGGAGGGCGCGAGGGACAGCAGGGTCCTGCCGAGATCGGTGTCCTGCGGTATACCCATGTCGGTCACCGCGAAGGCCGACACCACGGTATTGACCGTGATCCCTCGCGGAGCGAGCTCGTGGGCCCAGGATCGGCCGTACCTGCTGACCGCGGCCTTGGTCGCCCCGTAGCCGCCCCCCGCGAACGCGGGCTGCCCCGTGATCGTACCGATGCTGATGATCCGGCCGCCGCCCGGCATGTGCCGGACGGCCTGTGCGGTGGTGGTCACGACACCGTGGAGGTTGGCAGCCCAGAGCCGCTCCGAGTCCTTGGGGGACAGCGACCCCATGGGCCGCCTCCGAGGAAGACGGCCGCGTTGTCCACGAGGACGTCGATCCGGCCGAAGCGCTCGGCGACCTGTCCCACCATCCGGACCACCTCCTCGCGCGCACCCTGGTCCGCCTGGAAGGCCGCCGCTTTCACTCCCGCCTGCTCCAGCTCCCGGACCACCGCCGCCGCCTTCTCGGCCGACTTCTCGTAGGTGAGGGCCACATGGGCACCCGCGGCGGCAAGCCGCCGGGCCGAGGCCGCCCCGATCCCGCGGCTGCCGCCGGTGACCAGCGCGACCTTTCCCTCCAGGTCCGTTCCCACCATGGTTGCCTCGCCTTTCGTCGGTGGTTTCCGTGCGCTGCCCACTCTTGGGAATGGTGTGCGTGGCGTCTTTCGCCGCGGCACGTGATCCTGGTGCCGGGGCGCACTCCGCGTCCTGTCCCGTTCCGCCGGCGCCGGCCGTATCAGGCGAGGACCGGGCGGCGACGTGCCGGTTCGAGGCTGGGAACCACCGGCGGTCCAGGCATGTGACACAGAGCACGCAGCTCGCGTCGAACTTCGGGCCCCGGCCCACGTCATGTCTGTTGACATCCCCTGCACACCGCAAGGACCGAGAGCACCGGGACGTGAACGTGGACAACGTCTGGGACGTCGAACCGCAGCTGGCCAACTGCCGGGACTACTGGCTCGGCTGGGGAGCGTCCGAGCGCGCCGACGGCGAGGTGACCTACTACCGCAGCGGCCTCGCCGACGCCCAGCTCAACGGGGTTCTGCGGCTGCGCGCCGGTGACCGGCCGGAGCAGGCGATCGGCCGGGCCGCCGGCCGGATGGCCGGTGTCCCGTGGCTGTGGTGGGTGGGGCCGGACAGCGCGCCGGACACGGCGGCGCGGCTCGCCGGTCACGGGGCCGTCGGGCGTGGCGCCATGCCGGTCATGGCCGTCCGGATCGACGAGGTGGCCTGTGCCGAAGGGCCGGCGGACCTGAAGATCGAGGCGGTCGAGGGCAGCGACGCACTGAGGGAGTGGGTGCAGGCGTACATGCTCTCGTTCGGCGTCGCACCGGAGCTTCTGGACGACGTGGTTCGCGCCGAGACGCGGCGTCCGGACTCGGCGAGTATCGTCCGCCTCGCCGGACGCCGCGACGGACGGGTCGTGGGCACCTCCCTCATGTTCGACGCGCACGGCGTGGCCGGCGTCTACGTCGTGACCACTTCCGCGGACCAGCGGCGTCAGGGGATCGGGACGGCGCTCACGGCGGCGGCCCTCGAAGCGGGCAGGGCGCGCGGACTGAGCGTCGGCACGCTCCAGGCCAGCGCGTCCGGCACTCCGGTGTACCTGCGCATGGGATTCGAGCAGGTGGCCGAGTACGGGCTCTTCGAGGTCCCGGCTCCCTGACGCGGCCCCTCGCGCCCTGCCCGGCTCGGCCCTCGTCCGTTCACCGGGCGGCAGGCCGGTGCGCGCCCTGCCTGGCGTCGCGGGGTGTCATGCCGAACTCCTTCCGGAACGCGGTGGCGAAGGAGGCATGGCTGCCGAACCCGCAGGAGTGGGCGATCTCCGCGATCGACGACGCACCCCACCTCGCGCTGACGAGCCGCATCCGGGCCAGGTCCAGCCTTGCCGACCGGCACTCCCAGCTCGGCGCCATCCTCGACCGCGAGCGGGCCCGCGGCTGGACGGTCCCGGAGGTGGGCCGAGCCGCGGACACCCTGCTCGGACCGCTGCTGTACCGGGCCGTCTTCGCCAACGATCCACCCGACCCCGCCTGGGCGAAGGACCTGGTGGACTCGTTCCTGTCATGACGGCCCCGAGAGCCGTGGTCACGAGCTCGCACACCCCCTGCCCACCGAACCGGGCTCGCCGTGGCACGGCCGGCGCCCCTCGATCCCGAGTTGCCGACCCGCGGGGACGCCAGGACACTCTTGTCACGAACGAGTGGATCCGGACGAGAACATCCGGACGAGCAGATCCGGACCAGATGATCCCGACGAGCACATTCAGACGAGCACATTCATGGGGCTTCCTGACATGAACGCCATCGGAATGCGGACTCGAAGAGCGCGGATGACACCCCTCGCGGCGGTCGGCGCAGGGGCCCTGGCGGGCGCCGTGGGGACCGCCGCCATGGACACCGTCCGGTATCTGAGGGACCGGCGCGCGGGCACCGCGGACAGTCCGCTCGAGTGGGAATTCCCTCCGGTCGAGGGCTGGAAGGACGCTCCCGACCCGGGCCAGGTCGCGAAGCGGGTGGTGGAGGGCTTCACGCAGCGCCCGATTCCGGACCGGTGGGCCTGGCTCACGAGCAACGCGGCCCACTGGTCCTACGGAGCCGCGATGGGGGCGCTCTACGGTGTCGTGGCGGGATCGCTCCGGGATCCCCGTCCCGTGTACGGGCTGCCCTTCGGCGCCGGGGTGTGGGGCAGCGGCTATCTCTTCCTGGCCCTGGGCGGGTTCTACGAGCCGATCTGGCGGTACGACGCGAAGACCCTCGCCAAGGACCTCAGCGCCCACCTCGCGTACGGGGCGGGCACGGGTGTCGTGTTCTGGCTGGTGGACCGAGTGGGTGTGCTCTCGCACCGTCCCGGCTGCTCCTGACACCCGCCCGTACCCGGGCCCCTCACCCCACCCGGACCACCTCACCGGCCCGAGCCGACTCGTACCCCGCCAGCGCGATCCGCAGCGACCGGAGCCCCGCCTCTCCGTCCGCCACCTGGACCGCGCCCTCGTCCGGGGCGCCGAACAGGAAGGCGCGCATCATCGCCTCGTCCAGGTTCGTGCCCCACGGCAGCAGCACGCCCGTGCGCCGGCGCTCGTCGAAGCCGGACACGAGCTGGCCGAAGGCGTCCATCTCCACCGTGGCGCGCTCCCCGACGAGTTGAAGTTCCAGGCCGCCCCAGGCGGGGTGGTGGGCCGGCTGGCTCCAGCTGCAGTCGATGGTGGCGACCGCGCCGTTGTCGTACCGGATGGTCACCAGTCCCGCGGTGTCCAGGTCGACGTCGCCGGGGTACATGAGGTTGTTCGTCTGCGCGTACACGTCGAGCGCGCGGGCGCCCTCGAAGAGGTCGTCCAGCAGGTCGGCTATGTGCACCGTGTGGTCCATGAGCGCGCCGCCGCCGGACAGCTCCGGGTCGACGAACCAGGCGCGGTCGCCGGCCGGCAGCCGGCCGTTGTTGGCGCCGGCCACGGTGAGTACCGCCCCGGTGCTGCCGTCGCGCACCGCCGAGCGCAGGGCCGCGTACGCGGGGCTGAACCTCACGGGGTAGGCCACGTGGAGGCGGACCCCGGCTTCGCGGCACGCCTTCACCATCGCCTCGCCGTCCGCCGCCGTGGTGGCGAGCGGCTTCTCGCAGAGCACGTCCACGCCGCGCGCCGCCGCCCTCTCCACCAGCGGGCGGTGGCGGGCGTTCTCGGAGGCGACGACCACCGCGTCGGGGCCCCAGTCGAAGAGTTCGTCGTACGTGTCCGCGTAGGCGACGCCCAGCTCCCCGGCGAGCGCCCGGCCCCGCACCTCCCCCGACGCCCCGTGCTCCCCGTCGGGGTCACTGGCCATGGCCTCGACGCCCGGCATGTCGCGCAGCAGCTCCGCGTATCCGGCCGCGTGCACGTGGGCGAACGACAGCACGCCCACCTTCGTCGGAGCCTGGGTCGCCGTCCCGGTGCCCCTCGTCCGTGCGTCCGCCATCGAACCCTCCCCCGCCGACGTGCTCTTCCCCGCATCCGGCTCCGCCGGATCGGGCTCGCTCCTCATCCGGCCGGGCGCCATCAGGATGCCTCCGCGGAGTGCTCGTCGCCGTCCGGTGCCAGGCGGACCGCGCTGCCCGTGCGGGCGGACTCGGCCGCGGCCGCCGCGATGCGGACGGCGGCCAGGCCGTCCTGGGCGGTCACCCGCGGGGCGGGGCCGCCGCGGACCGCGACCGCGAACTCCCGCAGCTCGGTCAGGAACGGGCTCTCGGTCAGGCCGGTGGCGGGAATGCCCTGCCCCGGGGCCCTGAATCCCTGCGAGACCACCCGGAACGCCGTGGTCCGCGCCGAGTCGTGGTGGAGGACGCCGCCCGGGCCCGCGATCCGGAACGTCGTGCGGAACTGCGTGTCCGGCAGCCCCCACACCCCGTGGACGTGGCTGATCGCCCCGGAGGCATGGGTGAGGACGGCGGTGCCGGCGGCCACGCAGCCCTCGGCCGCCGGTGCGCGCAGGTGGCCGCGGGACTGGGCGTGGACGGCGGTCACCTCGCCGGCCAGCAGCCTCGCGAAGTCGAAGTCGTGGATCATCTGGTCGACGAGCAGCCCGCCGGACAGCTCGGGGTCGGCGAACCACGGCGTCCACACCGGGTAGGTGCCCGTGCGCGTGAAGCGCAGCACCGCGGGCCGGCCTATGTCTCCGCGGGCCACCGCCTCGGCCATGGCGGCGTACTCGGGGAAGTACCGCACCACGTGGGCGGGGAAGAGGAGCACCCCGGCGCGCTCCGCCTCGGCGATCATCTCCTCGACGTCCCCCGGGGTCAGCGCGAGGGGTTTCTCGCAGGCGACGTGGACGCCCGCGCGGATGGCGGCGAGGGCGACCTCCCGGTGGGTGTGCGTGGGGGTGCAGACGTCGGCGGCCTCGCTGCGCTCCAGGAGCTCGCCGAGCGTGCGCGCCACCCGTACGCCGTGCGCGGCGTACTCCGCGGCGAGGTGCTCCGCGCTGTCGTCGGGGGCGTACACGGTGACGTCGGCTCCCAGGTCGAGCCAGGCGGGCAGGTGGGCCCGGGCGATGCCGCCGGCTCCGATCAGCCCTATGGCGAGTTCCGGCATGGGACGGTGACTGCCTTCCGGTGGGGCGGGGCCGGCTCGGGGCCGGCGCCCTGGTGGTCGGTCGGGGTCAGCCCTTCGGGCCGCTGAGCGCGATGCCCTGGACGAAGTGGCGTTGGGGCAGGAGGTAGAGGACGAGCATGGGCAGGCCGGCGATGAGCGAGCCGGCCATGAGCACGGGGTAGTCGGTCAGGAACTGGCCCTGGAGCGAGGCCAGTCCGACGCTGACCGGTGTGGACCCACCTTCGCTGGAGAGGGAACTGAACATACGCGAGGGCGGCGATCAGCGACATGGGGAGGAACGCGACGGCCGCCGCGGCGTCCTGGGAGTTGGCTGGGGATGGACGGCGTACGGCGGTGAGGGGCGCGGCGGGGCAGCTGATTCGCCGGCTGCCCCGCGTGGACTCGCAGGGGGCATCGCGCCCCGCTCACCGGGTCGGGCCGCGGGTCCGGGGCCGCTCGTGCGGGGCGCCCCGGGGGCCCGGTGGCCGCCTCGCGCACGGCGTCGTCAGCCGAGGGGTGGGCCCGGGACCAGCTTCTCGAACAGGAACTCGTGCTTGAGGAACGAGACGTCGTACTCGTGTCCCGGGTAGGGCGGGATGAGCGGGGACGCCTGGATGAGGCGCCAGCCGTCGCGCAGCGCCGCGACCCCGTCGGGGTAGGGCGGCTCGTCGCTGTCGCCGGTGCCGGGCTCGGTGGCGCCGGTGCCGTCGTAACGCGCCCAGCCGACGGTGCGGCTGTCGAGCGCGGACGTCGACAGGTACAGCACGAGCACCTGCTGCCGGACGGTGGCGGCGGATTCTGCGAGGGTCATGGGCGCATCTCCCGTGCGGGCCGATTCGGTGGTCATACGGCGGCGGGGACGCCGGGCCGGTTGCTGACCCGCGTGGCCCAGTGGTCGAGGTCGAAGCCGGGGTCGCCGGTGAGCGCGCGCCACATCCGGATCCGGTTGTGCAACTCCAGGCGGCCGGTGGCCTGCTCGTACCACGGGTACTGGACGCGCAGCGCGTCGGCCACCGCCGGGTCGTCCAGGTCGCCGGTGTCCCACAGCAGGGTCTGCCGCACGACCGGATTGAAGCGGATCTTGAACATGTAGCGGCGCTCGGTGCCGTCGTTGCGCCGGCCGCCGTGCCACACGCCGTGGTGCAGCAGGACGACCGTGCCGGCCTCGCACACCAGGCGTACCTGCCCGAGCAGGTTCTGGTACCGGCCGGTGTCGCTCTCGTTGGTGCGCCGCAGGTGGCTGCCCGGCACGATCAGCGTGCCGCCGGCCTCCAGGGTGACCGCACGCGGGTAGTACATGAGCTGGACGTCGAAGGCGTCGGGCCGCACGTCGATGATCGCGTCGCCGTGCAGCGGCTGCGCCTTCCCCTCGCCGGGCTCGCGGACGTGCACGGCGTGGTGGTCGACGTTCGGTTCGGGGCCGACCAGGCTCCGCAGCGCGCCCGCGACGGCCGGCACCTCCACCAGCTTCCGGGCGAACGATCCGGCTGGGAACGCCTCGGAGACCGGGGTGCCGTACGGGACCGCCGGGATGCCGTCGGTGAGCGCGTCCACCGCCTGATCGTTCAGCTCCTGGGGCACGACGGCGTCAAGGCGCAGGAAGCCGGACGCCGCGAACGTCGCCATCCGGACCGAGTCCAGCAGTTGTCCGGGACCGGGATGGGTGGTCATCTTTCCCTCCTCGTTGTTGCGCGCGCCCACAGTAGGCGACTTCAAAGCGGTGCAGCGTGGGTTCCACTCACCCAGCTACTGGTAATTTCTCACCATGCAGTGCTTCAGCTTGAGGCTCGGCCTGCCGCCTCGGGTGGAGGGCATCGGGGTGGGCGTGCACGGCACGGCGAGCGACCACGACACGTTCCTGCTGCCGGATCTGTGGCAGTTCCACCTGTACCGCTACACCGCCCGGCTGACGGTGGCGGACACCGCGCACACCATCCGGCCGGGCACCGTCAGCCTGGTGCCGCCCGGCACGCGGGTGCAGTACCACTACCGCGGACGGTCCGAGCACCTCTATGTCCACCTGGCGCTCTCCGACGGGGGCGAGCCGATCACCGTGCCCGCCGTGCAGGACGCCGGCGCCCAGGCCGCGGAGCTCGCGGACCGGCTCCTCACGGCGATCGCGGTACGGCCGCGCACCCCGGCCTGGACCGTCGCGGAGGTCTGGTCCGCGCTGTGGCGGGTGGCGCACCTGCCACGGCCCGCGGACGTGAGCGCACGTCACGCGGTGGCGGTGGCGATGGCGCACATCGACTCGCACCTGGCCGAACCCCTCCCCGTCCCTGGGGTGGCCGAGGTGGCGGGGGTGTCGCACAACCACCTCATCCGGCTGTTCCGCGCCGAGACGGGCGACACCGTCGTGGCGTACATCAGGCGCCGCCGCATGGAGCGCGCGGCCCACCTGCTGCGCGAGACCACGCTGCCCATCGCGACGGTGGCGGCCTCCGTCGGCATCGCCGATCTCCAGGCGTTCAACAAGATCTGCCGGCGCGAACTGGGCGCGTCTCCCCGCGCCATCCGGGACGGGACCGGGGTGCCGGGACAGAGACACGGTTCCGCGTAGCCGGGCCCCCGGCAGGGGCGCGGGGATGGGGAGGCTGAGCCCCAGGAGACTGGGACACCCCCAGGGAGGCCGAGACACCCAGGGAGACCGAGAGGCCCAGGGAGACCGGGACGCCCACAGGGAGACCGAGACGCCCTCAGATGGCCGGAACCATCACCTCCCAGCTCCCTCAAATCCGCCCGGATACAGGGCAGTTGCACCGATTCCGTGGTCCAGACCTCATGTCCCCGGCCGTCTTGACGGGGTGCCCCCGCTCCTCCAGCGTGTTCCGCGCCGCGGGCCGCGGGCCTGGCGGCATCCGAAGAGCAGAGGGGATTCCACCGTGCGAAGAACCCGCTTCACCTCCCGGACCGCCGTCGCCGCCGTCGCGGCGGCGGCCCTGGTCGCAGGCATGACCGCCGGCCTGGGCACCGCGAGCGCGGCGCCGCCGCCGGCACAGAGCCGGCCGGGCGGTGCCGCGGCGGCGCCCGGCGGCGCCGGGCCGGGCCGCGAGGTCACGCTGATCACCGGCGACCGGGTGGTGCTGAACGCCGGCGGCAGGGTCGCGGGAGTGCTGCCCGCCGAGGGCCGGTCCTCCGTGCCCGTGGATATCACCGAGATCAAGGGGCACACCTACGTGATCCCCGCCGACGCCGACGCGATGCTCGCCGCGCACACCCTGGACATGGGGCTGTTCGACGTCACCGAGCTGAGCCGGCCCGCGTACCGGGACCTGGCGGACGGCTCGGTGCCGCTCATCGTCACCTACGCGAAGGACCGCCCGGCCCCGCAGAAGCGGCTGTTCGCGGGGACGGACGCGACCGTCCACCGGCTCGCATCCGTGAACGGCGAGGCCATGACCGTGGCACCGGCACAGGCCCCGGCTGCCTGGGCCTCGCTCACCCGCACCGCGCCGCGGGGCCTCACGGCGGCGAGCGGGGTGGCGTCCATCAGCCTCGACCGGGTGATGACGGCCTCGCTGGACGAGAGCGTTCCGCAGATCGGCGCCCCGGAGGCATGGCAGGCGGGGTACGACGGCAAAGGCGTGCGGATCGCCGTCCTGGACACGGGCATCGACACCGGCCACCAGGACGTCGGCCCCAAGGTCGTCGCCGAGAAGAACTTCACGCCGGAGGCGGACGCCAAGGACCACAACGGCCACGGCACGCACGTCGCCTCGACCGCCGCCGGTACCGGTGCCGAATCCGCCGGCAGGTACCGGGGCGTGGCGCCCGGCGCCGAGCTGATCAACGGCAAGGTGCTCGACGACGGCGGCTCCGGCCTGGAGTCGGAGATCATCGAGGGCATGGAGTGGGCGGTCGAGCAGGGCGCCGACGTCGTGAACATGTCGCTCGGCTCGTCCGACACCCTCGGCCCCGACCCCGTCGAGGACGCCGTCAACCGGCTGTCCGACCAGGCGCTGTTCGTGATCGCCGCCGGCAACTGGGGCCCCGGCCCGACCACCGTCGGCACACCCGGCACCGCGCAGAGCGCGCTGACCGTGGGCGCCGTCGACAAGCAGGACGTCCTGGCCCCGTTCTCCTCCCGGGGCCCGCGCCTGGAGGACGGCGGCGTCAAGCCCGACCTGACGGCGCCCGGCGTGGACATCACCGCCGCGTCCGCGGAGGGAACGGAGCCCGACCAGCCGCACCCGGCCCCCGGCTACGTCACGCTGTCCGGCACGTCGATGGCCACGCCCCACGTCACGGGCGCGGCTGCGCTGCTCGCCCAGCAGCACCCAAACTGGAACGGCGCGCAGTTGAAGGCGGCCCTGATGGGCTCGGCCGAGCCGGGCGACTACACCGCGTACGAGCAGGGCAGCGGGCGCGTCGACGTGGCACGGGCGGTCCGGCAGACCGTCGTCTCCGAGCCGGGCTCCCTCAACTTCGGCCGGGTGCGCTGGCCCCACGAGGACGACGAACCGCTCACCAAGACGATCACCTACCGCAACACCGGCGACCAGCCGGTGGCGCTCGACCTCTCGGCCGCCACCACCGGGCCCGGCGGCAGCGCCCCGGAGGGCTTCTTCACGCTGAGCGCCCAGCAGGTCACCGTGCCCGCGCAGGGCACGGCCACCGTCGACGTGACCGCCGACACCCGGGTCGGCGGCGACACCACGGGCGAGTACGCGGTCACCGTCACCGCGTCCGGCGGCGGCCAGACCGTCCGGAGCCTGGGCGGTCTGGAACGCGAGGGCGAGGTCTACGACATCACCTTCGACGCCACCGACCGGAACGGCGAGCGGCCCGAGTCCAACTTCTGGTTCGGCTGGGTCGAGGGGCTGGACAGCGACACCTACGCCATCGTCACGGGTGAGGACGGCACCGCCCGGATCAGGGTGCCCAGGGGCGACTACACCATGGTCGGCAAGTTCTTCGTGGGCGGCGACGGGGGGACCGAGGGCTACGACCTGCTCTCCACGCCGAAGCTCACCATCGACAAGGACATGACCATCACGCTGGACGCCCGGCAGGCCCGACCACTCGACATCTCGGTCCCCGCCCCGGACGCCGGTCACTACTCGACGATCCTCTACACGGCGGTGAAGGAGAACGGGACCCTGCACACCAGCGGTCTCGGCCTGCTCCCGGACGCGCCGGCCGGCACCCGCACCGCGCAGACCGGCACCCCGCCTCCGGCCGGCGACGTGACGTCGTACCTGCTGTCGCGCTGGGCCGGCGGCGACACGGAGTTCCACCTCGCCGACACCCACAAGGGCGGCTTCTACACGGGCTTCACCCGGCACGAGACGTGGGCGGACCTGGCGAAGCTGACGGCACGCCTCGGCGGCTCGGTCGCGGGTGACGCGGGCGTCGACTGGACGATCACCCCGGACGTCCCCGGCGCGGCGGCCGTGGGCTTCTACTCCGACCTGCCGGGCACCCGCACCGTCTACCTCCAGGGCGGCTACCACTGGCAGCGCAGCTTCCAGCAGGTGAACGGCACCAACGGCCAGGTCAAGGCCGAGTACCGGGGACCGGTCTCGGTGTACCGCGCCGGGCGGGAGTACGCCGAGACGTTCAACACCGGCGTCTTCGGCCCGGCGCTGGGCGAGCAGCCGGGGCTGACGCGCGACGGTGACACCCTGACCGGCGCGATCACGCCCTTCGCCGACGGCGCCGGCCACACCGGGAGCAGCCTGGTGGACGCGGGCTCCGCCTCCACCACGCTCTACCGGAACGGCAAGGAGTACGCGACGTCCGCCGGCGTCCTCGACTCCGCCACGTTCCGGCTCCCGGCGGGCAAGGCCCGCTACCGCCTCGTCACCACCGCGGGCCGCGCCGGCTCCGGCGTCTCCACGACCAGCTCCACGGTGACGTGGGCGGCCGAGTTCACCTCCGGACACACCGGGCGGGCCACGGCCGTGCCGGCGAGCGTGGTGCGGTTCACCCCGGAACTCGCCCTGGACTCCACGGCCACCGCGGGCCGCACGCAGCCGGTTCCGGTCACCGTCCAGGGCTCGGCGGCGGGCCGGGGCCTCGCGGCGCTCACGGTGTCCGTCTCGTACGACGGCGGATCGGCGTGGCGGCGGCTGCCGGTGCGGGACGGCAGGGTGACGGTGCGCAATCCGGCCGCCGGAGGGTCGGTGTCGTTCCGGGCGGAGGTACGCGACCGCCAGGGTGCCACGTTCACCCAGACGATCATCGACGCCTACCGGACCGCCTGAGGCGGTGCCCGCGCGGTGGGTCGGGGCCCACCGCGCGGGGGCCGCGCGTCGTGCCGTTCGACCGCGGCCGGCGGCCGGGAAGTCAAGGTTCCGCCACGGAACGCCCCCGTGCCCGGAAACACCTGGGGAACATCACCTCCCAACCCTCCCGTCGCCACCCGCGCGGTGCGCACCTGCTCGTACCTTCGATCTCCTCAGTCGGCTGCTCACCAGCCGAGGACACGGGCACGGAGGCCACCATGAACGACTTCCCCTGGGAGATATGCCTGGCCGCGCTCGGTGTGCTCGTCCCGGTGGTGGCCGCGATCTACGAGTTCGTCCTGGTGGGCCGCAAGCGGCTCGGCTACCGCGTGCAGATGGACACGACCGCGGTCGACGAGGCGCACTCGCAGTACGCGGGGGCGCTTCAGGAGCTGCGGCACCGCCCGGAGCAGGGCGAGCCGCAGGGCGAGTTGAACGGGCGGGTGCTTGAGGATCCCTCGTTCGTGCTGCTGCGGATCGAGAACGTCGGCGCGGTCAACATCGACGAGGGCGACTACGCGGTGCTGAACCACGACCGCGTCGGAGTGCGCGTCGAGTTCCCCGGGCGCCGAGTGGCGGGCGTGGTCATCACCGAGCTCAGCGACAGGCACCTGCGCCCCAACTTCGGGCCCGGCTCCGGCCTGGGCTACGAGGGCAGCGAGATCCGGCTCCCCAAAGTGCCGTTGAACCGCTCGGCGCACTACAAGGTGCTCGCGGCGCTCGAACGCGATCCCGCCTCGCCGGCCGACCCGTCCGCACCCTTCAAGGAGCCGACGGTGTACGGCGGGATCAAGGGCGGTGTCGGCAGGGGAAGGTTGAAGGAGACCAAGAGCCGCAGCCGCACCTCGTGGCAGGCCGTCACCCTCATCGGCTTCCTCGTCGCCGTCGTCCTCGCCCAGTACCTGGTCTCCGGGCAGCGGTCGTCGTCGTTCGACTGCGCGGGCGGCGACCTGACCATCACCGGCTCCACCGCCCTGGAACCCGTGCTCCTGCAGGCCGCCCGGGCCTACGAGTCGACCTGCCCCGACTCCTCCGCCCAGGTGCTGCCCACCGGCAGCCGCACGGGGGTGACGGAGTTGCTCGGCGCCGGGAGCGCCGCGGCCGACCACACGGTGACCTTCACCGACGGCCCGGAGGGCGACGGCCACCCGGAGCTGCACGGCCGGCCGGTGTCGTTGTCGGTGTTCGGGCTCGTCACCAACGAGGACACCGGTGTCGACGGCGTCTCCCTCACCGACGCGCGGCGGCTCTTCTCCGGTGAGATCACCAACTGGTCCCAGCTGGGCGGGGCCTCACGCCGCGTCGTCCTGGTCACCCGGGCCAAGGGATCGGGCACCGCCGACGTCTTCCAGGACCACATCATGGACGACCGCAAGGTGCTCCCTCCCAACGTCGGGTACTGCGCGGTCGGCGTCACCACCGGCGACGCCGTCGCCTCCTGCAGCACGAGCACGACGGCGGAGCTGCTGAAGGAGGTGGCGCGCACCCCGGGAGCCGTGGGCTACGCCGAGGTGGAGGCCGCCGCCCAGTCCGACGGGGTGCGGACGCTGAAACTGGACGGCGTGGTGCCCGGCCTGGGCACCGCCGGCGACGGCACCTACCCGTTCTGGGCGACGGAGTACGGCTACACCTTCGGTGACGTCCCCGCCACGTCGATCGCGGCCGGGTTCCTGCGCTTCATGACCACCGGGCCCGGCATCGACATCCTGCGGGACAGCGGCCAGAGCCCCTGCTCGGAGGTGCGCTTCCCGTCGGCCTGCGCCTTCCCGCGCACCGACGGCACGGACCTCGGTGCGGGCGGCACGACGCCCAGGCCCGCCGTCTCACCGACCGGGCGCTGAGCCGCCGGCCGTCCGGACGCCCGACGACGTCACCCGGTGCGCGGCGCCGCAGACGAGGTCGACTGGATCAGGACGTACGCGCTCTCCTCCTGACACGGCCGGGCACGGCGCGGCGCGCCCCCGTGGCGGCCTTCACGCCATGCGCGCCGCGCCGTCCTGGATGGCCGCGCGGATGCGGTGGTAGGTGCCGCAGCGGCAGACGTTGCGGATGGCGCCGAGGTCGGCGTCGGCGATCTCGCGGCCTTCCTCGCGGGCCCGCCGCACCAGGTCCACCGCCGCCATGATCTGTCCGGGCTGGCAGTAGCCGCACTGGGCGACGTCGTTCTCCAGCCAGGCCTCCTGCATCGGGTGGAGGTCGGCGCCCGCGGTGTCGGCCAGGCCCTCGATGGTGGTGACCTCGTCGTCGGGGCCGATGTCCTTCACCGGGACGGAGCAGGGGTTGAACGCGGCGCCGTTCAGGTGGCTCGTGCAGGCACGGCAGACCCGCAGGCCGCAGCCGTACTTGGGCCCGGTGACGCCCAGCCGGTCGCGGAGCACCCACAGCAAGCGTACGTCGTCGGCGACGTCCACGGTGACGCGCCGGCCGTTCAGTATGAAGGTGTGGTCGGGCACGGCGGCTCCCCTTCGTCGGTGCTGGTGCGTCCCCGGGCCCGGCCCGTGGCGTCACCCACGGTTCGTGAGGCCGTCGGTGGGCGAGGCCGGGATGGATGGTGTGGTGGGCAGTGGCTCGAAGTACGGGCCGCCCGCGTGGTTGAGCGGGAAGTCCGTGGGGGTTTTCCCGGTGGCACGGGCGTAGGCGCAGGCGACGGCGGCGCAGGTGGCGGGCACGCCCAGTTCGCCGGCGCCGCCGGGGCCCTCGGCGGTGGGCGGCATCACGAACACCTGGACGTCCGGTGGGGTGTTCCACTGCCGGGTGTAGAAATAGTTGTCCCAGCTTCCTTCCAGGAAGTGGCCGTCCTGAAGGTGCAGGCTGGAGCTGAGGGCCAGGGCGATGCCGTCCATCGCGCCGCCCATCATCTGGGCTTGGAGCCCTCGCGGGTTGACGGGCAGCCCGACGTCCACGGCGACGACGGCCTTCGTCACCCGCGGTCCGGCGTACGCCTCGCCCTCCACCGGGCGGTTGACCGTCTCGGGGCGGCAGTCGATCTCCACGAGCGAGGCGGTCACGCTCCGGTACTCGGTGTGCAGGGCGATGCCCTGGGCGGTGCCCGCGGGCATCGCCCGACCCCAGTCGCCGGCCTCGGCGACCTTGTCGAGGACGGCGCGGTACCGGTCCTCCTTCAGCAGCCGGCGCCGGAAGGCCAGCGGATCCTGCCCGGTCTCGTGGGCGAGCCGGTCCATGACCAGTTCCTGGGCGCAGCGCACGTCCGGCGAGTAGATGTTGCGCATGCTGCCGGTGTTGAAGCCGGCGTCGGCCTCGCTGAGCAGCAGGGTGGTGACGCCGAGGTCGTACGGGATCTCCTGGGTGAGGAGGAAGACCGCCTGGGAGAAGGTCTGGTAGCCGACGGGCAGCCGGGCGGCCGAGGCGGTGATCATCTCGCCGAGGCCGTGGCCGAACTCGGTGACGACGCTGGTCTGCCGCTGCTCGTAGGTGAGGATCTCGCCGCCCAGGAGGGTGGCGCGGATCCGCGAGGTGCACATCGGGTGGGTGCGGCCCTGGCGGAAGTCGTCCGTGCGGTGCCACATCAGCTTCACCGGCTTGCCCATCGCCTTCGACACCTCGACGGCCTCCAGGGCCGCGTCGGAGAACAGCCGCCGGCCGAAGGAGCCGCCGCCCTCGGTGACGTGCACGGTCACGGCGTGCTGCGGCAGGCCGAGGCGTTTCGCGATGTCCTGCTGGGCGTCGATGGGCGACTTCATCGGGCCCCACACCTCGGCGGAGCCGTCGCGGACGTCGGCGACGGCGCAGTTGGGCTCCAGGGCGCTGTTGCTGCGGAAGTGGAACGTGAAGGAGGCGTCGACGGTCTTCGTGAGCAGCGGCACCTTCGGTACGGCGAGCGGGATCTCGGCGGCCTTCAGCTCCCGCAGCACGGAGGCGTCCGAGGCCGACTCCGCGGTGCCGGGGCCCCACTCGACGTCGAGCGCCCGCACCGCGTCGATGCACTGGCCGAAGGTCTCACCGCGCACCGCGACACCGGTGGAGACGGTCGCCACGTCGGTGATGCCGGGCAGCGCGGCGACCTCGGCGGCGTTGCGCACCGACCGCACCGTGCCGTTGATGGTGGGCGGGCGGCAGAGCATGGCGGGCAGCGCGCCGGGCACGTCGAGGTCCATGGCGTACTTCTTGGCGCCGGTGACGGCCTCGCGGGCGTCGACGCGGGAGCGGGGGGTGCCGATCACGGTGAAGTCGGCGCGTCCCTTGAGCGTGACGGCGACCTTCTTCGTGGTCCCCTGGGCGGCCTTGGCGGCGAGGGCGCCGTAGCCGACGGTGTGACCGGCGCGGTTGCTGACCACGCCCAGGTGGGTGGTCAGATCGGCGACCTCGTCGCCGAGTTCGGTCGCGGCGGCGTGCAGCAGCTGCCCCCGGGCGGTCGCGGCCGCCACCCGGATGGGGGTGTAGGTCGAGACGGTGGTGTTGGAGCCGCCCGTGAACTGGTTGAAGAGCAGTTCGGGGCGTGCGTCGGCGAGGGACACCCGCACCTTGTCCAGGGGCAGGTCGAGTTCCTCCGCGATGAGCATGGCCGTCGAGGTGGTCACGCCCTGGCCGACCTCGGCCCGCGGCAGGGCGAAGGAGGCGGTGCCGTCCTCGTGGACGGTGACCGTGATGAGGGACGCGGTGGGCAGCGTCGCGTCGGTCAGCAGATCGGTGAGGTCGACGAGGTCGGTGACGCCCGGTGGGGACGGCAGGGCGTGGGCGGCCGGGGCCAGTGCCGCCTGGCCGATCTCCGCCGCGGCGACGAGCGTGGGGGCGGCGAGGAGGAACCCGAGGAACGTCCTGCGTTCCACACCGCCTTCGTCCCCGCTCCCGTGCCCTCCCGCGTCCCCGTCCGAGCCCGCCGCTCTCCGGTCGTCCGCCATGCGTCCACCCTGTCCCGTCTCCCGGCACCCGTGTCGGTCCCTCAGGTGTGCCGTGGAACGCGGCCGTGGGGAAGGGGCCGGTGTCACGCATTCACGCACCGATCACAATAGATTCCCCGGCGAGTCACGGGACGGGCCTGCGCGCCCGCTGTCCGGCCGCGGAAAGCGGCGCACCGACCGCTCGGGCCCCGGCACATGGCCGGGGCCCGGGTGCGCGTCGGCGTCAGCAGTTGCCGCCGGTGTGCGCGATGTACACCGACTTGATGGCGGTGGAGGAGTTGCTGAGCTGGCTGTCGACGCAGGTCTTGCCGCCCCGGCCCCCGGTGCCCGGGGCGACGGCGGCGTCGTCGCCTCCGTTGTGGTTGTAGAAGGAGTGCGCCTGGGCCGGCAGGTCGTGCCAGTGTCCGGCGCCGCTGATCTCCATCTTCTCGCCCGTGAAGTTCTTTCCGGTCCAGGCGCAGAAGAACTGCCCGAGGCAGCCCTGGGGCACCGGATCGGCGGCGTGTGCGGTGCCCGGAAGCAGCGCGAGGGCGGCGGCTTCGACCTCGTGCACGCCCGGCTGGTGCTGGTGCACGTGGCGGACCGGGAGCAGGCCCTGCGCACGATGGCGGGCTCCCTGCGGCCCGGCGGATGGCTGCTGGTGGAGGACGCCGACCCCGCCCTCCAGCCGCTGATCTGCCTCGACGAGTACGGGCCCGAGCAGGAGCTGGCCAACAGGCTGCGGACCGGGTTCCGTTCACTGCTGGCGTCCCGGGGCGCCGACCTCGCCTACGGCCGCAGACTCCCCCGCCTGCTCCGGGAGGCGGGCCTGACCGGCGTCCACGCGGACGCGTACTTCCCGATCACCTCGGAAGCCTGCAGCGTCCTTGAGGCCGCGACGGTCCGCCACGTACGCGGCGGTCTGGTGGCCGCCGGGCTCGCGACCGACGAGGAGGTCGACCGCCACCTCGCGAACGTCGCCTCCGGCCGCCTCGACCTGGCGACCTCTCCCATGATCTCCGCGTGGGGGCGCAGGTCCTGGAGGAGCGAGCCACGCCGGCCGTTCGGTTCCGCTTCCCGTGCCGGAGGCGACAAGCAGGCGAAGGGAGTCCGGAGTTCTGTTCACGTGCGCGGACGTGCTGGTTAACAGCGCCGGACGCCGTCACCTTCACCCGCGGCGACACCGCCGACGTGTACGTGGCGCTGTCCGACGGATCCCGGCTCCCTGCTCGCTGCTCGCTGCTCCGGCTCCTCGGCGACGGCGTCCTGTGGCACGACCACTTCGCGGGCGGCGGCGCGGTGCCGCGCCCGAGCCTGTTCTGAACGCGTTCGACACCGGGCCGTGGTGGTATGTCCGCCAGAGGGCCTCCCACCGCGCCCCTGTTCCCCCTTCTCCCCACCGACCCATCAGGAGGACGCATGCACAGCGATGATCGGAACGCCCCCGCCACGCACCCGCGCAGGGACGGCATGAGCCGTTCGGCGTTCCTGAGAGCAACGGCGGGCGCGGCCCTGGCGGGCGGCCTGTCCCTGGTGTCCGCTCCGGCCGCGCGGGCGGCCGCGAACGGCGCCGAGCAGGCCCAGGCGCTGGACGTCCACAAGATGATGGACCTCACGGGCCCCGGTGTCACCACACGCTTCGCGATGGAGGCCACCGACCTCGGCATCCCGGCCCGCTGCCCCGACGGCTCGCTCCTGTTCGTCTTCGGCGACACCTTCCAGGACGCCCGGGTCGGCGGCAACTGGTGGCGCTCGCCCGTGGCACTGCGCGCAACCGCGGACTCCATGACCAACGCGGTGCGCTGGACCGGCTCGATCGGCGGCGAGCAGGCCCAGCAGCTGTGGTACTACGAGCACGACAACCCGGTGTTCTCCACCGTTCTGCCCTCCGACGTGATCACGATCGGCGGCAGCATGTTCCTGCACGTCATGGTGAACAGCGGCCTCGGGAACGTGGTCTGGACGGAGATCTGGCGGTCGGACGACTCCGGCGCGACCTGGTACCACACGGGCGCCAAGTTCCCGCCGGACCTGCACGGCGGCATGTTCCAGCTGTTCACCTGGGGCCTGGGAAACGACGGGTTCGTGTACGTGATGTCGACCGGGTTCCAGCGGGACAAGTCGCTGATCCTGCACCGGGTCCGCAGCGAGAGGATCACCGACCTGTCGGCGTACGAGCCGTGGGGCTGGCGCGACAACGCCTGGGCCTGGGGCAACCCGCCGACCCCGGTCCTGGAAGGCCGCTTCGGCGAGCTGTGCCTGCGCCCGCTGGACGGCAAGTGGATCCTGACGTTCTTCAACGCGGGCGACTACCGCATCGACGGCATCATCATGGACACCCCCACGTCCAACCTGTACACCGCCCACCGGGAGACGCTGCTGTGGGGCGGCGCGTGGGGCAGCGAGGACGACACCCACGTCGCCCAGCTCTACGGCGGCTACGTCATCCCCGGCTCGACCCTGAACGACCTGTCCCTGTCGGTGAGCCAGTGGAACACCAGCGCGGGCTGGCCGTACCGCGTCATGCAGTTCCGCATCCAGGGGTTCGGCGGCTGAACGGGGGCGGCGGCCCGCCTGGAACAGGCCGGCGTATGCCCGCTGGTGGGTGGCCACCTGGAGGAGATTTCATCACTCTTTCAGGAGTTACATCCCCCATATGGGGATTTCTATCCTGGCTGAGGCACACCACCTCGACCCGTGCCCAGGAGGAACCATGCCGACCATGCGTACCGGCCTCACCGCCATCGCAGTGGCCACGCTGCTCGTGGGGGCCACCACCGCCGTAGCCGCGCAGAGCGACGCCGGCACGGCTTCGCACGCATCATCAGCGTCCACAGGCATCGAGCATCTGCAGACCCAGGTCGACCTGCCGGCCGGCGTCTGGACCAACACCCCCCTGGAGGTCACCCTCCCGAGAACCGGCACCTACGAACTCGACGCGGACGTCCGCGGGCGTCTCGCCGGGACTCCCCCGATCAACACGTTCATCACCGCACGGCTGTGGAACGTCACGTCCGGCACCGCCGTGCCGTCGAGCGAGCGGCTCGTCAACCAGATCATCGACCTCAACCCGGGCAACGCCCAGGCGGGCAGCAACCAGACCGCGCCGATCAGCGAACTGATCCGAGTGAGGAAACGGACGACGATCCGGCTGCAGGCCCAGCGCATCGACGCCGTCGGGACGGCAGCCATCGCCCAGATCTACTCCGACGCGCAGGGCTTCACCTCCCTCCGCTTCGAGCGGGTCGGCTCCTGACGCAGTCGCACGTGGCCCCTGCTCCGCTCCCGGAAGCTCACCGTGCGGGGCACGGTCCACCATGCACGCCTGCCGGGTAGCCGGAGCCGGGGACGGGCTCCGGCTACCCGGCCACGGCCGTCAGGCCCGGGTGCCGAACTGCCGCACGAGGTCACGCACGGCCGCCTGGGCCTCCTTGGCCGCCGCGGTGGCCTCGGGCGCGTGCGAGGTGCTGATCTGGGCGACGCCGTCCCGGGCCGCTTCGAGCGCGCGGTCGAAGCCGGCCTGGTTCTCCGGCGTGGCAACGGACGCGCAGGACCCGTTCGTCAGCCGCGTCTGCGTGGCGTCCAGGGACGCCAGGAAGTCGTCGTAGTAGGTCCAGGTCCACTGGCCCGGAATCTTGAAGATGTCGGCGACGTCGAAGACGGCGTCGTTCGTGTACCCGTATGCCGCCCGCAGGGCCTCGGCGCAGCCGGCGCTGGTGGGGTCGGCCGCGTCGGCCGTCCTGATCGGGACGCTGGTGCCGACCTCGTCGCCCGCGTCGGGGAGCTGCGCGTAAAGGGCACGGGTAGAGCTCTCCAGCGACCTGGCAGCTGCCAGCGCGCTGCTCCAGTTCCGCTCGCCGGCCGCGGTCTTGGCGTCCTGGAGGGCGCCGAGGGCGGCGTCGAACGACGTCTGGATCACGGGTGTCACGAACGGTGCGCACATCCCGTCCGTCAGCGTCAGCTGGGATGCGTCGAGGAGCTTTCTGAAGGCGGCGGGATCCTTGCCTGCCTCGGCCTCTCCGCGGGCATCCGTGGCGTAGTTGGTCGCCTGGTACATGGAGCCTGAGCAGGCGTAGGTGTTGGTCGGCCTGCCGGTGTCGGCGGAGGCCGGGGCAGCGGCCGTGGCCGTGGCGACGAAGCCGCTGGCGGCACACGCCAGGACGGTGACCGTCCCGGCGATGCGACGGGACATCGTGCGGTGCATGGCTTCTCCCGTGGTGAGGGGGGTGGTGGGGGAATTGCTGGTGCCGAGTCATACGCCGCCCGCCCCCGGGTTGTTCAGCGATACAGGGTCGGCTTCTCGCCAAAGTCGCCGGCGGAATCCGACCCTCGTCACCAACCAGCGCCGCCATGCCACGGATCGCCCCGGCCTATGGTGCTTACTTCCACCATAGACAGATAATGTACATGCCATCCGGCGCAGTCGATCTTGGAAGGGGTCGGAGTGCCGAACACAAGACGTGCAAGACGCATGAAGCCGGCGCTGATCGCAGCACTCATACCGACGGTCATGCTCGGCGTCGCCGTGCAGCCGGCGGCGGGCCAGGTGTCCGGGCCACCGCCGATCATGACCTACGAGGGAGATCCCGGTCGCGCGGGCGACGCGGCGAGCTGGCGTACCCCTGAGTTCGACCGGGACGCCGGCCTGGTGTCGATGGGAGCCGAGTTCGCCTACGCCGCCGGCTACTCCGGAACCGGGATGAACATCGGCGTCGTCGACTCGGGCTTCTTCGCCGGGCACGTCCGGGAGCACGGGAGCCTGGACACGGACTACGCGGTCGGGGACCGCTACTACTCGGTGCGGGCCCAGGGCGGCCGGACGGGCCCCACGCCGGGGTTCTACGACCCGGCGTTCAACGACACCCACGGCACCCACGTCACCGGGACCATCGGTGCGAGTCGCGACGGCGTCGGCGAGACGCAACCGGGCGGGCCCGAGGCCAACATGCATGGCGTCGCCTTCAACAGCAACGTGTACCTGGGCAACACCGGCAAGACGGACGGCGTCCTCTACGGTCTGCTGCCGCCGGAGGCGACCGCCGCGCAGACGCCGGACGACGCCTACCTCAGCAACGTGTACCGGGCCGTCAACTCCGCCAGGACGGCGAACGGCAAGCCCGTCAGGATCATCACCAGCAGTTGGGGCAGCCAGCCCAAAACGGAGAACTACAACACGTATGACACGCCGCCCGGCAGCCCCGCGGGCTTCGGCCTGAACACGGCATGGCGCCTGTGGTCCACTCCGGACGGCGTCGTCGACGCGAACGGCAGCACCACCCGCTGGCTGAACGGTGCCATCAAGGCCGCGCGCACCGGCACGGTCATCCAGTTCACCGCCGGCAACAGCGGCTACGTGGACCCCTCGCCGCGAGGTGCCGCACCGTACTTCATGCCCGAGCTGGAGGGCAGCTGGTACACGACGTCCGGGATCAACCCCACCGTGGGGCGCACGTTCAACCCTGACGGCTCCGTCCTGGTCCCCGGCCAGCAGACGTTCAACCAGTGCGGCGTCGCGAAGTGGTCCTGCGTGACGGCGCCGGCCAACAACATCAACAGCACGACCGTGTCGGTCGTCGACGGCGTGCCCGAGCCCCGTTACGGCAGCGCGTCGGGGACGTCGATGGCCGGCCCCCACTCGGCTGCGGCACTTGCGTTGATCATGCAGCGCTTCCCGTACATGACCAACGAGCAGGCGCTCTACACGATGTTCACCACCGGCCGGCAGAACAACACGATCAGCGACGCGGCGGGCAACGCCGTGCCGAACCCCACCCGCGGCCAGATCGTGCAGGTGCCGGACAGCCGCAACGGTTGGGGCACGGTCAGCCTGCGGGAGGCCATGAACGGCCCGGCCCAGTTCCTGGGGCGGTTCGCCGTCGACACGCAGGGGCGCGACGACGTGTGGTCGAACGACATCTCGGACGTCGCGATCCGGGCCCGCCGGCAGGAGGACGCCGCCGAGGCGGCCGACTGGGCGGCGACCAAGGCCGCCAGGGGCTGGACCAGGGGCCTGCCGGCCGGCGCGAGCGACGCCGACAGGTCGGACTACGCCATCGGGGTCCGCCGCGAGCAGGCCCGCAAGGCCCGCGCCTACGAGGGCAGCCTCACGAAGCGCGGTGCCGGCACCCTGTTCCTCACCGGAAACGAGACCTGGCACGGGACGAGCACCGTCCTCGACGGCAAGCTCTCCGTCGTCGGCTCGCACGCGAGCGCCGTCGACGTGCGCGGCGGAACGCTCGGCGGCAGCGGCACCGTGGTGGGCAGCGTCAACGTCGGCCACGGCGTGCTGCGGCCCGGTCTCACGGCCGGCGAGGCCGCGCACCTCACCGGCGCTTCCGGCGCCGCCGGCAACGTCCTGAACATCGGCGGGAACGCGACCATCGGCAAGCAGGGGCGCGTGGCCGTCACGATCTCCGGTGACCGCGACTACACGAGCGTCCGGGCGGCGGGGAACCTGCGGCTGGACGGTGAGCTGGACCTGCACGTCCGCGGCAAGCTGACCCCGGGCACCGTGTTCACGATCATGAGGGGCAGCTCGATCAGGGGCGCCTTCCGCGCCCTGCCGGAGAACCGCGTTCTGAAGGTGGGCGGTTACCTGTTCCGGGCGTCCTACAAGAACGGCAGCATGACGTTGACCGTCATGCATGCGCTGGGGCACAACGGGACGTAAGCCGTGCCCCGTTGACTCGACTCGGCTCGGAGCCTCATAACCCGGAGGACAGGTGTCACCAGGGAGCCGTACGCCGGAGCCGGGGCCAGGCATGACAGCCCGGTACCCGCATGACGCGGCGTCCGCGGTGACACGCCGCAGCTACGACACGGTGGCCGAACGCTACGCCGCCGAGATCGGAGACGAACTCGGCGGCAAGCCCCTCGACCGCGCCCTGCTGGATGCCTTCGCCGAACTGGCCTCCGGTGGACCGGTCGTGGACGTCGGCTGCGGCCCGGGCCACGCGACAGCGCACCTGGCCCGCCGTGGAGCCCTCACCTTCGGTGTCGACCTGTCGCCTGCCATGTGCGCCATCGCACACCGCCCCACCTCCCTGCCGTTCGCCTCCGCGGACATGACGGCGCTTCCCATCCGCTCGCGGACGGTGAGCGGAATTGTCTGCTGGTACGCCGTGATCCTGCTGACGCAGGCCCAGCGAGCCGCCGCCTACGCGGAATTCGCCCGCGTGCTGCGCCCCGCCGGCCACGCACTCCTCGCCTTCCACACCAGCGACAGCGACACCCGCCCCGGACAGGCCACGCACCTCACGGAATGGTGGGACCGCCCCGTCGACCTCACCTTCCGCTTCCTCGACCCGGACGCCGAAACCGCGGCCCTCGCCCAAGCGGGCCTCACCCCCACCGCACGACTCGACCGATCGCCTCACCCCGAGCACGAGCACCCCAGCCGGCGGACCTACCTCCTGGTACGGCGGCTTCCCTAGGCACAACGGCGGACTGCGATCGAGTCGGGCGTCGTCGCCACGATCCTGGAGTACCTGAACGCCGGCCTGGTCGACGAGTTCTCGATCACGCTGTCACCGGTGCTCTTCGGCGCCGGCACCCGCCTGTTCGACGGCGTGGACGGGTCCAGGATCGCGCTGGAGCAGGTGCGTTCGCAGCCGTCGCCGCGGGTGACGCACCTGACCTGCACCGTGCACCGGCGGTAGCCGCGCCCTCGGCCCCGCCCCGGCGACCCGGGCACCGACGGCGCACACGCCCTCGTATCAGCCCCGATGCCCCCGCGGCGGGACGGGCGGGGTCTGCGACGGCGGCGCGTCCTTCGGATCGCTGCCCCAGCTCTTGTTCGGCTCGGACCCCATGGTCAGCGTCAGGCGTCCGCCCGACACGATCTCCTCGTGGGTGATCCAGGCGCGCGTGAGCGGGTGCCCGTTCAGCCGGGCGGACCGGACGTAGACGTTCGTGCCGGAGTTGTTCCTGGCCTCGACCGTGAACCTGGTGCCCCGGCTGGTCGTGAGGGCGATCTCGTCGAAGACGGGGCTGCCCAACTCGTAGACGCCGCTGGCGGGTGCCACCGGGTAGAGGCCGGACGCGGCGAGTACGTACCACGCCGACATCTGCCCGCAGTCGTCGTTGCCCGCCAGCCCGGCCGGGCCCGTCGCGTAGGCGTTCTCGCAGATGTACCGCGACCACTTCTGCGTGAGCCACGGTGCACCGGTGTGCACGAACATGAAGGCCATCTGGTGAACGGGCTCGTTGGAGTGGTTGTACTGGGCGTTCCACCGCATCATGTCCTCGGGCGGCGTCGCCTCGAACACGGCGTTCAGCTTGTCGTTGAAGGCGTCCCGCCCGCCGAGCAGTTCGACGATGCCCGGCACGTCGTGCGGCACGTACCAGCCCTGTTGCAGCGGTATCGACTCGACGCAGCCGTCCTGGTCGCCCATCCAGGAGCCGTCGGCGTTCCGTCCCCGGAACCAGCCGGCGTCCTTGTTGAACAGGTTGCGGTAGTTCCCCGCGGTCTTCTCCAGCGCGTCCGCGTCGTCCCCGTGTCCCGTCGCCCGAGCGAACCGGGCGAGCGCGAAGTCGGTGTAACAGTTCTCCAGGGTCTCCGACAGGCTGTTCTCGACGCAGTAGCCGAGCGCGGTCCAGTTCTGGAAGTCGTTGCGGTTCGACCGGTCGGCAGGGCCCAGGGCCACATCGCGGCAGTACCCGTAGGCCTTGTCCACGTCGAAGCCGCGGATCCCCTTCAGATACGCCTCGGCGATGATGTTGACCGCCGGGTCGCCGACCATCGTGTTCGTGTCCGTGCCCAGCAGCTCCCAGCGGGCGAGGCCCTTGACGGCGCCCGAGTCCGTCAGCGCCACCAGGGTGTTGATCTGGTCGCTGACCGTCTGCTCGTCGATGATCGACAGGAGCGGGAACTCGCCCCTGAAGACGTCCCACCCGCTGAAGACCGTGCGCTGGGTGAACGGGTCGTGCCGGAGCGGGCCCTCTCCGAAGCGGGACGTGCCGTCCGCGTCGCTGGAGATCCTCGGGTCGATCATCGTGTGGTACAGCGCCGAGTAGAAGATCTGGCGCTGCGTTTCGGTGCCGCCCTTCACGGCCACCCTGCCGAGCACCTCGGCCCACGCGTCGCGGGCTTCCTCCGCGACGGCGTCGAAGTCCCACCCGGGGATGGAGTCCTGGAGGTTGCCGCGTGCGCCGGCCACCCCCGTGAAGGAGATGCCCGACTTCAACAGGACCTGCTGCCCCGCCGTCACCGGGAACTCCACGAAGAAGCCGGCACTGTCGCTCGCGCTGCTCTGGCGAGTCGCATCACGTGAGACGCGGTCCCCGTCCCAGGTGCCGAACGAGGCGATCGGGTCCTTGAACCGCATCGAGAAGTACACCGTGTAGGACGGGCCGTTGCCGCAGATCCAGCCCCCGCCGGACCGGTCGGACTTCATCGAGCCCTCGATGGTGTGGCTGTCGACGAGCGTCAGTTCCTGGGCAACCGTGTGCGATCCGTCGAATCCGATGCGCCGAGCCAGGTCGACCTTGATCCGGCCGGTGCCGGCCTTGCTGAAGGTGAAGCGGAGCAAGCCCGCGCGTGGCGCCGCCGTCAGCTCAGCCCGTACGTCGTAGCGGTCGAGGTCGACCGCGTAGTAGCCGGCGCGCGCGATCTCGCTGTCCTTGCCGAAGGGGCTGTTCGCCTCGGCCCGGCCCGTGACCAGGTCGCCGGTCTGCGGCATCACCTGGAGGTTGCCGAGGTCGCCGTAGCAGCCGACGCCCCCCAGGTGCGTGAAGCTGAAGCCTTCGATCGTCATCATGTCGGCGGAGTAGCCGCTGCCGTTGTCGCCGCCGCTGACGGTGTCGGGGCTCAACTGCACCAGGCCGAACGGGGTGTCGGCGCCCGGGAACGTCTTGCCGCACGCCGTGTCCGGCGACGTCGTCAGCGCCCCGGTCAGCGGGTCGACGTAATCGACCAGCGCTCTCGCCTTGCGAGCCGCACCGCCGGCACCCGCCGTACCACCCCTGACCGGACCGCCTGCCGGCGCCTGGCCGCCGGCCGGGACCGCCGCGGCGGCCGTGCCGCCCGCGCCGAGGACGGCGAGCGCGCCGCCCCCCGCGCCGATGAGGAATCGGCGTCTGCCGACAGGTGTCCCGGAGTCCTGCGCAGATGTGTCACTCATGGTTCTCCTCCGACCGCGACGAGCAGACAACGTTATCGGACCCAAACTGACGGCCGTGCGTGGCGGCGTCAAGTGATCAGTCCGAGGCGGTGGATCCAGGCGAGCCTCGGGATTCCCGGACCGATCCCCGGGATTACCGGACGGACCCCCGGGGTTCTCGGACCGCCCCCCGGGGTTCCCGGACCGACCCCTTCCGTTCGCGGACGCGCCCAGGGAGTTGGTCCGGGGGATCCAGGGCGCGGGCAACGAGTGGCGTGCGTCACATCTCATAGGGCGGCGCCCCGCCCGGACTCGGTTGAACTGCGGGTTCGCGCCAGGGGGTCGCGGCATGCCGGGAGCAGCCCGAAGATCGATTCGGAAATGACGTCACACTTGGCCACTCTGATCGCACGACACCCCGTCAGTCTCCCGGTGACGCCCTCTTCCAGGGGAGGGCCCGAGTGGAAGGCCGATCATGCACGTCATGGCGGTGACCCCCCTGCTAGCAGGGATCGGCGTCTGTGCCGTACGTCTGCTCTACGCATGGCTACGCGCGCGGGCGGCACTCCGACTCGGGAAGGTGAGCGAGTCCCGTCCCGACAGCCGGGTCAGATCACTGCCGTCCGGAAGCCTCCTGCCCGAGCAGCGCGCCGACCGCGGCCAAGTCGTCGTACAGGTGGGCGGCACTTCGGCCACCGGACCCGGCGGGGTCGACGGCTGAAGCCGGCTCCGCACAGATGTCGCGACACGGCGACTACCGCTTGCCGTCATGAACTGGGTCCTTCAGGATCCCGCTTCCGTATGACGGGCCGGATCTTCAGGACCCCGCTTCCGTATGACGGCCCGGATCTTCAGGACCCCGCTTCCGTATCAAGGGCTGGATCTTCAGGACCCCGCTTCCGTATCAAGGGCTGGATCTTCAGGACCGCGCTGGGGTGCGACGTGCTGATGACGCCGCCCCGGCGGATACCTCCGCCGAGGCGGGGCGCCTGGCGTTCCCACCGCTGAGGGTCGGTGTCCCACTCGTATGCCCGGCGCAGGCCGGCCGGGATCAGGCGCAGGCGCTCGTCGGGGAGGGGCCTGCCGTGAGCTGCGGCCCACGCTGAGACCTCCTCGAAGTCCGGAGCCGGTGAGCCCATGATCGCGTACACGGGAAGGGGCTCTTCGGCGAGAACGGTGCGGGGCAGGGAGAGACCGAAGCGTTCCTCGAAGACGGCAAGGCTGAGGCGCTCGCGACCTTCGTAGCCATGGATGTCGGGATCGCTCCGGATCGCCCCGTCGCGGTGCAGGATTCCGCGGGCCACGAGGTCGGGCAGGAGCAGGTCGGGCTCCTGGCCGTAGCGGTTGCCCTCCTCAAGCAGCCCGAATCCGCAGACGGTGCGGCCGTCACGCCCGTAGAAGACGCTGGTGGGCGGGTGCTCCGCGTTGTGGAGGTAGTGGACGGCTTCCACGCCGTCGCGTGACACCTCCTCCAGCCGCTCCAGGTAGGGGCCGTACGTGATGGCGAACGCCCAGCCGGCGTGCTCGCCGACCCGGACCACCGCGCTGCCCGGCCCGCGGTCGGGGTAGGCGTCGACGTCGAGGGCGACCATCTCGGCGTCGGTCATCGACCCGGCCACTCCCCCGCGTTGCGCTCCCATGCGAACCGCCAGTTCCTCGGCGTCGATGCCGCGGGCGAAGTGCACGTCGAGCATCCATCCGGAGCTTGTCGTCGCACCGACCATCCACTGGATACCGTCGCTCACGCGCCCTCCCCCTCGAAAGACGAACCGGCCCCTGCCTGTTCGTGAGTACCCTAAGGAGGGCCACTGACATCTCAGCGGCGCCCCGGCGACTCGCGGCATGGCATGTGCGCTGCCCCGCTCCCTCCTCGGGGACCGCTGATCCGGCTTCAGGCGTAGCGCGCGAAAAGGGCCTGGAGGTATTCCTCCAGTCGCCTGGTCAGCAGGGCGGGGGTCAGATCGGCACGGCCCACCTCGCGCCACGGGACGGCGACCTTCTCGGCGCCGGGAGCGAAAGCCAAGGTGTCCAGCAGGCGCCAGTAGAGATGGGCCGCGCGATCCTCGGCCAGCGTCCCTCCCGCCGCAACGTAGCGGTCGGCGAAGCGCATGCCCGCCCGAACCCCGTGCAGCAGGGCCAGGGCCGTCGAGCAGTGGGCCACGTCCAGGTCGGCCGGTCCCCAGGAGGTCTCCATCCAGTCGACGACGCCGCTGATCCGCAGGCCGTTGCCGTCGCCCGTGAAGAGAACGTCGCCGGGGTGGAAGTCCCGGTGCAGGAAGCAGGCCTGGTGCTCCGGGGACTCGCGGCGGATCAGGTCCACGGCCCGTTGCCACAGGTCAGGCCGATCGGTGTCCTCGGGTGGCCTCACCGCCTCGGGCGAGGCCCACGCCTGATACGCGCGCGGCCGTGCCTGCGCGGACACCGGTAGCCGGTGGATGCGGAGCAACTGGCGCGCCAGCAGTTCCGCTCGACGGTCGGCCCCCTCATCTCCCAGGCGCACGGTCCCGGGCAGCAGCGACATCAGCAAGGACGGGTGATCGCAGTGCTGCGCGGTCGCGTCCACTGCCACCAACGTGGCCGCGGGCACATCCGTACTGGCGAGCAGGCGCAGAACGGTTGCCTCACGGGACAGCAGACCCTCCGCGTGCCGGACGAAGAAGGGCTCGACGAACGACCGCAGGACCAACGAGCGTCGACCGCCGGGCCCGTGGATGTTCAAACGGCGCATCTCCGACGTCCAGCCACCACGCAACCGCACAACATCCTCGATGCGTTCTGGCTCGGACAGCCCCTTCTCCACCCAGGCACGCGTCGCGCTCCAGCCCTGGTCCTCAAGATCGGCACCGGTGCGCCCGGCTCCCCCGCCCCCAACCATGGGGAGCAGGCTATCCGCCTCACCCGGCAGACGCGTTTGCCCACCGCCCCCCGCTGCCCTTGACGATTGGTCGTGCCCCCCGGCCGTCGGGACTCCTGCGAACACGCCGGCCAGACCGTCCACCCGCCACGCCGGCTCGGGCCGGGGTGTGAGGCCGGGTTGCGCCGCCGGGCCACCGGGGCCGGAGGAATCCGGTTGCCCGGTGGGGGCGGGGAGGGGGACAGTCGTGCCACTCGTGCCGTCCTCATCTGGGAGCCCCGTTGCCCGATTCCGCCACCGCCGGGACCCGGATCGCGGCGCTGCTTCTGCTGTGGCGTGCCTCGCGACCGCTGACGCTGACCGCGGGCGTGCTGCTGGTCGCCGACGCCGTGCTGCCCAGCCTGACCCTGATCGCCATGGGCAGGGCCACCGGCCGCATTCCGGCGGCGGTCACGGACGGGCTCGGTTCGCCGGCCGGGCACGGGCTGGTGCTGGCGCTCGGCCTGGCCGCCGGGTGCTTCGCGCTGTCCATGCTGCGCGGCCCGGTGCAGGACGTGGTGTCCGCCGCGGCACGGGCCCGGCTGACCGCCTCGCTGCAGGGGCGGCTCGTGCGCGCGGTCTCCGCGCCGCCCGGCATCGCGCACCTGGAGGACCCGCGGGTGCTGGACCAGCTGGCCGGTGCGCAGGGCGAGATCATGGGCGACCGGCCGTCCGACGCTCCGATGACGCTCTTCCAGCTGGCCGGCAGCCGGCTCGGCGGGCTGGTGGCCTGCGGGGTGCTGTCCGGCTACCGGTGGTGGCTGGGCCTGATGCTGCTCGCGGTCTGGCTGGTGGTGCGGGTGCCGCTGCGGGCCCTGGTGCGTGCCCGGGCCGCCACCTACCGCGCGGCCGGCCCGCCGCTGCGCCGGGCCTGGTACTTCCTCGGGGTGGCCTGGCGCCCGCAGTTCGGCAAGGAGGTGCGGGTCTTCGGGCTCGGCGACTGGGTGGTGGACTCCTGGCAGCGGCTCTACACCGACGCCATGAGCCCGTCCTGGCGCACCATCCGGCGGCTCAACGCCCGGGTCGCCGCCGCCGGGGTGCTGGTGCTGGGCGCCTACGGGCTGGGTGCCGGCACGCTGGCCTGGGACGCCTACCACCACACGGCGGGCCTGCGCACCCTGGCCACCCTGTTGCCCATGCTGCCGGCCACCATGCCGGTCGGCAGCGTGACCCTCCAGGACTTCCAGCTGGAGTCGATGCTGCGGACCCTGCCCGACCTCGCCGCGCTGGAGGCCGGTCTCGCCCCGTCGCCCGCCGGGGCCCCTCCGGGCGCGGCCGGCGGCGTGAACGCGGCCGGCACGGTGCCGGACGTGCCGGCGCCCGCTCCCGCAAGGGCCCGTGCCGTTGACCGGGCCGGCGCGCCGCCCGGAGACCGACCCGTGGCACAACCCGGAGACCTCTCCAAGTCGCCGCCCGATGACCGCCCGATGGCGCCGTCCGGAGACCGCCCCGTGCCCCCGCCCGCCCGTGACACCGCCGGGCTGCCGCGACAGGGCATCCGGTTCGAGTCGGTGGGCTTCCGCTACCCCGGCGGTGGGCACGACGTGCTGGCCGGTCTCGACCTGGAGTTGCCGGCCGGGTCGTCGCTGGCGCTGGTGGGGGTGAACGGGGCGGGCAAGACGACGCTGGTCACGCTGCTGGCCAGGCTGCGGGAGCCGACCGCCGGGCGGATCACGGTGGACGGCACCGACCTGGCGTCCCTGGACCCCGCCGACTGGCAGCGCCAACTTGCCGTGGTCTTCCAGGATTTCACCCGTTACCCCTTCACCGCGGCCGAGAACGTCTCGCTCGCGCTGCACGAGCCGCCGGACCGCCAGGCGCTGGAGCGGGCGGCGGAGCGCGCCGGGGCCGCCGAGCTGGTGGCGGCACTGCCGCACGGCTGGGAGACGGTGCTCTCGCCGCACTACACCGACGGTACCGACCTGTCCGGCGGCCAGTGGCAGCGCCTGGCGCTCACCCGGGCGCTGTACGCGGTGGAGCGCGGCGCTCGGGTGCTGGTGCTGGACGAACCGACCGCGCAGCTGGACGTGCGGGCGGAGGCGGCGTTCTACGACCGGTTCCTGGAGATCACCGGGGGCACCACCGCGATCGTCATCTCGCACCGGTTCTCCACCGTGCGGCGGGCGGACCGGATCGCGGTGCTGGACGGCGGGCTGATCACCGAACTCGGCTCGCACGAGGAGCTGTTGGACCGCGGGG
This sequence comes from Streptomyces sp. TS71-3, assembly GCF_018327685.1. Lineage (NCBI taxonomy): Bacteria > Bacillati > Actinomycetota > Actinomycetes > Kitasatosporales > Streptomycetaceae > Streptomyces > Streptomyces sp. TS71-3. The sequence continues at coordinate 2,595,002 of NZ_BNEL01000003.1, read as the reverse complement.
GCCAGTACGCGGAGCTGTTCCGGGCGCAGGCGGCCCGGTTCACCGCGGGCGGCACCCGGCACACGGGGGGACGGGCATGAGCGGCGGGACGAAGCGCATCGAGGGCTGGGCCGCGGCGTGGCGGGAGCGGCCGGGCGGCAGAGTGCTGGGGCTGCTCGCCGGCTCCGGTTTCCGGGCCGCCCCGCTGCTGATGACCGCCTCGCTGGTGATGGGCGTGGTCGGCTCGGTGGCCTCCGTGAGCGGCACCCTGGGCTACCGGGTGATGATCGACGCGGCGACCCGGCACGACGGGCACGCGGCGGTGGTCGGCGTGGTGCTGGTGGCGGTGCTGTTCACCGTGGCGTGGGTGACCGGGGTCGTCGGCGCGATGCAGAGCTCGATCCTCACCGACCGGGTGTCGCTGCTGATCAGCAGCCGGCTGGCCCGGCTGACGAGTTCGGCCGACACCCTGGAACTGCTGGAGGCCCCGGCCCGGATGGGCGACCTCGACCAGATCCGCGAGCAGCGCCGGTCGATCGCGCTGGCCCCGCGCACCTTCCTGCGCGGCCTCCAGAACGTGGTGCGCGGCGGCGGCATCCTCGTGCTGCTGGCCACCGTCTACCCGCCGGTGCTGATCGTGCCCCTGCTGGGCGCGGTGCCGGCGCTCGCCGACCGGCGCGCCTCCCGGCTCCGGCAGCGGGCGGACGACGACACGGCGCAGGACCGGCTGATGCTGGGTGACCTGTTCACCCTGACCACCACCGCGGACACCGCCAAGGAGCTGCGGATCAGCGGCATCACCGGCGAGCTGGCCGCCCGGCACGCCCGGCTGGCCGAGCGTGTGCGGCGGCGTACGGTACGGGCCGCCGGACGCAGCGCGGCCTGGGAGGCGGCGGGCTGGCTGGTGTACGCGATCGGGTTCGCCTCGGCCGTCGTGGTCCTGGTGCTGCGCGCCGCGCACGGGCACGCCACGCCGGGCCAGGTGGTGATGACGGTCAGCCTGCTGCGCCGGGCGCAGGGCCAGGTGTCGGCGGCCGGCGACACGGCGGGAGCGGTCGGCGGGGCGCTGCGCACCGCGCGAAAGCTACTGGACCTGGAGGACGCCGTGGCCGCCGCCCGCCGCCGCGTGGGCCCGCTGCTGCCGGTGCCGCGGCGGCTGGCGGACGGGATCCGTCTGGAGGGCGTGACCTTCGCCTACCCGGGGGCGGCGCGGCCGGTGCTGCGCGACGTGGACCTGACGCTGCCGGCCGGGGCGACGGTCGCGGTGGTCGGCGAGAACGGCGCGGGCAAGACCTCGCTCGTGAAGCTGCTGACCGGCATGTACCGGCCGACCGCAGGGCGGATCACGGTGGACGGCACCGACCTGGCCGGCATCGATCCGGACGCGTGGCGGCGGCGGACGACCGCGGCGTTCCAGGATTTCGCCCGCTACCAGTGGACGGCCCGGCAGACGGTGGGCGCCGGCGACCTGCCCCGGATGGGCGAGGATGCGGCGGTGCGCGGCGCGGTGGAGCGGGCCGGGGCGGGCGCCGCGGTGGACGCGCTGCCGGACGGGCTGGACGCGCAGCTGGGCCGGTACTTCCCCGGGGGCACCGAACTCTCCGGAGGCCAGTGGCAGCGGCTGGCGCTGGCCCGGGCCCTGATGCGTCAGGCGCCGCTGCTGACGGTGCTGGACGAGCCGACGGCCGCGCTGGACGCGGCCACCGAGACCGCGCTGTACGCCCGGTGGGCCGAGGCGGCCAGGACGGGCGCGGCCGAGCGCGGGGCGATCACCGTGCTGGTGTCGCACCGGTTCTCCACCGTGCGCACCGCGGACGTGATCGTGGTGCTGGACGGCGGCCGGGTGACCGAGTACGGCTCGCACGAGGACCTGCTCGCCGCCGGCGGTCCCTACGCCCAGCTCTTCGAGCTCCAGGCCCGCGGCTACCTCGGCCCGACCCGCCTGCCGCGCCCACGCCGCGCGCGGACCGGAGCGGGCGCGAGCGGCCCGGACTCCGGCGCGAAGACGGCCCGGGACTCCGCTGCGGGGACGTCGGCGGACCCGGCCCCGGTCCCGGACGCACCCACGGGTTCCGGCACGGCTGAGAGTCCCGGTCCGACTGAGGGTTCCGGCACGGCTGGTGGGGGCTCCGGCACGGCTAGAGGTTCCGGCACGGATTCGGATCCGGACACCACCCCGCCCGCCGAGGCCGCCCCGGCGGCCGGGTCGTAGTCCGCTCGCAGCAGCCACCGGTCACCGGACGGCGCGGGCGATCGCGATGCCCCGCACGCCCCTACCGGCGGTGGACGCTGACCGCGTACCCGCCGCCCTCGTAGGGGTCGGCGTCCCAGGTGGCGAAGCGGTCGACGAGGGTCAGGCCGGCCTCGGCGCAGTGGCCGTCGTACTCCGGCAGCGTGATGCTGGGCGGTACCGGCAGGTGGGATGCGTCCAGGCCGAAGCCGGCGACCAGCAGGCCGTCCGGGCGCAGGGCGGCGGACAGGCGCTCGACCACCGTCGCCTCGGTGCCGGCGGCGAGCAACGGGAAGATGTTCCCGGCGGCGACCACGAGCTCGAAGCCGGGTGCGATGCCGAGGCGCTCCGGCTCGAAGCGTGCCAGGTCGGCCTGGAACCAGGGCAGTCCGGGCGCCTGCTCCCGCGCCACCGCCAGCATCGACGCGTCCATGTCCACGCCGACGCAGTCGTACCCGAGCTCCGCGAGCCGGATCATGACCCGTCCGGTGCCGCACCCCGCGTCCAGCACGCGCGCACCGGCGGGCACGAGCGCCGCGCAGAACCGCGCCTCGCCGTGCACGTCCTTTCCGCCACGGGCCAGGGCCGCGAACCGTTCGGCGTAGTCCTGTCCGGATCTGCCCCCGGTCAACTCGCTCCAACGGCTCATGCGGCCCACTATAGGTCGGCCGTCCGACCACCGGAGACGGGTCAGTATCCGCGTTCCCGCTGGACCGCAAGAAAGGGGCGTCGTGCGCCTCGCAGGTCCTCCCAGCACGCGAGGAAGTCAGTGACGACGTCCTCGTCGCTCGTGAGGCCCGCGCAGTGGCTCGTGATCGTGGTGCGCGGCAGGCTCCAGCACGCATCGTCAGGTGCCGGCGGCTCCTCCGGCAGGACGTCGAGCACCGCGGCGCGCACCTGCCCGCCGTGCAGTGCCCGGCCGAGGGATTCCACGTCCACCGTGGCGCCCCGGCCGACATTGACGAACGTCGCCCCGCCCAGCTGCCGGAACAGCGCCTCGTCGAAGAAGTCCGCCGTGTCCGCGGTGAGCGGCAGCGCGTTGATCACCCAGCGCGCCTGCGGCAGCACCTCGCCGGCCCGGCCCGCGGGCAGGACGTCGTCGAATCCGCCGGACCCCCGTCCCGTCCGGGAGACGCCGACCGTCCGGATGCCGTTGCATCGCAGGGCGTGGCCGATCCGCGCGCCGATGGCGCCCGTTCCGTACACCACGGCCAGCTGGCCCGCGGCGAGTTCTGAAGGCAGGCGTCGCCACTGCCGGGCGCGCTGCTGCGCCAGGTGATCGGGCACCTTCTGGCACTCGGAGAGGATCCAGCCCAGTACGAACTGAGCGATCCGCTCCCCCATCCTGCCGACCGTGCGCGTCAGCAGGACTCCGCTCGGCAGACCGCCTCGCAGCACGGCGTCCACTCCGGCGTAGCTGCTGTGGAACCAGACCAGGGAGCTGCCGTCCTGGAGCAGCGCCCGCGGTGGTGCGGGGCCTATGCAGACGACCGGGGGCCCTGCGTGCGCGGATTGCGCGGAGTAACGGTGGACCGGCGGGCCGCCCCGCGCGGCGAGCGCCCCGGACAGGGCGTCCTCCAACTCGCCGGAGAGCTCGGGGGCGAGCAGGATCCGGGCGCTGTCCACCTCCGCGGTCCACCCGCGGGACCACGCCAGGTCATCCGCGCACGGCTCGGCCATGTCCGACCTCTCACGACGACGTCACCGAGGGGTGTCCGCCGGCCCGCCGAGCGACCCGGGGACCTGGCGGAGGCAGCCCCCGGAGTCCTTGCATGCATGATTGCATGCAACACCTACGATGGCCGCATGGCAGAAGGAACCGCCCCGCCTGAAGCCCGGCCTGGAGCCCGGCTGCCTGGAGCCCCACCTGGAGCCGCCGAGCCGGCAACCGCCGGGGCCCAGGCCGCCGAGCCCCGCGCCGCGGCGCCCGGGGCCGCCGCCCTCGCGGCCGAGCGCGCGTACCTGTACACCAAGGACCTGATCCTCCGCGGGGAGCTCTCGGGAGGCCAGCTGATCAGCGAGGGACGGATCTGCGGGGAGCTGGGCCTCAGCCGGACGCCCGTGCACGAGGCCTTCCTGCGGCTCGGCACGGAGAGGCTGCTGGCGCTCTCGTCGCGCAAGGGGGCCGTGGTGCTGCCCGTGGCACCGCAGGAGGCCAGGAACGTGCTGGAGATGCGCGAGGCGATCGAGAGCACCGCCGCGCGGCGGCTCATCACGGACGGCGGGCCCGCGCAGGAGGTGCTGTCCCGGCTGCGGGCCAACCTCGAACAGCAGGAGGGGTACGCCGGGACCGCGGACGTCGAGGCGTTCGTGGAGGCGGACGAGGAGTTCCACAGCGGCGTGGTGGCCGCGTCCGGCAACCCCATCGCCGTGCACTTCTTCGGCCTGCTCCGGGACCGGCAGCAGCGCCTGCGCCACCAGCTGCTGGGCATCCGGCCGGGCCACCTCGCCGTCGTGCTCGACGACCACCGGCACCTGGTGGACCGTCTGGAGGCGCTGGACGCGGACGGCTACGCCGGCATGCTCGCGACGCACGTCGCGCGGCACCAGGGCGCGCTGTGACCGGGATACCGGCCGAGAGCGTGCCGGACGCCGCGGTGGCCCGTGAACGGGTCTCCGCCGGCACGGCGGCTCTCCAGCCGGATCCCGCCGGGGCCAGGGGCGAGCGTGCCGCGTGGCCTGTGGTGTTCGGGGCGATCTCCGTCTCCACCTGGTGCGGCAACCAGTTCAGCCCGCTGCTCCTCATGTACGAGCGGATCCAGCACTACCCGACGCTGATCGTCAACCTCTTCCTGGGGATCTACGTGCTCGGCCTGGCGCCCGCCCTGCTGCTCGCCGGAGCGCTGTCGGACAGGCACGGACGGCGACCGGTGATGCTGGCCGGGGTGGTGTCCTCGATCGCCGCGGGCACCATGCTGGCCTCCGGGCCGCTCGGCCCCGGACCGATCCTCGCCGGCCGGCTGCTGTCGGGGATCACCGTGGGCATCGCGATGGCGGTGGGCAACAGCTGGCTCAAGGAGGTCTCCCAGGCCCCGTACGACCCGGGGGCCGATGCCGGATCCGGGGCGCGCCGCGCCTCACTGGCCTTCACCCTCGGCTCGGCGTGCGGGGCGCTGGTGGCGGGGGCGATCGCGCAGTGGGGCCCCTGGAAGGAAGTGCTCCCCTTTCTCCTGCAGATCGCCCTCGCCGTGCCCTTCCTGTGGCTGGTTCCACGGGTGCCCGAGACCGTCCGCGGCGGTGCGGGCGGCCCGCTGCGGGCCCGCCTGCGCATCCCGGCCGCCGGGCACAAGCGCTTCCTGCGGGTCGTGGTGCCCACCGCGCCGTGGCTGTTCGCGGCGGCGGCCCTGGCGTACGGCTACCTGCCGGTGCTGCTGGCCCCCGCCACCGGGCGCTGGGGGCTGGCGTACGCCACCGCGCTGACCGTGGTCACGCTCGGCACCGCCGCGCTCGTCCAGCCGTGGGCCAAGCGGCTCGACACCGTCTCCAGCGCGCGGGCCCTCGTGGTCTGCCTGGTGTTCATCGTGGCGGGCCTGCTGGTCGCCGACGCCGCGCAGCAGGAGCAGTCGGTCCTGCTGGGGCTCGCGGCGAGCCTCGTCCTGGGCACCGGGATCGGCATCGGCCTGGTCAGCGGCCTGCTGGAAGTGCAGCGCATCGCCACCGGGCGCGACCTGGCGGGCCTGACCGGCGTCTTCTACGCCCTGGCGTACGGCGGCTTCCTCACCCCGACGGTGATGGCCGCGATCACGCCACCGTTCACGCCGCTGGTCCTCTTCCTCGTCCTCAGCGGCCTCGCCGCGCTGTGCTGCCTGGCCGTGCTGGCCTCGTACCGCCGGCACCTTCCGACGCGCTGAGACGGCCGGCGGCTGCTACGGCGCGATACCCGGGCACCCGGACCGGCCGGCCGGCCGGCGTGAGGCAAGGCCGTGGGGTGTCACGTGGGGTGAGGCCGGGGCCTCAGGGTGCCTCGGCCCGTGCACCAGAGGCCCTCGGCCCGTGCACCAGACGCCCTCGGCCCGTGCACCAGGTGCCCCGGTCCGTGCACCCGGCAGCGGACCCCCGGTCCGGGCGGATATATACTTTCCATATGCACGTACTTTCCGGAGTCGTCGACGGCGATCCCGCCGGCAGCGGCCCCCCGGACGGCGAAGGCCGCGTCGAAAGAGCGGCGCACGGCATGCTGCGCGACCTCGGACGGCTCAACCGGGCGCTGTTCCGGGCCGGGGAGTACGGGCTGACCCGCAGCGAGGTCTCCCTGCTCGACGCGCTGGAGGCCGCGCCGCTGCGCGTCACCGAGCTCGCCGCGCGCACCGGGATGGTCCAGCCCCGCGTCACGGTGCTGCTCCAGAAGCTGGCGGACCGGGAACTGGTCGCGCGCCGGCGCTGCACGACAGACCGGCGTGCGGTGGAGACCGCCCTCACCCCCGCCGGACGCCTCCTGCTCGAACGGGGGCGCCGGCGCATGGCCGCCGCCCTGCTCAACGCACTGCACACCACCACGGTCGACGACTGCGAGCGCGCCGTGCGCGACGCGCGGCGCGCCGTCGCCACGCTCGTCGACGCCATGGAACCGGAGGCCACTTGACCAGCCCAGGAACCGCCCGGCAGGAAGCCGACCCCACCACGGGCACGAGGGGCGCCAGAGCCGTGCCCGTCCTCCTGGCGCCCCGGCGGCTGGCCGGTTCGTACCGATGGTGGGACCGGGTGCTGGTCGCCGACCCCGGACTCGGGCAGTTGCAGGCGGGCTGGCGGACGCTCGTGGCCATGGTCACCTCCCTCGCGGTCGGCTACGGCATGGCCCGGTCCCTCGCCATCCCGCCGATGATCGGCATGGTGGCCGCGAGGATGATCGGCCTGATGAGCGCCTTCGCCGTGTCCGGCAACAGCTGGACGCAGCTGGCCAGGGCCATCCTGTGGATGCCGTTCCCCTTCGCCGCGGTGCTGTGGCTGGCCGCGGCCCTGCACGGCGACCGGACACTGGAGATCGGCCTCAACGGCGCCGCGCTCGCCCTGACCTTCCTGCTGGCCCGGTTCGGTCCGCTGGCGCTGCTCACGGGCATGATGTTCTTCAACGGCCTGCTGGTGGGCACCATGGCGGGAATCCCCACCGCCATGGTGGGCAAGGCGTTCGCGACCGCCCTGGTGTCCGCCGCCGCGGTGCTCGCCACCCGGCTGCTGCTGTGCTACCCGATGCCGCGCGAGGACCTGCTCCGTACGCAGCGGGCCTTCGTCCTGGAGGCCCGGCGCCTGACCGACACCGCCGTCGACGCGCTCGACCCCGACGCGGACCTCAGGCGCGTGGAGCGCCGCGCGAACCGGTCGCTGCGCCGCATGAACATCGTGACCGTCACGATCGACGGACGCCTCGCACAGCCCGAGGCCGCCACCGACCCCGCCGTCGCGGAGCTGCTGCACCGCCATCTGTTCGACGCGGAGCTGGCGCTGCGCGGCATCAGCCAGGCGGTCCAGGCGCTGGCCGCGCAGTCACCGCCCGAAGAGCTGCGGCGGTCGCTGGCGGTGGGCCTGCTGCTGGCCCGCGACACTCCTCCGGCGGCGGCCGGCGGGCCCCGGCCCGCCGTGGAGACGATCCGCGAGCAGGCCGAGGCGATCCTGCGGAACCCGGAGGCCGACCCGCGCGACGCCGAGTCCGCCGCGCTCGCCCGCCGGATCGCGGAACTCCTCGACTCCCTGGCCGACTCCCTGGTCAGCTGGCTGTCCCTGGGCCGGCAGACGCCGAACACCCCCGCCGCGGTGCCCTTCCAGCCCGCCGCCGCCCTGGAGAACAACCGGATCCCCGGCTCGGTCGCGCCGATGCGGCGCGTGCTCACCGCTCGTACCCGCAGCGGATGGCAGCGGATCGTGCCCTTCGTGCGCGCCCCGCTGCACGCGGGCGTGGCCGCCGCGATCGTCTGCCCGATCGCGGACGCCATCGACCCCCAGCGCTTCTACTGGGGCCTGGTCGGCGTGATGATCACGCTGTTCGGCACCAACACCACGCACGAGCGGCTGCGCAAGTTCGCGCACCGCATGGTCGGCACCGTCGCGGGCGCGGTGATCGGGGTGCTCGTGCTCCACTGGACCGGCCACCAGCACGTCTACTGGACGCTCACCGTCATCGTCCTCGGGCTCGCCCTCGGCTCCTGGGGCATGCAGCGCGCCTACGCGCTGTGGACCACCGGCCTCGTGGTCGCGCTGGTGCAGCTCTACGGGCTGACCACGCCGGACAGCGGAATGGGCCACCTGCTCGGCGAACGCCTCGTGGACAACGGGATCGGCATCCTGGTGGCGTCGGCGTGCGCCGCACTGATCTTCCCCCTGTCCACCCGGGCGATCGTCCGCGAGGCCGAACACGGGTACGTGCAGGCGGTGGAGAACCTCCTCACGCAGGTCTCGGCCCGCTGGGAGGATCCCGACAGCCCGGTGCGGCTGCGGGGCGCGGCGCGGGCCGTGGACGTCGCGCTGTTCCAGGTCGCCGAGGTGTCCCGCCCGCTGGTGCGCATGCCGCTCGGGGTGCGCGGACGCGGGCCCCAGCACCGTATGGCGCTGCTGGCCACGGCCGGGGGCCACGCACGGGCGCTGGCGGCCGCCGCCGATGTCGACATCGACCTCTCCCCGCGCGTGTCCGAACGCGTCCGGCTCGTCACCCGCACCTTCACCGACTCCCTGCGAGCGCTCGACCACCATCTCGCCAACGGCACCGCCCAGGGCGCCTGGCATGCCGTCAGCCCCTACGTCCGGGACCTGCAGGCGGACGTGCGGCCCGCCGCGCCCGGCCCCCGCGCCCAGCGGCTGGGCACCGCCCTGCACGAGCTGGAGGCGCTCGACGCGGCACTCGCCGCCTTCGCCGAGCAGTGCGGCCTGCCCCTGGCGTCCCTGCCCCCGGCATCCGGCACCGGCGCCGAACCCGGGCGCCCCGGCCCGGTGCAGCGGCCCGCTCCCGTCCCGGCGGCAGGCCGGGGCACGCCACGCGTCGCGCATCCCCCGGCCACCCGGGCCGCCGGCCCCGTGGCCACCACGGGGGCGGCAGGTCGGGCCCGGACGGACGGCACGACGGCGGTGCCCGTCAGCGGCTCGGTGTGCTGCACCGCCCACCCCGGCGGCTGCTCCGCCCGGATCACGGTCATCAACGCACGCGGCCAGCGGGCCGCCCAGGCGTACACCGACGCGGGCCGCTACCGGCTCCACCTCCGGCCGGGCTCCCACACCCTGGTCGCGTCGGCGGCCGGCCACGCCCCGCGCGCCCAGTCCCTCATGGTGTGGGCGTCGGGGGCCGATCTGCGGCTGGACATCCGCCTGTAGAGGCGGCGGGGCGGGTGACACGGCGGGTGCCCCGCGTGCCCGTGGGACGACGCGCCCGCACGACGTCGTCACCCTGCCGCCGGTGCGGGCGCCTCGGCCGAGCGGGCTCCGCGGGGCCGGGGCGGCGCGAGTCTGATCGAGGCGACGTGGGACACCACCACCGCCACGATCACCACGGGCATGACGGTCAGGCCGTCCTTGGCCATCAGCAGGGTCGCCAGGAGGACGGCGGTCATCGGCAGCCCCAGCATGGCGGCGGTCATGGCGCCCATGCCCATGGCCGCACCGGCGACGAGTTGGACGCCGGGCAGGTGCGAGAGCAGGACGCCGCCCGCGGCGCCCAGGAACAGCGCGGGGAAGACGGGTCCGCCGCGGAAGGCGGCCAGGCTCGCCACGTACGCCAGTGCCTTGCAGGCGAGCAGGAGCAGCAGCGCCCCGACCGTGTGGTCCGCGGCGTGGACGATCAGCGGACCGATGTCAGTCTGCCCCGAGAACAGCACCTCGGAGGAGGACCGGCCGCTGCCCTGGGCGTAGGCGATGGCCAGCGCCGCCACGGCGAGGCCGAGGAGCGGGCTGAGCAGCAGCCTTCGCGGGGCGACGCGCGCCCGCAGGGCCTTGGCGAGCCCCCGCACCCCCGCGCCGGCGCAGGCCGCCGCCAGTCCCACGACGATCGCCCAGCCGAGTTCCGCCAGCGAGGGGCTGCCGACCGGTGGCAGGTCCGGCAGGGACAGCGTGTCCGTTCCGAGGCCGGTCCAGGAGTCGAAGCCGACGAAGACCAGGGCGCCGACGCCGGCGGAGAGCAGACCGGGCAGCAGCACCACTGACAGTGCCGTACCGCCGATACCCACCACCTCCATCAGCAGGAACGCGCCGAGCAGCGGCGATCCCAGCAGGGCGCTGACCGCGGCGAAGCTCCCCGACGCGGCGACCAGCGCATGGGCCCTGGCGCCGGCACCGCGCACGAGCAGCCGTGCCGCCAGCATCGCCACGCCGCCGCCCAGCGCGATCAGCGGGGCCTCGGGCCCGATCACCGCCCCCAGGGCTAGCGAGACCAGCGCGGCCAGCAGGATCCCGGGCAGTTCACGGGCGCCGGGTGCCCCGGACACGGCCAGCCCCTGAGACGGCTCGTGTCCCCCGGTGCCGGGCAGGAAGCGGATGGCCGCCGCCACCAGGAGCCCGGCCACCGCGAGCAGCGGCAGCGGCCACCACGGCGGTTCGCCGTGGAAGCCGAGCGACCCGGGGAGCTCGGCGAAGCACAGGTGCTGCAACTCCTTGACCAGCGCCAGGAAACCGTAGGCCCCGGCCGCGAGCGGCACCCCGAGCAAGCCCGCGAAGACCAGCAGCACGAGATATCTCGTGCTGCGCAACGTCGCCAGGGGATCCGTCCCGCCCGGCCCGTCCGCCGCCCCGCCCGGGCCCGCGCCGTCCTGCTCCTGCTCTGACACCAGGCCCTCCTCGGTGCCGGCGGGTGGGCGGGGCCGAGCCGTGACACCGCCGTCCGGTGCGGGTGCGGTCCGGCGCCGGTTTCACGCGCCGGGGGCTCCCGCGGGCACCGGCCATCGGCCATCGGCCATCGGCCATCGGCCATCGACTATCGACCAGATCATGGCAGCCGGAGGCCGCGGCGTGCGGGATCGACCCGCCCGCCGGAGGCCGTCGGGGCCCCGCCGGAGCCCGTCGGAGCCCGCGGGATGAGGGCCGGACGCCGCATCAGGCGCCGAGCCTCGTCCGGTGGCCCCGGAGCGTTCGGCCCGGGGCCACCGGGGTGCGCCCGTCGCCGGCGCACGCGGGCCCGAGGCGCGGGCTCAGTGCCTCGGCAGGCGTGCGGTCAGGGCGTAGAGACGGGTGATCTGGGTCGTGCTCTGGTTGTCGTCGCTGACGAGCGTCAGCCGCAGCCGGCCGTCGAGGGTGTGACCGGTGACGGCCATGCCCTCGATGTTGTCCAGCAGCGGGTTGGGCTGCGGCTGGTTGTTGGGCGCGCCGAGGGACGGGCACGCCCCGATGTCGGCCAGCAGCTCCTTGTGCATGACGGTGACGTTCTTCTGGCCGGTCAGCTCGGTGACGCCGCTGACGTCGGTGGCGTGGGACGGGTCGGCCAGGTAGAGCCGTACGGTGTTGCCGACGCCGGTGGTGTAGCCGCGCTCCAGCACCAGCAGCCGGCCGTCACCGGCCGGCGCGATGTCGGACACGCCGAGGAGGCTGCCGTAGGCGTCGGTGTCGACGTGGTACGCGTACTGCCGGCCGAGCGTGAAGTCCCCGCCGAGCCCCTTGCGCTGCCAGGTCTGGAACCGCACGAGGCGCGTGTCGTCACCGGACAGCGCACCCTCCATGGACGCGACGAGGGTACGGCCGCCGGGCTGGAGCGCGAGTCCCTCGAACGTGAGGTTGGTGGTGGCGCGCCCGGCCGGAGCGACCCTCAGCATGTCGGGCACGGGCAGGCTGCCGAGGATCTTCGTGCCGTCGCGGCTGTAGCGGCGGATCGACGGCTCGGCCTCGGAGCTGATCAGCCGGGTGCCGTCCCGGTCGACGACGATGGCCTCGGAGTCGAGCGGCTGGCCCTTCTCGTCTGCGAGCGGGGCGACGTTCTCCGGCTTCAGGTCCAGCCCGTGCCCGCTCAGCGTGAACAGCGCCGAGCGGTCGGACAGCGCGTCCAGGGTGCCGTGCGCGTCCACCGCGAGCGCGGAGAGGTTGCCGACGAAGGTGCCGCCGAACGACGTCTCGTCGAGGGCGTCGGAGAAGCCGTCTATGCCGACGGCGGCGGAGCACCTGCCCGCGGACGCCGGGCCGGCGGGCGGATGTGCCGGGCCGCCGCCGTGGGCCTGGGCCCCTCCGGTGGTGGCGAGCGCGGCCACGGTGGTCAAGGCGACGGTCGAGGTGGACAGAAGACGTCTTATACGCACGGAGACACTCCATCTCGGGTGACGAGTAGCCGGTGGGCCAGGCGACCATCTCACGCCGGTCGTCCGCCCCGGAGGGTCAGGTCCCGCAAGCCGGCACGCGGGCGTTCGGGCCGTTCTCGGGTCCGGTGTCCGGCACACGGTGCGGCCGGCGCCGGCTCGGCGCGGAGCAGGCGGGTGCCGGCCGCGGTCTCAGGTCGCCGTGCCGCCCGCCGGCGCCGCCCGGCCGGCCACCGTCCTCGCGAAGGAGTCGATGTCGGGGGCGTCGAAGGCGTCCACCACGGAGAGTTCCACGCCGCACTCCTGCTGGGCCAGGCTCACGATCTGGAGGACGGCGAGCGAGGTGGCCGCGAGGGTGAAGAAGTCCTGGCGCACATCGAGGGCGTCGACGCGCAGCACCCGGCGCACGATGCCGAGTACCTGCTCGTAGGTACCGTCCTGCATCGGGATCCTCCGTCCCTTGGGGGCCGCCGCGGGGGGCCCGAGCGGTCAGGTGCGGCCGCGGGGCTGGCGAGCGGTCAGGTGCCGCCGGCGGGCCGCGGCGCCGACCGCAGCGTCCCCACGATCCGGGACACCACGTCCTGCTTCGCGTCCCGCACGAAGAAGTGGTCGCCGTCGACGACGTGCAGCTCGAAGGGCCCGGTGGTCCTGGCCGACCATCCGCGCACCCGGTCGGCGCCGACCACCCGGTCGTGCCGGCCCGCGAACGCCGTGAGGGGGCGGGCGAGCGGCGGTCCCGGCCGGTATTCGTAGCGCTCGCACCACGTGAAGTCCGCGCGCAGCACCGGAAGGAGCAGTTCCATCAGCTCGGCGTTCCCGGCGATCTCCGGCGGGGTGCCGCCGCGGTCCACGAGCCGGCGCAGGAACCCGGCGTCGTCGAGCGTGTGCAACCGCTCACCGTCACGCGGGGCGTCGGGTGGCGGCTCGGCGGAGACGAACAGCGCCTGGGCGACCGCTCCCCGCCGCTCCTGAAGGGCGCGGACGAGCTCGAAGGCGAGCAGCGCTCCAGCGCTGTGCCCGAAGACGGCGAACGGCAGGTCGGTGTACGGCGCGACGGCGCCGACGAGTTCGTCGAGCAGCGCGGTGAAGTCGGTCACCAGGGGTTCGTCGAAGCGGTCCTCGCGCCCGGGCAGCTGCGCGGCGCACAACTCCACATCGGGCGGCAGCAGCTCCGCCCAGGGCAGGAACGCCGAGGCGGCCGAGCCGGGGAACGGCATGCAGAAGAGCCGGTAGCCGGCGCCGGGGCGGCGTACCCGGCCGAGGCTGGGCGTGTCGAACGCGAACGTGGCCACCCGGTCAGCTAACCACACCGGCCCGTTACGGGGGAACGGCACAAGGACCCCTCAGGGCCCACCGGATACCGGCCTCGGGCCGCCGGCCCGCTGTCCGGATTCGTCCGGTACACCCCTCCGAGCCCCGCTCGTACGATGACGCCCATGGACCGGTGGCCACTGTCGTACAGCCAGGAAGCACTGTGGTTCCTCTGCCAACTCCAGCCCGACAGCCCCTTCTACAACATGTCGCGGGGCTACCGGCTGCGGGGCCCGCTGGACCGCGGGGCACTGGAGGAGGCGCTCGCCGACGTGGTGGGCAGGCATGCGGCCTTGCGGACCAGGGTCCTCGACCGCGGCGGGCGTCCGGAGGCCGTCGTCGACCCGCCGCAATCGCGGATGCCCTTGGAGACGGCGGACCTGTCGGGGCTGCCGGCACCGGAGCAGGACGCGGAGCTGCGGCGCCTGGGCGGGGAGCTGGCGCGGCGCCCGTTCGATCTGGCCCGTGCCGTCCCGGTGCGGGCCCGGCTGGTCGCGCTGGGCGCCGGCGAGCACGTGCTGCACGTGGTGTTCCACCACATCGCCATCGACCGCTGGTCCGCTGACCGGATCTTCGCGCCCGAGCTGGCCGAGCGGTACACGGCGCGCCTGGCCGGAGGCCCGCCGCCGGGCGAACCGGAGGAGCAGTTCTCGGACTTCGCCCGGTGGCAGCGTGAGCACCTGACGCAGGAGCGGCGCCGGGCACAGCTGGCCTACTGGCAGGAGGCGCTGACCGGCGCCCCCGCGGTGCTGGAGGTGCCGGGCGACCGCCCGCGACCGCCGGTGCCGTCCCACCGCGGCGGCAGCCAGGCCTTCGGGCTGCCCGAGGACGCGGCGGCGGGCGCCCGGGAGCTGTCGCGGCGGGCGCGCACCACGGCGTTCATGACCGTGCTGGCGGCGTTCGCCGTGGCCACGGCTCAGGCGAGTGGCGCGGAGGACCTCGTCGTCGGCGTCCCGGTGATGAGCCGGGGACGGTTCGAGCACCCGGACCTCATCGGGATGTTCGTGGGCACCCTGCCGCTGAGGATCGACCTGCGCGGCGCCCCGACGGGCCTGACGGCGCTGCACCGGGTGCGGTCGGCGGTGCTGGGCGGTCTTACGCACGGGGACGTGCCGTTCGAGGACATCGTGGCCGCGCTGGACATCGAGCGCGACCCGTCCAGGAACCCGCTCGTCCAGGTGCTCTTCCAGTTCGAGGACAGGCCCCCCGGGGGCCGGTTCACCGCCGGGGACCTGTCCGCGGAGCCGGCCCCGCTGTCCGGCCGGTCCATCCGGTTCGACCTCGAACTCCACCTCTGGACGGAGCCTGACGGCTCGATCCGCGGCAAGGCGTCCTACGCGCAGGACCTGTACGACCCGGAGACGGTCGAGGGCCTGGTACGACGGCTGGGCGCCGCCCTGTCCGGCATGGCCGCCGACCCCGACGCCCCGCTGCCCGGCCTCGGCGCACCGGGAACCGGAGTGCCCGGGACCGGGGCGCCCGCCGTTGCCGCGCGGATCCGCCCGGCCGAGGAGCCCCGGGCGGACCGGCCCGCGGCACCGGAGCCAAGTGCCCTGCCCCGCACCCCCGAGGAGCGGCTGGTCCTGGACGTCTGGCGGGATGTGCTCGGGGCCGGCGGTCTCACCCGCGACGACAACTTCTTCCATGTCGGGGGCAGTTCGCTGCGCGCCGCCCGGGTCGCCGCCCGGCTGCGGCAGAGCCTTGAACTCGACGTGCCGCTGCGCCTGCTGCTGGAGCACCGCACCGCGAAGGACCTCGCCGCGGCGCTGCCCGGCGCCCGGAAGGCCGCGGCCGACGGGCCGGACCCCGCCGTGCGGCCGGAGCGGCCGCCGCTGTCCTTCGGGCAGGAGCGCCTGTGGTTCCTCGACCAGCTGGTCCCCGGCAGCACTGCCTACGTCCTCGGCACCGGGCTCCGGCTGGAGGGCACCCTCGATCCGGCGGTGCTCCGCCGGGCGCTGACGGAGCTGGTCCGGCGCCACGAGGCTTTGCGCACCGCCTTCCCCGCGGACGCCTCCGGACGCCCCTGGCAGGCGGTGGCGCCGGCCGGTCCGGTGGACCTGCCGGTGGTCGAGGTCCCCGGAGTGCCGGACGAGGACGTCGGCGAAGCGTCCGTTCGGCTGGCCCGCGAGCGGATCACGGGCGGGTTCCCGCTGGCGACGGGACCGCTGCTGCGTACCACGCTCTTCCGCTTCGGGCCGGCCCTGCACACGCTGGTGCTGCACGTGCACCACTCCGTCTGCGACGCGGTCTCGCTGGGCGTGATGGCCCGTGAGATCGCGCTGTTCTACACGGCGTTCGCCGCCGGGCAGGTGCCGGAGCCGGACGAGCCGCCGTTGCAGTACGCGGACTACGCCGTCTGGCAGCGGCGCCGGGCCGAGACCGGCGAGGCCGCGGACGACCTCGCGTACTGGCGCGGCCGGCTGGCCGACCCGGTGCCGCTGGACCTGCCCACCGACCGGCCGCGCCCGGCGGTGCAGTCCCTCAGGGGCGGCCGGTACACCTTCGAGCTGCCCGCCGGGCTGACCGCCGCGGTGCTGCGCCCCGGCGAGGACGGCACGGGCACCCCGTACACCGTGCTGCTCGCCGCGTACGCGGCCCTGCTCGGCCGGTACGCGGACCAGGACGACGTCTGCGTCGCCACGCCCGTCGACGACCGGAGCCGGGCGGACCTCGAACGGGTCGTCGGGTTCTTCGCGGACACCACCGTCATGAGGATCGACCTGGGCGGCGCCCCCTCCTTCCGCGACCTGCTGCGGCGCGTCGGCGACACCTTCCTCTCGGCGCACGAGCACCGGGACGTGCCGTTCGAGCGGCTGGTGGCCGAGCTCGCCGGGGAGCAGGACGCCAGCCGCAACCCGCTGGCGCAGGCGGCGCTGGTCTTCCACGACGCGCCGGTGCCCGCGGTGCGCCTGGGCGAGGTGTCCGCCCGGCCGTTCGGCCTCGCCAATCCGGCCACCCGCTTCGACCTCGAACTGCACGTCCGCGTCTCGGGCGACCGCGCCCGCTGCCTGTTCACGTACGCGGCCGACCTGTTCGACGAGGCGACGGTCGCCCGCCTCGCGCGGCACTTCGTCCGGCTCCTCGGCGCGGCGCTCGCCGACCCGGACCCGCCGCTCTCCCGGCTCGACCTGCTCGCGCCCGAGGAACGGCACCAGGTGCTCACGGCGTTCAACGACACCGGCGCCGACCTCGGGCCGCCCGCCGCCCTGCACGAGCTGGTCGAGGCCCAGGCACGGCGAACGCCCCGCGCACCGGCCGTCGTCATGGGCGGGAGCCGGCTCGACTACGCGTCGCTCGACACCCGCGCCGACCTCCTCGCCGCGCGCCTCGCGGAGGCGGGCGCAGGACCGGACCGGATCGTCGCGGTCTGCCTGGAGCGGTCGTTCGAGCTGGTCGTGGCGGTGCTTGCGGCCCTGAAGTCCGGTGCCGCGTTCCTGCCGCTGAGCCCCGACGACCCGCCGGGCAGGCTCGCCGGCCTGCTCGCCGACGCCGAGCCGTGTGCCGTGGTCACCTCGGCGGAGCTGCGCGGCAGACTCCCCGAGGACCCGGCGTGCCCCGTCCTCGACGCGGCCCGCACCGGCGCCGTCCGGGAGCCGTCCGGAGGCGCGTCGGGCGTCCCGCCGACAGCCGGATGCGCACCGGCACCGGCGGAGGCCGGCCGCGTTCCGGACTCACCACGGGAGGGTGGGCGCGCGGAGGTCACACCAACGGAGGCCGGGCGCGGAGGAGTCGTGCCGGCGGCGACCGGGCGCGCGGAGGTCGCGCCTCACCACGCGGCCTACGTCCTGTACACCTCCGGGTCGACCGGGCGCCCCAACGGCGCGGTCAACACTCACGAGGGCATCGTCAACCGGCTGCGCTGGATGCAGGCCGAGATGCCGCTCGGCGCGGACGACGCCGTGCTGCACAAGACCCCGGTCACCTTCGACGTCTGCGTCTGGGAGCTCTTCTGGCCGCTGGTCGCCGGGGCGCGCCTGGTGCTGGCCGAGCCGGGCGCGCACCGCGACCCGGTCCGCCTCGCCGGGGTGATCCGGGAGCAGCGGGTGACCACGGTGCACTTCGTGCCGTCCCTGCTCCGCCTGTTCCTGGCCGAGCCCGGGGCCGCGGACGCCTGCGGGTCGCTGCGCCGGGTGCTGTGCAGCGGCGAGGCGCTGGATCCGGGCCTCCAGGAGCGCTGCCGGCGGGCGCTGCCCGGCGAGCTGTACAACCTGTACGGCCCGGCCGAGGCCGCGATCGACGTGACCTTCTGGCGGTGCCCGCCCGGCCCGCGCCCCGCGGTGGTGCCCATCGGGAGGCCGATCGCCAACACGCGGCTGTACGTGCTCGACCGGCACGGGCGGCCGGTGCCCCCGGGCGTCCCCGGGGAACTCCACATCGGCGGCGCGGGCGTCGCCCGCGGCTACCTCAACCGACCCGAACTGACCGAACAGCGCTTCGTGCCCGACCCGTTCGCCCCGGAGAGCGGCCGCCTGCTGTTCCGCACGGGCGACCGGGTGCGCCAACGCCCCGACGGCGTGCTGGAGTTCCTCGGCCGCCGCGACGACCGGGTGAAGGTGCACGGGGTGCGGGTGGAGCTGGGCGAGGTCGAGGCGGCGCTCGCGGCGCACCCGGCGGTGGCGGCGGCCGCCGTCGCCGTCCGCGAGGACTCCCCCGGTGAGCACCGCCTGGTGGGCTACGCCGTCCCGGCGCCGCGGGTGGCCGGGCCAGGCACCGCCGACGATGCCGGTGGCGAGCTCGCCTCGCCCGAGCAGTTCTCCCGCGACCTGCTGTGCTTCCTGCGGGGCCGCCTGCCGCTGTCGATGGTGCCGTCGGCCCTGGTGCTCCTCGACGAGCTCCCCCTGTCGCGGAACGGCAAGACGGACCGGCGCCGCCTGCCCGCCCCGCACGCGGCGGAACGGGTCGCCGTGCCTCCGCGGGACGCCACCGAGCACGCCCTCGCGGATCTGGCCGGGGAGCTGCTGAACACCTCCGCGGTCGGCGTCACGGACGACTTCTTCGCCCTCGGCGGGAACTCGATCCTCTCCGCCCGCCTCATGACACGCGTCGAGCGGGCCTTCGGCCGCCGCCCGCCGCTGGCGGCCTTCCTCCGGCAGCCGACGGTGGAGTGGCTCGCCACCGCCGTACGCGGGCGCGCGGACCCCGTACCGGCGGGCGACGGCGTGGTCCGGCTGCGCGCGGGCACCGGGGGCGCCCCGCCGCTGTTCCTCTGCGCACCGCTGGGCGGCGGCGTCTCCTGCTACCGGGACCTGGTCCTGAGCCTGCCGGACGGGCCACCGGTGTACGGGCTGCGGGCGCCCGGCCTGGACGAGGGCAGCAGCCCGGAACCCGACCTGTCCCGGCTCCTCGCACGGCACGCGGCCGCGGTGCGCGCGGTGCAGCCGGCCGGGCCCTACCGCCTGGCCGGCTGGTCGTTCGGCGGGGTCGTGGCGTTCGGCGTGGCCGGCGAACTCGCCCGCGCCGGCCTCCCCGTGGCACCCGTCGTCCTCATCGACAGCTATCCGGAGACACCGCACCCCACACGGGAGCGCGCCGCGGCCGACTTCGTGACGGCGTTCCTGCGGGAGCAGGGCCTGATGGCCACCCGCCCGGCGCCTCCCGCCGGTGCCGACGGCGATCCCCTCGCCTGGATCCTCGGCCGGCTGCGGTCGGCGGGCCTCTCACCGGCCACCGTGGACGACGACGCGGTCGCCCGCTACTGGCAGGTGTACGCCACCACGGCCGAGGCCGCCGCGCATTACCGTCCCACCCGCCACTCAGTCCCCGTCCTGCTCCTCCGCCCCGCCCGCCCGGGCCGCCCCGACGCGCCCGCCACCCACGGCTGGGACGCCCTGGCGGAGGGCCCCGTGGACGTACGCGGAATACCAGGCACCCACTTCACCGCCCTCACCAGTGAACCCGCGAGAACAATCGCCCGGTCCCTCACCCCATGGCCCCACCCGCCAACACCCTGAGGGGCAAAACCGGCGCAACGAGGAAGCACCCCCGCCGGGAGGGCGACGACCCGACGGCGTCGTCAAGGCCGCCCAAGCCCGCACGGGGGAACCGCACACCGCACACAACCCCACACCCCCGGATGGGCCGGGGCGCAGCCTTACAAGGGGCGCGGGGAACTGCGCGAGCAACCACCCACCCACCGACGGTCCGGACGCGACAAACCCAACCCTCCGGGACGGCGACAACCCACAGCCTCATCAAAGACCGCCCAAGCCCACACACGACGACGCCACACACCGCACACAACCCCACACCCCCGGATCGGCCGGGGCGCGGCCCTACAAGGGACGCGGGGAACTGCGCAAACACCACGGCCCACCCGCGGGCAACGAACCCCAAGCCCCACCACCCCGGTGGCAACCGGCCTCCCGGAGGCAACCGGTCACCCCTCCCCCAGCACACCCGCCAACCCCCGAACCGTCGGATACCGGTACAGCAGCCGCAACGGCAACTCCCTCCGCAGCCGCGAGGCGACCTCGCGCTGCGCCCGTACCGCGGACAACGAGTTCCCCCCGACCTCGAAGAAGCTCTCGTCGCGCCCGATGAACGCCCGCCCCAGCACCGCGCACAGCGCCTGAGCGATGTCGCTCTCCAGGCCGGCCGCGGGCGGCTGCGCCTGGTCCTGCCCACCCTCGCGCAGCGCGAGCCGCGCGAGGACCGCGGCGTCGGCCTCTCCGCCCGCGGTGCGCGGCAGCGGTGACGCGGCGGCGACGAGTACCGGCACGTCCCCGCCGCTCGCCGCCAGGGCCGCCCGCCGCACCCGGTCGGGCTCCTCGGCCCCGGTGTAGCCGACCAGCACGGCCGGCCTGGTGGCCGCGTCGACCAGGTGGGGGCTCACCTCGGGGTTGTGCGGGTCAAGGCCGATCAGCAGGTGCCGCTCGGCCATGGCGCGCACCGCGGTCAGCGAGCCCAGGCCCCGGGCCGGGGTGATCGGCCGGAAGCCGCGTGCGGCGGCCACGGCGGACGCCGGCCCTCCGGCGTTCATGCCGACCCCGCTCCACTGGCTCCAGGCGAGCGCCCGCACGTCCCGGCCCCGGGCGGCCGACCAGGCGGCCGCGAACGCGTCCTGGAAGCTGCTGGCCGCCGCGTACGCGCCGAAGCCCGTGCCGCCCATGCGGCCGTTCACCGACGAGAAGAGCAGCAGCCAGGCGTCGGGGCGGTCCTGGAGCAGCCGGGCCACCGCGAGCGTTCCGGCCACCTTCGGTGCGAACACCTCGCGGTACACGTCGAGGGATTCGCGTTCCACGGTGTGCGCGGCGATGTCGTCCCACTGGCCGTGCTGCGAGCGCCCCGCCAGATGCAGCACGCCCGCCAGCGGCCGGCCCCAGGCCCGCTCGCTCTCCGCCACCGCCGCGGCCAGCGCGCCGGCGTCGGTGACGTCGGCGCGGGCGTAGCGGACCTCGCCGGCCGCGCCCGCGGGGACCAGTGCCCCGATCCGGTCGCCGGTCGCGTCCGTGCGCCCGAGCAGCAGCACCCTGGCGCCGTGGTCGGCCACCAGGTGGCGGGTGATCTCCCTGCCGATGCCGCCGAGGCCGCCCGTGACGGCGTACATCCCGCCGGCGCGGAAGGCGGTGCCGGGGCCGGCGTCCTCGGGCACGGCGACGGGTACCAGCCGCGCTGCCAGCCGGTGCCCGCCGCGGTAGCGCACCACCGGCTCCCCGGGGGTGCCGAGTTCGGCGCGGAGCGCGCCGGCCAGCGCCTTGCG
Source organism: Streptomyces sp. TS71-3 (assembly GCF_018327685.1). Lineage (NCBI taxonomy): Bacteria > Bacillati > Actinomycetota > Actinomycetes > Kitasatosporales > Streptomycetaceae > Streptomyces > Streptomyces sp. TS71-3. The sequence goes on along the minus strand of NZ_BNEL01000003.1, from coordinate 2,573,590 downwards.
GGCCGCCTCGTCCGCGGCGTCGACCAGCCGGACCGTTCGGCCGGCCCGCTCGGTCGCCATGCTCCGCACCAGGCCGACCAGCGCCCCGTTGGCCAGGGAGCCCGGCGCGGCGCCGGAGGGTGCGGGCACGGTCCCGTCGGGGACGGCGGTCGCGACCAGGAGCGGCACCGCGGACCATCGGCCGTCCGCCAGAGCCCGGGCCAGCCGGGCCACGGAGAGCGGTCCGCGGCGCAGGCCCGCGTCGAGGTCCTCGGGGTCGCCGCCGGTGAGCGACCAGGCGTGCACGATCCCGCAGAGCCGGTCGTGGTCGCGGCCGATCTCGTCCAGCAGCGCCCGGTACGCAGCCTCGTCCTCCGGGTCGATCCGGTAGCCGTCAGGGTCCCGGCGCAGCCGCCCGCCGCGGTCGGCTGCCCTGACCACGATCAGCGGCCCTGCCGCCCCGTCCGCCCAGCTCCCGGTGGCCTCCTCGCCGGCGAGGAGCAGCAGCGGCCCGGCGCCCGCGGCCGCGGGCGCCGCGGGCAGCGGCGCGTCCTGCCAGGCCGGCGCGGAGAACCACGGCGGGAGCGTCCGCGGGCCCTCCTCGGCCACCTCCAGACGGCGCAGACGGTCGTCGAATCCGCCGGAGGTGTAGGACGCCAGGAGCCGGCCGCGCTGGATCTTCCCCGACACGGTGCGCGGGAACTCCTCCGCGGCCAGCGGCACGATCCGGTACGGGGCGAGTCCGGTGCGCCCGGCGACCGTGGCCCGGATCGCGCGTGCCGTCCCCGCCTGCCGCCGTGCCCGTTCCCGCGCCGTCTGTCGTCCCGGGTCGGCGTCCTGGTCGGCCACGAAGAAGACCAGCAGGCGGTCGGTGCCGATCTCGGGCGAGAACAGCCCGCAGACCGCCGCGGACGACGGTGCCACGCCGGGGACGGACGCCACCACGGCCTCGATCTCGTGGCAGAAGTGGTTGACGCCGTTGACGATGATGGTGTCCCGCTCCCGGCCCGCGATGACCAGTCCGCCGTCCCGCACGAAGGCCAGGTCCCCGGTCCTGAACCAGCCGTCCGCGGTGTAGGACTCGGCGTTCGCCTCCGGGTTGCCGAAGTACCCGCTCATCATGGTCGCGCCGGTCACCTCCAGCCGGCCGACCCGGCCCTCGGGCAGCGCCTCGCCGCGCGTGTCCACGATCCGCAGCCGCGCTCCCGGCACCGGGGAGCCGACCGAGGTGAAGGTGACGGTCCGGCGCGTGCCGGGTCCCGCCGGCCGCACCACCCCGCTCAGGGAGTCCTGGTCGAGGACCACCACGGCGCGGTCCGGGTGGTCGCGGTGCATCCGGGTGTGGGTCATCGCCGAGGCGGTCTCGGACATCCCCCAGGACGGCACCATGGCGTCCGCGGGCAGCCCGTGGCGGCCCAGCAGGGTGAGGAACTCGTGCGCGGTCCTGCTGACGATCGGCTCGCCGCCGTTGTAGACGTTGCGCAGCGCGCCGAGGTCCCACCGGCCGTGCTCCACCTCCTCGGCGTGCCGGTTGACCAGCGCGAAGGCGAAGTTCGGGGCGAGCGTGTTGGTGGCGCGGAAGCGGTCGAGCCAGTCCAGCCAGTCCAGCGGGCGTGCGGCGAACATGTCGGGGGTGGCGTTCACCTGGGCGCAGCACAGGAACACGTCCCGGGTGTGGGTCATCACCGAGCCCATCACGTGGTCCATCGCCAGCCAGTTGACGGTGACGTCGTCCTCGGTGAGGCCGTGCTCCACGCTGTCGCCCCAGCTGCGGGCCACCAGCGAGCGGTGGTCGTGGCGCACGCACTTGGGCAGCCCGGTGCTGCCCGAGGTGAGGAGGTTGAGGGCCGGGCTGTCGGGGCGTGCCGGGAACCAGTCGCCGTCCCGGGGCCCCGCCATGGTGTCGGCGAGGGCGGCCGCCCGGACCGGTTCGCCCCAGAGCGCGGTGAGCGTCTCGGCGGTGGCCGCGGCGTCGAGGTCGGTCAGCAGGAGCGGCCGGTCCAGCAGCGACCAGGTGTTGCGCAGCCTGCCCGCTCCGTACTCCTCCTCCGGAACGACGGCCAGCGGCGCGGGCAGGAAGCCGCCGAGCACGCACGCCCAGTAGGCGGTCACGAAGGCGCGGTTGGCGGCGAACTGGAAGAGGACCGAGTCGCCCGGGCGGGCGCCGAGGGCGCGCAGGCCGCCCAGCGCGCGTTCGGCGTCCGAGAGCAGCTGCCGGTAGCCGAGGTGCTCGCTGCCGCCTTCCGGGGACAGGAAGGTGATGCCGCGCTCCGGCGCACGCTCGGCGGCCCGCGCCAGCGCTGCCTGGAGCGTGGGCGGGTAGCCGGGCGGCAGGTCGAGGCGGTCGGTGCCCATGACCGCGGGCCGTCCCGCCCTGCCCTCTGGACCGGTCTCGGGGCCGGCCGCGGGACCGGCCGGGTCCCCGGCGAGCGGATCCGCGGTGGCCTGCCCGTCCCCCGCCGGTGCGGCGCCCGCCGTCCCCTCGTCCTCCACCGCGGGCGGTGCCGGGAGCAGCCCGTCGAGGTGACGGCCCGTCAGGGGCAGCGGGTCGCGCCAGGGCAGCACGGCGGCATCGGTCACCTGCGGCAGCGCGAGCACGGCCGACCTCACCTCGTCCAGCGCCTCGGCCGTGGGCCGGGCGTCAGAGGCACCCCGGGACTCGTTCATCGTTCCCTCCTGTTGCGTTGCGGCATGGGTGGCGTTGTCGTACGGACCGCGCTCAGGGACCTCCCGAACGGGCCGAGCCAGAAGAAGAGCGTGATCACGAGCATGAGCAGGGCGGAGGCCGCGTACACGGCGGCGATGTCCCCGGTCGCGTGGATGACGGTGGCGCCCACGGTCGCGCCCACCGGCTGCGCCGACCACGCGAGTACCTGCCCGGTGGTCTGCACGCGCCCCAGCAGGTGCTCGGGTACGGCGGTCTGACGGTAGGTCAGGGTCTGGACCGCGTAGACGGTGGGCAGCCCCGCTGCACAGGTCCACAACAAGGCGCCGAGCACGAAGTGCGTGCTGGCGGACATGCCGAGGACGAGGATGCTCCAGCAGGTCATCACGCCGAGCGTGGCCACCGGGAACGGCACCCGGTCGGCGATCCGGCTCGACGTCAGCAGCGCCACGGCGGTTCCGGCGGCACCGCCCGCGTAGAGCACCCCGACCCGGGCGTCGCCGGCGCCCAGCCGTTCGTGGGCGAAGAGCACCAGTTGGGCGGTGACGGTGGACCCGATCAGGTTGTACAGCGCGGCGTGCAGGGCGATCACGCACAGCGCCGGATCGGCGCGCACATGGCGCAGCCCGGTGGCGATGTCGGCGGCGACCGAGGTCCGTGCCGGGGCCCGCGGTGCGTTGAACGGCGTCCGGACGGCCCTGAGCATGGCCGCCGCGATCCAGAACGAGACGGCGTCGACGACGAAGACCCCGGTCACCGGCACCCCGCCGCCGATCAGCGCACCCGCGAGCAGCGGCCCGACCACCTTGGCCGCCGCATAACCCCCGCGCAGGGCGCCGTTGGCCCGCGCCAGGCCCCGTCCGGACACCAGGCCCGGCACCGCGGTGCCCTCGATCGCCGACGAGGCGATCCCCAGGCTGGTGTTCACGAACGCGACCGCGTAGACGTCCCAGACCACCAGCGTGCCGGACGCCGCGAGGACGGGCAGGACCGCGATGGTCAGCCCCCGGGCGACCACCGTGCCGATCATGACCCGCCTGCGGTCCACGCGGTCGATCCAGGCGCCGATCACCAGCCCGAACAAGAGGTACGGCAGGAACCCGGAGACCGTCGTGAGGGCCAGCTTGAGCGGCGATCCGGTGAGCCGGAACACCAGCAGGGGCAGCCCGAACGACGTGAAAGACGATCCGAGATTGGATATCGTCTGAGCGGTCAGGAAGAGCCGGTAGTCGCGTCGCCGCGCCATACAGCCAACCTCCGTGAGTCGGTTCCGGCGGGCGGGGCCCAGCGGAAGGTGGTGCCGCGCGTGACGTCCCCACAGGCCTCCTCCGTCTCCTACGGGGAGCGCATCGGGCAGCTCGCCGGCGAGCATCCGGACGTCACCGCCGTCCTGTCGGTACGGCCCGACGGCAGCGGATCGGGGCTCAGCTGGCGCGAGTTGGAGTCCCTGACCAATGTGGCCGCGCGGGGCCTCGCTGGCCTCGGTGCCACCGCGGACACCACCGTCGCGATCGCCCTCCCCGCGGGCCTGGACCATGTGGTGGCCACCATCGCCGCCTGGAAGCTCGGCGCCCTCGTGGTGCCCCTGGACCCGCACTCGACGCCCGCGGAGCGCGCCGCCCTGACCTCCGTGCTCGGCGAGCACCTGCTGGTCGGAACCAGTCCGGGTGCGGTACCGCCGGGCTGGTGGCGCGGCAGCGAACACGCCGGCACTCCCCTGCCCCCGGGGGCCGCACCGCGCTCCGCCACGCTCACCGGTGGCACCACGGGGCGGCAGCGCGCCATCCTGCGGCCGCGGCCGTGGACCTACCGGCCGGGAGCGTGGCTCGCCCCGCACGACCGCGCCCAGGGGATGCGCCTCGGGCAGACGCAGCTGGTGCTGCTGCCGCTCTACCACACCGCGTTCCAGGCGCTCTACCAGGGCCTGGCCCTGGATCACCGGATCATCCTCATGGAGCGGTTCGTCCCCTCCCTCTTCCCCCGGCTCGTCGAGGAGCACCGGGTGAGCTACGTGCGCATGGTGGCGACGACCATGCGCATGATCCTGGACGTGCCGGGCCTGCGGGACCACGACCTGTCGAGCATCGAGACCCTGCACCACGGCGCCGGGCCCTGCCCCGAGAAGGTCAAGCGTGCCTGGCTCGACCTGGTCGGCCCCGAGCACGTCTACGAGATCTACGCCAACCAGGAGCGCGCCGGCCGGACGGCGATCCGCGGCGACGAGTGGCTCAGGCGGCCGGGCAGCGTGGGCCGTCCGACCGGCTGCGAGGTGCGCGTCTACCACGAGAGCGGCCGCCTGCTGCCTGCGGGCGAGGTCGGCGAGGTCTATCTGCGCACGCCGGGTGTGGGGCAGCCGCGCTACCTGGGGGACGGCCCGCCGCTGCCGGAGCGGGACGGCTTCCTCAGCGTCGGCGACCTCGGGTACCTGGACACCGACGGCTACCTCTACCTCGTGGACCGCAAGAGCAACGTCATCAACGTCGGCGGGCAGAACGTGTACCCGGCCGAGGTCGAGGGCGTGCTGCTGGAGATGGACGGCGTCGCGGACGCCGTGGTGACCGGCCGGCCGCACGACTACCTCGGGCAGTCGGTGCATGCCCTGGTGGTGCCGGCCGACCCGGCACGGCCGGTGACGCCCGAGGCGGTCGACGCGTACTGCCGCGGGCGGCTGTCCCCGGCGAAGGTCCCGCTGACGTGCCAGATCGTGCCGAGCGTGCCGCGGAGCGGCACTGGCAAGGTCCCTCGCGCCCGGTTGCGGGAGTCCGGGCAGCACTGACGCGAGGTCGGCCGGTTCTGACGGGAAATCAGCGCGTTCCGGCGGGAGATCGGCCCGTTCCGGTGGGAGGTCGCCCCGTTCCGGCCGGCGGCGCGTCCGCACGCCGCTCACTTCCGCCGCAGCCGGACGGTGCGCAGGAACGCCGGATCGATCCGGTTCCCCGACCCGTCCGGCGCCGCCCCGGTGACGGTCACCGGGACCATCGCGAACGGCTGCCGGGTGCCGAGGAGGGGCGAGTAGAGCGGTACGAAGCCCTGGTCGAGGAGCGCCACCGCGAAGTCGTTGCAGACGATGCCGCGGGCGTCGATCGCGCCGGTGCCGTGCGAGCAGAACAGCGGTGCCCCGCCCAGCAGGTTCATCCCGGCCTTGCCGGGCACCGGCCGGGTGGTGGCCTGCACCGCCCCCAGCACCACCCGCTCGCGGTAGCCGATCTGCGCGTCGGCGTGCCGGGTGGCGACGTACTCGGCGGCGTCGTCCCAGGCCGCGCGGAGGATCCCCTTGCGGGCCGCGATCACGTCGGGGGCCGCCCGGTCCTCCGACAGGTCGTACAGGTCCACGTGGACGGCCTTCCACCAGGCCGCGCCCGGCGCGGTGCGGCCGGGGGCCGGAGTGTCGCAGGGGGCCCGGCCTGGCGTGGCTCCGGGAGCCGCGGGCTCGGGCATCGGCACGGAGAAGACCAGGGAGCGGAACACGTCGACGAAACCGCCCCGCCGGTCGCGGCGCCTCACCTCGCGCAGGGTGCGCAGCGGGCCCTCCGTGATGTCCAGGTCGCGCAGGGCGGCGTGGTACTCCGCCACGATCCGCGACCTCAGCGCGCGCTGCCGGGCCACGTACCGGGGGCCGTTGTGCCGCTCCGCGAGTTCGTCGTAGTCGGCTATCTCGATCGACGGGCCGGCGACGCCCACCTCCTCGGCGTACCGCCGCAGGGTCGCCATGCCCTCGGCTATCCGGCCCGCGTGGTGGCCGCGGTAGTGGTGGCCGTCCGTGGCAAGGAAGAGCCGCAGGCCGGGAGCGTGGACCCACCGGACGGCCGCGGCGAGTTCCAGGATGCGCACCAGCATGGCCAGTTCACCGAGGTCGGGCAGGTGGCCCACGGCCTTGAGACCGCTGTGCGCGAACTTGCCGGGGAAGAACGGCAGGCACACCTGGACGGGCTCTCCGCGCCGGACGAACGGCAGCATCTCCCGCAGCGCCTGCTCGACGGGGTAGTGGGAGCTCGGCCCGAGGCGGAACTGCTTGCGCTGGAGGATGTGGTGGACCAGCCAGGCGGCCCGCTCGCCGGCGGTCAGAAGGGCGGCCGTGCGCCGGCGCAGCATGTCCTCGGCGTGGCGCGCGGTGCGGTCGGCGGACGCCAGCGCGCCGGTGACCAGGTGGTCCACGAACTCCCGGGTCTGCTCGGCCGTCCACCGGACGGCGTGCCGCTCGATCACCGGATCGTGCCGGAGGGTGTCCAGGTGGAGTGCCGACAGCCGGGTGGCGGCGCACAGCGCCGGGCCGGGCTGCTCGGCCATGCGCAGCGCCGCCGCCGACCGCGTCTCCAGGCTCCGTACCGGGACGGCGCGGTCCGGACCGTGCGGTCTGTCTCCGGCGTCGCCGGCCCCGCCGGCGGCGGCTCGGGCGCCGTCCGCGTCGCCGGCGCCGGCCGGGCTGACCACGACGATCCTGGCGTCGGGGAACCGCCGTACGAGCGGGGCCCAGTCGACGTCCCCGGCCTGCCCCGGACCGCCCGCGACGACGCAGCCGACCGGGCGCGCCCGGTCGTCGAAGCGGGCCAGCGCGGCGAGCGCGTCGGGCTCCGCGCCCCCATCCGACTGCGGGACGAGCACGATCGGCTCGACGACCCCGTGCCGGGTGAGCGCGGACGCGTACCGCTCCGCCGTGACGCCCTTCGGGCTCAGGAACAGCACCTCACCGCCGGCGTGCCACACGTCCCTGCTCAGCCGCGCGAGGCCCGCCGGCAGCTGTCTCGCGCCGGTGGGCAGCGGGCCGACGAGGACCACGGGCTGGGGCCGGTCCGGCCGGGCCCGCAGCCCGCGCGCGCCGTGGCGGACCCTGTCCAGCAGGGCCGTGAGGGCGCGCTCCTGCCCGGCCGGCACGCTGTGCACGGCGTGGGCGTAGCGGGCGCCCGTCCTCAGCAGGCGTGCGGTGTCCGGGCGCAGGAACCGCAGTTCGGCGCTGAGCTCCGCGTCGAACAGGGCCCGCGCGTCCGGGCGTCCGTCCGGCCGCTCCCGGTGGAAGGCGAGTGCCAGCGCGTCGAGCGCGTCCATGCCCGCCCCGGGAGGGTGCCGTGCCGACCAGGCGGGCAGGGCGCCTGGGTCCGTCCCGGCCGCCCGTGCTGCCTCCAGCGTGGCGGGACGGGCGAGGGCGAGCGAGCCGGCTCGCAGCGCGTACGGGGCGAGCCCCGGCAGCAGCCGTCCGGTGGGGCTCAGGTCGGGCCGCAGCTCGAAGGCCACATCCGGGTCGTGCGGATCGGCGAGCACCAGGCCGTAGTGGTCGAGCGCGGTGCGGAAGACACGGACGAGCGGCCGGACGAAGTGCGCGAGCACGGCCTCTAGTTCGCCGTCGGCGGGGCCGCCCTGGCAGCCGTCGAGGGCCTTGCGGAGCAGGCCGGGGCGCCCCGCGAGGTCCCGGGCCGTCACCGCGAACGCCCCGTCCAGGTCGGCGGGGCGGCCCGGACCGGCACCGCCCGGCGCCGCGGCGGGGGTGCCGGGGCCCGCCGGCCGGCCACCCGCGTCGTCCGGGGGCGCCATGTGCAGGCGCAGCACCGGGTTGTCACGGATCAGGCGCCGGACCAGGGAGTCCGGCGCAGGCGGCGACGGAGGGCGGTCCGGCTCTCTCCGCGAGCCGTCGCTCCCGTCGCTGCGGACGTTCTCTCCCATCGGTCGAGCCCCTCCCGGCACATGGCGGCTCGCCCTCCCCGTGTCTCACCCGTGCGCGGGTACCCGGTCGGAGGGCTCCCCAGCAGCCTGCCCGTCTCCCACCCGCACCACTAGGTCGTGTCCGGCGGATCTTCGTGGGCCCGCGACTCCCTCACTGCCTGAAGGGCGTGGGTGGGGGTACCTCCCACGCCCGTTTTCAGGGCAGTGGGGGAGTGCCCCCAGCACCGCACCTCGCCGCGTTGTCGGAGTCAGCCGAGTACGCCCAGTACGAGGACGACCCTCCGCCTTGCGATGCACGGCACCAGACGCCGCAGGCTGATCCACGAAGATCCGCCGGACACGACCTAGCGGCACGCAGGCCCTCCTCCACCGCAGTCCACCACCCGGCGACGGTGGCCGCCGGCACGCCGTTCCTCCCCGTGCCGCCCGAGGACCGGCCCACCGCGCGCGGGTGCCGTTCCGGCAGAACCCTGCCGGGGACATTGTGCGGTGGGAGCGTTGTGTCCGCGTTGCAAGCGGGTTGCGGTGCAGGTGGACGGGGCCGGAGCGAACTCCGCGCTCCGCTCGGGGGGTGTCAGGCTGTCAGCAGACGCCCGGCCTGCTCCCCGATCATCACCGTCGTCGCGTGCGGGAACGCCCTGGTGATGGCCGGCATCACGGAGGCGTCCGCGATGCGCAGGCCGTCGACTCCGTGCACGCGCAGTTCCTCGTCCACCACCGGACCCATCGCGCAGGTGCCGGCCGCGTGGAAGTAGGGCAGCGCTGCGTCGCGGACGAACGCGGCGGTCTCCGCCCGGTCCAGCCTCCGGTCGGGGACGGCCCACCGCTCGGTGATGTCCGCGAAGGCCGGGTCCGAGGCCAGCTCGAACCCGATGTCCACGGCCTCGACGAGGGCGTCGACGTCGGCCTGTTCCGCCAGCAGGTTCGGCTGGATCTCCAGGCTGCCGTCCGCGTGCATCGTCAACCGTCCGCGGCTGCGCGGTGCGGCGAGTCCGGGGAAGATACAGAATCCGTTCTCGGGCGGTGCGTACTGCTCGCCGATCTCCGGCGAGACGAAGGGGATCTGCAGCGTCACGAACATCAGATCGGGCCTTGCCGACCCGCCGGTGCTGCGCAGGAAGGCGACGCTGCCCTCCAGGTTGTTCTTGAGCGGCCCGAGCGGCTCCGCCGCCTCCAGGCAGAGCCCGGCCGCGAGGACGTGCTCCTGGAGGTCGCGTCCGACGCCGGGCAGGTCGGCGACCGCCTCGATGCCGAGGTCCGCGAGGTCGTCCGCCGGGCCCACACCGGAGCGCATCAGCAGCCGCGGAGTGTCGATGGCGCCCGCGCAGAGCACCACCTCGCCGCGTGCGACCGCCCTGCTCAGGTGGCCGTCCACCGCGTACTCCACGCCGGTGCAGCGGCCGCGGGAGAAGGTCAGCCGCCGCGCGTCGGCGCCGGTCGCGACCGTGAGCCGGTCCTCGTCCGCCAGCGGGCCGACGAACGCCTGCCACGGGTTCTCTCGGCGGCCGTCGCGGACGTTCAGGGTGGACGGGCCGACGCCTTCCGCGGGGCTGGTCGCGTCGTCCAGGTAGGGCAGGCCCAGCGACCGCCCGGCCCGGATGAGGGCCGTCGCGACCGGATGGAGGCCGTGGGCGCGCTCGACGTGCACCGGCCCGCCGGCACCGTGCAGGGGGCCCGCGCCGTCCTCCCAGTCCTCGCTGCGCCTGAACAGCGGCAGGACGGAGTCGTAGTCCCAGCCGCGGTTTCCGGCCGCGGCCCACTCGTCGTAGTCGTCATGCTGACCGCGGGTCCACAACATGCCGTTGATGCCGCCGGATCCGCCCAGCAGCTTGCCGCGGGGAAGCGGGAGGACGCGGTCGTGGGTCGCCCGGTGGGGCTCGTAGTGGTAGCCGTAGTCGTACGCGGCGCCCATGTTCTCCATCCAGCGGGTGGGCTCAGCGAGGCTGCCGGTGTCCGCGCCCCGCTCACCGGCCTCCAGCACCAGCACCGTCGCGCCGGTCTGAGCCACCAGGCGCCCGGTGACCGCGCTTCCCGCGGATCCGGCGCCGATGACCACGTAATCGAATGCCCGGGTGTCTTCTACCGTCATGAGCCCGTCCAACGGTCGGGTCCCTCCGGGTGATGAGGCTCCGTACCGAGGAGGCGCCCGTCTCCCGAAGGCGGCTGCGGAGAAACGGAATATCACCTTCCAAGCTACCGCGGTCCGGCGTCCGCACCGCTCCCGGCCACTGACGGTCGCCATCCCTGCCGCGACGTGTCCGGCGGTGCCGCCCGTGCCGATGACCGTACGAGGACGGGGCCGGCCATCCGTATATGGTTCGGGTCAGGAGGTGTTCTCGGGGCCATGGACGAGCTCGACAAGGCGATCCTGCGGGAACTGCAGGCGGACGCACGCAAGACGAACCGCGACGTGGCCGCGACCGTCGGCGTCTCCCCCACCACGGCGCTCGACCGCACCCGGGCGCTGCGCAAGCGCGGTGTCATCCGCGGCGCCGTCCTCGACGTGGACCTCGCGGAGATCGGACGCCCCGTCCAGGCCCTCATCGCCGTCCGCGTCCGGCCACCGTCACGTGCCGTCATCGAGGGCTTCCGCAACTGGGTCACGGGACTGCCGGACATCCTCGGCGTCTACGTGACGACGGGCACCCAGGACTTCATCCTCAGCGTCGCCGTCCGCGACAACAACGCCCTCTACGCTTTCACCATCGACGAGCTGACCAAGCGCCGCGAAGTCGCAGACGTGCACACCTCGATCGTCTACGAGCACATCACCAACCCGCGCATCACGCCCCTGGAGGGCTCCTGACGCGGAGGGGCCGGGTATACGCTCCGGCGCATGCCGAACCCCACCGTGTCCTACTTCGCCGGCCGTGACGGTGCCCGCCTCGCCTACCGGGAAGTGGGCGGGGGCAGGCCTCTGGTCCTGCTGCACGGGATCGCGGGAGACGCCACGCTCTGGCTGGGCCACGGAAAGGCCGAGGCCATCGCGGCACGCGGTCACCGCGTGATCATGCCGGATCTCCGCGGGCACGGCATGAGCGCGAGGCCCCACGACGCCGCCGCCTACCCCCTCGACGTGCTGACCGACGACGGCCTCGCTCCTCGAACACCTGAAACTGGACGACTACGACCTCGGCGGATACTCGTTCGGTGCGCGCGTCGTGGTGACCATGCTGGTGCGGGGCGCAACGCCCAGCCGAGCGGTCGTCGCGGGCCAGGGGCTGCGCCAGGTGCTCGGCTTCGGGGGCGGGACGGCATCACTGCTCAGGCGGGTATTCGGCGGATCGGAGACGTTCGAGCCGGGCTCGCCGGAGGAGCGGACCGCCCGGTGGTTCCGGTCGAGCGGGGTGGACCCGGTCGCCGTGCTCCATGTGCTGGACTCGCTCCCCGGCACGCCCGAGGAGGACCTCGGCCGTATCCGAGTGCCGACGCTCGTGGCGATGGGAAGCGAGGACGAGCGCGCCGATTCGGCCGAGCAGCTGGTCGCGGCGCTGCCGCACGGCACGCTGGCCACGGTGCCCGCAGACCACTCGACGGCCGTCGCCGCGCCGGAGTTCGTCACGGCGGTCCTGGACCTCCTCGCCGGCGGGCGGTGACCGCACCGTCGTAGCCCTTACGGCCCCGGAGGGCGCCGGTCGGGCAGGACCGGTCAGGCTCGGCCGGCAAGGCACCGAACATCACGGCAGGTGACCGACCGGTTCTCCGTGCATCCGACTGGGATTTCCGCAGAATCGCCGTACCAAGTTCGCCCAGGTCCAGCAATTATCCTCACCTGCCGAATTAGATTCGGATTCTCTGCGCGTCCTCGTATCCATGCCTAGCATCGCCGCGTACTTCCGTACGTGGCATCAGAGAATGGAGGCGCAGATGACGCTGACGACCGAGGCCGGGCTGCCCGGCGGCGAGCCGGGCGCCGGCACCGTCGGGTTCGCGCCCGAGGAGGTGGACCTGAGCCTGTCGACCCGCGCGGCCCGGCTGAAGTGGGTGCTGGTGGTCGACGAGGCTCTTCCGCCGGGGCGGGCCGCCAACGCGGCCGTCTGCGCGGCTGCCCCCACGGCGACACAGGTGGCCCACCTGCTCGGGGTGGACGTCACGGACGCGGAGGGAGCCGTCCACCCGGCCCTGCCCTGGGTGGGCTGCACGATCCTGGCCGCGGACCAGGCCACGCTGCGCACGATCCGCACCAAGGCGGCCGCCGCCCCCGGCACCTTCGTCGCCGACATGCCCGCCCTCGCCCAGAGCACCAACGTCTACGACGACTACCGGGCCGCCATGGGCAAGGCCGGGGCGGACGACATCGACTACTGCGCGATCAGCATCGTCGGCCCGCGCAACCGCGTGAACCGGCTGGTGGGCAAGCTCCCGCTGATGTCCTGAACCGGTTGCGGCGAGCCCGGCCCGGTCGCAGGAGCCGCACGGTCACAGCAGTCCGGCGGTGACCAGGTGCGCCCGGACCCGGGCCACGGCCGCGTCGTCGAGCGGCACCTGCGGCGCCGCGGTGGCGGCGGAGTCGATGAGGCCCAGCAGCCGGGCCGCCGCCTTGAAGGCGCCGAGCGCGGACGAGCTGGGGCCCATCACGGCCGGGTCCCCCGCGTCGGTGAGGGAGAACAGCGCCACCAGCCGGTCCTGTTCGGCCTTGGCGGCGGCCCAGTCTCCGGCACGGGCGGCCTCGTAGAGGCGTACGTATCCATGCGCGTCGACGTTGCCGAGGCCGGGCACGGTGCCGTCGGCGCCCGCCAGCAGCGCGCTGTCGACGGTGAGTTCGGAGCCGGTGAACACCGAGAAGTCGCGCGTGCGCGCACGCAGGTCCACCAGCAGGCGGCGCAGCGAGCCCTCGTCTCCGCTGGAGTCCTTGAGCCCGGCGAGCGTGCCGTCGACCGCGAGGCCGAGCACCACGTCACGGGGCAGCTTGGTGTGGACGGCGACCGGGATGTCGTACGCGAGCAGCGGGAGGTCGGCGCCGGAGCGGATGCGCCGGAAGTGGTCGGCGATCTCGACGGGATGCGTGCGCGTGTAGAAGGGCGCCGTGGCGACGAGCGCGTCCGCGCCGGCCTTGACGGCGTCGGCCGCGCGGTCGAGCACACGGGCGGTGGTGGTGTCGATGATCCCCGCCAGCACGGGGACCCGGCCCGCTGCCGTGTCCACGGCCGCTTCGAGCGCGGTCAGCCGCTGCGCGTCCGTGAGATAGGCGGCCTCACCGGTCGACCCCAGCAGGAACAGGCCGTGCACCCCGGCCCCGACCAGGTGTTCCGTGAGCCGGCGCAGCGAGGGGACGTCGACCTCCCCTTCCCTGGTGAGCGGGGTGATGACCGGCGGGACGACTCCTCGCAGAGGCGCGGGACAGGACATGTGACACTCCTGATCATACTGTTGTGCGGCACCCGGGCCCCGACGCGGCTCGCCATGCCCTCTCACGGGACGTAGGACGTAGGATGTCCTACGTCACTTACAGTGAAACGGTGAGGCGTGAATGTCAAGGGCGGACGAGAGGGGACAGGTGTGAAATCGGTCGCCGCCGACACCGAGGAGCGGATCAAGGAGCTGATCGTGGAGCGCGGGCTGGCCCCCGGTGACCCGCTGCCCACCGAGACCGAGCTGACGGGGGCCTTCGGCGTCAGCCGGAACTCCCTGCGCGAGGCGCTCAAGTCGCTCCAGGCCGTGAACATCATCGAGATCCGGCACGGCTTCGGGACCTACGTCGGCACGATGTCCCTCGAACCGCTGATCGAGGCCATGGCGTTCCGCACGGTCGTCGGGCACCGGCTGGGCCAGGAGAGCCTGCTCGAACTGCTCCAGATGCGCGAGGCCCTGGAGGCGGGACTCATGTACGGGCTGGCGGGCAGGCTGCCCGAGGAAGACCTCGCGGAACTCGACACGCTGGTCGCGAGGATGCACGCCGAGGTGCGGGAGACAGGCGAGATCGCGTCCGCGACGGACCGGGCCTTCCACCGCGCGCTCCACCGCTCCCTCGGCAACGAGCTGCTGAGTGAACTCCTCGACGCGTTCTGGAGCGCCTTCCACCGGGTGCGCGCGCAGGGCCTGCGCACGGCCGCCGAAGGGCAGGAGCTGGCCCAGATGCACGGCAGGATCGTGGAGGCCGTCCGCACCGGAGACGCGGGGGCCTCGGAGTCGGCCGTGCACCGGCACTTCGACGACATCCGCAGCCGTCTGACGCAGGCTCACAAGGAGAGCATATGAGCACCGACACACCGGCTGCTTCGACCGCCGGGCACGCGTGCTGCGCACCGGCACGCGAGGGGGAGCCCGTGCCCGGCGGGAGCGCCGCCGGCCACCTGGGATCGGCACGCCGCGGCACCGCAGCCGCCGCCGAACCGGCCGGGGGGTGGCGGGCACTGCCCGGCGGCGCGTTCCTCATGGGGAGCGAGCGGAGCCCCTACCCGGGCGACGGGGAGGGCCCGGTGCGCGAGGTGGTCCTTGACCCGTTCGAGATCGCCGCCACCGCGGTGACGAACGCCGAGTTCGGGGCCTTCGCCGCGGCGACCGGCCACGTCACCGACGCGGAGCGGTTCGGCTGGTCCTACGTCTTCGCCGGTTTCCTCCCGGACGGCTTCCCGCCGACCCGCGCCCCCGCCCGGACGCCCTGGTGGCGGCAGGTGTACGGAGCGAGCTGGCGCACCCCCGAGGGGCCCGGGTCCGGCGTCAGGCGGCGCGCGGACCACCCGGTGGTGCACGTCTCGCACCACGACGCGCTGGCCTACTGCGCCTGGGCGGGCACCCGCCTGCCGACCGAGGCCCAGTGGGAGTACGCGGCGCGCGGCGGCCTCGTCGGCAAGCCGTATCCATGGGGCGACGAGCGTGAGCCCGGCGGGGAGCCCCGGATGAACGTGTGGCAGGGCACGTTCCCGCACCACAACACCGCCTCCGACGGCTACCCCGGCACCTGCCCCGTCGACGCCTTCCCGGCCAACGGCTACGGGCTGTTCAACATGACCGGCAACGTCTGGGAGTGGTGCGCCGACCGGTTCAGCCCCGGCTTCCACAAGCGCGGGCCCCGCGAGAACCCGGCCGGCCCGCCGGTGGGCGAGGGCAGGGTGCTGCGCGGCGGCTCCCACCTGTGCCACGAGTCCTACTGCTTCCGCTACCGCACCTCCGCCCGGATGGGCAACACTCCGGACAGCTCCAGCGGCAACACGGGTTTTCGCTGCGTGCGCTGACGTGCGGTGCCCGGGCGCTGGTGTCGTCCATTGCGGCACGCTCCGTCAAGGACCCTGGTCCGTCCAGGTGAGCGAGGGGCCGCGACTGCGGCATCCCGCGTCCGGGCCCCTCTAGCGTGCGGATATGGAACCCA
This sequence comes from Streptomyces sp. TS71-3, assembly GCF_018327685.1. Classification (NCBI taxonomy): domain Bacteria; kingdom Bacillati; phylum Actinomycetota; class Actinomycetes; order Kitasatosporales; family Streptomycetaceae; genus Streptomyces; species Streptomyces sp. TS71-3. The sequence goes on along the minus strand of NZ_BNEL01000003.1, from coordinate 2,557,982 downwards.
CTCCCCTGCCCGCGCCCCCTGGGCCGGGCGGTCCGCCACCTCGCCTTGGAGGCGGGCCCCCTCCTGCGTCGCGGCCTTGGCCGGGAGAGGCCACCGAGGCTCTTGAGGAGCCGCAGCCGGCCCCCGCGTGAGGTCCCGCTACGCACCACGGCGCCGGGGCCCCGCGGGTCGCTCCCCGTTCCTCCTCGCAGTGCACGGCCGCGGCCGAAGGCGCCGGGACGCGGCCCGCGGTGGCGGATTCCGGGCCACCGAGACCGAACGTCGGACGAACAGGCGCCTGTGATGACAAGCAACGAGAACGTCCCGGAACCGTCGGACGGGGTCCCGCGGCTGCGTCTGAGCGGTGAGCTGGAGGGGATCGCCGAGCAGCTCAGATCGCTCGCCCGGGCCCAGGACGGGTTGCACGCCCTGTACGAGGCGGTCCTCAGCCGGAACGTCGAGCTGACCGTGGTGCTGCAACTGATCGTCGAGACGGCGATGGAGCTGGTCGGCGCCCGCTACGGGGCACTCGGCGTGCTCGACGAGAACGGCGAACACCTCGCGCAGTTCATCCCGATGGGCCTGTCCGAGAAGGAGCGGGCCGACCTTCGCGGCGTGGAGCTCCCTCGCGGCCGCGGACTGCTGGGGCACCTGATCGCCGTTCCGGGCACGCTGCGCGTCGATGACATCTCCGCCCACCCGGAGTCGGCCGGCTTCCCGCCGGGCCATCCGCCGATGCGCACCCTGCTCGGGGCCGCGGTCAACACCCGTGGCCGCATCTACGGAGACCTCTACGTCTCCGACCGGCTCGACGGACGGCCCTTCGACGCCCACGACGAGGAGCTCATCGCCGCGCTCGCCAGCGCCGCGGGCCTGGCCATCGACGACGCCCGCCTCTACGAGCGGACCCGGCTCGACGCCGAGCAGTTCCAGCGGCACCTGCTCCCGCACCTGCCCGACCTGCGGCCCTTCGAAGCCGCGGCCGCCTACCGCCCCGCGAGCACACCCGCGTACATCGGCGGAGACTGGTACGACGCCCTGCTGGTCCCCGACCGGGCCTGCGCGGCCGTCGTCGGCGACGTCGTCGGCCACGACCTGCGCGCCGCGGCCGCCATGGCGCAGGTACGCAACATGCTGCGCGCCCTGCTCTACGACCAGCACGCCTCACCCAGCGCGGTCCTCTCCCACCTCGACCGGGCCCTCCAGGCGATCACCGACCAGCCCGTCACCACAGCGTGCCTCGCCCACCTCGAACCGGCCGGGCCGTGCGACTGGATCCTGCGCTGGAGCACCGCGGGACACCTGCCGCCCCTCCTGCTCACCCCCGACAACCGGGTCCACTACCTCCAGGTGGAGCCCGACCTGCCGCTCGGCGTCGAGACCGGGCAGCCGCGCGCCGACCACACCCACCCCGTGCCCGCGGGCTCCACGGTGATCCTCTACACCGACGGCCTCATCGAGGACCGGCGGCAGCCGGTCGAGACGGGACTGGAACGCCTGGCCGCCCTCGTCACCGAGCACACCGCCCTGCCCCTGAAGGACCTCGTCGAGGCGCTGGTCGACGAGCACCCCAGCGACGGCCACGACGACATGGCCGTGCTCGCCCTGCGGGCACCGCGCGCCTGACAGCGCATCGGCGCCGTGCTGCCGGGCCGTCACGGCCTGACGCGGTCCCCGATACGCTGACGCGCGCGACAGCAGAGAGGGATGCCGGCGAAGTGCAGTCCCAACCCCAGTTCCACGTCCACCAGCGGGTGACGACGTCACCGGCGCGGGGCAGCCCGTGGGCGTGTTCAGCAAGAAGTTCGGCAAGTCGCTGCTGCGCTCGACCTGGCAGCTCGACCAGCCGGGACTGCCCGCGGTCACCGTGCAGGAGCGCAGCGCCGCGCTGGCCGTCTTCCGCCGGGTGTGGGGGCTGCTGCCGTGGGTCGGGGACCTGCCCTTCATCTGGAAGTACCACTTCGACTTCGTCGACGCGGATGGCCGGAACGTGGGCTCCTTCGAGAAGACGACCCGCTTCCGCGACCACTACCACGTACGGATAGGGGACGACCGGCTCGACCGGCGGCTGGTGCTCGCGCAGGCGGTGGCGCTGGACGCGCTCCAGTCACGCTGAGCGCCATGGCGTGGACCCCACGCCACCGCCCGCACCGTGGACCGGGAGGTGTCGTCCGGCTTGGAGCCGAGGGCGTCCACCGCCGTACCGGCGGTGGACCAGGGCCCTCACGTCAGCGGGCCACAGCCCTCACCGTCACACCCCCGGAACCGCCATCGGCATGTCCAGCAGGACGTCGTGACGGACGATCTTCCACTCCCCGTCGATCCGGCGGAGCTCGGTGTCGTAGTAGCCCGACTCGTGGGGCTCCACGGTGCCCTGCGCGCCGAACGCACCCTCCGGCCAGCCGCCGTCGGGGCGGCGCGCGGCGCGCACCCGGAAGACGATGACCTGCGCGTTGAGGTGCGCACGGTCGCCGTCGACCTCGATGACGTGGTCGGAGGTGGTGTGGTGGCTGGAGCCGCCCTCGGGGTGCGGCTCCATGAAGTTCTCGACCGCGTACCGCACCGCCGCGCCCCCGATGAGGGGCTCACCGAACGGTTCGTAGCGGTCGGGGCCGGTCTTGGTGTGGATCTGCACGACCGCGTCGTCGGTGAACAGTGCACCCTGGGCCACGCCGTCCCGCCGGTCCGTCGCGCGCACGTAGCGGGCGAGCACCTCCTGGATCCTGCGCTCATCACTCATATCAAGGACTCCTCGAACTCCACGGGATCTCGCACCCTGCGACGGCTTCGGGCACGGGCCTCTCGGCAGCGACGGAGGTCGCCGGCGGCCCGTGCCACCAGTCGACCATCCGCCGTGGCGGGAAGCCATGACCCTTTGGACATGCGGCTATACCCTGAAGACATGGATCGTCTGGATACCCGGGAGCTCGCCTACTTCGCCGCCCTGGCCGAGGAGCTCCACTTCAGCCGGGCCGCGGAGGCACTGGGCATCACCCAGCCGGTGCTGTCGCGCGCCATCGCCCGCCTGGAGCGGCGTATGGGGGTCCGGCTGCTGCGCCGCACGAGCCGGCGCGTGGAACTCACCGACGCGGGCCGGGTCTTCCGCGACGAGTGCCATGACCTGCTCGACGAGCTGGACGCCGCGGTGCGGCGCACCCAGCGGGCCGCGCACGGCCACCGACTCGTGATCGCCGTGCGGCCCGGCGCCGGGAGCGGCCTGCTGCCACGGCTGCTGCGCCTGCACACCGGGGCGGAGCCGGAGCTCGTCTTCACCCGCGACGCGGGAGCCGCGATACGGGACGGCAAGGCCGACGCCGCGCTGTTGTGCCTCGGCACCGACGACCTCACCGGCCTGGAGGCGGTCGAGGTGGGCAGGGAGAGCCCGGTGGCACTGCTGCGAGCGGACCATGCGCTGGCCGTCCGCCCCGAGGTGACCGTGGCCGACCTGCGGGAAGAGCCCGGCTACCGTGCCCAGTGCCCCGCGGCGGGACTGGACGAGATCATGGACCGGGTCGCCCTGGGCCGTCTCGTCACGGTGGTCGGATCGGCCGTGGCGGACCGGCTGCCCGGCGAGGTGACCGCGGTGCCCGTCTCCGATCTTCCCCCCACGACCCTCGCCTTCTGCTGGGCACTCGGCGCCACCAACCCCGATCTCCTCTCCCTTGCCGAGACCGTCACCAAGGGATCCACCCCGGTGCTCGACGGCGGTTCACGCCTCCTGGGGATCTGACGTGAGCCCGTCCGCCGGCATGGCGGACGACGACGTGAGGACGTAGTTCGCGGTGCGCAGGCGGAGCCGGAATCCGAGGGCCTCGTAGAGGCGGATGGCGTTCGTGTTGGATTCGAGCACGTGCAGGAACGGCGTCTCGCCGCGTTCCCGGATGCCGGCCGCGATGGCCAGCAGGAGGCGTGTCCCGAGCCGCTGTCCCCGCCATCCCGGATCGGTGCAGACCCCGCTGATCTCCGTCCAGCCGGGAGCGTGCAGCCGTTCACCGGCCATGGCGACGAGACGGCCCTCGCGGCGGACACCGAGGTAGGCGCCCAGCTCTATCGTGCGCGGCAGGAACGGCCCCGGCCTGGTGCGTTCGGCCAGGGCGAGCATCTCCGGAACGTCCGCCCGGCGGAGGGGGACGGCCTCCTCGTCCGGCGCGGCGGCGATCCCGTCGTCGACGAACTGCAGCAGGGGGACCACCCGCACGGTCTCCCAGCCGTCCGGAGGCTCGGGACGGGGACCGCTCAGGGTGACCTGCGTGCCGGGACCGGCGAGTGCCGCGATGTCCGCCCAGTCGGCGGCCCGAGGGCGTTCGGGCAGCGCCATGAACGGTGACATGTCGGCCGGGTAGCGCAGTGCGTTGCCGCGCCGCTGCGCGAGGTGGGCGTGCGGCCCGCTCAGTGCGGAGTGGATCGAGTTGTCCAGGACGTGCGTGGGCAAGGCGGTGTCCTCACTGCTGGAGAAGGGGTGGACTGAACTGGTGCGGGGCTGCGGTCAGTGACTGCTTCGTCGCGGGTCGCGCCCCACCCGGTCGCGACGGCCGCCACCGGTGGCCGGCGTCCGCATCACGACTCGCCCTCGCCGGCCCGGCCCGTACGCGAGGCCGCGAGCGGTTCGAGGAGTCGCCGGGCACCGGTGAGCCTGGCGGACACGGGATCGAGGTCGGACGTCGCCGGCTCGTACCCCGGACCGGGTTCGATGCGGGTCTGCGGGACCGGCACGAGCGAGCCGCATTCCCGGCAGCGCCCCTGGTCGTCGAGCAGACCCCCGTCCCGGTCGTGCCGCAGGGCGCGCCTCGCCCCGGCCGGGGAGTAGAACTCGTCGCCCCAGGCCATCAGCGCGCGCAGGATCGGCCACAGCGCGATGCCCTTGGCGGTCAGCCGGTACTCGACGGTGCCCGCGCCGTCGTCGTCCCGGGAGAACACGCCCTCACGCACGAGGAGCTTCAGCCGGTCGTTCAGGACGGCGCGGGGGACGCCGAGCTGGGTGGCGAGGTCTCCGAACCGGCTGACCCCGTAGAACGCGTCGCGGACGATGAGCAGCGTCCACCGCTCTCCGAGGACCTCCAGTGATCGCGCCAGCGAGCAGTTGCGGTCCGCGTAGGTGCTGGGAAGGGTCATGCCGCCACCCTACCTCCACCGAGTTCAGTCACTGAACCCAGTGGTGCTACGGTGCAGTAGTTCAGTGACTGAACTGGCCTGGGGCGAGAACCGGCCGCGCACGCGGCGCGGATCGGCCCGCCTGCGGAGCTGCTGCGACAGCCCGCCGAGACGGTGCGGACCGGCGTCCGCGGACGTGCGGCGGATCGTCGAGGCCCCGGGCCGGTGATCGGCTACGAGCCGCCTACGAGAGGTGTTCGCATGACCAAGGACGACAGGCTGTTCCTGATCACCGGCGCGACCGGCAAGACCGGGGGCGGGGCGGCCAGGCTGCTGCTGGAGCGCGGTTACCGCGTCCGCGCGCTGGCGCACCGCGAGGACGAGCGCTCCCGGGGGCTGGCCGACGCCGGTGCCGAGATCGCCGTGTCGGACCTGCACGACCTCGACGGCCTGGCCGCGGCCATGCAGGGCGTCACCAGCGCCTACCTGTGCTACCCGATCCTGCCGGGCCTGATCGAGGCGACCACCTGCTTCGCCCAGGCGGCGACCGAGGCGGGCGTCCGGTCCGTGGTCAACATGTCGCAGATCTCCGCCCGCCGCGAAGCGGGCAGCGAGGCCGCCCGGCACCACTGGCTGTCCGAGCGCCTGCTGGATCGGACCGACCTGCTCACCGCGCACATCCGGCCGACCTTCTTCGCCGAGTGGCTGACCCTGTGGTGGGAGAAGCGGGACGGCGAGGGCTACCTCCGGCTTCCGTTCGGCGAGGGGCGCCACGCCCCGATCGCCTCGGTCGACCAGTCCCACGTGATCGCGGGCCTGCTGCTGGACCCCGAGCCGCACGACCGCGCCGTCCACACCCTGCACGGCCCGGTCGAGATGAACCACCACGACATCGCCCGGGCCATGTCCACCGTGCTCGGCATCCCGGTGCACTACGAGCCGATCAGCGTCACGGAGTTCACCTCGGCCATGGCCGAACGCGGGGTGCACCCGCACCGGATCCAGCACTTCAGCAACGTCGCCGTCGACTACCGCAACGGCGTGTTCGCCGGCACGAACGACAACATCGAGCGGATCGGCCATCATGCGCCGATGTCCGTCGAGCAGTTCGTCACCGACCGCAAGGCCGACTTCGACACCAGCGGCCCGAACTTCGCCCCCGCCCCCTCCACCAGGTGATCGCCACCGCCACCGCTCCCTGAGACGCCGTCGGAGGCCCGGCCGTCCGTTCCCCGCGGGGAGCCGGTACGAGCCGGCCGCCGGCTCAGTCCTGCGGAACGGTCCGGCCGGCTTTCCCGCCGCCCGCGCGACTGTGGTCGGCGGCCCAGGCGGCGAGCACCGTCAGGGCCTCGTCCGAGGGCGATCCGGGGTCGGGGAGGAACGTGAGCAGGGTCTGGTCCGGGTCGCCGGGCAGGGACAGTGCCTCGGTGTGGAGGGTGAGGTGGCCGACGAGCGGGTGGTGGAGCTCCTTGGTGTGGTGGGTGAACTGCACCACCTTCTGCCCGGCCCACCAGCGGCGGAAGCGGTCGCTCTTCATGGACAGCTCGCCGACCAGTTCGGCGGTGCGGGTGTCGTCGGGGTGGCGGGCGGCATCCATCCGCAGTGTCCCCACGAACTCCGAGGCGATCCTCTCCCAGTTGTCCCCGAAGAGTGACCGCGCGGCCTCGTCGAGCACGATCCAGCGCGCGGCGTTGCGGTCCCGGGCCGGCATCCCGTCGAAGTCGGCGAGCAGGACGCGGGCCATCCGGTTGGTCAGCAGGATGTCGGTGCGGCAGCCCAGCACGAGGGCCGGGGTGTCCCCCAGCCGGGCGAGGAGCGCGTGGACCCCGGGACGTACCTTCTGCACGGTACGGGGAGCGCGGCGGCGTCCACCGGATTGCGGGCGTGCCACCGCGCGGAGGTAGCTGCGTTCCGCCGGGTCGAGCTGGAGGGCGCTCGCCAGGGCGTCGAGGACGGAGTCCGAGGGAGTGATGGGCCTGCCCTGCTCCAGGCGCGTGTAGTAGTCCACGCTGACGCCGGCCAGCGCGGCGAGCTCCTCCCGGCGCAGCCCTGGGACCCGCCGCGGCGCCGTGTCGGGCAGACCGAGGCGCTCCGGATCCATCGCCGCGCGATGGGCGCGCAGGAACTCGCTGAGCCCTTCGTTCCGCTCCATACCTCCATGGTCCCTCCTGCCGGAGCGGCGTGTCGCGGCGAAGGTGGCCCTCCGGATCCGAGGAAGGGGCGGGCCGGTTCCGGGGCCTCCGGAGGCCTCTGCCGGCGGTTTCCTGGGCCCCGGGACGCCGGCCGGGGTCCCGCACCCGAATGCCGTGCCCACCGCACGGCCCTCTCCAGGGGGTTTCCGACATGACTTCAACCTGGCTCATCACAGGCGCGACCTCGGGCTTCGGCCGGCTGGTCGCCGAGCGCGCGCTCGCCGCCGGCGCCCACGTGATCGCCGTAGGCCGCCGCCGCGACCGGCTCGCCGAGCTCGCGGACCACGCCACGCAGGGCAAGCTCACCACGATCGAGGTGGACATCACGGCGGACGGTACGGAGCAGTTCCTCGCCGACGCCGTGCGGACGGCGGGCGGTCTTGACGTCCTGGTGAACAACGCCGGCTACGGGCTGTTCGGCTCCGTCGAGCAGATCGACGCCGGCAAGGCGCGGGCGATCTTCGAGACCAACGTGCTGGCCAACCTCGCCGTCCTGCGCGCCACGCTCCCGGCGCTGCGCGCGTCCCGCGGCCGGATCGTCCAGATGTCCTCGATGAACGGCCAGCTGGCGTGGGCCTCCTCTGGCCTGTACTCGGCCTCCAAGGCCGCCGTGGAACTGGCCAGCGAAGCCCTCGCCCTCGAACTCGCACCGACGGGCGCCAAGGTCACCATCGTCGAACCCGGCGTCTTCGCGACCGAGTTCGCCACCAGCCTCCACGTCGTCGCCCCGGACGACGCGTACGCGCCGACGGTCGGGAAGTTCCTCACGGACTTCTCCGCGCAGCCGCCTTCGGCGTTCGGCGACGCGGAGAGGGTGGCGGACGCGATCATGGCCGTCACAGCGATGGAAGAGCCGCCCCTGCGCCTGGCCGTCGGCGCGGACGCCGTCGAGGGCATCCGGCGGTCCCTGCGCTCCCGCCTGGCCGAACTCGACCGCTGGGAGTCCCTCCTGCACGCTCCGGTCGGGGAGAAGGTCTGAGTCTTCCGACGGGTCCGGAATCAGTCATCACCCAGTTCTCAGTGGGAGTCAGCTCATGGAGACAGGCATCCTCGGTGCGTCCGGGACCATCGGCGGCAAGGTCCTCGACGAGGCGGTGAGCCGCGGGCACCGCGTCACGGCCTTCACCCGCACGGAGGCGGGAATCCCGGCCGAATCCGGAACCGTGACCTGGAAGACCGTCGACATCCTCGATGCGGACGGCATCGGGGCAGGCGTGGCGGGGCTCGATGTCGTCGTCAATGCGATCAACGTGGGTCACGACCTCCCCTCGACGATCGCCAACGCCGGCACGTTTCCGCTGGTGGCGCGCGCTCTGCTGACCGCGCTTGAACAGCACCCGGCGACCCGGGTCATCGTGGTCGGCGGTGCGGGCAGCCTGGAACTGAGGCCCGGGCTCCAGGTGATGGACGTCGAGGGCTTCGCCGAGACACTGCCCGAGAGGCTGGGTGTCCCCCCGGAGTACGCGAAGGTCGTCGCCGCACACCGTGAGGCGCTGAACCTCCACCGGCTGTCCAACCGCAACTGGACCTACCTGAGCCCCTCAGCGGGACAGGTCGTGCCGGGCGGACGCACCGGCCGTTTCCGGGTGGGAGGAGACGCCCTGCTGGTACAGGCCGGCGGCACCACCGGGATCTCGGCCGAGGACCTGGCCGTGGCGATCCTCGACGAGATCGAGGTGCCCCGCCACATCCAACGCCGCTTCACCGTCGGCTACTGAGGGGGAACCCCGATCACCGCGTCCCCTCCACTGGCAGCAGGCCGCGCTCCGCGAAGACCTCCTTGGCGACGTTGGTCGCGTTGATCGCACGCGGAAAGCCGCAGTAGCCGGCGGACTGCAACAGCGCCTCGATGATCTCGACGGGCTCGACGCCGACGTTGAGCGCCGTGTTGATGTGCAGGCGCAGCTGGGGCTCGCAGCCGCCGAGGGCGGTGAGGATGCCGATGGTGACCAGCTGCCGGTCCCTCGGCACGAGCTGCGGCCGGGCGTAGATCTCACCGAAACCCCAGGCCACGATCTGCCGCGCCAGCTCGGGCGAGACGTCGGCGAGCGAGTCCATGACACCCTGGCCCTGTCCCCCGCTGACCTCGTCGAGCAGTGCCATTCCCCGCTCGAAGCGGGCCTGTCGATCGTCGTGCTCAGTCATGGTCCGCACCATACTCAAGGCGTCGAGCGGTGATGGCGCTCGACCGACCGTCAGGCCCGGATCGACGGGGTCGGCGAGCACGCCGGCGACGGCGGCCAGGACGGTCGCCGTCGCCAGGGATGTCCCGGCCGGTCAGGCCCGTTTGGCGGTGGCGATCCGGCCGGCGTAACGCTGCGTCCAGGCGGCGTCGGTGCCGGCGGTGAGGATCACGTCGTAGTGGCCCTGCTGGGCCGGCCACATGACGGCCTCCTTCTTGCCGGGGGCCACCGTGACCTTCTGGGTGCGAGTGAGGTGGTCGTTGGCGGTGAGCGTGTACTGCACCGGCTTGCTGCCGTCGTTGTGCAGCGTGAGCCTCACCTGGGCCTGCTTGGTGCCCTCGCCCTTCAGCAGGTCGGCCTCCACGCGCGGGAGGGCGCCGTCCTTCTGCCCGGCGGGCGCGATCCGGCCGGCGAAGGAGCGTACGAAGCCGTCGTTGGAGTAGATCGAGAACGCGTACTTGCCGTCGGTGGCCATGGCGTCCCAGGTGTACTCGCGCGCCTGGCGGGCGGTGACGGTGAACGGCGTGCTGGAGAACGCCTGGTAGTCGTCGGGGAAGACCTGGAAGCTCAGGGCCTTGTCCTTCGGGCCGCCGGCCATGGTCATCCGGGCGGTGACCGTCCCCGACGCGCGGTCCTCCGAGATCGTCGCGTGCGGGTGGAAGCTCAGCGGTCGCGCCTTCATGTGGTCGGTGGGGATCGACACCGGCCGCTCGGCGAGCGGGTCCGGGAGGACGGCCGGCCCCGTCTGCGGGTGGGCGAAGTCGAGCGCGCTGGTCAGGTCGCCCGCGATCGAGCGCCGCCAGTCGCTGATGTTGGGGCAGCGGAACGGCTTGCCGAGGTGGGCGGACCAGACCTCCAGGAACTTGATCGTCGACGTGTGGTCGAAGACCTCCGAGGCCACGTAGCCGCCGCGGGACCACGGCGAGACCAGCAGCATCGGCACCCGCGGACCGAAGCCGAGCGGGTAGTCGCCGGTGTACTCGCCCGCCGTGCCCGCCTCGGGGAACGGCGGCAGCACGTGGTCGAACTTCCCGTCGTTCTCGTCGTAGTTGAGGATGAAGAGGGTGTGGTCCCAGATCTCGGGGTTGCCCTGCAGGATGTCGAGCACCTTCTTGACGTAGCGCTCGCCGTGCAGGGTGTCCGCGCTCGGGTGCTCGGACCAGCCGTACGGCGCCACGATCCAGGAGACCGCCGGCAGCGGGTGCTCCGCGCCCGGCCGGCAGGCGTCGTGCAGGCTCTTGAGGACGGCGTCGAGGTTCGCCTCGGAGTCGTCGCTCGGCGAGGTCATGCCGGAGTAGTACGTGGCGTTGCCGCGCCAGATCAGGCCGGTACCGGGCTGCAGCTTGGGGTCGTCGGCGCTCAGCCCCTCCGGGTCGAAGCCCTTGAAGTACTTCAGCTCGTTGTCGCCGTAGTCGCCGACCCAGGTGCTGATGTAGCCCTGCCGCCCGTCTCCGCTGTTGTCGGAGTAGAGCCGCCAGTCGATGCCGGCCTGCTGGAGCTGCTCGGCCACCGTGGTCCAGGGCCGGGAGTAGTTGGACTCGTCCGTGTTGCCCGTCTCGCTGCCCGCCGTACCGCTCCACAGATACTTCCGGTTCGGGTCGGTCGGCCCGAACTCGGAGCAGAAGTTCTGGTCGGCGATGGTGTACTGGGCGGCGACCGCGTGGTAGAAGCTCATGTAGCCGTCGCTGTGGTAGTTCATGCAGCTGGCGCCGTTGTGCTGCACCCACAGGTCCCACTTGCGGTGGTCGAGGTCGCCCCACGCTCCGTGGTCGTTGCCCCAGGCCCCGTCGTCGACCTTCGGGGTGACGATGGCGCCCTTGCCGTCCTTCTGCTGGAAGACGGTGGTGCCGTCCTGGAAGCGCAGCGCCTGCTTGTCGTTGAAGCCGCGCACGCCGGGGAACGTGCCGAAATAGTGGTCAGTGGAACGATTCTCCTGCGTCAGGATGACGACATGCCTCAGGTCGGACATGTCACCCTTGAAGCCCCTGGGCAGGACGGGCTTCGGCTTCGGAGCGGCGTAGGCGCCGCCCACCCCGGCGGTCCCTGAGAGCACCAGCGCTCCGGTGGCGACCCCCGCGCCGTGGAGGAACCGGCGGCGGCTGGTGCCGTTCGCCATCTCAGGCCTGCCGGCGCGTTCGGACTCGGCCGTGGTGGTGATCGACTCGGGGGACATGGAGGCTCCTCGCATGGGCACACATGGGCGGGGGTGGGGGGCAACCCGCCCATGGAAGCGAGTGGAGACCAACGCCGTGTGAACATCCGCCGAGCGATGATCAGCAGGACATCGACCGCGAGGTTGTCCGCTTCTGCGGGCATGTGAGGGGTGTGCACCCCGCCACGCCCGGTAAACCGCGTCGCGACGAGCGGGGTGGGCCCGGGTACATGACGCACCCAGAGGGTGCCGCATCCACCGGGAGGTGCCGTACTCATCCGGAAGGCGCCGTGTTCACCCGAGGGAGATGAGGGCGAGCGCCCCGCCCGCGCACAGCAGGCCCACCAGCTGGGCCCTGGTCAGATGCTCGCGGAGCAGCGTCACCCCGAGCAGGACGGGGATGGCCGGGTAGAGGGCGGTGAGGACCACGGCGAGGGAGAGAAGCTGCTCGCGGGTGGCCAGCGTGTACAGGACGATCGCGATGGTGCCCAGCGACCCCGCGCCCGCGGACAGCCAGGCGAGCCGGCCCGGCAGGCGCAGCCGGCCGGGCCTGAACGACACCATCGGCAGGATGGCGATCAGCGAGGCGATCCTGCTGGCGACGAGCGGCCACATTCCGGCGTCCGGATCCGCCCGGCCCAGCGCGATGAACTGGAGCGCGAAGCCCGCGCCGGCGATCAGTCCCTCGCGGGCGCCCGAGGCCGTGCGTTCGGCGGCGGGGACGCCCGAGGAGCCGGCATCAGCGCTGCGGGAGCGCGAGACCAGCCACAGCGCGAACGGCGACAGCGCGATCCCGATCCACGCCACCGCGTTCGGCCGGTCGCCCAGGAGCGCCACTGAGACGAGGACGGGAAGGGCGACGGCGGCCACGTCGCTGAGCGGCACGACGACGCTGAACCGCCCGTGCCCGAGGCCCCGGTAGAGGAAGGCCACACCGACCCCGGTACCCAGCCCGGAGAGCACACCCCACCCGAGCGACGCCGGATCGCCGGGATGCGGGGCGGCGGCGAACAAGGCCAGCACCAGGACGAGTGCGGTGCCCCCGAGCTGCCCGAAGAAGGCCACCGACGCCCCGGGGGCGCGGCGGGCCAGCAGGCCGTTGCCGAAGTGGGCCAGGCCGAAGCAGAGCGCGGACAGCAGGGCCAGGGCGTCAGCCGGCATGGGGTGGCCCCTTGGGGCGCCCGGTGGAGTCCGGGCCCCGCGCCGCCGGCCGCCGGGCGCCGGAGCGCGCCGCGGGGCGCTGGCCGGAAGCCGCGCCGTCCGTGCCGGCCGTGCCGCCGTCGCGGCCCGTTGTCCCGCCGTCCGACGGCCCGTGCAGCCGGCGATCGGCCTCGCCGACCGGGCAGACGGCGTCCTGCGCGACGCAGGCGAGCCGGTCGCACAGGCGGCAGAGCCGGTCGGCGTCGCCCGGTTCGTGGCACAGCTCGGCAAGCAGCTTGCCCAGGAGCGTGTCGAGCTGGCGCTGCTCGTCCTCGTCGAGGGTGCTCACCGCGGTGGCGAGCGCCTGACGGCGGGCACCCAGCAGTTCCTGGGCCGCGCGCGTTCCGAGCTCGGTGAGGTGAAGGCCGACCCAGTTCGCCCACGAGCTCTTCCGGGAGACCAGACCCTGCTTTTCGAGGTTCTCGACCATGCGCGTGGCCGCGGACTGGCTGAGCTGGATACGGCGGCCGAGCTCGGTGACGCTCACGCCGGGTGCGCCGGCGAGGACGACGAGGGCGGCGGCACCGCTGCGGCTGGTCTGCGTCGCGGCGGTGACCCCGCTCAGCAGGAGGTCGCTCAGCGCCAGGGAGGCCGCACCCAGCAGGTTGGACGTTCTCAGCTCGGCAGGCGTGGCGGGCGTGGGGGGTGTGGCAGGCGTGGATGAACCGGTCGTCGAAGCACCCATGCACTCTGCATACCCCCGGACGGCGGGAACGAAAACCCCATAATCAGATCGCCGGTACGGGAGGGCGGCCCGATCGCCAGTACGAGACGGACCGTCCAATCGCCAGTACGAGACGGACGGTCCGATCGCTTCCGCTTGGAGGGCCCGATTGCCGGAACGGGACCCAGGGCCCGGACGAGCGTCCGCCGCGCCCGCACACGTGGGAGCCCCGGGGCGAGGGGCCGAACTCTCCCGGCCCCTGCCCCGGGGCTCCCGTCACGCGTGGGCGGCGTCGTCTCAGACGCGCGGTTTCACCGCCTCGACCAGCAGGTGGTACCCGAAGTGATTGAACGGCGGCACCGTGCCCAGCAGCCGCTCAGCGCGGGTGACCAGCGAGGCGATGCCCGGGTCGCGCAGCACCTCGTCGGCCAGCCACACGGCGATCGGCGAGTTGCCCCGCATCTGCGTCACCCGCATGCCCTCCCGGGCGAACAGGGTCTCCAGCTCGTGCGGGCTGAAGCTGTACCAGGGCGCGGTGTACTCCTCGCCGCTGCGGGTCCCGGTGAACCGCAGCTGCTTGTCCTCGACGTCGGTGACGTCCACCGAGGCGAACCGGTCGCCCTTGAAGAGCTGCTCGAAGAGGGAGTTCTTCACGCCCAGCAGCATCCTTCCGCCGGGCCGCAGCACCCGCTGGATCTCGGCGAACACCGCGGGGCGGTCCTCAAGCGGCAGGTGCATCAGCGCCAGCATGCTGCTGACCGTGTCGAACGACGCGTCGGGGAACGGCATCCTCGCCATGTCCCCCTCCCGCAGGTCGGCCGTGACGTTCTCGGCCTCCAGCTTGCGCCGCGCCACGTCCAGCATGGGGGCGGAGATGTCCAGCCCGCTCACCCGCGCTCCCGCGGCCGCCATCGGGACGGTGAACCGTCCGGTTCCGCATCCCACGTCGAGGACGTCCTCCCCCGGGCGGATCTGCTTCAGCAGGAAGTCACGCTCCGCCTCGGTGAACATGTCGTCCGAGGGTCCGGCGCCGGGAATCCGCTCGTCGTACTCCTCGGCGACGCGCTGGTAGACCGACCGGACGGTGTCCTTCTGCTCGTCGGGCGGCGGCGTGATCGTGGCCGTGGACCGGCCGTCGTGGGCGGCGCGTTGGGGTGAGAGTGTCATGATGCTCCTTTTTCTGTGTTTGCCTGCATTCCTTGTGATTCCTTGGGATTTCCTGTGATTCCTCGTGCTCGCCCGGTGGTCCGGTCCGGTGCCGTCCGCTGCCGTTACGCGCGTTCAGCGGTCTCGCAGCAGCGGGCAGGTCAGGCAGTGCGGGCCGCCCCTGCCGCGGATGAGCTCCGAGCTGGGAATGACGAGCACCTCGATGCCCGCCTCGTCGAGCCGCTGGTTGGCCACCGTGTTGCGGTCGTAGGCCACGACCGTTCCGGGGCGCAGGGCCAGGACGTTCGCCGAGTCGCTCCACTGCTCCCTGCGGGTCCCGAAGTCGTCGCCGCCGGTCTCCACCCGCCGCAGGGCGGGCAGGCCGAGGGCCCCGGCGAAGGAGGCGAACGGGTCGTCGAGCGGCACGGCCCTGACCTCGCCCTGCCGGGCCAGGGAGAGTTCGACGTAGTGGCAGCGCTGTTCGTGCACGTTGCTGACGAGGAAGGTCTCCCGGTCCACCATCGTCATGACGGTGTCGAGGTGCATGCTCTGCCGCTCCCGCGGCATGATCACCCCGAACACCCGGCGTGCCGCGCCGGTGGTGAGGAGCCGCTGCGCGAACGCCTCGGCGGCCGCCGGGGTGGTGCGTTCCCCGATGCCGATGAGGACGCAGCCCTCGCCGAGCAGCAGCAGGTCGCCGCCTTCCATGGCGACGGGCGGCGTGGCCCCGGCCCAGACATCGTCGGCGCCCGCGACCCGCATCACGGTCCTCAACTGCCGGCCCTCGAAGAAGCGGGCCGCCGACGACATGTGGTGGGTGCCGCAGACACCGTCGATCCAGCTGCTGCTGTCGCGCACGAAGAGGGAGTTGACCAGGGGCGGGAGGACGAACCACTCGGGTGGCCTGGTGGATGCCGCCAGCGCGTACCGGGTCCGGTGCGGGGCCCACTCCTGGAGTTCGCCGAGGGTGATACCCCGGAGCAGACGCCGCGCCAGAGGCCCCGCCTCGGCTTCCAGCAGGTGCTGCCGCACGGCCGCGGCCAGCGGCCGGCCGAGCCGCCCTCCGTCCGCTGCCGCGGTGGCCAGTTCCTCGCGGGCCCCGGGGTCGGCCAGCGCGGCGGCGAGCACGGTGGTCAGTTCGACCACCTCGGCGCCCTCGCCGCGCAGCAGGGAGGTGAAGGTGTCGTGCTCCGCCTGGGCGGCGTGGAGCCAGGGGATGTCGTCGAACAGCAGGTCCCGGTGGTTGTCCGGGAGCAGCCGCTCCAGTTCTTCGCCGGGCCGGTGCACGAGCACCCGGCGCAGCGAGCCGACCTCGCTGGTCACGCGGGCGCCGTGAAAAGCCGAGCACAGCGTCTGCTCGGCCTCCGTCGGCACAGGCGCCGGTTCCGCCGGTTCGGCTCCGGCCACCTGCCGCCGGGCTGGGGCGACTCCGCCCGCCTGACGGGGCACGGCGAGGCGCCCCGTAGGCGGTGGGGATGGCGCTTCGGTGTCCGTTCGCGGAGCGGAAAGGGAGGAACTGCCGGCTTGTAACGGCTGCATGAGGCGCCTTCCGGACGTGGACGGCATAGACAGATGTGGACGGCACGCAGAGGTGGGAAATCACGCGTGGCCGTGCCATGCGCAGCTTTGAGGAGGCGTCGGTGCTGGATTCCCGCGGCGGTCGTGACAATCGGCGCGTGGATCAGCACACCGAACAATTTCGATCAAGAGACTGCGACGACGTGCGAATACGCGGACCAGAACACCGTAACGGCGCAGATGACGGATCCGGGTGAGATCAAGAACTGCGCATCCAGCGCTCTGCCGCATTCGAGTAGCGATTTATGACGCTAGGTGTGCCGCATATCCATGTCAACTTGCGCATGTGCCCCTTACCCCGATCAAGCCGGCCTGTGACCGGCCACAGAGGCGTGAACTGGGGTGAGGCGGGAGCAGGCACATCCGTGACCGTACGGTGAAACCCGAATTCCAAGATTCTTTATTCAGGGATGTTTGCGGGAACCCCGAAGGGTAACTCGCCATTCTTTTTCGCCTCCTGGGTTACACGTACAGCGTTTTTGTCGCTTACCGCCCTGAGTTGACACGCCGTCGGGCCGGGCGTACATACTCGGATTGCATGCCTCCGCCACACAACGGGATATGTGGGCACTGAGGTACGGAATGCCCAGCCGTTCACAGGGTTGTTCACAAGGTTCGAGGTCACCACTCACGAGAGTTTGGGGGTTCTTCCGTGCAGGGTTCACCCGACACGCACGAAGGACTGCGCAAGGCCGTCAGGAGCCTGCTGTCCGAACCGCGGTTACGCGACGAGACGCGCCGCTGCTGGGCTGCGGCCGAGCACGGCATGCCCCACGCCGCTGCCGTCTACCGGGAGCTGGGCGCACGCAGGTGGCTGGCACCGCACTGGCCCGAACGGTACGGAGGGCTGGGAGCGGGTCCCTACGCCGCGGCCGTGGTCGCCGAGGAACTCGCACTCGCCGGCGTACCGGACAGCGCGCGGGTGAACACGATCGACAACGCCGGCGCTTCCCTCCTCACCGGCGGCACCGGGGAACAGCGAAGCCGCCACCTGCCGGCGATGGCCGAGGGCAGAAGCCTCTTCTCCGTCCTCTACACCGAGCCCGACGCCGGGAGCGACCTGGCGGCGCTCACCACCACGGCGGAGCCGGCCGGAGAAGGCTGGCGGCTGGACGGGGTCAAGGTCTGGAACGGGCGCACCGCGGAAGCGGAGTTCGCCGTCTGCGCCGCACGCGCCGTACCGCCGCCGGGCGGGAGCGAGACTCCGGCGGACCGGGCGGGGCTCGGAGGCCGGGCGGAACGCGGTGCGAAAGCGGCGCCGGGGGGCCACGCGGAATCCGGCGGCCGGGCCGGTGCACGCAGCGGTGGCAAGCACGCGGGGCTCAGCCTCTTCATCGTGCCGCTCGACACGCCCGGCGTACACGTCGACCCCCTCGACACCCTCAACCCCGAGCAGCTCTTCCGGGTACGCCTCGACGGTGTCGAGACCGGGCCGGACGCGCTGGTGGGAGCCCCCGGCGGTGGCTGGCCTCTGATCACGGAGGCGCTCGGCCTCGAACGTACGGGCATCTGCTTCGCCGGGCGGGCACGCAGGTGGTTCGACAACCTGGTCAGCGCGCTCGACGCGTCCGGCCGGCTGGAAGAGGAGACGAAACGGCACGCGCTCGACGAACTCGACGCCGAACTGCGCGCCGCACGCCTGCTGTCCTGGCGCGCCGTGCAGGACCTGGACACCGGACGGCAGAACGGCGCCGCGGCCGCGGGTGCCAAGTGGTGGGCCAGCGAACTCGCGCAACGCGTGGCCCTGTTGGCAGGACAGCTTCTCGGCGCCCCGGCCTGGGCTGACACGGCCGGCGCTGACCCGGCAGGTGCAGTGGGCGCGGCCGGCGCGGCGGGCGAGGCGAGCACGGCCGGCACCGTCACCGGTCCGGACGCCGTCGCTTCCGGCGCCCAGGAGGATCTTCCGTTCGCCGAGGCCTTCCCCGACCTCGCCGTCGCCCTGGCGGAGGCACCCGGTCTGACGCTCGCGGCCGGCACCTCCCCGATGCAACTCGACGCCGTCGCCACGGAACTGCTCGACGGCGGCGACCCCTGGGAGGGAGAGTGACATGCCCCTACTCGCGTCATGGCACCACCAGCTCCGGGAGGAGTTCCGTGACCTGCTGTCCGAGGCCGGCGACGGGCTTCGGCCGTACACGGGTGCGGGCCCACCGGATGAGGGGCGTCCGGCACCAAATGCGGACGCACTCGCGCCGCACACCCCGGCACCGCACACCCCGGCACCGCACACCCCGGCACCGTACGCGCCGGACGTCGCACGCGTCCGCCGGGCCATGGCGGACCGGGACTTCACCGGTGCACTGCTGCCGGTGTCGCGTCAGGGCCGGGGCCTAGCCCGCCGCGAGGCCCAGCTGCTCGCGGAAGAGGCCGGCAAGGCCCTGCTGCCCGGCGAGGTCCTGGACGACCTGCTGGCCGCCCCCCTCGTAGCCGCCCTGGACCCGGCGGGAGACACCACCGCCGCCCTGCTGTCCGGGCAGGTCACGGCACGCGTGTGTCCCCTCGCCATGACCGCCTCGGAGCCTCCGGCCGCCGGTGGGAGCACGGCGGAGACGTGCACGGACCCGTCCAACGGCACTCCGGGCTCGGGCGCGTACCGCGGCGCCGCCGCGGCGTCCCCGTTCCGTGTCGCCGTGGACGTTCCCGGTCCGCCACCGGACTTGCTGGTCCTGGTGGGCACCGACACGGCCCACCTCGGCATCGCGCCGCTACGGGACACCGGCACCGGGACGACCTGGCACAGCCGGCTGGGGGAAGAGCGCGTCACCGTGCGCTTCACGGTCCGGCGGGATGGCGGGACGCAGGACGGCGGTGCGCAGGATGGCGGTGCGCAGGACCACGTACCGGAGGAGCCGGCCGCCCCCGCCGAGGCCGGCGGAGAACCGGCCGCTCAGAACCCCTGCGCCCTGCACCCGGGTACGACGACCGTCCTGCTGCGGTCGGCGCACCTGCTGGGGGTCGGCCTCACCGCCGTGGCCGCGGCGGCGCGAAGGGCGCGCGCACGACGCCAGTTCGGCGCTCCCGTCGGTCACCACCAGGCGGTGAGCCAGCCGCTGGCCGCGGCGCGCAGCCGGCTCGAAGGGCTGCGGCTGTCGGTGGCCGAGCAACTGCTCGCCCTGGACGAGCGGGAGCCCGGCCCCGACGCCTTCGGGCGCGCCGCGGCCACGGCCGACGCCGTCGCCCGGACGGTTCGCGAGACGGCCCTGCACTGCCTCCAGACGCACGGCGCCTCCGGGCTCACCTCGGACAGCGTGCCGGCGGTGGCCTACCGCCGTGCACTGCTCCCTTCCGCGCCACACATCACACGCCAGGACCACCCGTCCGAGACCGGTGCCGGACTCGCGCCCGGAACCGGAGCACAGGAGACCAGCCCGGCGCGGGTCCGTCTCCCCCGCGTGACGGGCGAGGCAGGCGAGGACCCGCTCCGCGCCATCGGCCGCCCGCGTACGGCACAGGGACCGGCGCTGTCCCGCGCCCGCTCGCCCTGGCACCGGGCCCCCGCCGGAGACCCGGCGGCTACGGAGCTGACCACGCCCTCCGGGGAGGACCCGGCATCCGTGAGCGTGCACGGCATGGTGGAGAGCGCGGCCCGCCGGTGGCCGGATCGCGTCGCGGTGGAGTCCGGCGACACGCGGACGACCTATCGCGAGCTGGACGAGCGGGCGGACCGGCTGGCCCACGAGCTGCGAGCCCGCGGACTGTCGCCGCAGAGCCCGGTCGGGGTCTGGGGCGAGCGGAGCACCGCCACCGTCGTGGCCGTCCTCGCGGTACTCAAGGCGGGCGGCGCCTACTTGCCGCTCCACCCCGACCATCCGCCGGAGCGCATCGAGTTCATGCTGCGCGACAGCGGGGCGGAACTCGTCCTCGCACACGGCCGGCCCCCGGCCCTCACCTCGGCCGGCGTCACGGTCGTCCCCCTGGACGGGGGCGGCGAGGAGGCGCCCCCGGACGGACGCGTCGGTGAACCGCCGGGGACGGCACGGTCCCCGGGGCCGGTACCGGAACCGATGCCGACGCCGACGCCGATGCCGACGAGTACGGCACCGTCCGACCTGGCCTACCTGATCTACACGTCCGGCTCCACGGGCCTGCCCAAGGGCGTCGAGGTCGAACACCGCAACCTCACCAACCGGCTCGCCTGGGACGCCCGCGCCTTCCCCCTCACGGAACGCGACGCCGTCCTCCAGCACACCTCGCTCGGGTTCGACATCTCGGTGTGGGAGCTCTTCGCACCGCTGGTGTCCGGAGCGCGCCTCGTGCTGGCACGGGCCGGCGCCGACCAGGACCCGCGGCTGCTGGTCCGCGACCTCGTGGACCACCGGATCACCGTGCTCGCCTGCGTGCCGTCGCTCCTGGACCTGCTGCTCGAACAGAGGGGACCGGGGCTGCGCGACGTCGCCGGACTGCGGTATGTCTTCTGCGGTGGGGAGACCCTCTCACCGGAGCTCTGCCGGCGCTTCGCCGCCGCGGGGCTCGGGGCCGGCCTGCACAACTTCTACGGGCCGACGGAATGCACCATCGACGTCACCCACTGGGCCTGCGCCACGGATCCCGCCGGCCCGGACGACGGTGCCGGCCACGACAGTGCCGCCCACGACGGGTCGGTGCCCATCGGCAGGCCGCTGGCGAACGTGCGCGTCCACGTGGTCGACGAGTACGGCATGCCCGTGCCACCGGGCTTCCCGGGCGAGCTGTGGGTCGGCGGCGCGGGCATCGCCCGGGGCTATAGGGAGCGGCCGGAGCTGACGGCGGAGAACTTCGTCCCGGACCCGTTCTCGGACGCCACCGGCACCTCGGGTACTTCAGGTACCACAAGCGCCATGGGTGCCACGGGTGCCACGGACACCAGGGAGCTCACGAACACCACGCGCACCTCGGAGGCCACGCCCCCTCCGAACACCCCGACCCCCTCGGGCACCCCCGACACTCCTGCCGCCCCCGCCGGCGTCCTGTACCGCACGGGCGACATGGTTCGGCAGGACCCGAACGGCGTGCTGCTGTTCGGCGGGCGCACCGACGACCAGGTCAAGATCAACGGCTACCGGATCGAACTGGGCGAGATCAGGAACCAGCTGGAACGCCACCCGGCGGTGCGCACCGCGGTCGTACGCCCCGTGGACGAGCGGATCGCCGCGTACGTGGTACCCGCCGACGGCCGGACACCCGACGCCCCGGAACTGCTGCGGCACCTCGAAGAACGGCTCCCGCACTACATGGTGCCCGCCGCCGTCGCGTTCCTCGAAGCCGTGCCGAGCACGCCCAACGGCAAGGTGGACGTGGACGCCCTGCCACCGGTGTCCTGGCACCGTCCGGCCACCGGACCCACCGGACCCACCGGTCCGGACTGCCGCCGGGACGGGCAGGACGCCGGCGAAGGGGCCTCCGGCGGGCGGGCCGGCGGCGAGCGGGCGGCGAGGAACGTCGAGGCCGCGCTGCTCGACCTGGCCGCGCAGGTGCTCGGGTGCGAGGAGGTCCGGCCCGAGGACGACTTCTTCACGCTGGGCGGGAGCTCCCTTCAGGCCGCGCGCTTCCTCACCCGGGCCCGCCGGGAGACCGGGGGCGACGTGCCCCTGGAGGTCTTCCTCGCCTCCCCCTCGGTCCGGGCCCTGGCCACCGCCCTCGCGCCGGCGTCGGGAGGCGGAAGGCCATGACCGAGGACCCCGCGACCCGCTGGGTGGCCGTGCCTCCCGGCCGACTCGAACCGGACGGGCGGCCCCGCGTGTTCTGCCTGCCGCACGCGGGCGGCGACACCGGCACCTACCAGACGTGGGCCGATCCCCTGGCGGACACCGCCCAGGTGCTTCCCGTGGTGCTGCCGGGCCGCGGCAAGCGGTACGGCGAACCGCCGTTGACCGGCATGCCGGCACTGGCCGGCGCCCTCGCGCAGGGGCTGCTGCCGCTCGCGGACGTGCCGTACTGCCTCTTCGGGCACAGCCTCGGCGCCGTCGTGGCCTTCGAGGCCGCCCGGGAGCTGACCCTGCTCGGCCGGCCACCGTCCCTGCTGGTGGCCTCGGGCAGCCCGCCGCCCGCCGCCGCGGCCGCCGCGGGACGGGACCGGCACCTGCTGCCCGACGATCAGTTCCTCCAGGCCGTCCTCGCCATCGGGGGGACCACACCGGAGACCCTGGAGGAACCGGAGCTGCTGGAGCTCGTGCTGCCCCGGCTGCGCGCCGACTACGCCGTGGCGGAGACCTACCGCTTCGCCGGTACGGGCCCCGCGCTGCCGTGCGCCGTGCGCACCTACCACGGGGCGCGGGACGACAGCGTGCGGCCCGACGCCGCCGCGGCCGGATGGGGCGCCCTCAGCACCGCCGGGCCGATGCCCCCCAGGGTCTTCTCCGGTGGCCACTTCTACCTGGCGGGGAACCGGCAGGCGGTCACCGCGGCCCTCAGAGACGACCTCGCCCTCGCCCGCACCGCCGGCTCGGGGGCAGCGCGGCGCTGACCCTGCGGCGGTCCCATCCCTCCGCCTCCCACCACACCACCACGAACCGAGAGAAGGACGGTGCAGAGCGATGTCCGTACTGGCCGAGGAGCGGACCCACACGAAGCATCCGCTGGAACCCCTGTCACCGGAGGAGATCCGGACGGCGGTGGAGGTGCTGAAGCGGGCACGCGAGATCACTCCCGACGTGCGGTTCGTCATGATCTCCCTCAGGGAACCGGTGAAGAGCGCCCTCACCCGGTACGAGCAGGAGGGTGAGGTACCCGACCGCGAGGTCGCCATGGTCCTGCGGGACCGGGCGGTGCGGCGCACGTACGAGGCGGTCGTCTCCCTCAGCCGTATGGAGCTCGCCGAGTTCGCCCACCGTCCCGGCGCCCAGCCGGCGATCACCGAGGAGGAGTTCGGCCAGTGCGACGAGGCGGTGCGCCGGGACGGGCGCTGGCAGGAGGCCATGCGCCGGCGCGGCGTGCAGGACTTCTCGCTGGCGATGGTGGACGCCTGGCCCGCCGGTTTCGCCGGTGACCTCGACGACGCGACGGGCAGGCGGCTGTGCTGCCCGCTGACCTTCGTACGGGCCCACCCGGGGGACAACGGGTACGCCAGGCCGGTCGAGAACCTCGAAGTCCTGGTCGACCTGGACAGCATGGAGGTGCTCGACGTCACCGACCACGGCCCGGTACCGCTGCCCGAACTCAGCGGCAACTACGACCCGCAGCTGTGGGAGCCGGAGGGCAACTGGCCGGGTGTCACCAGGCAGCGGGAGGGCCTGCGCCCCATCGACATCACCCAGCCGCAGGGACCGAGCTTCACGGTGGACGGGTATGCGGTCAAGTGGCAGAAGTGGTCCTTCCGCATCGGCTTCACCGTCCGGGAGGGCCTGGTCCTGCACCAGGTCGGCTACCGGGACGGCGGGCGGGTGCGCCCCGTCGTCCACCGCGCCTCGCTCGCCGAGATGTACACCCCGTACGGCGATCCCGGCCTCACCCACCACCGCAAGAACGCGTTCGACGAGGGCGAGTACGGCGCCGGTTTCATGGTGAACGCGCTGGAGCTGGGCTGCGACTGCCTCGGCGAGATCCACTACCTCGACGCCGTGGTGCACGACCAGAGCGGCGAACCGGTCACCCTCCCGAACGCGATCTGCATGCACGAGGAGGACGTGGGGGTCGGCTGGAAGCACACCGACTTCCGCACCGGCAGCGTCGTCACGCGGCGGCAGCGGCGCCTGGTCGTCTCGTCGTTCGCCGTGCTCGGCAACTACCAGTACGGCTACTTCTGGTACCTCTACCTCGACGGCACCGTGCAGTTCGAGATCAAGCTCACCGGCATGATCTCCACCGGCGCCTACTCGGAGGTGCCCCCCGGCCACGGCGCCGTCGTGGCGCCCGGCCTCTACGGCCCGCACCACCAGCACTTCTTCAACATGCGGCTGGACATGAGCGTCGACGGCGAGAAGAACACGGTGTACGAGGTCGACTCCGAGCCGCTGCCGATGGACGAGCACAACCCGCGCGGGAACGCGTGGCGCACCCGGGCGACCCCCCTCGCCTCGGAGTCCACCGCGCAACAGCGCCTGGCCGACCCCGCCACCGGACGGTTCTGGAGCATCGTCAACTCCGGGAGCCGCAACGGCGTCGGGGAGCCCGTGTCGTACAAACTCGTCCCCGGATCGGGGCTGCTGCCCATGCAGCCGGAGGGCAGCGAGGCCTGGCACCGGGCCCGGTTCGTGTACGGGCACCTGTGGGTGACCGCCTACGACCCGGCCCAGATGTACGCGGCCGGCGACTATCCCAACCAGAGCAGGGGCGGCGACGGCCTGCCCGCCTACGCCGCCGCCGACCGCCCGCTCGCCGACGGCGACGTCGTGCTCTGGCACACCTTCGGGGAGCACCACGTCGTGCGCGCCGAGGACTGGCCCGCCATGCCGGTCGTCACCACCGGCTTCAGCCTCCGCCCGAACGGCTTCTTCGACGGCAACCCGGCGCTGGACGTGCCGCCCCCGGACGCCTGCGCATCGCACGCCGCCGGAGCCGGAGAAGGGGCCCGGGGCGGGGGACACACCGGCCACGCCGGCCACTGAGCGAACGGCACGGGCCACACAGCGACGTGCACCACACCGAACGGACCACACTGCAAACCGGACGCACCACATCGGAAGAGACGCACCACATCGGAAGAAGGGATCGCATGAACTCCGCCGTCCTGACAGACCCGTACCGCACCCGCGTTCCGGAGCGGACCGCCGCCGTGCCCCGCCACGATCCGGTGGTGTACGGCGCCCCGGCGGACGGGCCGCTGTCCGACCGGGCGCTGGCCGGGTTCGACGAGCGCGGATACCACAACGACGAGGCGCTGGTCAGCGCGGCCGACGTGTCGAGGCTGACCGAGGAGATCGGCGTCCTCGCGGCCGACGAGGAGATACGGGCCGGCGACCTCAGTGTCATCGAGGAGAACTCGCAGGAGGTGCGCTCGATCTTCGACGTGCACCTCATCAGCGGTGTCTTCCGGGATCTCGTACGGGATCCGCGGGTGCTCGGGCCGGTGCGGCAGATCCTCGGCTCGGAGGTCTACGTCCACCAGAGCCGCGTCAACTACAAGCCCGGCTTCGGCGGTGGGCCGTTCTACTGGCACTCCGACTTCGAGACCTGGCACGCCGAGGACGGGATGCCCACCCCGCGCGCGGTCAGCGTGTCCATCGCGCTCACGGAGAACTACCCGTACAACGGCAGCCTGATGATCATTCCGGGCTCGCACCGGACGTACGTGCCGTGCGTCGGCGAGACGCCGAAGGACCACCACCGCAACTCGCTGCGCACCCACAAGGTCGCCATCGGCATGCCGGACACGGAGTCCGTCACCGAACTCGCCGAGGGGCGGGGCATCGAGCAGTTCACCGGCCCCGCGGGCTCGGCGACCATCTTCGACTCCAACTGCATGCACGGGTCCAACGGGAACATCACCCCGTACTCGCGCTCGAACGTGTTCGTCGTCTTCAACAGCGTCGACAACACGCTGCGCGAGCCGTACGCGGCGCCCCAGCCCCGCCCGGAGCACATCGCCAAGCACGACTTCACCCCCGTCACCCCGAGGGGGACGGTGTGAACGACGACGAGAGCGTGCGCAACTTCATCGCGGGATCCCCGGCGGCCGCGGCGTCGGGCCGCACCACGGACCTTCTCGACCCGTCCGCCGGCAAGCCGTCGGGGACGGCCGCGCTGTCGGGCCCCGAGGACGTCGACCGTGCGGCGAAGGCCGCGCGCGCCGGGTTCGAACGGTGGCGGCGCACCACGCCGGGGGAACGCCAGCTCGCCCTGCACCGGATCGCCGACGCGCTGGAGGCCAGGGCGGAGGAGTTCGTCCGGCTGGAGGCGCGGCACACCGGCAAGCCGCTGCACATCACCTCCTCGGAGGAGATGGGCCCGATGATCGACCAGATCCGGTTCTTCGCGGGCGCCGCACGGCATCTGGAGGGCCGGGCGGCCGGGGAGTACTTCCCGGGCCACACGTCGATGCTGCGGCGGGAGCCGGTGGGTGTGTGCGCCCAGGTGACCCCCTGGAACTACCCGCTGATGATGGCGGTGTGGAAGTTCGCCCCGGCGGTCGCCGCGGGCAACAGCGTGATCCTCAAGCCCGCCGACTCGACGCCGGCCACCACGGCCGCCCTCGCGGAGCTCGCCTCCGAGTTCCTGCCGGACGGCGTCTTCAACGTGGTGTGCGGGGACCGGGACACCGGGCGCTCCCTGGTGGCCCACCCCGGTCCGGACATGGTCTCGATCACCGGGAGCGTCCGGGCCGGCAAGGAGGTCGCGGGCACGGCGGCCCAGGACGTCAAGCGCGTCCACCTCGAACTGGGCGGCAAGGCGCCGGTCATCGTGAGCGCCGACGCGGACATCGACGCCGCGGCGCGCGGCATCGCGGAGGCCGCCCTCTTCAACGCGGGCCAGGACTGCGCCTCGGCCTGCCGGGTCATCGTCGACTCCGAGGTGCACGACACCTTCGTCGAGGCCCTCACCCGGGAGGCCGCCAGGACCCGCACCGGTCCCCCGGACGATCCGTCCGCCGCCTACGGGCCGTTGAACAACCCCACGCAGCTCTCCCGGGTCAAGGGGTTCCTGACCCGGCTTCCCGACCACGCCACCATCACCACCGGCGGCTCCGCGGTGAGGGGAGAGGGCTACTTCCACGAGCCCACCGTCGTGACCGGCCTGCGGCAGGACGACGAGGCCGTACAGGAGGAGATCTTCGGCCCGGTGATCACCGTGCAGCCGTCCCGCGGCGACGAGGAGGCGGTGCGCTGGGCGAACGACGTACGCTACGGCCTCGCCTCCTCGGTGTGGACGCGGGCCCACGACAGGGCCATGCGGATGGCCGCGGAGATCGACGCGGGATGTGTCTGGATCAACTGCCACATCCCGGTGGCCGCGGAGATGCCGCACGGCGGCTTCAAGCAGTCCGGCTACGGGAAGGACCTGTCGTCCTACAGCCTGGAGGACTACACGCGCATCAAGCACGTCATGTCCCACACGGGGGCGATGGTCGCCTGATCCCCCGAGGGCCGGCGAACCGCCGGAAGGACCGGCGCCGGCGGAGCCCCGGGCCGTTGCCGGCGCCGGGGCTCCCTCATCGGCGATCAGGTCACGTCAGCCAGTGGCCGTAGCAGGCCGACTCGGACGCCCAGCGGTGTGAGCTGATGGCGTTGTCGACGCCGGCCCCGCTGGTGAACTTGTTGTCGCTGAGGTTGCTCGCGTAGTACTCGCTCTTGCGGAGGCAGGTGTAGCCGCCGCCCCAGTCGGTGCCGGTGCCGTTGTACACGGCCACGGCAAGGCCGGAGGTACCGCGGGTGAGGACCGAACTGGCGCTGTTGGTGTCGCTGCCCTGGAAGGAGCCGGAACCGTCGCCCCAGTTGGAGTCGTCCCCGGCGGCCTTGCCGAGGAATCCGCTGCAGTTGGCATTGGAGTAGGCGTAGAAGTCGCCGGAGGTGGCACCTGCCCAGGCGTTGTCACAGGCGGTGGAGGCCTGCGCGGTCCCGGCAGGGACGACGGCGCCTAGCCCGGCCAGAGCCAGAGCGGCCACGACGGCTGAGAGTTTGCGCATGCTGCGTCGTTTCCTTTCTTCGGTGGTGGTGAATCAGCGGCGGGATTGCCGTGGTGAGTGCTGCGGAGATGCGGTCAGGGGGCCGAGGGGACCCGGTTGAGAAGAGCGGTGGCCCGCGTCAACGCGGCATGGCTCATCCGCTGGTAGGTGGCGATGGCATCGCGGTATCGCCCCAGCCTCTTCGCCCGGTACTCGCGCTCCAGCGCACGCGCGGTGCGCTCCAGCGGCGTGGTGGTGGCACAGGTGGCTTCGGCGACGGCGAGTTCCACCTCAAGGGCCTGAGCCTCCGCGGCGCCCAGGCCGGCAGTGAGAGCAGGCCGTTCACGTCTGATCTCGGGCGGATCCGTGAAGGGGTGGCCTTTGGCACTCATGCAGGCCGACCACGCGCTCAGCGCTTTCCGAAGGCGCGGGTCCTTGACGATGGCGGGCGCGTAGAGGGCGGTGAGGTTGGTAGCGGTCTCCTCGGCGCGGAACCATGTCGGCAGATCGCCGTAGAGCCGCCGCGTCGTCTCCGCCTGACAGCCGTCCTGGGTCGTCCTGACGGTGCCGCCCGTCGGCAGGTCGACGGTGACCAGTCCATGGGAGGGGGTGCCGTAGAGCGCGGCGTTGTACCGGAGGACGTCACTTTTCGGAAGGCTCTTGGCGAACGCGACGTTCTTGTCGGCAAGCCGTTCCTTCCGGGCTTGCTCATCCAACTTCCTTCCGTACCCGTAGGTCTTGGCCCAGTGCACGTCGGTGAGCACGTAGCCGTGGCTGAGCAGGTCCGGGACGTCGTGGACGGGTTCGGCCCAGTAGGGAAAGCCCTTGGCCCGCATGCACTCCTTGGTGAGCCGCTCTTCCGCACGCCGCACAGTGGCGTGTTCGGCGAAGGTGAGGTCTCGACGGGAGTCGACGGTCGGCGTTCCGACCAACGAGGTCCTGTCAGGCGCCCGTGTGCAGCCTGGAAGTGCTCCGACACAGACCGCCAGTACAGCGCACAGGATGGCACCGCGCGTCGTGGACCTGCGGCGGTTGCGTTCAGACATGGGGTCCCTCTCGGGTCGACTGCCGACCGGGAGCCACCGGCTGCGGCACCCCGCCCTGTCGTCCTGACCAGGGCGCCCAGCTTTCCGTCACGGCGGCGTGCGGTCTTTAGCGGCGAGCGCACCCGGCTTGGCGCACAACGCACTTTCGGTGCCACTCCCGACAAAGGATGATCGGGGCTGCTGGACGGGCGCCTGTCGCATCGGTGCCGTTAATCGGGGGGACGTCATGGTGACAACCGTGTTGGACACTTCTCATCTGGCCGTCGGCGACCGGGCGCAGGCATGGACGGAGACGACACGACAGGCTCTGATGGCGACTCGATTACGCTTCCTCGACCCTGACCGGATCAATGCCTGGATCCGGACCGTGGCCCTTGGACCGGCCCAACTGAC
Organism: Streptomyces sp. TS71-3; assembly: GCF_018327685.1. NCBI lineage: Bacteria > Bacillati > Actinomycetota > Actinomycetes > Kitasatosporales > Streptomycetaceae > Streptomyces > Streptomyces sp. TS71-3. Next base: position 2,528,843 of record NZ_BNEL01000003.1, on the reverse strand, counting down.
GGTGATGTCCTACACGCCGTTGGAGTCTCAGCGCACGCCCAGGCTGATCCGGCAGAGCGATCCCGAGATGTACCAAGTCGCGCTGACCCTCGCGGGGCAGCAGAGCATCGAGCAGGGCCGGACCCACGCAACCGTATGTCCCGGCGAGCTGCTCCTGTACGACAGCTCGCGGCCGTTCACCGCTGTCGCGGGCCCGCACCTTCCGGGAGCCCGGGCGGTGCTGCTGCAGTTTCCTCGATGTCTCCTGCCGCTGCCGGACAAGGTCGTGGCACCCATGTGCGCGACGGCGATTCCCGGGCGGGCAGGCGTCGGCCGGCTCCTGGGCCAGATGCTGACCGGCCTCGTCGACGTGCACTCCGATCTCGCGTCCGGGGACCGCGTTCGGCTGGGCACCACGGCCGTCAGTCTCACAGCGGACCTGCTGGCCCATTACACGGACCGCCAGTGCCTTCTTCCGCCTCAGTCACGACAGTACGCACTGTTCGAACGCGTCAGCGCCTACATCGCGACGCACCTGCACGATCCCTGTCTCACACCGGGCGCCATCGCCGCGGCGCACTTCATCTCCACGCGCTATCTGCACCGCATCTTCCAGCAACAGGGCAGCACGGTCGGCGACGCCATCCGGCAACAGCGTCTCGCCCGCTGCCGGCGGGATCTTGCCGACCCTTCCCAGCGCGGCGTCCCCATCTCCGCCATCGGAATGCGCTGGGGCTACCCGAGGCCGTCCGACCTCACCCGCGCATTCCGCGCGGCCATGGGCATGACTCCGAGCGAGTACCGTGCCGCCAGCCAGGATCAGCGGTCATGGCCGGCCGGGCCTCGGTAGGCGACGCCGGTGGGTGTCTTGACAGCCATGGACGATGCTGGATTACTAGGCCCCAAAGCCAGCCGAATGGTCGGTCGGGACACGGGACGGTGGATTCAGTGACGCACGCGGCCGGGGGCGCCGGCGGTCCGGCCGGGGCGATGTTCGCCGCGGACGAGGCATCCCGCCGGCTGGGGATCGAGCTCCTGGAGTACGGCGCGGGGGCCGCCGTGCTCCGCATGACCGTGACCCGTGCCATGGTCAACGGACACGGCATCGCCCATGGCGGCTACCTCTTCCTCTTCGCCGACACCGCCTTCGCCTGTGCGTGCAACAGCCACGGGCCCGCGACGGTGGCGGCCGGCGCCGACATCGACTTCGTGGCACCGGCCCGCGAGGGCGATGTTCTGGTGGCCACCGCCCAGGAGCGGACCCGGTTCGGACGCAGCGGCATCTACGACGTCACGGTGGTGCGCGGTGACGAGGTGGTGGCGGAGTTCCGGGGCCGCAGCCGCGTCCTCAGGGGCGGTGCGTCCACGCAGTCGCCGTAGGCGCGGAGGCCGGGAGCGGGAGCCGGGCACGGCGAAGGGCCCGAGCGCCTTCAACGGTCCCGGACGGCGTCAGGGACCGATCCGCCGCAGCTCGCTCCGGTACCGGGCGCCCGCCTCGACGTAGCTGCGCACGGCGTAGTCCATCCAGACCGGGTCGATGCTCGCTTCGCGCAGCCTCGCCGGCACGCCGAGGGCCATCACCCCGGGCGGCACCTCGAAGTCCTCGGGGACCAGCGCCGCGGCGCCGACCACCGCACCCTCGCGGACGGTGGCGCGGTTGAGGGTGACGGAACCGGAGCCGATGAGGCAGCGGCGTTCCACCGTGCAGCCTTCCAGGTGCGCGTTGTGGCCGACGACGCACTCGGGGCCTATCACCGTCGGCCAGTCACGGGTGGTGTGCAGCACCGTGCCGTCCTGTATGGACGTGCGGTCCCCCACGTCGATGTGGCCTCCGTGGTCCCCGCGCAACACCGCGCCCGGCCAGACGGTGGCCTCCTCGCCGATGGAGACACGCCCGATCACCACGGCGTCCGGGTGGACGAAGGCCGTGCGGTGGATCCGCGGCACATCGTCCCCGAGAGCGTAGACCGGCATGACGGACACCTCGCGTTCCTGGTCGGCTCCAACCCGGCCCGTCAGTCTACTTTAATTGAAAGATGCGATACCTTGTTGTGGAATGAAATGTCCCGATCGGGTGGCCGGTCCGCCGGCATCGGTCCCAGGGGCGTGCCACGGCGACCCGGACGAGTGCGGAGGAAGTGGAGCATGACGGCGGGCAAGGCGCCACGCGCGAGCGGCCGGAGCGGGGCCGGTGGCCGCGCGTCGTCCGGAGCCCGGCCGGTGGTCACCCGGCGCCGGGAGGTCAGCCACACCAGCGCCCGGTCGCTCCTGATGACCATGCTCGGCGAGTTCGTCCTGCCGAAGGGCCGCCCGGTGTGGACGGCGGTCCTGGTGGAGGCGCTGGCAATGTTCGACGTCGAGGAGAAGTCGGCCCGGCAGTCACTCGCGCGCACGGCCACCGAAGGCTGGCTCGTCTCCGAACGGATGGGCCGCCAGGTGCGCTGGGAGCTCACACCGCCCGGGCGGAGGCTGCTCACCGAGGGTGCGCAGCGGATCTACGGCTTCGGCACCGACGAGGACACCTGGGACGGCAGGTGGCTGGTGGTCCTGGTGTCCGTGCCGGAGGCCAAGCGCGATCTGCGGCCCCGGCTGCGCACCCGGCTGAGCTGGGCGGGCTTCGGCTCGCCCGAATCCGGCGTCTGGGTCACGCCGCACATGAACCGGGAGTCCGAGGCGCGCGCTGTCCTGGCGGAACTCGGCCTCGCCGACGAGGCGATGTCCTTCGCCGCCTCCTACGGTGCCGTGGGCAGCGAGGCGGCGATGGTGGGCCGCGCCTGGGACCTCACCGAGCTGGAAGAGCACTACGAGGCGTTCATCGACGAGTTCACCGGCCTCAACCCGGCGGGCGGCGACGATGTGCTGCGAGCCCAGACCCGGCTGGTCCACGAGTGGCGCCGCTTCCCCTTCCTCGACCCGCGGCTGCCGCGCGCGCTGCTTCCGGAGAACTGGAGCGGCTCCAAGGCCGCCGAGCTGTTCCACGAGAAGCACGTCGAGTGGCGCCCGGCGGCGCTGCAGCGATGGGACGAGCTGCAGGACGGTCACGAACCGGTCGGCGCGAAGAGGTAGCCGGTCCCACGGACCGCACCGCCGGACCGCACCGCGCCGATGGCGCCGTCGCGCCGTCGGCTCAGGCCCCTGCCATCGGCTGAGGCTCCTTCCTCACACCCCGAGGCCGGGGAAGACCTTGGCGGCGTTGCCGGACAGCACGCCCGCGAGCGTCTCGTCGGGCAGGCCGAGGCCGCGGAGCGCGGTGACGTTGCGGGCCGTGCCCGGCACGCCCGGCCAGTCCGTGCCGAAGATCCACTTCGTCGCCAGCCTGGCCAGGCCGAAGCGCCCGTAGTACTCGGGGAGCTTCTTCGGCGGCAGACCGGCCAGGTCCATCCATACGTTCGCCTTGTTGAGGGCGAGGAAGGCCGCGGTGTCGTACCACCAGCCGCGGCCTCCGTGCGCGAGGACGAACTGCACGTCGGGGAAGTCCTCGATGACGTCGATGAGCAGTTCCGGGTTGCCGAACGCCGACCGCGCACCGGCGAAACTCGACGTGCCGGAGTGCAGGATCACCGGCACCCCGCGTTCGGCGCACAGTGCGTAGAGGGGGTAGAGCTCCTTGTCGGCGGGCGAGAAGCAGCCGTGCACCGGGTGCAGTTTGACCGCCACCGCGCCCAGGTCGAGCTGGCGTTCGGCCTCCGAGCGGAGCGGGTGGTGCAGGTGCGGGTTGACGTTCGCCACCAACCGGAACCGCACCGGGTTGTGGGCGAGGACGGGCAGGAGGTCCTCGATCGGCTGGATGCCGGTGGCCCGCGGACTGTACTCGCAGAAGAGCAGCGCGCGGTCGACGCCCTCGGCGTCGAGGAGCGCGTCCAGCCGCTCCGGTACGGGATCGCCGTGCTCGTCGTAGGCGCTCCGCCAGGGGTGGGCCCCGGAGAAGGCGTCCGCCCAGTCCAGCCAGCCGTGCTTGAGGGTGGACAGTCGCGGGGCGTGGACGTGGGCGTCGACCACGGTCTCGCCGTCGATCACTGCGGCTCCTTCACTGGACGCTCGACCGTCACGGGCGGCGCCGGTGGATCGGCCGGGCTCCCGCTCCGCGCACTCTCGCGGAGGACGGTGCGGCGGACCTTGCCGGTGGCCGTGCGGGGAAGTTCGGCCAACTCGACGATGGCACGGGGGCGCTTGAAGGCGGCGAGCCCCTCGCGGCACCAGGCGATCAGGCCGTCCGGCTCGAACCTCCTGCCGGGCCTGAGCACCACGTAGGCGATGGCCCTGTCGAGGCCGTCGGCGTCCGGCACACCGATCACGGCGGCCTCGGCCACGTCCGGATGGGCCTGCAGCCGCTCCTCGACCTCGACCGGCGAGACCCAGATGCCGCCCGCCTTCAGGAGGTCGTTCGTGCGGCCCAGGTAGGTGTAGGTGCCGTCCTCGTTGCGGACGTAGGTGTCCCCGGTGCGTACCCAGTCGCCGAGGAACACCCGGCGGCTGGTCTCCGCCCGGCACCAGTAGCCGATGGCCGCGGAGTCCCCGCGGACGTAGAGCTCGCCCGGCGTGCCCCTCTCGTCGATCGGTGCGCCCGTCTCGTCGCGCAGCTCGACCTCGTAGCCGGGTACGGGCACGCCGGAGCAGCTGGGGCGGGATCCGCCGGGGCGGTTGGAGATGTAGATGTGCAGCATCTCGGTGGAACCGATGCCGTCCAGGACCTCGACCCCGAAGCGCTCCCGCATGCCGTGGTACATGCGCGGGGGCAGCGGCTCGCCCGCGGAGACACCTTGGCGCACCGAGGCGAAGGTGTCGTCGGGGATGCCGTCACTGGCGAGCAGCGGCCCCCAGAAGCTGGGCGTGCCGAAGAACAGCGTCGCCCCGTCGCCGGCCACCCGCTTGGCGAACACGGCCGGGGAGGGCCGCGAGGGCTCCAGCAGCGCCGCCGCGCCAGCGGCCAGGGGGAAGAACATCGAGTTGCCGATGCCGTAGGCGAAGAAGAGCTTGGCGACGGACAGGCAGCGGTCCTCCGGGCCGATGCGCAGCACTTGCAGTGCGTAGTCCTCGGCGACGGTCCTGATGTCGCGGTGCCGGTGCATCGCCGCCTTGGGCGTGCCCGTCGTGCCGGAGGTGTACAGCCACAGGGCGGGCGAGTCCGGCCAGGTGACGTACGGGACCGGGTCCGCGCGGTCGCCGGCTTGCAGCAACTGGCGCCAGGTGCGGCCGCTGCACGGCAGCTGTCCGGCGTCGTCGCCGGTCACCACCGTGTGCCTGACCTCGGGAGCGGCCTCGACGGCGGCGCCCACCATCGGCGCGAACTCCGCGGAGGCGAGCACCACGCGGCAGCGGGAGTCGGTGACCAGCTTGTGCAGTTCGGGGCCGGTCAGCATGGTCGAGGAGGGCACGGCGACCGCGCCGAGGTAGAGGGTGGCGAGGATGCCGGTGAACAGCTCGATGTCGTCCGTCATGCACATCAGCACCCGCTCCTCCGGGCGCACACCGAGCTCCAGCAGCCCGCCCGCCACCCGCCGTATGTCGGTGGCGAGTTGCGCGTAGGTCAGCGTCCGGCCGGGTGCGACGACGGCCGTGCGGGCGCCGTTCCCCTCCCGCAGGTGCCGGTCGACCAGGTAGTCCGTCGCGTTGAACACGTCGGTCATGGCCCTCACCTCACACGAGGCGAACGTACTCGTAGTCGAACGGGTGGCCGTTGATGCCGTGGCCCGGTGGCGCGATCCACCCGGCTATCTTCCCGCGCTCGTAGACCGGCTGCATGAGCGAGCGCACGAAGGCCAGGTCCTCGGCCGTGGGCAGCCAGTGGCGGCGGCTCGCTTCCCAGGTCTGCTCGTCGACGATGGTCCCGTCCGGGGTGATGTGCTGCCCCGAGGCCAGGCCGACGCGCCGGTTGAAGCCCGGGTGGGGCAGTTCGAAGCGGAAGTCGATGCCGTGGTCCTGGAGGATCCGGTTCCAGCGGGTCACGCCGTTGGAGCAGTCGGAGATGTACTCCCCGCGGAGGTCCAGGTTGAGGCCGAGGAGCGCGGGGATCTCCTCCAGTTCCCAGGTGCCGTGCTCGGTCGGCTTCTCCATGAACAGGCCGTCCCCGGTGAGCCGGTGGTCGTCCTTGCGGCGCCCCTCCTGCCAGCGGCCCTTGAGCCCGGCGGTGTAGTAGTTCGCCGCGTTGGTCGACGTCTCGCTGCCGAACAGGTCCAGGGAGACCGTGTAGTGGAAGTTGATGTACTTCTGGATGACGTCGAGCGGGATGCCGCCGCACGCGGCGATGTCCAGGGTGTCGTGCTCGTCGATCAGCTGCGCGCTGCGGGCCACCACGCGGTCGACGCCGGTGGTGCCGACGAACATGTGGTGGGCCTCCTCCTTCAGCATGAACTCGCAGGTGCGCGAGAGCGGGTCGAAGGCGCTCTCCTTCAACGTGCCGAGCTGGTACTTGCCGTCCCGGTCGGTGAAGTACGTGAACATGTAGAACGCCAGCCAGTCGGCCGTCTCCTCGTTGAACGCACCGAGGATGCGCGGCGAGTCCGGGCTGCCGGAGTTGCGGTAGAGGAGCCCCTCGGCCTCCTCGCGGCCCTCCCTGCCGAAGTAGGCGTGCAGGAGGTAGACCATCGCCCACAGGTGCCGCCCCTCCTCCACGTTGACCTGGAAGAGGTTGCGCAGGTCGTACAGGCTCGGCGCGGTCAGCCCGAGCAGGCGTTGCTGCTCGACGGAAGCGGGCTCGGTGTCGCCCTGGACGACGATCAGCCGCTGCAGATCGGCCCGGTACTCGCCGGGCACCTGCTGCCAGACGGGCTCGCCCATGTGCTCGCCGAAGGCGATCCGGCGGTCGGGGTCGTGCTCCGTCAGGAAGATGCCCCACCGGTAGTCGGGCACGTTGACGTGGTCGAAGTGCGCCCACCCCTCCCGGCCGACGGCGACGGCCGTGCGCAGGTAGACCCCGTGGTTCTCCACCTTGGGGCCCATCTCGCCCCACCAGTTGAGGAACTTCGGCTGCCAGCCCTCCAGCGCGCGCTGGAGCCTGCGGTCGGACGACAGGTCGACGTTGTTGGGGATCTTGGACTCGTAGTCGATCTTCGTGCTCACGAGGCTCACACTCGCTTCCGGTCGTGGACTGCCTTCTGGCCGGTGCCGTAGCGGCGCAGCGCGCCTTCGGGGCCCGAGGCGCTCGGGCGGATGAAGATCCAGTTCTGCCAGGCGGCGAGCCTGCCGAAGATCTTGGTCTCCATGGTCTCCGGGCCGACGAACCGGTGGTTCGCCTCCATGCCGGTCAGCGCGTCGGGGCTGAGAGCGGATCGGCTCTCCAGTACGAGGCGGACCTCGTCCTCCCAGTCGATGTCGTCGGGCGCGTCGGTGACCAGGCCGAACTCGCGCGCCTCGCCCGCGCTCAGGGGCCGGTCCACCTCGCGGCGCAGCGCTTCGATGTGGTCGTCCTCCCGGTAGAAGCGCGACTGGAGGCGCGACAGGCCGTTGCCCATGGGGAACGCGCCGAAGTTCGCCCGCGACAGGACGAGGTGCGCGCGGTGGCGGCTGTCGGGGTCGTCGAGGGGCGGCCCGTCCAGCATGTACTGGCGGTCGCAGGCCAGCGCCAGTTCCAGCAGGAGGCCGGCGAAGCAACTGCCCGGCTCGATCAGCGCGACGAGGCTGCGGCTGGTCACGTCCAGCCGCTTCACGGTCCGCTTGTAGTAGTGCAGGATCTCGTTGCCGAGCCAGTCGCCGCCGGCCGCGGCCGCGAGCACGGCCTTCTCGTGGGCCAGGACGGCTTCCAGGTTGCCTTCCGTGCGCAGCACCCAGGTGCCCAGTTCCGTCTCGTTCGTACGCAGCCGCAGGATCAGGTCGTCCAGCTCGCGGGTGACCGCGAGCAGCCAGTTGCCCGCGCCCTGGGCGTGGAGCGCGCCGGTGTCCGCCGGGGGCTCCGTCGCGGGGCCCCGCACGGTGATGGTGGCGAGGGACAGGCGGCGGTCGAACTCCGCGCGGACGTGGCGGTAGGTGATGCCGTCCTCGGTGACCTCGCGGTGCAGCGGCGTCAGCTCGATGCCTCTCGCGCCGGGTCCCGGCCGGCTGCTGCCCTGGGCCGCCTCCACGGCGCGCTGGCCGGCGACCTCGCGGAAGACGCGGCGTGGCACGAGCTCGTCGACCAGCCGCCACTCCACCGCCGTCTTGCCCCGGACGCCGTCGCTGCGGGTGGCGAAGACGTCCGCCAGGTCCTTGCGTACGCGGCGCTTGTCGGTGACGCGCGTCAGCCCGCCGGTGCCGGGCAGCACGCCGAGGAGCGGCACCTCGGGCAGGGCGACGCCGGAGGAGTTGTCGTCGATCAGCAGGATCCGGTCACAGGCCAGCGCGAGCTCGTAACCGCCGCCCGCACAGGTGCCGTTGACCGCGGCGATGAAGGTCATCCCCGAGTGGTCGGTCGCGTCCTCCATGCTGTTGCGGGTCTCGTTGGTGAACTTGCAGAAGTTGACCTTCCAGTGGTGTGGCGAGCCCGCGAGCATCCGGATGTTGGCGCCCGCGCAGAACACCTTCTCCTTGGCGCCGGTCAGCACGACCGACTGCACCTCGGGGTGCTCGAACCGCAGCCGCTGCAGCGCGTCGTGCAGCTCGATGTCCACGCCCAGGTCGTAGGAGTTGAGCTTCAGCTCGTAGCCGGGCACCAGGCCGCCCTGCTCGTCGACGTCCATCTCCAGCCAGGCGACCGGTGCGTCGATGCGGAGCTTCCAGTGGCGGTACGCGTCGGGGCTCCGGTCGAACGAGACCACCGGAGAGTCCGGGGGCAGGCCGTCGGATCCGGTGGCGGGTGCTTCGCCGGCGGCGCCGACGAGGTCCGGCTTGCTTGCGGCCACCATGACGAGCGCCTCCTCGCGCTGGGCGTGACTCCACTCATCAATCTTCTACATCACATAACACGTGCGTCAAGGTTAAGTAGAAGATCGCTGACGGTTCGCCACCAGGCAGCTCGGGGCTGGTTCGAGGCGCGCGCCGTTCTCGTCGGTGAGCAGGCGGTGGACCTCGACGTCGGCGTGCGCCGGCGTCGAGGTTGGCGCTGGCGTCGGCGTCGGCGTCGAGGGAGCCCCCGCAGGCTCAGCCGCCGGCCCCGCGGCCGCCCCCGGTCCGCCCCGGCCGGCCGCCGCCGGTGCGCCCGGTGCGCCCGGTGCGCCCGCTCGCCTCGCCGCACGCCACCAGCAGCAGGGCGATGTCGTCGTTGCTCCGCGGGGCCGCGGTCTCCTGGGCGCGTTCGACGATCATGTCGGCGAGCGCGTCGAGCGAATCCCCCTCCGCCGCGGCGAGCCGTTCCGCGAGGTCGTCGACGGCGAAGCCCAGGTCCGTGCCGCGCCGCTCCACCAGGCCGTCGGTGTAGAGGGCGAGCAGCGCACCCGGGGCCAGCGGCACCTCGGCCGTCTCGTAGCGGGTGTCCGCGTCGATGCCGAGCAGCAGCCCCGGCGGCGGGTCGAGCACCTCGGTGCGGCGGTCGGCGTGCCGGAGGATCGGCGGAGGGTGCCCGGCCGAGGCGAGCATGACGCGCCGCCCGGGCACGTCGATGCACGCGTAGAGGCAGCTGCAGAACAGGTCGATGTCCAGTTCCATGAGGAGCTGGTTGGTGCGCGCGAGGACGTCCTCGGGCGGCGCACCCATCCGGGCGTAGCTGTGCATGGCGGTGCGGATCTGGCCCATCAGGGCGGCGGCCTGGACGCTGTGCCCCTGTACGTCGCCGATCACCGCGGCCGCGCCGCCGGCGCCGAAGTCGATCAGGTCGTAGAAGTCGCCGCCCACCTCCAGGGCGTGCGTGGCGGGGCGGTAGCGGGCGGCGACCTCCAACCCGGGCGGCCGCGGCAGGTGGCGAGGCAGGAGCCCGTCCTGGAGGCCCCGCGCGACCTGCGCGTTGGCGTCGTACAGCCGGGCGCGGTCCAGCGCCTGCGCGATCACCCCGGCCAGCGAGGTGAGTTCCGCGCGCTCGTCCGCGGGGAAGGACCGCGGTTTGTCGTATCCCAGCACCAGGCATCCGAACGTTCCGCTGGGGACCGCCAGGGGCAGGAAGGCGAACGCGGTCATGGCCTCGTAGTACCGCCGGTGCCGGGGGTAGCCGCGCAACAGCTCGTCGTTGGTGGCGTGGAAGGCCGGGATGCCGGTCTCGATGGTCCGGATGCCTTCGGTAGGGGTCGCCAGGGGCACGTCGTCGAAGTACTCCCGCAGCTCCGACGGGAAGCCGCGGGCCGCCACCAGCCGCATCCGGCCCTCCTCGGCGACCACCAGGGCCAGTCCCTGCGCGTCGACGACAGGCCGTATCTGCCCCATGAGCGAGTCGGCCACCTCGCTGACGCCCGCGGCTTCCGTGAGCGCGGAGCCCAGGTGCAGGAGCTGGAAGAGGGTGCCCGCGCGGGCGGGCCTGGTCGGCAGGCCCTCCTCGGCCGGCTCCTGCTCGCCGTCGCGAGCGGTGCCGGGCCTGATGCGCACGCTGATGCCGGTGGCGTCCGGATAGAACATGAACGACAGCCAGGAGCCGTCCGGCCGGCGGGCGGCGAACCCGGTGGGCCGGCGGCTGAAGAGGGCGGCAACGAAGGCGTTCTCGTAGGCCGGGTCGTCCAGCCAGGGCAGCGCGTCCCACAGCTCGGCGTCCAGCAGCTCCGCGCGGTCGCAGCCGAGCAGCCGGGCGGCGCTGTCGGTGACGAAGGTCATCCGCCCGGCCAGGTCCAGCGAGGCGGAGCCCTCGGGGAAGCGCTCGGCGAGAGCGGCGGCGGGCTCGACCCGGCCGGCCGAGGACGGCTCCATGACCAGTGGCTCGTCCCTCGGGGCTATCGGCCGGCCCCCGGCGGCGGCATCCCTCAGCACCTCGGCCATCCGGCCGGCGGCCTCGTCGAGTCGCGCCCGCTCTGCGCCGGACAGCCCCTCCGGGCGGCTGCCCGGCCAGAGCAGGTTCAAGGCACCCCAGCAGACCCCGCCCGCCACCAGAGGGGCAGCGTAATGGGCGACGGCGTAGGGGAAGGCGAGCGCGGCGCGGGGAAAGCGGCGGGCCAGTTCCTGCTGGTCCGCAAGCCACACGGGGCGCCGCGTGCGGACGGCCTCCTGCACGGGCGCGGGCGCCGCGAGGGCCAGGCGCCGCCAGGGCCAGGCCAGCCTTCTGGGGGCGCCGACCACCGCGGCCATCTGGAGCACCTGGCGCTCGGGGACCGGCAGGTACGTGAGCCCGATGTGGGCGCCGAGGTCGTGCGTGACGCGCTCCAGCATCCGGTCGAGGCGCGCCGCCGCCTCCGCCGCTGCGGCGCCGTCCTCGCTCCCGCGCACGCCCTCACCTGCCTTACGCACACCCCGCTGCGCTATATGCACCTATTCACCCCTTAAGATACTAACGTTTCCCCGCTCCCGGGTCCCGTCCACTGCGGACCGCGCCGGCACGAGAGCGATCCGCTCCCCCGCGGCGCCACTCATGAACGGGCGAGCCGATGCCGGCGAACGGACGGGCCCGAGATCGTCCACTCCCTGTCACCGAGTGATTACTCCCTGACATGGGTGGGCTGCTCGACCTGGCGTAAAGCCCGTCGCAGGCCGCCCTCAGGCCTTGCGCAGCGCCTCCGGGATCAGGTCCCCGTGGGCGGCGAAGAGCTCGTCGCACATCTGCACCGTCTGGCGGGTGGTGAGCACGCTCGCGGTGTTGGGGTCGAGCAGGGCCGCCTGGTAGACGTGATCGCGGTTGCCGTCGAGGACGGCGCGCACGGTGAGCTCCACGACGTTCAGGAACGTGCGGTTCAGCGCGGCGAGTTGCGGGGGCAGGGCGCCGACCGGCCTCGGGTGCGGTCCGCTTGCGTCCACGAGGGTGGGCACCTCGACGCAGCACTCGTCGGGCAGGTTGCTGATCAGGCCGTCGTTGCGGACGTTGAGGTAGATCTCCCGTGCCCGGCCGGTCTGGTGGGCGTGGATGAACTCCGAGGCGAGCTCCGAGGTGGCGTCGACGGGCAGCGGCCCGCCACCCTTCAGTGCTTGCTGGGTCGCCGCGAACTCGTCGATGTTCCGCTCCGAGCGGCGCAGGTACTCGCCGATCGGCACCCGGAAGTGCTCGACCTCGCCGGGATGGTGCATGAACCACGGCACGTACTCGGCGCTGTGCTCGCTGGACTCGGTGGGAAAGTAGCCGAAGCGCCGGAAGATCTCGACGCGGACGCGGCGCTGGAGCTCGGGATCGGCGTCGATGGCGGCGCGCAGCGCCGGATACAGGTCCCGGCCCTGGTGCTCGAAGCGCAGCACGAACGCCTGGTGGTTGAAGCCCGCGGTGACGAAGTCGATCTCCTCGACGGGCAGGCCCACGAGTTCCGCGAGCGTCTTGTGCGTGTCGCGCACCGAGTGGCACATGCCGACGACCCGGTGGAAGGGCGAGCCGGCATGCACGGCCCACGGCAGCATCGCCATGGGGTTGCTGTAGTTCAGCAGGTAGGAGTCCGGCGCGACCTCGGCGAGGTCCGCGCCGATCCCGATCAGGACCGGGATCGTGCGCAGCCCCCGGAAGACACCGCCGATGCCGATGGTGTCCGAGATGGTCTGGTGGACGCCGTAGCGCTCGGGGATGTCGAAGTCCGCGCGGGTCGCCTGGTACCCGCCGACCTGGATCTCGTTGATGACGTAGTCGGCACCCTCGACGGCCGTGCGCCGGTCGACGCTCGACGAGACCCGGGCACCCGCTCCGGTCTCCTCGTCGATCCGGCGCACCAACGCCTCGGCGTGGGCCAGCCGGTCGGCGTCGATGTCGTGCAGGGACAGTTCGAGCTGCCCCTGCAGCTCCGGATAGGAGCACAGATCGCTGACGACATTCCGGGTGAACTCGACACTGCCGGCGCCGATGAACGCAACCTTGGTCATGGTCGGCACTATGACTCCCGTGCCGACGTGTGCACAATGACGAGCGAGAAACGCGCAGAAATAATGCGCGGACTTGCGCGATGGATCATCGGCCGGGTGATGGCGGCGGCGATCAGACCAGGACGACGTCGCAGCCCTGCTCCCGGATCCGCTCCACCTGGCCCTGCTCGGCCCGTTCGTCGGTGATCAGGACGTCGACGTCCGACAGTGCGCAGACCTGCGCGAGCGCCAGACGGCCGATCTTGGTCGCGTCGGCGAGCACGATCCGCCGCCGGGCCCGCCGCAGCAGCTCGCCGTTGGCCCGTGCGCCGGCCGGGTCGTAGTTGGTGCAGCCGGCGGAGGCGTCCACCCCGTCCACACCGAGGAACGCCACGTCGAGGTTGTACTGCGTGAAGAACGACTCCGTGTTGTGGCCCACCGTCTCCTGGCTGCTGCTGCGCAGCTCGCCGCCCCCGACGAAGACCCGCAGCCGCGGGTTGTCCAGCAGGTGCAGCGCGACGTTGAGGGCGTTGGTCACGACGGTGAGGCCCTCGTGGTCCAGCAGCAGGTGGGCGAACTCCGCCACCGTGGTGCCGCCGGTCATGCCGACCACCCGGGCGCCCTGCACCTGCCGCCGGGCCTCGTGCGCGATCCTGCGCTTCTCGTCCAGGTCCTGGGCCGTCTTGTAGTTCAGCGGCATGTCGGTGAACGCGGAGTGGGTGGTCGCACCTCCCCTGGTGCGGCTCACCAGGCGCTGCTGCTCCAGCAGTTCGAGATCGCGCCGGATGGTCGCGTGGGACACGTCGAACTGCCGGGCCAGGGCCTCCACGTCCATGGAGCCGTGCCCGACGATCACGGAGAGTATCTGGTTGAGGCGTTCTCTGCGTCGCATGATCGGAACCTAACGCACGGGTGAGCGGATTGGATGCGCGTTTCACCGGCCGACTGCACGCAAGCTGCGCACCGACTCGGAGATATGCACCGGAATGGGGTTGAATGCCGGCACTGTCTCGACGGACACACCGAGGGTGCCTCAGAGGGTAAGCGCCGGGGAAGTCCTGGGAAAGTTCTGTGCGGCGAACGGTTGACGCCCGACCCCTCCGCTGCAACAGTCCTACGCAAGCAAGCGTCGTGATCGAGAAACGCGCGTTTCACTGCTTGGATTCTGCGCGAAATGCTCACTCACGATGGCCGACTTGATTGCCCTAGCCCGTCGTCCACCGGGGCGTGCGCACACCGGTGCCGCCACGCCCGGGTGGGCATCCCGCCTGTCAGGCGTCCGCTCCTGCTTCCGGCACCGGACGGTGGCGGTGGGAGGTTCCACCGCCCCGACACGTCCGAGGGGTTCCACCTCCCCGCCGTGTCCTCCGCGCGGTGGGACGTCTTCCGAACGAGAGAGGTGTCGTCCAATGCTCTCCACACGACGAGGCGTCAGAGGCGGGGTGGCACTCTCCCTCCTGTCGTGTCTCGCCCTGGCCGCCACCGCATGCGGTGGCGGCGGCGACACGGCGTCGTCGGCGACCCGAGGCGTGACGATCAACGTCGCCCTGGCCATACCCTCGCCTCCCAAGGCCTCCCTCGACGCCTTCACCAAGTCCACGGGCATCACCGTCCACTGGACGAACATCGACTGGGACAGCCTCCAGACGAAGATCGCGGCCGCCGCCACCGCGCACACCTACTTCGCGGACGCCACGGACGTCGACTGGTCCCGGGTGGGCCAGCTGAGCAAGCTCAAGTGGTTCTATCCGATGCAGGACTACGTCGACACCAAGGCCCTGGCACCGGACATGCCCCAGCTCACCTCCTTCACCGTGGGCAAGGAGGTGGTCGGCGTCCCGTTCGACGCGTCCTTCCTGACGACCACCGTGAACAAGGAGATGTTCGCGAAGGCCGGCATCACCACCATGCCGAAGACGCTGGCGGAGTACACGGCCGATCTCAAGAAGGTCAAGGCCAAGGGCGTCGTCGACCACCCCCTGGACATCCCGTTCGCCGCGGCGGAGGGCCTGTCGACCTACTGGTACCAGGCCACGGCGGCGTTCGGCGGCACCGTGCTCGACGCGCACGGGAAACCGCAGTTCACCTCCCCCGGCTCGGCCGGCTACAAGGCCGCGCAGTGGATGACCGACGCGATCAAGCAGGGTCTCGTGGCACCGGGGAACATCAACACCACCGACAGCCAGGGCACCCAGACGGAGATGGCGAAGGGCAGGGTCGCGAGCGTCTTCAGCGACTACTCGGGCAACGTCGGAAGCCTCTACGACGTGCCGTCCGCCTCCACCGTCACCAAGCAGGTCGTCTACGTTCCCACCCCCGGCGCAACCGGGCCCGCACCCAATCTGAGCAACCCCGACGGCATCGGCATCCCGCGCACCGCCAAGTACCCGGCGGCGGCGGCCAAGTTCATCAAGTGGTTCACGTCGGCCGACCAACAGGCCGCGTTCGCGGGCATCGACGGTCCCGACAAGACGCTGCACACCTACAGCCTGCCGTCCCGGCTGAGCGCGGTGCACCGGCTCGGCGCCAAGGGCGACCTGGTCCAGGCCGGCGCCATGAGCAGCATGCTGGCGTCCAGCACCCGGCCGGTGTTCCCCCAGGGCGCGCCCTCGTGGTACCCGCAGTTCTCCAACTCCGTCTACACGAACCTGCACGCCGCCGCCACCGGGAGCCAGAGCGTCGGCGCGGCGATCAAGGCGATCGCCGCCACCGCCAACCGGCTCGCCGGCGGATCGTGACCGGGCACGCGCCGGCCATGAGGAACAGCCCATGACACGCCCCCGACTCGACACACCGCCGGCCACGGCGCCGGACAGCGGCGCGCCCACCGGCCGGCAGCCCGCGAGAGCGCGACGGCGCCGCTTCGATCCGCTGCCCTACGTACTCGTCGCCCCGCTCGTGCTGTTCATCGTGCTCCTGGCGGTGGTGCCCGCGCTCTTCACGATCGTCGAGTCGTTCTTCCGGGTCGACGCGCTCGATCCGCCGACGCGCTTCTTCGGGCTGGGCAACTTCCGGGGCCTGTTCCACTCCCCCGCGGTGCGCGCCGCAGCCGGCAACACCATGCTCTACGTGGTGATCGGCGTGGCCCTGTCGACCGTCCTCGGCATCGCCATGGCGATCACCCTGCAACGCCGGTTCACCGGCCGCTCCGTGCTGATCGCCGTCCTCATCCTGCCGTGGGCGCTGCCCGGCGTCGTCGAGGGCATCGTGTGGAGCGGCATCTGGGACGGGAACTCCGGACTGCTGAACAGCGTGCTCAGCTCGCTGCACCTGATCGACCAGTACCAGAACTTCCTGGGCCAGAACCGCCTGGAGACGATCGCGCTGATCGAGCTCGTGCAGGTCTGGCAGATCACCCCGCTGTCGGCCCTGCTGGTGCTCGCCTCGCTGCAGAACATCCCCGACGACCTGTACGAGGCGGCCACGCTCGACGGCTGCTCCTCCTGGGGCGCCTTCCGGCGGGTCACGCTGCCGCTGGCCAGGCCCGGTATCGCCGTGGCCATGGTGCAGGCGGTGATCGCGACGCTGAACGTCTTCGACCAGCCGTACGTGCTCAACGGCGCGGCCTCCACCGGGTCGTCGGTGATGGCGCAGACGTACTTCATCAGCTTCCAGAACCTCGACTTCGGCGCCGGTTACGCCCTGTCCCTGCTGGTCACCGCGGTCACCCTGATCCTGTCCTTCCTCGTCGTCAAGTTCGTGCACCGGACGGTGGAGTTCTGATGTCCTTCCGCGTGGCCCGCCGGATCCGCGCCCGCTGGCTCGGCATCGCGTTCATCCTGCTGTGGTCGCTGGTCCCCATCTACTGGACGATCAACACCAGCCTCCAGAACGAGGCGCAGGCCGGCAGCAAACCGGCGCACTACCTGCCGCCCACGCCGAGTCTGCGGAACTACTCGACCCTGCTGGGCGGCTCCGGAGAGGTCCCGGGGCAGATCCGGCAGTCCGCGGCCAACATCTTCATCGAGTGCGGGGCCGCCACGGTCATCACCGTCGTGCTGTCCACGCTGGCCGCCTACGCCTTCGCGCGGATGACGTTCCGCGGCAGGGGCGTCCTCTTCTACGGCGTGCTCGCCACCATGGCCTTCCCCGCCTACACGACGCTGATCCCGCTCTACCGGATCCTCGGAGAATTCCGCCTGGTCAACACCTACACCGGCATCGTCCTGGTCTACGTGTCCGGCTTCCTGCC
Organism: Streptomyces sp. TS71-3; assembly: GCF_018327685.1. Classification (NCBI taxonomy): domain Bacteria; kingdom Bacillati; phylum Actinomycetota; class Actinomycetes; order Kitasatosporales; family Streptomycetaceae; genus Streptomyces; species Streptomyces sp. TS71-3. Next base: position 2,511,877 of record NZ_BNEL01000003.1, on the reverse strand, counting down.
GCTGGCGACCTGGATCATGTACAACTACCTGCGCACGCTGCCTCCCTCCATCGAGGAGGCCGGGCTCGTGGACGGGGCGAGCCGGCTGGAGGTCCTGCGGTACGTCCTTCTCCCGCTGGCCGTCCCGGGGCTCATCTCGACGACGGTCATCACCTTCCTGTTCTCGTGGACGCAGTTCCTCTTCCCGCTGGTGCTCTCCACCGACCAGTCCACCGAGCCGCTCACGGTGGTCATCGCCGCGTTGCAGGGCCAGCACGTGGTGCCGTCCACCCTGCTCAGCGCGGCGGGCGTGATCACCATCGCCGTGCCCGCCGTCATCGCGATCTCGCTCAACCGGTACATCGTCAGCGGCCTGGTGAGCGGAAGCGTGAAGTGAACACGCCCGCTCACGCCGGCTCACACCGGCCCGGTCAGAACGCGGAGCGGATGAGGCCGCCGTCCACGCGGATGGTCGCCCCGCTGACGTACTCGGCGTAGCCGCTGCAGAGGTAGGCGACCGCCGCCGCGATCTCGTCGGGCCTGCCGAAGCGGTTGTGGTCGTTCGGGATGAGGGCCTCGACGGCGTTGGGCTGGATCTCCTCCCAGGTCTCGCCCCAGCCGCGCTCAGGTCCGATCCCCGTGACCAGCTCCTTCGTCGCCTCGACGAGGATCGCGCCGGGAGATACGACGTTCGACGTGACCCCGGTGCCCCGCAGGTCGCGCGCCAGGGACACCGCCAGGTTGTGCCGGGCCGCCAGCGTGGCGTTGTACTGCGGGTGCGTGTTCATCGGCTGGCTGGCGAGGCCGCCGCCGATCGTGATGACCCGGCCCCAGCCGCGCTCGCGCATCGCCGGCACCAGGTGCCCGATCATGCGCACGCCGGAGACGACGTTGACGTTGTAGGTGTCGCTCCACTCCTGGGGGGTGGCGTCGCTCCAGGTCACGTGGCGGTAGAAGCCGGCGTTGTTGACGAGGACGTCCACCGGGCCGTCCGCGGTGGCCGCCCGGGCCACTGCTTCGGCGCCCTCGTCGGTGGAGAGGTCGCCCAGTGCGGTGGTGGCGGTGCCTCCGGCCCCCCGGACCGCCTCGGCGACGTCCTCGGTGCGCTTCCTGTCCCGTCCGTGGACGACGACCGCCGCGCCTTCGGCGGCCAGGAGCCTTGCGGTGGCCTCGCCGAGTCCCGTGCTCGAACCGGTGACGAGAGCACGTTTTCCGTTGAGATCGAGTTTCATCCATTCCTCCGTCGAGGTACTGATGCACCCCTGCGGTGCGGCGAAAGGCCACGTCACCGCGGGTATACAACTGTAGACTTCCCTAAAAGTATACAGTTGTAGATGTGCCCGTCAAAAGCCTCCACGGCCCCGCCCGCCGTGGGCGGAGCACGGCTCCGGCGCCGATATGATTGAGCGCACGACGCGGTGGCCGACGCCCGCGGCGGGCCCCGTACGAATCTCTCGCGGCGAGCCGCATGACCTGGTCACAGGTCGTGTGACCCGCCGCTTCCGTGCGCGCCTGGGAGCGCGCGTGCCCGGTGCCGGCGGCATCCACAAGCGGGTCGTAGGGGGTCCGGCGTGGGAATACTCAGCCGTGCGCGCTGGTACAGCAGGGGGACGTTCGGCGAACGGACGGAAATCACAGCAACGGACAGAACAGGAGTGGGGCGGAGCAGGTGATCGAGTCGGGTGACAGTGACGACCGCAAGCTGAAGTCGGACGAAGCGAGGAGCGCGTTCACGCAGCCGGTGGGCGTGGTCCCGGGTCACGCCGTAGCCGAGGACGAGTCGCACACGACGTCGGAGTTCGCGGTGCCGCAGGGGCTCGTGCCCGCGGGCTCGCTCCACGACCAGGAAGGCTCCGCGTTCAGCCCGCCGCGCACCTACCGCGCGCGGCACGCGCCACCGGCGTTCATCCCACGGGCCGACGCGCCGGTCGTCAACGGGCTGGCCAAGGAGGCGCCTTGGCAGGACCGTATGCGCACGATCCTGCGCCTGCCGGTGGCCGAGCGGCCCGCGCTGGAGCCGGTGGCCAAGCACGAGGACGACTCGGGGCCCGCGGTCCCGCGCGTACTCGACCTCACCCTGCGCATCGGGGAGCTGCTGCTGGCGGGCGGGGAGGGCGCCGAGGACGTGGAGGCGGCGATGTTCGCCGTCTGCCACAGCTACGGGCTCGACCGCTGCGAGCCGACGGCCACCTTCACCCTGCTGTCCATCTCCTACCAGCCGTCCCTGGTGCACGACCCGGTGACGGCCTCCCGGACCGTACGCCGCCGCGGCACCGACTACACGCGGCTCGCGGCCGTCTTCCGGCTGGTCGACGACCTCAGCGAGGACGAGAACGGGATCCCCCTGGAGGAGGCCTACCGGCGGCTCGCCGAGATCCGGCGCAACCGCCACCCCTTTCCCGGGTGGGCGCTGACCGCGGCGAACGGGCTGCTGGCGGGCTCGGCCTCGGTGCTCGTCGGCGGCAACCTGTTGGTCTTCATCGCGGCGGCGGTGGGCGCCATGCTGGGCGACCGGCTGGCCTGGCTCTGCTCGGGGCGGGGGCTGCCGGAGTTCTACCAGTTCACGGTGGCCGCGATGCCGCCCGCCGCGATCGGGGTGACGCTCACCGTCCTCCACGCGCAGGTGCCCGCCTCCGCGGTGATCACCGGTGGGCTGTTCGCGCTGCTGCCGGGTCGGGCGCTGGTGGCGGGCGTGCAGGACGGGCTCACCGGCTACTACATCACCGCCGCGGCCCGCCTGCTGGAGGTGGTGTACTTCGTCGTCGGCATCGTCATGGGCGTGCTGATCGTCCTCTACTTCGGCGTGCGCCTGAACGCCAAGCTCAACCCGGATGAGGCGCTGCCGAACGTGGACCGGCCGTACTGGCAGATACTCGCCGCGATGATGCTCTCCCTGGCCTTCGCCGTGCTGCTCCAGCAGGAACGTTCGACTGTCCTGATGGTGACGCTCAACGGAGGCGTGGCCTGGGTCGTCTACGGGGCGATGCACTTCACCGGCCACATCTCGCCCGTGGCGTCCACGGCCGCGGCCGCGGGAGTCGTCGGCCTCTTCGGCCAGTTCTTCTCGCGGTACCGGTTCGCGTCCGCGCTGCCGTACGTCACCGCGGCGATCGGGCCCCTGCTTCCCGGCTCCTCCACGTACTTCGGGTTGCTGGGGTTCGCCCAGAACGATGTGAACGCGGGGCTCGTGTCGTTGACGAAAGCCGTGGCACTGGCCATGGCCATCGCGATCGGGGTGAATCTGGGCGCGGAGGCCTCCCGGATGCTGATCCGCGTCCCCGGCGCCCAGGCACGCCGCGCGGCGAAGCGCACACGCGGCTTCTGACGCCGGCGCCTCGACGACCTCGTTCCGAGGGATCGAAGGACAGGCATCGAAGGCTCCGGAGCGAGCCGATCCACGGCCCCCGCCGGCGCCCAGGCCCGGCAAGCCCGGCTCGCCCGCCCGGAAGTCAACCCGCGAGAGGCGCTCGGCGGATACCCAGGCGTATCAGCGAGCTGCCTGAGCTGCCCGGATGTAGTGTCGGGACCCGGCGAGCCCCGACGCAACGGAGGAACGTGGTGACCTTCGACGGATACGAGCAACTGGCATTCTCCCGCCGCGACAACGGTGTTCTGCTCATCACCCTCGACCGGCCCGAGAAGTACAACGCGGCCGACGAGGGGATGCACACCGAGCTCGCCAGGGTCTGGAACGACGTCTCCGCCGACCCCGGGACCCGCGTCGCCGTCATCACCGGCGCGGGCAAGGCGTTCTCCGCCGGCGGGGACCTGGCCATGGTCGAGCGGATGGCAGGCGACTACGACCGGGTGTCGCACATGCTCAAGGAGATGAGCGACCTCGTCTACAACATCGTCAACTGCGAGAAGCCGATCGTCTCGGCGATCAACGGCGTCGCCGTGGGCGCCGGTACCGTCGCCGCGCTGCTCGCCGACGTCGCCATCGCCGCCGAGGACGCGAAGATCGGCGACGGCCATGTGAAGCTCGGCGTCGCCGCGGGCGACCACGCCGCCATCATCTGGCCCCTGCTCGCCGGCATGGCCAAGGCGCGCTACTACCTGCTCACCGGCGAGATGATCACCGGTGCCGAGGCCGAGCGCATCGGCATGGTCGCCAAGGCCCTGCCCCGTGACCAGGTACTCGACGAGGCACTGAGGATCGCCGACGCGCTGGCCACCGGTTCCCAGCCGGCGATCCGCCTCACCAAGCGGACGCTCAACAACTGGCTGCGCACCTTCGGCCCCACCTTCGACCAGTCGGCGGCGTACGAGATGCTGACCTTCCTCGGCCCGGACGTCGTCGAGGGCTACACCGCTCTCCGTGAGAAGCGCGCCCCCCGCTTCCCCTCCGCACCGCCCTCGGGGCCTGTGCCCGCATGACCCTCACAGCCCGCGTCCGCACATCCCTCACAGACCGTGACCGCATGGTCCTCAGGACCCGCGGCGCTCACGGTCGTGGACAAGGAAAGAGCCCCCGATGCCCCAGACAGACGCCACCGCCGCCCGCAACCGGGTCGGTGTCATGCTCCCCCGCGACCTGCCCGTGCGGGAGGTGCTGCCTTATGCCCGGCGTGCCGAGGAGCTGGGGTTCGACCAGGTGTGGGTGGTGGAGGACCTCGGTTTCCGCGGCGGGCTCGCGCAGGCCGCCTCCGTCCTCGCCAGCACCACCGGCATCACCGTGGGCATCGGCATCCTGCCCGCCGGCGCCCGCAACGTGTGCTTCGCCGCGATGGAACTGGCCACGCTCGCCCAGCTCCACCCCGGCCGGCTGATCGCCGGCATAGGACACGGCATGCCCGACTGGATGCGCCAGGCCGGAGCCTGGCCCGCCAGTCCCCTGACGCTGATCAAGGAGTACACGACCGCGCTGCGCCTGCTCGTGCGCGGCGAGCCCGGCCCGGCAGCCGGCCGCTACGTGCACTGCGAGGGCGTCCGCCTCACCGAGATCCCCGACGTCGTCCCTCCCGTCATCCTCGGCGTGCGCGGCCCCAGGTCGCAGGCGGCCGCGGGCGAGGTGGCGGACGGGCTCCTCCTGGCCGAGCCCGCGAACCCCGCCTACGTCACGTCCTCGCTCCGGAACCTGGGCGGTGCCGCCTACGGGGGCGACCTGGAAGTCGTCACCTACGACATCGCCGCCGTCGACGACGACGAGGCCGCCGCGCTCGACCGCGTCCGCGACGGCCTGTCGGTCGTCGGCGAGCCGGACTGGGCCCCGCACATCGGCCCCCTGCCCTTCGCGGCGCAGCTGCGCGAACACCGCGCCGCCTGCGCCGACGCCCGGCAGTTCGCCCGGACCATGCCCGCCGACTGGGTCCGCGAGCTCAGCATCTCCGGCACCCCCGACCAGGCACGGGAAGCGATCGAGGCCCGCCACGCGGCAGGCGCGACCAGCGTCGTCCTCGCCCCCGCGGGCCCCGACGTCCCGGCGTCCCTCGCATCACTCGCCCGCGCTCTCGGCCCTCGCCCCTGAGGGATCCGCGGACGTGACCCTGCGGCGGCCCGAAGACCGGTCGCCGCTCGGTCACGGGCGAGGCCGCCCACGAGAGTCACCCGTTCACGGGCGGGGCCGCGTGCTGGAGAGTCACCCGTTCACGGGCGGGCCGCGTGCACGACATAGGTCAGTATCTCGGGCGGAATCAGCGGGGAGAGCTCGACGGTGGACGGCAGGCCGTGGCGGTCCAGGAGGGCGCGGATCGCGTCGAGCCTGCCGTCGATGTCCTGGACCTCCAGGATGACCTGGTCGATCTTCGTCCAGTCCCCGGCGTCGATTCCGAGAAGCACATCGAGTTCCGCCCCTTCGACGTCCACCTCCACGAGGTCGACCCTGCTCCGGTCGCCGAGGAAGCTGGAAAGCCGCTCCACGGCGGCCCGGACCTGGCGGCCGGTGTGCTTCCGATCGACGACGGACGCTCCCTCGATGGGCACCAGCACCGACTTCTGCAGTTCCTTCTGGGCGGGGTAACGCGTCGAATTGCCGGGGATGACCGGATAGTAGGTGAACGGCACGTCGGAATCGCGTTCCGAGCCCAGCGCGCACGGCTGCACGGTGACGTCCTCAAGGCCGTGCATCTTCACGTTCAGCCGCAGCACGTCCAGCGTTTCCGGGATCGGTTCGAAGGCCAGTATCTCGGCTTTCGGCCACCGCTGCTTCACGTACAGCGAGAAGAGGCCGATGTTCGCTCCGACGTCGACGACGAAGGGCCGGGCGGGAAGGCTCACCTTGTCGTAGCAGCCCAGCTCGAATATCTCCCTGTACTGGAAGCGGGCCTCGTCCGGACTCTGCGCGTAGCACCGCAGTTCGCCGTCGAAGCTGACCAGCTCGTATCCCGACATGCTCTGAGACCCTTCTAGGAGATGAGAGGCACCTGATCCCTCGACGGAGGCATCTGGACCCTGGATGCCGAGCCCGGAGAAGGCATACGGCGGACGGGAGGCCGGCGGCGGCGGAAGGCATACGGCGGACGGCGGCCTCGTCACCGGTCGACCCTGTCGTCCGGTTTCACGGCGGGCCGGCTCCTGCGCGGTGGCCGGGGTGCGGTCGCCCTCGCCGTCTGCCAGGTGGCCAGCAGCGTGTAGCCCAGTCCCACGGCCCAGCCGATCACCGTCGCCCACATGACGCCGTCGACGCCCCATGCGTGTCCCAGCACGTACGACAACGGCAGCCTGACCACGCCCAGCGACGCCACCGTGCAGATCAGCGGCACGACGGCGCGGGTGATGCCGTTGAACCAGCCGTGCAGCACGATCGTCAGCGTGTAGCACAGGAAGAAGGGTGCCGTGATGAGGACGTACCGCTCGGTCACCAGCCGGGTCTCCGGGTTGCCGGAGAACAGCGCGGCGATCGGCCCGCGTTCGGCGAGCAGCAGCAGGGACACCACCACGGTGAGCGCGGCGCCCAACCAGGCGGTGCTGCGGACCCCTTCGCGGATGCGCGCGCTCTGGCCCGCGCCGGTGTTCTGTGCGGTGAACACCATCAGCGCACCGGAGAGGTTCAGGAACAGCACCGTGGTCAGCAGCTCCAGCCGGGAGACGACGGTCAGCGCCGCGAGGGCCGGCTCCCCGAACGGCGTGATGATCCACACCAGCACCAGGATGCCGACGCCGATCAGCAGGTACTGGGCGCCCATCGGGGCGCCGACCCGCAGGCCGCGCCGTACCTCGGCGCGCACCGTCGCGGCCGTGACCGCGGCGGCCGGGGACGGCCGCCGCCGCTCCTCGCGCACCAGGCGGACCAGCCCGGCCACCGCCGCCAGGGAGTTGGCGGCCAGCACCGCGAGCGCGGCGCCCGCGATCCCGAATCGCCAGGGGCCCACGAACAGCCACGCGAACGTCGCGTTCAACGCGCTCGCGGTGATCTGCAGGCCGGTGGCACCGCGGGCGTCGCCGCGGCCGGTCAGTACCGCGCACACCGCGCCGAGCGCGTAGATCGCGACCATGCCCGAGCACAGCGTCACCACGAAGGTGCGTGCCTCGGCGGCGACCTCGCCGGTCACGCCCGTCAGCGCCAGCAGCGGCCCCGCGGCCGGCACCGCGATCGCGGCGCAGAGCACCGACCACGCGCCCGTGCAGAGCGCGAGCGCCAGCAGCGCGCTCCGGTCGTCGTGCCGCCCGGGGCCGCTGAGCTTCCCGGCGCCGGTGAGCTGCCCGAGCCGTACGGCGAACGCGCCCGAGACACCGGTGAACAGCGAGCTGAGGATCGCGTAGAGCGGCTGCGCCGCGCCCATCGCGGCCAGGCCGGCGACGCCCACGTACCGGCCGACGACCGCGCTGTCGACCAGCAGGTAGCCCTGCTGGAGCAGATTGGCCAGGGCCAGCGGGGCCGCGATCCCGACGATCCCGGTCAGGATCGGGCCCCGCGTGAGGTCCGGCACGTCAGTCTCCGGGCAGGGTCAGCAGGTCGTCGAGCCACGCGTCGTCGTCGCCCGGCCCGCCTGCGGCGTACTTGTCCTCGATGAGCCGGCTGACGGCGACCACGGTCCGCTCGCTCATCAGGTCGATGGTGTCGAAGGGGCGGCCGAGGCAGGCGGAGATGTTGTTGCCGATGGTCATCGCCATGATCGAGTCGGCGCCCAGGTCCCGGAAGTCGGCCCGCACATCGATCGTCGGGTGGCCGAGGGCGTGCGCCAGGCAGCGGCCCACCATCAGTTCCCCGTCGGTGTACACGCCGTCGAGGCGTCCGGTGAGCCGCACCTCGGTGGACTCCACGGCCTCGCGCAGGCGGGTGTTGACCTGCTCGGTCCGCTCCGCGAGCGCCTCCATGCCCTTGTCGATCTTGCCCTGGACGTCCGCGGAGAGGGCCAGGTTGTACGAGGGCAGGACGCTCATCAGCTCGCTCGTGTAGTTGACCTCGCCGGCGAAGAACCCGGCCCGGTCCCCGCGCAGCGCCGCGTCGACCAGGTCGAGGCCCGCGCGGGTGCGCAGCGAGCGGAACGCCAGGTCTCCGCCCACGCCGGCGGCGACGGCCATCCCCACCTCCCGCCAGGCCACCCAGTCGATGCTGATCACGCGGTGCTCCGGCGTGTTCAGCGCCCGTGCCAGGTGGTCCAGGTAGAAGTTCGCGGCCGCGTAGTCGGCCTGGCCGAGTGCCGGGAACACCGCGGCCACCGAGGACATGTGCAGCACGAAGTCGGGGCGGTCGTCCCGCGTCAGGTGGTGCAGGAGGAACGCGCCGCGCAGCTTCGGCCGGAGCACGGACGCGAACGCGTCCGCGTCCCGGTACACGATGAGGTTGTCACCGGGCACGCCGGCGGCGTGCACGATGCCGTCCACCCGGCCGTGCGCGGCGCGGATCGACTCCAGCACGGCCGCCAGCGCGGCTTCGTCGGCGATATCGGCGGCCACCGGGTGCACGGTGGCGCCGAGGGAGGCGATCTCGCGTACCGCCGTGACGCGTCCGGCGGCAGGGTGCCGCGGGTCGGCGGCCACCGCGTCCCATTCGGCCTCCGGTGGCAGGCCGGTGCGGCCGAGCAGATACAGGTGGATGCCGGGGGTGCCGGCCGCGAAGTGCCGGGCCGCCTCCAGGCCGATGCCGCCGAGACCGCCGGTGATCAGGTACGCGCCACCCGGCCGCAGGTACGCGTCGCGGACCGCCGGAATCTGAGGCAACTCGGCGAAGGATTCCCGGTACTTGTCCGTGCCGCGCAGCACGTACACGCCGGCCTGCCGGGCGAGGATCTCGTCCCGCAGCAGCGTGGCCGGCACCGCGTCGTCGACGTCGAGGAACCGGACGGTCAGGTACGGGAACTCCCGGCCGATCGCCTTCGCCAGCCCGGCGAGCGCCGCGTGTTCCGCGACCACGCCGGACTCGCCCGGCCGGGCCGCCAGCGCCTGCCGGGTCAGTACCACGAGGTCGATGGCAGCGCCCGCCTCCATCAGCGCCTTCGCCAGATGGAAGAGGCCCATCAGGTGCTCGTCGACGCGGCGGTCGAGTTCCGCGGGATCGGCTGCCGGCCGGTCGTCGAAGGCCGGTGCGTACACCAGGTGGGTGAACCCCTCGTCGACGAGTTCCTCGGCGAGCAGGTCCGGTTCGGCGTCCTTGTCGCCCGGCGTGCGCAGCACCGCGTCCGGCAGGGCGGCGGCCACGGCGCCGGCGGAGGCCGGGCTGACCAGCGCCAGCACGCGGCCCGACGGGTCGCCGGCTTCCGCGAGCGGCGCCGGCGCGAACTCCACCTCGTGGGTGAGCGGGTGCCTGTCCTGCGGCGCCGCGAGCGTGAACCGGTCGCGCCAGGTCTCGGGGAAGTCGATCCAGGCCCGGGTCTCCTCGAACTCGTACGGTGGCAGGTGCACGATCCGCGGACGGTCGCCGGCGCGGTCCGCGGAGTACTCGGCGGACTCGGCGTACAGCGCGTGCAGGTCGAGTTCGGCGCCGCCCGTCCAGCCTCGGGCGGCGTCGGTGCCTGCGGCCTCGGGCACCTCGCCGGCCTCGGTGGCCGCCAGCGCCGCACGCAGAGCGGACAGGTCCGTGACCGTGTAGGCGAGCCGGTGCCGGTGTCCGGCGCGCGAGACGTTCGAGGTCCAGCACACGTCCCGGATGCTCCCGCCGATCCGGCCGTCGTCGATCGACTCGCGGTAGCGGGTGACCAGCCGGCCGAGCGACGCCGGGCTCTGCGCGCTGAGCGTGAACAGGTAGGAGGGTCTGCCTTCGCCGGACGCGGCGGGGGCCATGGGGGACCCGGATGCGGCGGGAGCCGCCTGGGACCGGGGCGCGGCGGGAGCCGCGGGGAGCCCGGAGGCGGCCGTCGCCGCGTCGAACTCCTCCAGTACCGCGTGCGCGTTGGTCCCGCCGAGGCCGAACGCGCTGACCCCGGCCCGGCGGGGGCCGTCCCCTGCCTGCCACTCGCGTGCTTCCAGCGGCACGTACACCGGGCCGTCGTTGAGGTCGATCGCGTTGTTCGGGCGCACGTAGTTGGCCAGCGGCGGGATCACGCGGTGCCGCAGCGCGAGGGCGGTCTTGATCACGCCCATCACACCCGAGCCCTCGAAGAGGTGGCCGATGTTGGCCTTCACCGTGCCCACCGCGCAGAACCGCCGGTCGTCGGTGCGGGCGGCGAAGGCCCGCCGCAGTCCCTCGAACTCGATCGGGTCCCCGACCCGGGTGGCGGTGCCGTGCACCTCCAGGTAGCCGATCGTGCGGGGGTCCACGCCCGCGTCCTGCCACGCGGCCTCAAGCAGGTCGGCCTGGGCCCGGGCGTCCGGCGCGGTCATCATCTCGGAGCGGCCGTCGTGGTTGACCGCGCTGCCCTTGATGACCGCGTACACCTGGTCGCCGTCCGCCAGCGCCCTGTCGAGGCGCTTGAGCACGACGGCCCCGGAGCCCTCGCCGAAGCCGGTGCCGTCCGCGCTCTCGTCGAACGTACGGGTCACACCGTCGGACGACTCGATGCCGATCCGGGTGTGCGGGTGCCGCACGGGTGCCAGCACGATCCGGGTGCCGGCCACCACCGCCATCTCGCAGTCGCCCAGCAGCAGCCCCGCCCTGGCCTGGTGCAGCGCCAGCAGCGACGCCGAGCAGGCACTGTCGACCACCATGCTGGGGCCGCGCAGGTCGAACAGGTACGAGAGCCGGTTGGCCAGCATCGTGACGATGTTGCCGGTGATGCCCAGCTGCCCCAGCGTCGGGTCGACGCGGGAGAAGTACTCCATGTACGACCAGCCGGGGTTGCCCGCGTAGCCGACGTACACGCCGGTGCGGCTGCCGGCCAACCGGTCGCCGACGTGGCCGGCGTCCTCCAGGGCGCGGTACATCGTCCGCAGGACCAGCCGCTGGTGCGGGTCGGTGACCGCGGCCTGCTTCGGGCTCATGCCGAAGAACTCGTGGTCGAACAGGTCGACCCGGTCCAGGAAGCTGCCGTCGTGGAAGGCGACACCGTCCTCGGTGTCCGGAACCAGCGCCGATTCCCAGTAGTAGTTCAGGTACTCCTCGACCTCCCGGCGCCGCCGCGCCGGGAAGGGCCGGGTGAGGCTCCGGCCGGTGCGGACGATGTCCCAGAAGGCGTGCTGGTCCGGTGCGTCCGGCACCTCGACCGAGAGGCCGATGACGGCGATGTCCGTGGTCACAAGCGTTCCTCCGTCGGCTGGGCCGCGATCCGGGTGATGAAGGCGGTGAGGGTCTTGCCGCCCACTTCGTCGAAGTGGGCGACGCCCTCGGCGCGGAGGGCCGTGACCGCCCGGACCCACTCCACGGGGCGGTGGATCTGCCTGCTGAGCAGCTCGACCGCCTGGTCGGTGATGAACCGTGTGCCGGTGACGCTCGACATCACCGGCGTGTGCCCGGCACGGAACTCGTACTCGCGCAGGACCTTCGCGAACGCCCGGCCGGCCGAGGCCATCAGGGGCGTGTGGAACGGACCGCTGACGGCGACCGGCAGGACCCGGACGCCCGGGCCGCGCAGTACCCTGACCGCGAGCGCCAGCTGCGACCGGTCTCCGGCCACCGTCACCTGCGTGTCGCTGTTGCGGTTGGCGACGTGCACGAGGTTGAGACCGGCTCCGTGCAGCGTCGCCTCGACCCGCGCGGAGCCCAGCCCGACGACCGCGACCATCGCGCCGCGGGTGACGCCGGCCATCAGCTCGGCGCGGCGCCGGACCAGTGCCAGGCCGTCCATCAGGTCGAGGACGCCGGCGGCCACCAGCGCGTTGAACTCGCCCAGGCTGTGGCCGGCCACGTAGTCGTACCGGCGGCCGCCGCGTTCGAGATCCAGCCAGGACAGCGCGTTGACGAGGAAGACGGCGGGTTGCGCGTAGCGGGTGTCGGCGAGCCGGTCGTCGGGGTCGTCGCGGCACAGGCGCGCCACGGAGTAACCGAGCAACTCGTCCGCCGCCGCGGTCTCCCGCGGGTACCGCTCGAACAGGTCCTCTCCCATGCCCTTGTGCTGTACGCCCTGGCCCGGAAAGACCAGACAGTGCATTCGTGCTCCTTCTCAGGCGAGGGGGCTTCTGGTGGATCTCCGGGGGAGAACGAGCGGCTCCCCCACTGCCCGAAGGCGTGGGAGGTGCCCCCAGTGCGTGCTCTGGACATCCCCCCGGCCGGAGGCTGGGGGAGTGCCGGGTGCAAGGCCCCGCCGGTGGACCGGACGTACTTGGGCTTGTGCCCGGTGCGGCGAGTGGGGGCACCTCCCACGCCCTTGAGGCAGTGGGGGAACCTGTCGGGCGTTCGCGACGCCACGGAGATCCATCAGAAGCCCCTAGGGTTCGGGGATGCGGCGGTAGCGCAGGTCGTCGTCGCTGCCGCGCAGGCTCTCCCGGGTGAACACCAGGGCCGACGCGCCCGGTCCGAAGTCGACCACCTGGTCGGGACGGCAGTCCTCGATCGCGGCGTGGACCGTGCCGGGCCAGTCCAGCGGGCGACTCACCGCGTGGGCGAGGACGTCGGGCAGCAGGTCACCGCGGTGCTGGAGGTTGACCGGCGCGTCGGCGACGTAAACAGGCACGGCCAGCCGGTCGCCGGTGAGCGGGAACGTCATGAAGTGCCGGTCCTCCAGCGCCGCACGCACCGCCGGTGCCAGCAGCGCGGTGTGGAACGGCGCGGTGCTGCGCAGGTAGGCCCACCGCACCCCGGGCGCGGCCAGCCGCTCGGCGTGCGTCCCCCGGAACTCCGCGAGTTCGGCCGGAACGCCGGCCAGTACATGCGAGCGGTCGGAGTTCGCGAGAGCCAGGTGAACCCGTGTGCCCCTCACCAGCTCGCGCAGCTCCTCGGCGGGCATGCCCAGGACCGCCGCCATCGGCGTGGCCGCGTCCGTCTGCGGCGGTGCCAGCTGGTGGCAGCGGATCAGGGTGAGCGCGGTCATCGCGATCAGGTCGTGGCAGAGCGCGGTGTACTCGCGGCGGCTGGTCATCCGCATCCCGGCGACCATCGCGCCGATCAGCCCCATGCTGTGGCCGATGGCGGCCACCGGCGGGGGCCGGTCGCCGTCCGCGCCGCCGACGGCGGGTTGCAGCATGCACAGGTGGTAGATGTGGGCGCACAGGCCGTCCACGATGGAGTGCTGCAGGACACCGGCGTCCGGCGCCTCTCCGCGCAGCCAGGCGGTCAGCGGGATGCCTTCGGGCAGCTCCCCGCGGTAGGCGTCCGCGCCGACGTGGTCGAGGACGCGCGCCACCGCCTCGGCCGCGGTGGTGAAGTACCGGGCGTTCTCCGGCCGCGCGTAGAGCGCTCGCAGCGCGGCAAGCGGCGGGCCGTGCATGCCCGCCATGCCGCTGAACAGGTATAACTGTCGCACTTGTCCCCCGGGGGTGGCGCTACCGGACACTGGCCGCGGCCGGCAGGATCTGCGGGAGGCCGGCCGCCTCGTCGACGAGCAGCCGCGCCGCCCGCTGCTCGCTCAGCCGCAGGTGCGCGAGGCCGCGGCGGATCTGGTCCGCCGACAGGGCGTGCAACCCGGCCTGGAAGGCGCCCACCCGGTCCGACAGCACGGTGGCGAGCTGCGCGATGCGTGCGTACGCGGTGCGCACCTGCTCGCCGTGGCCGGTGCGTGCGAGGAACCGGCGGAACAGGGCCCGTGAACCGGCCAGCAGCGCCATGCTGTTGACACCGGGCGAGCGGTACGTGGCATCGGCCGACGCACGCTCCATGACAAGGTTGTCGCCGACGACGTCGTAGAGTTCGAAGCCGTCGCGGAACCCGGCCAGGAACGCGCGGTACGCGGCCTCGAACCCCTCCCGGTCGGGGCCGGACGCCTGCCGGACGGTGCTGCAGCCGGTGAACCAGCGCTCGGGTTCCCGGGCGTAGCCGTCGCGCAGCACGTCCCAGCCCACCATCAACGGCGCGTACTCGTGGTCGTCTGCGGTGTTGTCCACCAGCAGCACGCCGTCGGGGCCCGCCCCGCAGACGAGGAACGAGTGCAGCAGGCCGTACTCCTCGCGAACCGTGCCGGTCCGGCCCATGAACTCGACCCAGTAGGGGAAGTGGTTCCGGGGCGCGTAGAAGAGCACCGGCTGACCCGCGGACAGGAACCCGGCCAGTCCGGACTCGAAGGTGTCCAGGTCGACGCGCTCGGCCGAGAGCACCTCGAACCCGAGCAGGCGCAGGTCGCCGTCGGTCACGTAAGGGGTGTCGAACGCCCAGCGGTCCCTGCCGTGCAGGTAGCAGTGGCGGTAGACGTCCGAAGTGGAGCCCAGCGCCCCGTACATCAGCAGGTCGGACCAGGCGGTGCGGCTGCCGGCGTACGCGAGGAGCTGGGCCTTCCGGCAGTGCAGGTGGTTGTTCGGGTCCTGGGTGCGGATCCGGTCCACGCCCGGCAGTTCGATCATCCGGTCGACGGGCAACTCGCGTAAGGCTCCGCTCGGGGGCGGCACAGGCGAGCGATCAGTTGTTCGCATGGTGCGCCACACGATGTCAGCGGCCTCAACACCGGTCAACAGAATCGAATTTCCTATCGAGCGATAATGCGCACCCGCAGAATTCGGCATGCCGCGCCGCCCCAAGGGGATGGAACGCGGGTTCTGAGCTGGGCAGAAACAGAGGGGATGGTCGACGGGTGCGCTCCTGCCGCGTGACGTCTTCGCCGGTCAGCACGGTGCAGCGGCAAGGAGTTTTTGGCTGGAGTGATCTGTTGAAATGGGAGCGCTCCCCCAGGAAGGGGACCCCGGTCGCGCCCGGTCACGAAGCGCTCCGGGGCGCCCGGAGCGCCGCCTACGACCGGCCTGCCGAGCCTGAGCCGGAGCCGAGCCCGCCTGGCGGAAGCGGTGCCGGCGGGCGCGGGCTCGTCCGGCGCTGCGCGGGTTGCCCTGGTGGATGAAGCCGGCCCAGGCGGGCACCGTGCCGAACAGATCCCGGGAGCGCTCGGCAAGCGCGAGCAGGTCGCCGGAGAGTCCCGGTACCGGGCTGCGCTCCGGGTCCAGCATCCACAGTTGCGCGGCTCGCAGCGCGTCCGGCGGTGCGAGGCCGGCCACCACCAAGTGGTGTCAGTGCCGCGGCGAGCAACGCCGTGGCACCGCGTCGCTCCTCGGCCGGAAGAGCGCCGGAGCGTGCCGCGCGCAGCAGTTCGAGAGCCCGGTCCCTGTCACCGTCGCTGTCGCCGGTCCCAGCCGTCGGCCTGCGCAGATAGCGCAGGGCGTACAGCTCTCCGAGCCGCGCTCCGACGAGCGCGCGCAGCGGATCGTCCGGCGGCACGAGGGGTGCCAGCTCTGCTTCGAGAGCGTCGAGTTCCTCCAGTGCCCGCTGCTCCGCGGCCGGATCCGGTGCCTGCGACGGCTGCGCTGCGGACTCGCCGAACCATCTGGCGGGCAGCAGCGCCGTCGCCGCGGCGACGGCACGCTCCGCGCGCTCCCGCAGTCCGGGACCACCGTCGCCGGCCCCCGTCCCGTCCCGCTCGTCCCGGCCATCGCGTCCCGTCTCCCCGCTGTACCCCCCGGAGCCCATCCGCCCCGCCCCCTCTCCCCGATTCCCCCGTCCGCGCACCCGGCACTCGGAGCGGGCCGCCGAGTGGCGACGCGGCCGCTGTACGAGACACGGGTACCACCCATCATCCGGAACGGGTACGGGCCAGGTGGATGTGAACGCCACGGAGACCGGGAGTCGACCGAAAGCCGACCGGCGTGTGACCGGTGCCCCGGGGGCGCGTTCCGCGCTACTCCCTACCGCCCGGAACGGGTCGTGACGCACCGCACCGCCCGCCCTGGCCGCCGGCCATGAACCCGGCGCCAGGGCCGGGGCAGCTGCAGGCCCCCTACCGGGGACCGCCCGCCTCGATGACCTGCCCGCTGATGCCGCCCGACGCCGGCAGGGCGAGGTGGGCGACGAGGTCCGCCACCTGCTCGCGGCGCCGGGCCCTCTCGGCGCCGGTGTCGGCGTGCATCCTCGCCGGCGAGACGGCGTTGACGGTGATGCCCTCGGACGCGCAGGCGTTCGCCAGGGCGAGCGTGAGGCCGACGAGGCCGTGCTTGGCCGCGGAGACGTGCACGCGCTCCGGGTCTCCGCGCAGCGCGTTCGCGCCGAGCAGGTTGACGATGCGGCCGCCGCCCGAGGCCCTGAGCGCGGGCAGCACGGCCTGCGCGCAGCGGAACGCCCCGTCCAGCGTCACGGTGTGGGCTCGCCGCCAGTCCTCGAAGGTCATCTCCGCGAGCGGCACGCGCTCGCGCAGGGCCGCGTTGTTGACCAGGACCCGCAGCGGACCGAGGGACGCGGCCCGCCGCATCATCTCCTCGACCGCGCCGCCGTCCGTGACGTCCGCGCGCACAGCCGCCGCGCGGACGCCCAGCGCCTCGGCCTCCCGTGCCACCTCCGCGGCCCGCTCCAGCGCGGTACGGGTGTTGACCACGACGTCGAACCCGGCACGGGCGAGGGCGAGGACCACGGCACGGCCGAGACCGCGGCCCGCGCCGGTGACGACGGCGACCCCGAGCCCCGTCATACGGCGGCCCTCTGCGCGGTGGCCCGTACCAGCGCCCCGAAGTCGGCGAGCTCCTCGGCGCGCCGGCAGAGGTCGAGCAGTGCCCGTGCGGCGCCTGCGCCGAGCCGGGGGCCCGCCACGTCGAGGAACTTCGCCTCTATGTCCGCGTCGGGCAGCGGGTTGCCGGGGGTGCCCTTGTTGTGGGCGACGGTCTCCCGCAGGACGCGGCCGTCATGCAGGGTGACGGCCACCTCGGCGCCCTGCTTGCCGATCGACGGATCCGCGACGACCGTGACGCGCTCGCGTGCCTCGCCGGTGGCCGGGTCGCACGCTCCCTCGTCGGTGAAGTGCGCGAGCCCGGGACGGGGCGCGAGGAGCGCGACGGCGGCTCCGTGGGTGAGGCTGAACTTGGCGTCGAGCCCCGTCCGCGGGCGCACCTTGCCGGTCACGGTCGCCGCGTAGGGGTGCACCCGCGCCTCGACCTCCGCGACGTCCTCCGCGGTGAACCCGTGGCGCTCGCGCAGTGCGAGGACCGCGTCGATGGTGGGGTGGGTCAGCGAACCGCTCGGGTAGGCCTTGTAGCCGTTCGCGGCGAGGTGCCACAGCGCCCCGAGCCGGTCCAGCAGGGGCTCGTGGGTGGGCGCGGGTGCCAGGACGGCGAGGAAGCCGCGGGCGCCCTCGATGATCGTCATGGCCGAGGTGAAGCCCTCGTCGGCGAGAACCGCGGAGAGCAGGCCGTCCATCGCCGCCTTGCCGGGGTGCAGCGCCTTGCCGTCCGTGCCGTACACCTCCTTCAGGCCCGCCGCCTGCGTGCCCGCGGTGCCGAGGGCGTGCGCGGTGCGCTCGGGGCCGAGGCCGAGCAGCCGGGCGCCCGCGGCGGCGGCTCCGAGGTGCCCGGTCGTGCCGGTGACGTGCCAGCCGGCCTCGTAGTGCCCGGGGCCGGCGGCGATGCCCACCCGCGCCTCGGTCTCGAACCCGGCGACGAACGCGGCGAGCGCCGCCGCCCCGCCGACGGGCCGCTGCTCGGCGAGGGCGAAGACCACCGGCCACACGGGGGCGCTGCCGTGCACCGTCGTGTCACCGGGGTTGAAGGTGTCGTCGTAGTCCTGGAGGTGGGAGGCGAAGCCGTTGAACAGCGCGGCGTGCGGGGCACTTGCGCGTTCGCCGCGGCCGATCAGGGTGGCCGCCTCGCCGGGGGCGAGCCGGTCCGAGGCGCGGTGCAGGGCGTCGGCCGAAGGCTGCCCGGCCCCGGCCAGCGCGGCGGCGAGCCAGTCGACGAGGGCCCGTTTCGCCTCGTGCACCACGCCCTCGGGGATGTCCTTCAGGTCGAGTCCGGCGGTGAACGCTGCCAGTTCGACGGTCGCTCCCCGGGCCGCCGTCACTGCTGCACCAGCCCGAGCCGGTCGACCAGGGTCTTCAGCTGCTCGTTCTGGGTGTCGAGGAACGCGGCGAACCGGTCCGCGTCCATGTACTGCGTGATGTCGCCGTTCTGCCGGGCGTAGCGCGCCCACTCGGGGGTCTTCACGAGCTTGCCGAACTCCTTCTGGTAGTACGTCAGCGCGGCGGCGGGCATGTCGGGCGGGCCGACGAAGCCGCGGAACTCCGTGGGCAGGTCGGACACGTCGAACCCCTGCTCCTTCAGGGTGCTGGCCTTCGGGAAGGCCGCGACCCGCCGGTCCCCCACGACGGCGACGATCCTGATGTGGCCAGCCTTGACCTGCTCCGAGAAGTCGCCGCTCGCACCGATCATCATCTGCGCGTCGCCCCTGAGCAGGGAGGCGATGCGCTGCCCGCTGTCGCTGAACGTCAGGTACTTCCACTTCGCGCCGGTCCCCGCCTGAAGGGCCTTGCCGGTCAGCGAGTCGGTCGCGGTGACGGAGCCGCCGACCTGCACCAGGCGGTCGGGGTGCGCCTTCGCGTCGGCCACGAGGTCCTTCGCGGAGCGGTACGGGGAGTCGGCGCGCACGGCGAGCAGTTGGGGTTCGAGGAGGACTCCGGCGACGGGTTGCACCTGGTCGACGGAGACGGAGGCGCCGCTGAGGGTCAGCGGGGTGACCAGCCAGGTCGGGGTGACGGCGGCGATGCTGTCGACGCGGCCCTTCCTGCCGATGAGGTAGGACATCGCGCCGATCCCGGAGCCCTCGGCCTGGTTGCGCACCGGCCAGTTGTCGGAGATCAGCCGGGTCTTCTGGAGCAGCTTCACGACCTGCCGGGCGAAGACGTCGCTGCCGCCGCCCGGTCCGGTGTGCACGACGATCTCGGTCCTGTTGGGCGTTCCCGAGGACGACATGCCGCCCCGCTGGAGCCCGCAGCCCGTGAGGGCCAGCGCCATGGCCGTCGTCGCCGTGGCCCAGCGCGTCACTGTGCGCATGGTTCGCCTTCCTTGGTTCACGGGGTGCCGGTGGTCTGGTGGGCGGGCTCCGGTGCCGCGGCCCGGGGCGCGGGCGGGCGGCGCCTGCGGCCGGTGAGGAGGATGACGAGCACGACCAGCAGCGCGATGCCGAGGACGGTCGCCGCGATCGGGCGCTCCACGAAGATCAGCGGGTCGTTGCCGGAGAGCACCAGGGACTGCCGTACGGCGTTCTCCGCCATGGGGCCGAGGACGAAGGCCATGAGCATCGGCGCGGCGGGTATGCCGAGCTTGCGGAAGACATAGCCGACCAGGCCGAACCCGGCGAGCATGTAGACGTCGAGCATCGAGCTGCGCACGCTGTAGACGCCCACCACGGCCAGCACCAGGATCGCGGGGTACAGCACCCAGTAGGGGATCTTGAGGATCTTCACCCAGACCGGGATCATCGGCAGGTTCAGGATGAGCAGGGCCATGTTGCCGATGTAGAGGCTGGCGATCACCGGCCAGCCGATCTCGGGGTGCTGGGTGAACAGCAGCGGCCCGGGCTGGAGCCCGTACAGCAGCAGTGCGGCGAGCATGACGGCCGTGCTGGCGGTGCCGGGCAGGCCGAGGCTGAGCAGCGGGATCATGGCGCCGCCCGACTCGGAGTTGTTGGCCGCCTCCGGCGCGGCCACGCCCTCGATGGCACCCTTGCCGAAGCGTTCCGGCGTCCGTGACGTGCGCTTGGCAAGGGTGTACGAGAGGAACGACGCGACCGTGGAGCCGCCGCCGGGCAGGGCGCCGACGACGAACCCGAGGACGGAGCCCTGCGCGATGGCCGAGCGGCTGCGCACCAGGTCGGCCCTGGAGGGCAGCAGCTCGCGCAGCTTGCTGGGGACGGTGAACAGCGGCCTGCCCATCGCCGTCTCGACGTTGACGAGCACCTCGCCGACGGCGAAGAGGCCGACGCTGAGGGTGATGAACTCGATGCCGTCGGACAGCCCCGTGCTGCCGAAGGTGAACCGCTGCTGCCCGGAGAAGATGTCGACGCCCACGGTCGACAGCAGCAGCCCGAGCCCCATCGAGATGAAGCCCCGCAGCGGCGACTCGCCGGCCATCATGATGACGAGGAGCAGGGCGAAGGCCATCAGCGCGGCGTACTCGGGCGGTCCGAAGTCCACGGCGAGTTCGGCCACCCAGGGCGCGGCGAAGGTCAGCGCGATCACGCCGAAGGTGCTGGCCGCGAAGCCGGAGATCGCGGACATGCCCATGGCCGGCCCCGCCCGGCCCTGCCGTGCGAGCGGGTGGCCGTCGATGCACAGCACCACGGACGACGGTTCGGTCGGGATGTTGAGCAGGATCGCCGTCGTCGACCCGGCGAACTTCGCCCCGTGGTAGATCCCGGCCATCAGGATCAGCCCGGTCGCCGGGGGCAGGCTGGTGGTGAGCGGCAGCAGGATCGCGAGCGTCGCGGGCGGCCCGAGACCGGGCAGGATCCCGATCAGGGTGCCGATCACCACTCCCACCGCCACCCAGAACAGGTTGAGCGGGGTGAACGCGGCCCCGAAGCCGTCCATCAGGTTGTGCAGTGCACCCATGTCTGTCCTTGTCTCTTGAGCCGCGCGCAAGCGTGCCGGGACCCGCCTCGGGGCCCCGGCGGTCCGCCGGGTGCCACGACGCTCAGGCCTGGCCGAGCAGGAGGCCGGTGGGGAGTTCGACGCCGAGCAGGTAGGCGAAGACGGCGTAGACGACGAGCGGGATCAACACGGCCGCGAGGATCGCCTTGAGGGGGCGGATCCGCTCCACGGCCAGCAGCAGGTACGCCACCAGCAGGGCCATGGCGGGCAGGAACCCGGCCACGAGGAGCAGCGGTGCGGCTGCGGCGAAGCCGATCCACACCCGGCCCGCGCGCAGGGCCCGCGCGGCGTCGAAGCCCTCCGCGGCCTCCTCGGTGCCGCTGTCCGCCGGTGCCTGGCGGCGTACGAGGGTGACCACGGCCATCAGGACGCCGAGCACCACCAGCGCCCCGGCGGCCAGGTCGGGGAAGAACCCCGGCCCCGGCACGCCGTGTTCGCCGAACATGTGCAGTCCGGCGCCCTCTACCAGCGCGAAGGCGCCGAGCGCCGCCACGAACAGACCTGTCCCGATGTGGGCCTTGCGCACAGCGACCTCCGTGTCCTGGTGTGACTGCTGCTCCTTCGACGGCCGCGGTGCAGGCCGGCCGGTGGCCGGGCGGTGGCCGGGCGGCTCAGTTCCAGTGGGCGCCGAGCCGGTCCCGTGGCGGGCGGGCGCCCGGGGACATCAGTGCGAACAGGCCGCGCCGCCCTTCGAGCGGCTCGGCCGAGGAGGTGAAGCCGTTCCCCGCGAGCAGCGCCGCCTCCACGGCGTTGGCCGCCGTCTTGCCCAGTTGCAGGGCCCAGGCGTCGGTGCCGCGGGCGCCGGCGAGACCCGCGGCCTGGGTCGCGGCGAGCCCGAGCAGATGGCGCGTGGGGAGTGCGCCGAGAGCGAGCAGCCGGCCCGCGGCGGCCGCCGCCCCGATCGCGCCCGCGGTGCACTGGGCGGCCCAGCCCGCGTCGGTGTGCGCGGTGCCCAGCGCCGTGGCGATGTGCTCGGCCACCGCGTAGCCGAGCGCCGTGGCCTCGGCCGCGCGGGCGGGATCGGCTTCCAGCGCGCCGGCGGCGGCGCAGACCGCGATCCACTCCGGTCCGCCGTCGCCGTCCGCCCCGGCCTCGGCGCCGGCGCCCGCGGCGGTGGCCGACACCCATGCCGTCCGCACGGGGCCGGCCTCCGCGGTGCCCAGCGCCGCGCGCAGGGCGCGCACCGCCGAACTCTCCGCGCCCGCGCGGCCGGCCTCGGCGAACCGTGCCAGCTCCGCCGTCGCCGACTCGCGTGCGGCGGGCGGCGGGGTCGTGCTCCGGACGAAGTCGACGACGTCTTCGGTGGCGGTCATCGGTGGTCCTCCTGGCTGGTGCCGGGCGTGCCGCTGCCCGGCACCAGCTGCGTGGCGTTTTCGGGGCGGATCACCGCGACCAGCGCGGCGATGCCGGGGGCGCCGTCCAGGCCGTCCACCGCGTCGCGGATCCGTGCGGGGGCCTCCGCTCCCAGTTCCGGCTCGATCAGCTTGCGCACCTTCTCGAACAGCTCGCCGTCGGTGAGCGGCCTGTCCAGGCTGCCGCGGGCGTGCCGGACGCGGGTGACGACCTCGGGCCCGTCCTCGCGGGCGGCCCGGAGGGTGGCCTCGTCGCGGGCGCAGGACTCTGAGGGTCGCAGGGTGATCAGCCCGCGGAGCCTGACGACGTCGGGGGCGAGCGCACGCTCGTCCCCGAACTGGGCGATGCCCGCCTCGCCGTCGATCAGCCCGACCGCTGCGGCGTGGTAGGCGCTGAACCTGGCCTGGAGGTGGTCCCCCGGCTGCCGGCGCCCCATCAACTCCGGTACGAGGGGGTGGCAGTCGATCTCCACGGCGGTGACGGCACCGGGGTCGCCGATCTCCGCGGAGGCGGCGATGGCCGCGTCGATGCACGGGTGGGCGACGATGCCGCACGGGTAGGGCTTGAAGGCGTTGTCCTCCAGCTCCCAGTCCCGGTCCCACGGCCCGCCGAGGCGCCCGCGGTCGACGCGGTCGCTGAGCACGTCCAGGACGCCCGACGGGCCGAGCGGGTCCGGGCCGCCGCCCGCGCCCGCGGCGGCCAGCCGCGCGGCCAGAACGCCGTTGGCGGCGGCCTTGCCGGGGTGGAAGGGCTTGGTCATCGAGCCGAACCCCTCGCGATGGCCGAGGACCATGGTGCCGGCCAGGGACAGTGCCCGTTCCAGGGTGGCGGCGTCCTGCCCCAGCAGCAGCGAGGCGGCGACGGCCGCGCCGAGGACGCCGCAGGTGCCGGTGATGTGCCAGCCCAGGTCGTAGTGGCGCGGCGAGATGGCGTTGCCGATGCGCAACTGCGCCTCGCAGCCCAGCGCGAACGCGGACAGGTAGCGAGATCCGGCCACGTCGAGTTCCGGTTCCAGCGCGAGCAGGGTGCCGAGGGTCGCGGCGCCGGGGTGGATCACCGTCGCCAGGTGGGTGTCGTCGAAGTCGTCGAGGTGAGCGGCGGTCCCGGCGATGAGCGCGCCCCAGTGGGCGTCCACCGTCTCCGCCCGTCCCGGCACCGCGACGGTGCCCCGGACGCGCTCGTCACGTGCCGTCGCCAGCAGCGCGTCCACGGCTGCGGTGCGGGCGCCGCCGATCGCGGTGCCGAGGACGTTGAGGAGGCTGCGCCGCGCGGCGCGCGCCACCTCGGGCGGCAGCGGGGCGGCGTACGCGTCCAGCAGGTGGCGGCAGAACGCCGCGGACACGGTCGACGGCGCGGGCGCCGCCGCGTGTGGGGTTCCCAGAGGCATGCACGGGACGGTAGAAGCCACGGGTGGCCGAAACAATGACAGCGCACGCCGCAATCATTGTGTCTGACGCAAAGATCATCCGAGGCGCCGGCCGTGCGTCCTGGCGATCCTGGCGAGGGAGCGGACGCTCTCGTGCGCGGCGTCGCCCCGTCCGTAGGCGAGGAAGATGGTGCGGCCGGCCGAGCCCGGGTCCTCGATGGGCAGCCGGGCCACCCGGGGATGCAGGTGGTTGTCCATGCCCTCCGGTACGACGGAGACGCCGATGCCCGCGCCCACCATCGACTCGACGACGAACAGGTCGCTTCCCTCGACCGTGATGCGGGGGATGAACCCGGCGCGTGCGCAGGCGTTGACCATGTGGGTGCGGCTGCTGGAGCCCGGCTCCATCGCTATGAACGAGCGGCCCTGCACCTCGGAGAGCCGCACGGTGCCGCTGCCGGCCAGCGGGTCGTCCGCGGGGACGGTCAGCAGCAGGGCCTGGGTGAACAGCGGCTCCACGACGATGTCCGACTCGGTGGGCGACAGCGACGTGAACGCGACGTCCGCCTCCCCGTGGAGCAGGGCCGAGACGACGTCGGTGGCTGGGCCCTGCCAGCAGCGGAAGCGGAGTTCCGGGTGGTCCTGGAGGAGTTCGGCGAGCACGCCGGGGACGAACCCGAGGCCGAGGGAGTAGGTGTGGGCGATCCGCAGCCTGCGGTGCGGCAGGCCGGACTCGGCGCGGACGGTGTCCACGGCGTCGTGGCGTGCGCGCAGCACGGTGTGCGCCTCGCGGACGAGGATGTGCCCGGTGTGCAGCATGCGCACGCGCCGGCCGGCCTGCTCCACGAGGCGCACGCCGAGCTTGCGCTCCAGGGCGCGGATGCCGCGCTGCACGGTGGCCACGCTGACGTCGAGTTCCGTGGCGGTGTGGCCGAAGTGCTCGGTCTTGCTGAAGACGAGGAACATCTCCAGGTCGCTGAAGGTGATCTCGGCGCCGTAGGTGTCGTCCATGGGCGATTATCAGCACTCCCGGCGCGCGGCCCGTAAGCCGTGCCCGCGCCGGGCCGCGCCTCCCCCGCCGCCGCGGCGGTCATCCGACGCGGGAAACCGTCCCGGTTCCCCTAGCCGTCGCCCTCTCCGCCGTCCTCCCCGGCGTCCTCCCCGTCTCGCTCGCCGTTCCGCTGGTCGCGCGGAGTTTGCGGAGCGCGTAGTGCTGCCGGGACTTGACCGTCCCGGCGGGTATCCCGATGATCCGGGCCGTCTCCTGCACGGTCCTGCCGCACAGGTAGATGTGCAGGAGCACCTCGCGGTGGTCGTGGGAGAGCTGGCGTAGCAGGGCCGTCGCCTCGATCGAGTGCAGCACGGACTCGTCGTGGTCGGGCTGGGGCACGTCCCGGTCGTCCGTGCCGACCGTCTCGCGGCGGACGGCGGCGCTGCGCAGCCGGTCGATGACGATGTTGCGGGCCACGGTGAACAGCCAGCCGCGGACCGAGGTGTCCATGCCGTGCAGCCGCTCTCTGTGGCGCCAGGCGCGGATGAGGGTTTCCTGGACGACGTCCTCGGCCAGGTGACGGTCGTGCAGCAGTCTCTCGGCATAGCCGAGGAGTGCCGTGGTGTGGTCGGTCATCAGCGTGTTCAGGAGGCCCTTGTGGCCTCCGGCCGTCGAGACGTCGGCGGCGGTGGTCGTGTTCATGCCCCAGTCCCCGAAGTGGAATGCCGTAAGAGTTCCGCACGTGCCACAGGGCCCTCCGTTCCCCTCGCGCATCCCCTGGCGCAGCCGCCGCGCGGACCGGTCCCCGTTCCGGTCCGCGCGGTGCAAGCCCTGGTCGAGCGGCACGCGCACCGAGCGTAGGCAGCGGCCACTGACGGAACAGTGCTGCTTCTGTGACGGCGGTCCCCCGGCGGGCGTCAGGCCGAAGGGCGGGCGTGGCGGCCGGGGCGGGCGTGGGAACGCGGTCGGGCGCGGGCTCCGGTCGGGCGCGGGCTCCGGTCAGGCGCGGGTCCCGTCCGGGCCCGGTGTCACGTGCCGGTGCGGCCGGCGCGGGCGGCGGGCTCCCTCAGGCGGCTCAGCCGCTCGCGGACCTGGGCGGCGTCCGGATGGCCGATCTCGTCGAGGATCCCGAGCGCCTGCCGCCAGGCGAGCTCCGCCCTGGCGTTCCGGTTCGCGGCGTGGTGGGTGTCGCCGATGTGCACGAGGGTGTCCGCCTCGTTGAAGCGGTCGCTGATCTCCCGGTAGACCGCCAGCGCGTGCTCGAAGCACGCCAGCGCCTCGGCGTACTCCCCGAGATGGTGATGGGCGTAGCCGATGCTGTCCCAGGCCGCCGCCTCGCCGGCGCTGTCGGCGATCTCCTGGTGCATCCCCAGGGCCCGCCGGCACTCGTCGAGGGCCTTGTCGTACTCGCCCATCAGGATGTACGTCCAGCCGACCTCGTTGTAGATGCTCGCGACCCCGCTGCGCCGGCCCGCCGACCGGTACAGCGCGCTCGCCCGCTCGTAGTGGTCGAGGGCCTCCTCGTGGCGCTGCCGCCTGTTGGCCAGGTAGGCGAGGTAGCGGTGGCCGCGCCCCTGACCGGCCGGGTCGGCGATCTCGCCGAAGAGCTCCAGCGACCGCGAGAGGTGCTCGCGCGCCTCGGCCCAGCGCTCCGTCCTGCCGTGGGCGAAGCCCAGCGACCGGTGGGCGTGCGCCTGGCCGCGCCGGTCGCCCAGCCGCTCCGCCGCCGCCACCGCCACCGCCTGGGCTTCCAGCTGCTCGTCCCAGCGGCCGACCCGGTCCAGGTACCACTCCAGTACCGTGGCGAGCCGCCAGCTGTGTTCTCCGGTGCCGTGCCGGGCGTCGTCCTCGATGACCGCGAGCAGGACCGGGCGGTTGACCTCCAGCCATTCCGCCGCGCCACGCTGGTCGTCGAACTTCATCACCGTCACGCCGGACGTGTGGGGCGGCGGCTCGACGCGGTCACGGCTGGGGGCGAGCGCGGTGTCCGCCGCGTGGGCGCTGTGCAGGTAGTGGTCCAGCAGGCGGCGCCTGGCGGCCTCCGACTCCGCGGCCGTCTCCTCGGACTTCAGCAGCTCCGTCGCGTAGGCGCGCAGGAGGTCGTGGCAGCCGTAGCGGTCGGGCGCCGTCGCGGTGACCAGGTGGGCCCGCACCAGCTCGGACAGGAGCGGACGCACGTGCTCGCGGTCCTGGCCCGCGAGGCTCGCGGCGGCGGGGAGGCAGTAGTCCGGTCCCGGGTGCAGCGCGAGCAGCCGGAACAGCCGCGCGGCTCCCGGGGTCAGTGCGCGGTACGACCAGGAGAAGACGCTTCGGGCGTCCGTGAGGGGCGCCTCGGCCGTGAACGCGTCGAGGTTGTCCCGGCCGTCCCGCAGTTCGGCGGCGATGGAGGCCAGGGTGAACGCCGGGCTCATCGCGGCACGGGCGCTCACGATGGCCAACGCCAGCGGCAGCCGGCCGCACCGGGCGATGATCTCGGCGGTGGCGCCGGGCTCGCTCCCGGTCCGGTCGGCGCCGAGCCGCCGGGTCAGGAACTCCCGCGCGTCGGCCTCGCTCAGCAGGTTCAGCGCCAGGACACGTGCGCCCTGCCGGGCCACGAGGCCGTAGAGCTGGTTGCGGCTGGTGACGATGACCAGGCTGCCGGGCGCCCCTGGCAGCAGCGGCCGGACCTGTTCGGTGTCCCGCGCGTTGTCCAGGACGACCAGCATCCGCCGGTCGGCGAGCAGGGTGCGGTAGAGCATGGCCTGCGCCTCAAGGCCCGCCGGGATGCGGTGCGAGGGCACGCCGAAGGCGTCGAGGAAGGACCGTATCGCCTCCGACGGGCTCATGATCGAGCCGTCCGGGTGGAACCCGCGCAGGTCGACGTAGAGCTGCCCGCCGGGGAAGCGGTGCGCGACCTGCTGCGCCCAGTGCACGGCGAGGGTGGTCTTGCCGACGCCCGCCATGCCGCCGATCAGGCCGATCACCACGCCCGGGGACGGGCGGTCGGCGGCGTCCAGCAGCTCCTGCAACCGGTCGAGTTCGTGGCCGCGGCCGGTGAAGGTCGCGGGGCTCACCGGCAGCTGCGCCGGCCGCACCGGGACGCCCGCGCTCTGTCCCGCGCCGGTGGTGGCGGGCGGCCCTTGAGGGGCGCTCTCGCGGCTCTCCGGCTCTGCCGGGGGCGCGGGCGGCGCGGTGTCGGCCTGGTGCAGTACCTGTTGCTGGGCGGCCCGCAGTTCGGGTCCGGGCTCCAGGCCCAGGTCCTCCGCGAGCCGGGTGCCCACGGTGCGGTAGACGTCCAGGGCCTCCACCTGGTGCCCCGTGGCCGCGAGCACCGCGACCAGCCTGGCCTGCAACGCCTCGTCCAGGGGGTGCTGCGCGGCGGCCTGCCTGAGGACCGCGAGCACCCGCGCGCCGAGCGCCGGTCCCGCGGCCAGCGCGTGGTCCGCGGCCGCGGTGACGGCGTCCGCGTACTCGCGGTCGACGGCCGTGAACGCCGGGTGCGACCGCACCTCGGGTGCGATGCCGGAGGCGGTGGATCCCCGCCACAGGTCCAGGGCCGCGATCAGCAGCTCGGCGGCGCCGGCCGGCTGCCCCGCCTCGGCCGACCGCTCCGCGTCCTGGCAGAGGGCGCGGAAGCGGAGCAGGTCCAGCGAGTCGGGTTCCACTTCCAGGCGGTATCCGCCCGAGCCGCGCACGAGCCACCGGGAGGCGCCCCGGGCCGGCAGGCCGGGTTCGAGCAGCCGGCGCAGGGCGCCGACGTGCCGCTGCACCACGTTGACGGCGCTGTCCGGCGGGTCCTGTCCCCACAGGGTGTCGACGATCTCGTGGACGGACACCGGGTGCCCCGCGTGGATCAGCAGCAGCGCCAGCAGGCTGCGCTGCTTGGGCGGGCCGAGTTCCAGTTCGATCTCACCATGCCAGGCCCGCAGCGGCCCCAGGACGGCGAAGCGCAGGCTCACGGCGCCCCCGGTACCGGTGGGGCAGGGCGTACCCGAGGTACATCCGGGCTCTGGGGCGGTGCCATGGCAACCGAGCATATGGGGTGGCTGGGCCGGTCGAAAATTCCGCGGGTGCGCCTTCGGCGCGTCAGCCCCGAGCGCCCCTCTACCGCCCTGGATGTGTGCAGGTCAGCCCTGGTTCGTTGCGCAGTTCCCCGCGCCCCTTATTGCGGCGCCTTCGGCGCATCACCTGCGGCTGCCCCCTTGTCGCCGTGTATGCGTGCGGGTCCGCTGTGGCTGGTCGCGCCCGCGCGGCGGAGCCGCACATCGACACAGCCCCGCGCCCCCTCGGGGGGCGGCTTCGGCGCATCCCCCTCTGAGACGCGCACCCCTGCGCGCCGGGCCCGTGTCAAAGCCTGGCGAACGTCTTGAGGACGTGTTCCGCGTGGGTGATCTCCTGGGTGAGGGGGTGGTCCTCCGGGATCATCGGCAGGGTCTCCGCCGCGGTGCGGAAGGCTTCGGACACGGGGGCGTCCGGGAGTTCCGCGGTGCCGAGCCGCAAGGCCCGTACGGCGCCGATGAGTTCGCAGGCGAGCACCGTGCGGTAGGCGGTAACGACGGCCGTCGCGCTGCGGGCCGCCTGGGTGGAGAAGCTGGCGTGGTCCTCCAGGCCGCGGGAGATGACGGCCGTGCCGAGGGTGACCGGTGCCGCGGCGTGGCGGAGCTGGCTGAGGGCGTCATGGGCCACGTATTCGAGGATCATGATGCCGGAGCTGCCGGACGGCCCCGCCGAGAGGAACGGGGTGAGGCCGGTGAGTTCGGGTTCGACCAGGTCGCTCAGGCGTGCCGCGGACAGCTCGGCCACGTGGTGGATCGCGGCCCGCAGGTGGTCCAGGGAGAGCGCCAGGTAGGCCGTGGAGAAGTGGCCGTGGTGGTAGGCGTCCTTGGTCTCGATGTCGATGAACGGGTTCTCGGCGGCGGCGTTGAGGTCGATGGTGAGGGTGCTCTCCAGGGCGTCCGCGGCGTCCAGTGCGGGCCCCTGGACCTGCGGGAAGGCCCGCAGCCCGAACGGGTCCTGGAGCCGGCTGCCCGGCTCCGGCTCGCCCTCCCCCCAGAGGATGCGGCGCATCTCGGCGGCGCAGTGCAGGGAGCCGGGGTGGGGCCGCTGGGCGTGGACGCGTTCGGAGAACGCTTCGGGAGAGCCGTGCAGCGCGCAGTAGGACAGCGCGGCCACGGCGTGGCTGGCGTGCAGGAGTTCGCGCAGGTCGTGCCAGGCGAGAACGGACTCCGCGAGGGTCGCGGCGTTGCTGGAGATGAACGCGAGGGCGTCTCCGGGGCTGATGGGCACGGGATCGAGCGAGCCGACGGCGAAGGGCCGGTGTCCCGCGAGGGTGAGCGCTATCTCGGCGAGTGCGCTCAGGTCGCCGGTCCCGATGGCGCCCAGGGAGTGGACGCGCGGGACGGCCCCGACGCGGAGGGCGGTTTCGAGGGCGCGCACCAGCCGGGGGTGGACGCCGCTGCCGGCCGCGGCGAGCTGGTTGAGCCTGATGAGGAGGGTGGAGCGCACCAGGCTGTCCGGTGCCGCCGGTCCGGTGCCCCCCGCGTGGCTCTTCAGCAGGCGGAGGCCGTGCTGGTCGGCGGTGTCGGGGTCGACGATGTGGTGCCGGTTGGCGCCGACGCCGCTGGTGCGCCCGTACACCGCGCGTTTGGCGCCGATGTCCTTGGCGACGAGATACGCCTCGTGGGCCCGCTTGAGTGCTGCCGGGTCCAGCTCCGCGGAGGCGCTCCAGCGTGCCACGCGCACCACGTCCGTGCAGCGCAACCGCCGGCCGTCCACGAGGACACGGCTGCTGTCGGTCATCTCCACCCCCTTGACAGGTTTCCATTCACAACTAAGGGTGAATGAAACACTTCATTCAGCCGAGAGGCAAGGAGTCGGAGGACCGGGATTCGTTCAGGCCCGTCCGGGCGCCTGGCTGGACGGACTCGGTGCAGTGATCGACCCAGGGCGCGCCTGGAACCGGGAGCACGCGCCGCGGGACGCGGGCCCTGGTTGCGTGCGCCCTGCGGCCTGCCCTCCCGGGCCCCGGGCCGTCCGCGGATCGGGCCGGGGCCCGGTTCGCGAGGACGACCGGTTCGCGACGACGGCCGGTACGCGACGACGAGGGGTTAGACCCATGGAAGACGTCCCCGACACGCAACGAGGCGTGGCGCAGGCAGCCAGGACAGGCCGGGCACCGGACGACCCCGACCCCTCCCCCGGCGGGACGCCCGGCGGGACCGGACCGGCGCAGAACGGGACCGCGCGGAACGGGACCGGCCCGACCCCGGCCCGGACGGCCCCAGCCCCGGACGAGCCCGCCCTCTCGCTGGACGACGCCCCTCTGAACCGCTTCCACATCAAGATCACCGCGCTGACGTTCGGCGCGAACTTCTCCGACGGCTACCACCTCGGCATCATCGGCATCGCGCTGACGCTGGTGGGCCCGCAGATGCGGCTGGGTGCGGCCTGGCAGGGGCTGCTGGGCGCCTCGGCGCTGATCGGGATCTTCGCCGGGAGCATCGTGCTCGGCTGGGCCGCCGATCGTTACGGGCGGCAGCGGCTCTACATGCTGGACTTCCTGCTCATCGCAGTGGCCTCCGCGGCCCAGTTCTTCGTCACCGGGCCCGCGGAGCTGTTCGTGCTGCGGCTACTGATCGGTTTCGGCATCGGCGCGGACTACGCGCTCGGGCCGACGCTGGTTGCCGAGTTCTGCCCCCGCCGCCACCGGGGCGGGCTGCTGGCGTCCCTGACCGCCATGTGGACGGTCGGGTACACGGCGGCGTACTTCTTCGGGAACTACGTGATCGGCTTCGGCGGCGACAGCTGGCGCTGGCTGCTGGCCTCCAGCGCGCTTCCGGCGGTGTTCGTGCTGGTGATGCGGGTCGGTACGCCCGAGTCGCCGCGCTGGCTGATCAGCAAGGGCCGCATCGACGAGGCCCGGAGGGTGGTGGCCCGGCACATCGGGCCCCGGGTCGACTTCCGGGAGCTGCTGCGACACCGGGAGCCGGCGGAGTCGTACGACTACCGGGAGCTGTTCCGCGCCCAGCACCGGACGAACACGGTCTTCGGCGTCCTCTACTACAACTGCCAGGTCATCCCGTACTTCGCCATCTACACGTTCCTCCCGGTGATCATGGCGCGGGTCGGCCTGGGCGGCGAGGACTACCTCGTGGGCGGCCTGCTCAACGTCTTCCTGCTGCTGGGCGGCGTGGTGGGGCTGTGGTTCGTGGCCCGGTTCTCCCGCCGCGGGTTCGTCATCTGGTCGTTCGTCGTCATGGCGGTCATGCTGGCGCCGATCGGGATCTGGCCGCACGCACCGACCCTGCTGCTCTTCACGCTGTTCCTGGTGTTCACGTTCACCAT
Organism: Streptomyces sp. TS71-3; assembly: GCF_018327685.1. Taxonomy (NCBI): domain Bacteria; kingdom Bacillati; phylum Actinomycetota; class Actinomycetes; order Kitasatosporales; family Streptomycetaceae; genus Streptomyces; species Streptomyces sp. TS71-3. Next base: position 2,480,070 of record NZ_BNEL01000003.1, on the reverse strand, counting down.
GTCGGCCTCGTCCAACCTGGACCAGGTGTATCCGCCGGAACTCTTCCCGACCGCCCTGCGCAGTTCCGGGGTCGGGCTGCTGAACGGGCTCAGCCGGATCGGTTCCGCGATCGGCACGTTCCTGCTGCCCATCAGCCTCTCCGCGTACGGCTTCTCCTTCTCCATCATCGCCCTCGCGGCGCTCCTGGTGATCGGCACGGCGGTCTCCGTCGCATGGGCACCGGAGACGAAGGGGCTGTCACTGCACTGAGGGCCGGCCGGGCAGAGCCGCTCGTCAGGCGCGGGCGTGGACGCCGATGCCTCCGGAGACGGTGAGGTTGTCGCCGGTGATGTAGCCGGCGGCGTCCGAGGCGAGGAAGGCCACGGCTTCGGCGATGTCGGCGGGAGCGCCGACACGGCCGAGCGGGACGTCCCGAGCCCAGGAGTCGATCATCTCCCTGGACACACCCATCCTGCTGTAGGCAGGGGTGTCGATCAGTCCTGGGCTCACGGCGTTGACGCGGATGCGGCGGGGGGCGAGTTCGAGCGCGAGGGACCGCATGAGGGGCACCAGAGCGCCCTTGGCCGCCGTCATGGCGGCGCCGAGCCCCTCGCCGGCACCCACGGTGAACACGACGGAGGCGCCCTCGTTGAGGAGCGGGAGCGCCTTCTGCAAGGTGAAGAAATGGCCCTTGACGTTGACGTCGAACAGGACGTCGAAGGCTTCTTCGTCGGTCGACTCGATCGAGCCGGGGCGGGAGACGCCCGCGTTGAGGAAGAGCACGTCGAGTGAGCCGAAGTGCCGGCGCGCCTGGCCGATCGCGTGGTCGATGTCCGGCAGGGACCGGGCGTCGGCCCGGACGGCGATGACGTCTTCGGGAAGTCCGGCACCGGCGGGATCGCCGGCACCGGTGACCATGACGCGGTAGCCGCGGGAGTGGAGCAGTTCGGCTGTCGCCTTGCCGATGCCGCTGGTTCCACCGGTGATCAGAGCTGCGGGTGCGGGCATGATGCGTTCCTTTGCGTGCCGCTGGGAGGCAGGGGTGGTCGGCGAGCGGCTCCGCTCCGCAGGAGCAGCGGGCCGTACCGCGACGATCACTGCATGACAGCGTACGCCTATTTGGCAGTTACTGCCAGAGTGCATATGAGAGTCACCCTGCATTCGGGCGCCACTCTGGCAGCACTGCGCTAACCTGGCCGTATGAAGCGGGAAGCCAGGACAGCGACGGGATCGCCCCCCACGCTCTGGGACCGGACGCGGCAGCTGGCCTCCCAGGAGATCCTCGACACGGCTCTGCGCCTGTTCACCGAGCAGGGCTACGACGAGACGACCATCGCCCAGATCGCCCGGGAGGCGGGCGTCTCCCAGCGCACCCTCTTCCGCTACTTCGGCACCAAGGAGGACCTCCTCGGCGGCGACCAGGACCGGTTCGGCCAGGTCCTGACGGGCACGATCAGCGAACTGCCGGCCGAAGCCGGCGTCTGGGAGGCCCTGCGCGCGGGGGTTGCCGCCGTGCTGGCCCTGCACGACAGCCGCGAGCAGGCCCTGGAGCGGTTCCGTCTCCTGCACAACACCGCGTCGCTGCGTGCCGGTTGGCTCGAAAAGCGGCTGCGGTTCCAGGAGCACCTGCTGCCGCTCATCGCGGCGCGTATGGACGCTGCTGAGGGCCGTGCGGATCCGAGGGCCCGAGCGGTGATCGCGACGGCGTTCGCGTGCCTGGACGCCGCATCGATGACGTGGGTCGACAACGCCGGCAAGGGCGACATCATGGACCTGTACGACGAGTGCCTGGCCGCCGTGCGCGCCTGACCCGCGGCGACCTGCCGACCGAAGGCCGCCGGCCGGCAGCGCCGAACCCATCGTCTCGTCTGCCGGGCGGGGGCAGGAGAGAATCCGGCCACCGCTTTCCTATGCTGGCGCCGGCACCGCGCCGCCGGGCGTTCGCCCCGGGCCGCCGCCCGTGTGCCGTGACGAACCGCCGTCCGAGGAGGACCGATCGTGGAACGTGTGTGCTTCCTGCTGCGGGTACGCAAGGAGCGGATCGAGGAGTACCGGCGGCGGCACACCGAGGTCTGGCCGGACATGCTCGACGCGCTCCGGTCGGCGGGCTGGCGCAACTACTCGCTCTTCCTGCACGACGACGGGCTGCTCGTCGGCTACCTGGAGACGGACGACTTCGCCGCGGCGGAGCGCGGCATGGCGTCGGCGGACGTCAACGCCCGCTGGCAGCGGGAGATGGCCCCCTTCTTCGAGGCCCCGGACGGCAGCACCGCCGACGACGCCAGGGTGCTGCTGACCGAGGTGTTCCACCTCGACTGACGGGACACCGCCCACGGTTGCCGGGGCGCCGCCACGGTTCGAGGGCCGCCGGGCCCCGGCGACGCGATGAGGGCCTGGGAGACACCCCCGGGCCCGCCCTCACCGCGCGCCGCCCCCACTGCCCTCGCCGCGGTTCCGCGCCGTCACCACCGACACCGCGTACGCCAGCGGACCCGCCATGAACCCGGCGAACGCCGGGATCACCGCGACGAGGGCGGCGACGCACGCGCATCCGGCGACCACGAGGACGAGGGTGGTGGGCGCGAGCCGTGCCTGCCGGACGGCCGTGCGCACCGCCGCGCCCCACGCGCCGGCCCCCGGCACCGGCCCCTGCGCGGCCCGGCAGGCGACCGTGAGCAGGACGAAAGCGACCGCGCACGCCCCGAGCAGCGCCAGGGCCGCGGCCTCCACCGGGTACCCCGGCAGGCGCGACGCCAGCACCAGGCGGACCTCGAACCAGGTGGCGGCCGCCAGCGCCAGCACGGTGGCCTCCAGCACGAGTCCGGCCAGCAGATCGCGGCGGACCGTCCGGGCGAACGTGCGCAGCAGGGCGGGCTCCCGCCCCTGGTGCCAGCCCGCGGTGACCTCGGCCGCCGCGCACCACGCCGCCCCGGCGGTGACCAGCGGCAGCGAGAAGAGCGCGAACAGCACCCCGACGGCCATCGCCTCCGCCGCCATGCGCACCTGCTCGGCCCGCTCGGGCCCCAGCGCCACCACTGCCCGGCGCCCCGTTCCGGAGGCCGCCGGGGTGTGCCCGCCGGTGGTCCCGGCCCGTGCGCCCGTTCCCGTCACCCGGCTCATGCCCGCGTCACCCCTTCAGCCCGCTCGACGTGGCCCCGCCCACCAGGAGCCGCTGGAACGCGAGGAAGAAGAGGAACACCGGCAGCAGCGCCAGGACCGACATCGCCATCATCGGCCCGTACGACGTCATGCCGGTCTGGTCCACGAACAGGGACAGGCCGATGGGCACGGTGAACTTGCTCGCGTTGTTGAAGTACACGAGTTGCGTGAAGAAGTCGTTCCACGTCCAGATGAACGCGAAGATGGCGCTGGTGATCAGGGCAGGCCGGGTGAGCGGCAGCAGCACCCACAGGAAGGTCCGGTAGGGCCCGCAGCCGTCCACGCGGGCCGCGTCGTCGATCTCCCTGGGGATGCCCCGCATGAACTGCACCATCAGGAAGATGAAGAACGCCTCCGTCGCGAGGAACTTCGGCACCACGACCGGCAGGTCGGTGTTGATCCACCCGAAGGTCTTGAAGATCGCGTACTGGGGGACGATCAGGACGTGGTACGGCATCAGGATCGTCACCACCATCACCCCGAACAGCGCCGAGCGGCCCGGGAACGAGAGCCTGCTGAAGGCGTAGGCGGCCAGCGAGCAGGACAGCAGGGTGCCGGCCACCGCGAGCACGGAGATGATCAGCGAGTTCATGAAGAAGTGCCCGAAGGTCACGCCCGGGTTGGCGCCCCAGCCCGCCGAGAAGTTCTTCAGGGTGCCGTGCAGCGGCCAGGGCCGGTTGGAGGTGACGATCTCGGTCGCGGGCTTGAAGGACGTGCCGATCATCCAGACGACCGGATACACCACGACGAGCACGGCGACGATCACCAGGACGTGCCACAGCAGCGACCGGCGCTGCGCGCCCGGGCGGCGCCCGGCGACCGCGGACGGCCCGCCGCCCCGCAGGGTGGTCTGCTCGCTCATCGGCTTCCTCCGTCCGAGTAGAAGACCCACACCCGGGAGATGCGGAACATCGCCGCGGTGAGCACCGCGACCGCCGCGAGCAGGATCCAGGCCATCGCCGAGGCGTAGCCGAACCGGAAGTCGGTGAAGCCCCGCTGGTACAGGTAGAGCGTGTAGAACAGCGTCGAGTCGGCCGGGCCGCCGCTGCCGTTGCTGATGATGAACGCCGGGGTGAACGCCTGGAAGGAGTTGATGGTCTCCAGCAGGACGTTGAAGAAGATGACGGGCGACAGCAGGGGCAGGGTGACGTTCCGGAACCTCCCCCACGTTCCGGCGCCGTCCACGGCCACGGCGTCGTACAGCTCCGCCGGGATCTGCTTGAGCCCGGCGAGGAAGATCACCATGGGCGCACCGAACTGCCAGCAGGCGAGCAGGATGATCGCCGGCAGCGACCAGGTGGTGCTGTTGATGAAGTCGGTCTTCGGCAGTCCCAGCGAGCCGAGGCCGTTGCTGACCGCGCCGCCCTGGGCGAACATCGAGCGCCACACCAGCGCGACCGCGACGCTCGTGCCCAGCAGCGACGGCAGGTAGAACAGCGAGCGGTACAGGCCCACACCGGCCCGCCTGCGGTTCAGCAGCAGGGCTACGGCCAGGGCGAGGGCGAGCTTCACCGGCGTCACCACGACCACGTAGATCAGGGTGACCCTCACCGCGTGGTAGAAGCGTGGGTCCGCCGAGAACATCTCCGTGAAGTTCGCGAAGCCCACCCAGCGCGGGGGCTGGAGAAGGTTGTAGTCGGTGAACGAGAGGTAGAGCGAGTACACCAGCGGGCCGATGGTGAAGACCGCGAGCCCCGCGAACCAGGGCAGCAGGAAGACATATCCGGCGGTGCGGTCGGCGAGGCCCCTGGCAGGCGTGGTGCGGTGGTGCGTTCTCTTCGGTGCCGCCGATGCGGGCACCGGGTTCTCGAGCCTGGCCGTCGAGCTCACCGGCTTCCTCCTTGCTCAGGCCCCTTGGCGGTCGGGAGCGGGCGCCTGCCCGGGCCATGGGGCGGGCGCCCGCCGGATGTCACTTGGAGAGCGCCTGCCGGGCCTGTGCCATGAAGTCCTTGGCACCGGCGGACACGCTCTGCTGGCCGAAGCTGACACCGCCGTAGATGCGCTGCATCAGGGTGATGAGCTGGCCGTCGCCCTTGGGGGGCGCGGAGGGTGTGGGGCTCAGCTTCGCCGCGCTCGCGGCCTCGAAGTCGGAGACGACCTTGTCGGGGCCGGTCGCCGACGACGCCTGGTCTCCCCGGACCTTCAGGTTCGGGAAGAGCCCGCGGCTGGTGCCGAGCGCCTTGGCGGCCGACGGGTCGTTGACGAGGAAGCTCAGCAGCTTGGCCGCCTCCGCCGGGTGCTTGGAGCCCGCGTAGACGGACAGCAGCATCGACGGCTTCGCGTACATGCCCGTCTTGCCGCCCACCGCCGGCAGCGGCAGCAGCACCAGCTTGTCCTTGGTGGCCGCCGAGTGGCTGGCGTAGATGCTGTCGTAGTCCCACTCGGCCGTGGTGGTGCCCTTGGCGAGCGGGTCCTCGGCGGGGCCGTTGGCGAGGGTGGCCGTCTGGTTGGCCGGGGTGGCGGCGCCTGACTTGCGCAGGCTGGTGCAGAGGTTCCAGAAGCCCTCCAGGTCGGCCTGGGTGAAGCCCAGCTTGCCGTCCTTCGTGTAGAGGTCCTTGCCCTGCTGGTACAGCCAGGACTGGAACGCCGCCCAGGTGGTGCCGGGGTCGGAGATGCCGGAGAGCTTGCCGCCCGACCTGTCGTGCACGGCCTTGCCGAAGTCCGCCAGGTCGTCCCAGGTCCAGTCGGGCTTCGGCACCGGCACGCCGAGCGACTTGAGCTTGGTCTCATCGACGACGAAGCTCTGCGCGGTCTGCCCGAAGGGCACCGCGACCTGCTTGTCACCGTCCTTGCCGCTGCTCGCGAACTTGGGGTCGAGGCCGGAGAAGTCGGCCTTCGCGGGGCCCGAGGCGAGGTCGAGCAGGGTGTTGCTTCGGGCGTACTGGCTCTGGTTGCCCCAGTCGATCTGGATGAGGTCGGGGGCCCCGCCGCCGGCCATCTGCGTGGCGAGCTTCTGGTTGTACGGGCCGAACTGCGCGTACTGGGTGCTCACCTCGATCTTCGGGTTGGCCTTCTCGAAGACCTTGATGGCGGCCTCGGTGGACTTGGCGCGCGAGCTGTCGCCCCACCAGGAGAAGCTGAGGTGGACCTTGCCGTCGGAGGACTCGCCGGAGTCCCCGCCGCACGCGGTGAGGGTGAGCGACGCGGCCACGGCGGTGGCCACGGTGATGGCGGTCAGCAGTCGGGGGCGGCGGCGCTCTGGTGCGACCCGGATTCTCGTGACTCCGCTCCCCCACCTGAAGGAGGGGGGCTTCCAACCCGAGGGTTGCGGTCCAGCCCGAACCGGCCCCTTTCGGGGCAGAACCAAATTACCACAAGCCAGGAAAGCGATTCCCCACCCCGCTGAAGCGGGGCGTCCCCTCGCCAGATCACAGATGGCACGACTTCTCATGGCACGACTCCTCTGGTGTCAGTTCTTCGCGGCCCACGGCCAGGTGGCCGTCCGGGCGGAGGCGGTGGTGGTGGCCCGGCCGCCGTCCGCGCTGAGCGCCAGGACGACCGAACGGGGGTCGGCGGTGGGCTCCCGCGGCGGCGCGGCGGTGACCCGGAAGGTGGTGGACGCACCGGGCGCCAGCGTCGCCGTCACGGGCACCGGGAAGAGCGCCGGGTCGCGATCGGCGACCGCGAGGGGCTCGCCGCCGCCCCACCGCGCCTGCCGCCGGACCCCCGTCAGCCGCACGTCGTGCGCGGTGCCGCGTCCCGTGTTGCGCAGGCGCACCGTCCAGGTGACCGCGTCCCGGCTCCCCGCGAGGCCCACCACCTCGGCCTTGAGCCTCGCCGCCGCGGGGGCGGCGGCCGGGTCGGCGGGTGCCACCTCCAGCAGCAGGGTGTCCCAGCCGAGACCGTCCCCGGCGGGGATGCTCGCGCCCCGGGTGAACTCAAGGGTGTTGGCGCCCTCGCGCAGCATCGAGGCGGGGAAGGTGAGCACGTTCACGCGCCGCCGGCCGCTGCGGTCCGCCTGGCGGCCGATGGTGCCGCCGAGGCCGTTGCCGTCGTGGCCGTCGCTGTCGGACAGGCTCCCGGTGATGCCGTCGGTGGACCCGTTCACGGCCACGGTGGGGGCGCTGCCGGCCTGCATCGACGAGGAGACGGTGAGCGCCGCCGTCCCGGCCGGCACGCGGTCGAGGCTGAAGCGCACGGTCCAGGTGCCCGGGCTGGTCTGCGCGTAGTACCAGTCGGCCGGTTCCCAGCTCTCGCCGACGGTGAACGTCAGGTCGCCCGGGATGCGGGACGGCTTGTCGTAGTCGCGCGGGTGGTCCCGTTCCACGGGGTGGGTGGCCAGGGCGTACTCGCCGCCGGTCCGGTCGGAGCGGCCTATCTGCCACAGGAACGTGCCGGTGGAGGCGGGTGCCCAGGTGAGCGTGCCGAGGTCGTGCGCCCGCCCTGCGGGCGTGATGCCGGTCCGCTTGTACTGCTCCGTGACGGATCCGTCGGCGGCGAAGACGTAGAGGGTGTACGTGCCGGGGTCGCTGGTGCCGGGCTTCCAGGCCGGGGGGATGCCGGGCAGGGTGAACGAGCCGTCCGCGCCGGTGCGCACGAAGTAGGTGGGCTCGTGGATGGTGTAGACGTCGTCCGCATCCTGCGTGGACAGCAGCACCCAGAAGCCGCCGGCGGGTCTGCCGTCCTTCAGCGCCAGCCGGCCGGTGACCGTGGTGCGCTGGGCGGCGCCCGGGTAGAGGGGGTGGTCGATCCAGTCCGCCGCCGCCCGGTTCTCGCGTATCTCGGCGCGGGCCGTGGCCGCCGCGTCGGATATCAGCGTCCCCGGGTCGTTCTCGTCCGCGGTGGTGAAGAACGTGTACCAGGGGCCGTAGAGCCGGGTGTATCCGGCGGGGAGATCGTATCCGGGCAGGTCGTAGTGGTTGGCGCCGAAGTAGTTGAGGATCGTGGCGTCCTGGTGGATCGCCAGGTCCTGGTGGGTGGGGCCCACGCCGTAGAACGCGCACAGGGTGTCGCCGGTGACACCGCCCAGTGGGGTGAACCACACCCCGAAGCCGTGGCCGTAGTGCCCGAACATCGGGTTCTCGTGGTGGTAGAGGCTCCACTCGTACTTGCTGTAGGCGGTGCCGGGCGGCAGGTTGCCGGAGTTGCTGTCGGGCGCGGCCAGGTCCTTGTTGTTGACGCCGTCCACGCGCCACGTCTCGTCCTGCAGTTTGACCTGGGTGTTCAGGTAGTCGTAGGTGGGCTGCTGGCCGCTGCCGCGCTCCCAGTTGAAGGAGTGGTCGAAGACGGTGCGGTCCCAGCGGCTGACGAGGCGCACCTCGCTGATCGTGGTGGCCTCGGCCGCCGTCATCACGTCGAAGCCGTAGACGCCCCGCCGGCCGCGCCGCATGATCAGGTGGTGCTCGTGGTGGAGCGGGGTGCTGGTGCTGTCGACGAACGCCACCTCCACCAGGTCGGGACCGACCCTCAGCACGCGCACCTCGGTGCACATCAGGCGTGTCTTGCCGCCCCGGTCGTCCACGTAGAAGGAGGGCGCCCTGCCGTCGTCCACGGGCTTGGACCCGTTGAGGTGGTGGCCCAGCTCGACGCCGTCCACCACCACCGAGACGGCGGCGACGGACACGCCCGTGTATCCCGAGTAGACACCGTTCAGGTCGTCCCGGCCGAAGGTGAACCGCACGAGGCCGTTGTCGAGGACGACGGTGTCCACCTCGTCGGGGAAGCCGTGGCTGCCGGTGGTGGCGGGCGCCCCGTTCAGCAGCAGCCTGACCGGGCCACCGGTGGTTTCGGCCGCCGGCTCGCCGGCCGCGGTGGTGGATACGGCCGGTGCGGCGAAGGCGCTGCCGCCGCCCGCCAGCAGCGCCGCGCCCGCGGCTGTCGCCCCCACCGCGCCGAGCGCGGTGCGCCGTGAGACGGCGTTGGTCTCAGTGTCCATGCGGGTTCTCCTGGCTGTGCGCCGGCGCGGAGCGCCGGAGGTCCGGATGATGGATGCAGGGGTCCGGAGGTGAGAAGGACGTCGGGAGGGGCGGGTGCGGGGCCCCGTCCGGAAGGGCCGGTGCGGGGCGGGAGCGGGGCTGCGTTCGGAGGTGTCAGGCAGGGGGGTTCGGGGGCCTGACGCTCGGGAAACGGGGTCGGAGGCTGTCGTGGGCCAGGGCGGACGGTGGGCAGGGGCGGACGGGGAGTGTCGGTGTGGAGCGCTGGGCTGCCGGGATCGCCGTCTCAGCGCCGGCAGGTCGCGCCCGCATGGCCGGGCCGAGCGCTCCCGGCCGGGGGCGGGCCGGTCACCACGACCGCACCGTCTCCGCCGTGATGTGGTCGAGGTCGAGGCTCTCGCCGAGCCCGGGTTCCGTGCTCAGGTGGACGTATCCCTCGGAGTCGATGGGGTCGGGCGCGCGCAGCAGGTGCGGGGGCACCTCGTCGAAGTCGTGGTGGGGATGGAGCAGGCCGCGCTCGTACCACCTGCTGTTGGCGACCGCGCCCAGCACGGCCAGCGTGCCCGCGCCGCCGCCGTGCATCTCGCAGTCCATGCCGAACGCCTCGGCCAGGTGCACGGTCTTGAGCGCCGGTGCGATCCCGCCGGCGGTGGGCACGCCCACCCGGAGGATGTCGCAGGCCCCGGCGGTGATCCACTCGGCCCGGGCCTGCAACCGGCCGCCGACGCTCTCCGGACCGATCACGAGGGTGTCGAGCTGGTCGGCCAGCCAGCGGTACGACTGCGTGGAGTGCTCCTCCATCGGCTCCTCGTACCAGTGGAAGCCCAAGCGGTCCAGCGCGCGGCCCAGTTCGAGGGCCTCGGCCCGGCTGTACCAGTGGTTGGCGTCCAGCATCAGGGGCACGTCGGGGCCCACCGCCTCCCGCACGGCGGCGCAGGCGCGGATGTCCATGGCGACGTCCGGAGCGAAGGAGACCGGGGGCATCCAGGTGTGCAGTTTGACGGCGTGGTAGCCGTCCGCCACCAGCTTCTCGGCGAACGCGGCGTAGTCCTCGGGGCTCGACAGGCCCCCGGGGATCTCGTCGCCGCACATCGTGCTGCCGTAGGCGGGCACCTTGTCCCGCATGCCGCCCAGTAGCTTCCACACCGGCTGCCCAAGGCGCCTGCCGACCAGGTCCCACAGGGCCTGCTCGACCACCGCGAGGGTCCGGTCGCCGAGTTGTCCCTCGCTGCCGCGCTGCCAGCGCGCCAGGGCCTCCCACAGGCGCGCCCGGTCGAACGGGTCCTGGCCGAGCAGCACGGGGCGCACGTAGGCACCCAGCAGTGCCTCGCTCACGTGCGCCTCCCGGGCCAGGCAGTGGCCCTGGTGGCCCTCGCTGTCCGTGAGCGTGAACAGGGCCCGGGTCACGGAGCGCGGTTCGCCGGGGTGGGCGTGGCCGTCGGAGTCGTGTGCCAGCTTCGTGGTGGTCCTGAAGACCCGTACCGAGACATCGCTGATCATCGCGCGATGCATGCGAAACCCCCTCCTGCCGAGGCCTGCTGCGCACCGACGACGTACGGGACGGTTCGCCGGGGCGGCCGGGACGCCGAACCCCGGCCACGCGTGCCGGACAGGGGCATGGCGCACATGCCCGGCGAGTGTGGTTCAACTACATGAATGCGGCTCACGGACTTATACCGCCTGGGAAGCTACGGCCGCGCGCCCCGGGTGTCAACGACCCCGGTTGAATCGATTTTTGCATTCTTGGAGCTGCCGATCGGGCGGCCACGGCCTCCGCGAGCCCGATCAGGACAGCGGCGGGGAGCCTTGTGCGCGACGCCGCGGATGGCGCGTCGGGACCGGCCGTCACAGGGTGTTGCCCAGGTGAGCCAAGGGTGACCGGCTGGTCCTCGGCCGCCTGCCACCCTCCTCCCGTGCGGGCCGGTGCAGTTGCGGACGAGGGCAGCTTTGTGCGCAACCGGCGAGAAGTCAACATCTGTCCTTGCACGCTTTTGAAACGATGCATACCCCACAGATCCCGCCGGGAGGCACGCGGAGGGGAGGTCTCGACCACGGGCCGCGCCGGGCACCGACCAGCAGGTGAGGCCCCGGGCCGATCCATATCGTTTCAAGGCGCCGCCGCCGGGCCTCCACCCTCCGCCCGCCCCCGGAGGCCGACACACGGTCACGCGCGTCCGCCTCCGCACTCCAGACGACGCAACTCCGCGACCACCGTCCGAACGACTCCCCAAGGTGGCGTCTGAGCTGCGGTGTTGGCGGGAGACTTGGCGGCGGCTCGGTGTCCGCGCAGCTCCGGGCCCGTTCCCGACCCGTTCGGCAAGGGCTTTCGGCATCCCCTGACGCACCCCTTCCCTTCCGGGCACCCACTCGCTAGCTTGTGGCTCGAAAGCGCTTGCTTCATACGTTTCAATCGCCACCTGCGGCCGCATCACACCGGCCGATCGTCCGCCTCGGACCCGTCGGCTCGCCTGCCGAACCCGCCGGCTCGCCTGGCGGACCTGCCGGCTCGCCCGCCGGACGGCACCGCGCTGGAACGCGCCCGCCGGCGAGACCCCCGGGCCCGCTCGGCCCGCTCGTCCGTCCTTCCTGATCGCCATCAGTACGAGGAGTTCCGTGATGTCCTGGGAGCCAAGTCATCTGAGTCGTCGTTCCACGCTCGGCCTGATCGGCGCCGGAGCCGCGGCCACGGTCTGGGGCACGGAGGGCGCCGCGTCCGCCGAGGCCGCGGGGGCGGCGGGCGGCACCGGTGCCGCCGTCGGCGGCGGGCAGGTACGGGTACTGCTCGACGGCAAGCCCGCCGAGGTGGGCACGTACTCCTTCCCGGCACAGGTCGGGGAGGTGGTGCTGGACAACGGCCTGGCGCGGTTCGCCTTCGGCCGCGACGACGCCCAGGGCGGGGTCGTCACCGGCTGGAACGACGTCTCGATCACCGCGACCTCGGTGGTCGTGAACGGCACGGAACTGGCCCGCAACCTCAACGGCGTCGAGCCCCGCGACCCCGACCGCCAGCACTCCTTCTACGTGGACGCGGCCGGCGGCAAGTCCCGCCTGGTGTGCACCGAGATACGGGTCGTCCGGCTGGCGCACGACCTGGCCGAGGTGGTGTTCGCGGACGTCACCAGCGACCCGCTGCGCCACGAGCACCACCTGATCATGCGCGCGGGCGTGCGGGGCCTGTACGGCTACAACATCCTCACCGCCACCGCCGCCACCTCCATCAGCGAGGTGCGGATGAACACGCGCTGGGACCGCGCCGTCTTCGACCACGCCTTCAACTGGGAGCGCGGCAAGGGCCAGCAGCCCACGTACGCCTACCTCGCCACGCAGAAATCGATCCAGGACGAGACGTGGGAGGTCGACGGTGTCAACAACCCCGATCTGCCCTCCCCGGAGAACAACGCCGGCGGCCTGAAGCCGGGTGAGGTGTACACCAAGTACAACTGGAGCCTGTACCACTACCAGAACCCGATGTTCGGGCACTTCGGAAACGGCTTCGGCGTCTGGTTCACACCGCTGAGCGGCGTGTCCGACGAGACGCTGGCCGGGTTCTACGGCGTCGGACCGCAGCGGCAGGACCTGGCCATCCACCAGGACGCGCTGATCCTCAACTACTTCGGCGTCAACCACTACGGCCTGCCGAGCTACGCCCTGCCCGCCGGATACCGGCGGCTGTACGGCCCCTGGCTCACGTACCTCACCGTCGGGGACCCGCAGGACCCCGACCGCATGATCGACGAGGCGGCGGACACCGCTCGGCGGGAGATCGCGGCCAACCGCTCGGGATCCGCCTGGGTGAGCGACGCGCTGTACCCGGCGCCCGCCGAGCGCACGGAGGTGTCCGGGCGGATCCGGATCGCCGACGGGCGGCCGGCCGGCAATCTGTGGGTGCTGCTGACCACCCAGTCCCTCGCGGACGGCGCCGACGTCTACACCATCCACGAGCCCACCTACTTCGTGCGCACCCGCGCCGACGGCTCCTTCACCCTGCCCGGCATCCCCCCGGCCTGGAAGCCCGGCACCAGCGACCCCGGCACCTACACCCTCTACGTCTTCGCCGCCGACGGCTCGATCACCGGCCAGTACAAGCAGACGGGGCTCACCTTCCACGGCTCCCACCATGTGCTCCCGCCCCTCACCTGGACACCGGAGGAGCGCGGCACGTTCCTGTGGCAGCTGGGCCGCGCCGACCGCACCGGCGGCGAGTACGCCCTCGCGACGAAGTCGCCGGCGCGCCCGATGCCCCGGTCGTACGAGAAGCCGTCGCTCATCCCAGGCGGCCTGGACTTCACCATCGGCAAGAGCTGGGAGCCCACCGACTGGTACTACGCCCAGGTGAACGCGGGGACCTGGACCATCCACTTCCCGCTGGCCGAAGCGCCACAGGGGACGGCATACCTGACGGTGTCGTCGTCCATGCAGCAGGGCAAACCGCCGACCGTGGCGGTCAACGGCACCGCCACCGGCATCACCGGCTCGCTGCCCGCCCACAACGACTCCACCATCGGCCGCCAGGCCGACCGCAGCGGCTTCCCCGGTCTCGGCGTCCTGACCTTCCCGGCGTCGCTCCTCAAAGCCGGCGACAACACGATCACCTTCACCAACGGAGGAGGCGTCGGGCCGGACGCCGTCGAGCCGGTCTCCGACGGGTTCGGCTGGGACACCGTCGTCCTGGAGCTGGACGGGCCGGCCCGGCCCGCACGCCTGAGCGGCCGCGTCACCAGCCACGGCACCAGCCACGGCAGGGGCACCTGGCAGGTGGAGGTCACCAACCGGGGCTCCGGCCCCGCGAACGACGTCCGGCTCGGCTCCCTGCTCTGGTCCGACGGTGCCCGGACGGCGGACGAGGCTCCCTCGGTCGACGGCCCCGACCCGAACGCGTTCCCCGTGCCGGTGGTCGCGTCACTGGCGCCGGGCGAGTCGGCGACCGTCACCGTCGCGGTCGGCGGTGCCCGCCCGAGCGGCCGATTCGACCGGTTGCAGGCGTCCTTCTTCGCGAACGGAGGCCGGGTCAGCGGGGTCGCGCGGAGCGCATGAGGCCCGGAGGCCGATCGCGGAGGTCGTCCGCCGTCTGCTGGAGGAGGGCCGGACAGGGCTCACCGCCATCGGATTCGGCCGGGCAGGACCCGACGTCATCGGATTCGGCCGGGCAGGACGCGACAGCATCGGATTCGGCCCGGCAGCCTGAACCGTCCGCGGTTCAGGCTGCCGGGGATCAAGGGGCCCTACGACGGCCGCTCGCCGTGCCATGACCGCCACAGCGCGGCGTAGGCGCCGTCGGAGGTCACGAGGTCGTCGTGGGTGCCGAGTTCGGTGATGCGGCCGCTGTCCATCACGGCGATCCGATCGGCGTCGTGCGCGGTGTGCAGGCGGTGCGCGACGGCGATGACGGTGCGTCCCTTGAGTACGGCGGCCAGCGCGCGTTCGGTGTGGCGTGCGGTGTGCGGGTCGAGGAGTGCGGTGGCCTCGTCGAGTATCAGCGTGTGCGGATCGGCCAGCACCAAGCGCGCCAGGGCGAGTTGCTGCGCCTGCGCGCCGTCGAGCCGATGTCCCGCGGCGCCCAGCTCGGTGTCCAGGCCGTCCGGCAGCTCGTCGGCCCACTCGGCACCGACGGCGGCCAGGGCGGCGTGGAGTTCGGTGTCGGTGGCGGTCTCCGCCGCGATCAGCAGGTTGTCGCGGACCGTGCCGAGGAAGACGTGGTGTTCCTGGGTGATCAGGACGACCTGCCGGCGCAGCAGGTCGGGGCCGAGGTCGCGGATCGGGACACCGCCGACCGTCACCGTTCCGGTGCGGGGTGCGTCGATGCCCGCGAGCAGCCTGCTCAGGGTGGACTTGCCCGCGCCGCAAGGGCCGACGATCGCCAGCCGTTCGCCCTCCCGCACGGTCAGGTCGATGCCGTGCAGCACGTCGCCGCCGCCGTCGTAGCCGTAGCGGGCGCCGGTCACCTCGATGCGGTCGTCGGCGGGGGCGCGGGAGGTGCCCGCGGGGGCCCGGGACACCTGCGCCAGCCCCTCGATCCGGGCGAAGGACGCGCTGCTGCTCTGCAACTGCTCCAGACGCTGGAGGATCGTGTCCAGCGGGGCGGACAGCTGCCGCAGATACACCGCGGAGGCGACGACCGCGCCCAGGCTCATGGCGCCGTGGTCGTGCAGCACGCCGCCGACGAGCAGCACGGCGACCACCGGAACGGCGTAGGAGACGTCCACGGACGGGAGGAGCACGCTGCGCAGGAACAGCGTTCTCATCCGGGTGCGCCGGCACCTCTCGATCGCCGCCCGGCACGCGGTGATGCGTTGCTGCTGGAGCCCGAAGGCCTCGACGGTGCGCGCGCCGGAGGCCGTGGTCGCCACGAGCTCCGCGAGCACAGAATTGGCGGCTCCCACGGCGAGATAGGCGCGGCGCGCCCGGCGCAGGTACCAGTGGCCGGCGAAGTGGATGCCGCTCAGGCCCACGACCGCGCAGGCGCCGAGCAGCGGGTCGAGGGCGAAGACCGCGCCGAGGACGAACAGTGCCTGCACCGCGGCGATGAGCATGTCCGGCCTGATGTCCCGCAGGGTGACGGCGACCGACGCGATGTCCGTGCTGCCGCGGGTGGTCACATCGCCCGTTCCGGCACGCTCGACGACGGATGCCGGCAGCGCGAGCACGCGGTCGACGAACCGCTCCCGCACCCGCGCCGAGGTCCGCTCACCGAACCGGTCCCCCACCAACCGGGCGTAGCGCGTGAGCACCAGCTGGGCCACCGCGCACACGACGATGGCGAGCGTGAACCGGTCCACGGCCGTCGCACCCCCGCCCGCCCTGACGGTGTCGATGATCCGGCCGAGCAGCCACGGGCCGGCGAGGCCGGCGCCGACCGCCAGCGCGTTGAGGGCGATCAGACCGGTGAAGGCGCGTGTGTCGAGGCGGATCAGTTCGAGCGCGGCACGGCGCAGGTGGGACGGCTCTGCGACGGGGAGCTGCCCGGCCGCCTGCCCCGAGCGGGCGGTCATCGGGCGGCCTGCCGGGGCGGTTGTCCGTCTCCGTCCGGGTCCGTCTCGCCCTCCGCGCCGCGCGAGACCAGCCTTCGGTAGCCGGACTGGCCTCGGAGGAGTTCCCGGTGGCTTCCGGCGGCGGCTGCCTGGCCGTCGACGAGGTAGTACACGACGTCCGCCCGGTCCAGCAGGAGCGGTGAGGTGCTGGCGACCACGGTGGTACGGCCGTCGCGCACGGCGCGCAGCCGGGCCGCGACGGCCGCTTCGGTGTGCGCGTCCAGCGCCGAGGTGGGCTCGGTCGCCAGCAGTACCTCGGGATCGGCCAGTAGTGCCCTTACCAGGCGGACGCGCTGGCGCTGGCCGCCGGAGAGGTTGCGGCCCCGCGCGTCGATGGGCGAGTCGAGCCCGTCGGGCAGGCCGAGCACGATGTCGTCCGCCATGGCCGCGCGGACGGCCCCGGCGAGGGCGTCCTCGCTCCGTTCCCGGCGACCCGCGACCACCTCGCGCAGCGTGCCGGCGAACAGGTCGGCCTCGCTGTCGGCGACCAGGATGCGGTCGCGGACCTGTTCGAGGGCGATGCCGTCGAGCCGTACCCCGCCCCAGGTCGCCGCGGTGCCGGTGAACCGGCCGAGGCGGTCGATCACGGCCGCGGCCTCCGACGGCCGGGCGCTGACCAGCGCGGTCAGCTTGCCGGGCGCGACCTCGACGCCGGAGGCCGGATCGCGCAGGACGGAGGGCGGTCCGGGTGCGTCCGCGCCCGCCGCGGGCGCATGGGAGAGCACGAGGGGAGGCAGCGTCAGACCAACCATCCACGCGCTGCCCAACGCCGCCCCGGCCGCGCACCGGCCACGCTGGCAGGCGATCAGCCACCACAGATACCGGCCTGGGCCGCGCCGATCGGGGTTCCCCGGAACGATGGATGCATCGGTCATCCACCGCACCCTACGGGGGACTCAGAAGGCGGCGCTCGAAGTCGGCCGCGGCGCCCCGCACTTCCCCGCACCCCCGCCATACTCTTGGGCGTGACGCGGCGCGCGGCAGGCAGGGCAGCAGGGGGCGATGGCATGTCGGGATCGGGTCGTGAGCGTCCATCGCGTGGCGAGCTGATTCGAAAGCGTGCGCTGACACAGTTCGTGGGCAGGCGTGCGCAGTTGTCACTGTTCGTGGAGAACCTGGCGAGGGATCCGCTGTCGGAGGGGGATCCGGCGGATTTCCTGTTCCATGTGCGCGGGGTCGGCGGGGTGGGGAAGTCCACGTTGCTGCGGCAGTGGCGGGAGGCAGCTGGGCGGGCGGGTGTGGTGACCGCGCTGGTGGACGAGAACGATGTCAACGGCGTACCACAGGCACTGTCGGAGGTGGTCCGGCAGCTGGCAGAGGAGGCGGGCCCTCTGAAGGGGTTCGACCGAGCGGCCGAACAGTTCCGCCGGGAGCAGGAGGCTGCCACCGAGTCGGCGTCAGCAGAGGAAGCCGGCGCGGCCGAAGCCGGCGCGTCGTTGTCGAGCCGGCTGGTGGCACAGGCCACGCTGGGGGCGGTGTCGTTGATTCCCGGAGCCTCGACGGTGGCCGCCATGGCGAATCCGGAGGCCGCGGCGCAGGGGCTGGATCGGCTGCGGGCAAGTGCCGGGGCCAGGGGGCGTCGGAAGCGCGGGGGTGACGTGGCCGCGCTCAGCGAGGCGTTCGTCGCCGAGTTGGACCGGCTGTGCGACCAGTACCGGTGGGTGGTGCTGTTCTTCGACACCTGGGAGCAGACCAACCGTTATCTGGACGGGTGGTTGCGCGATCTGCTCCAGGACGCCTTCGGGCTGCTGCCGGCCAACGTGATGGTGGTGCTCGCGGGGCGTGACGAGCTCACGGAGCGGGACTGGGCGCCGTTGCGGGCCGTGGTGGCGGATGTTCCGCTGGAGGTGTTCACGGAGGCCGAGACACGGGCGATGCTCGCCGCACGTGGGGTGACCGAGCCCGGGGCGGTGGAGGCGGTGCTCCAGCTCTCGATGGGGCTGCCACTGCTCGTGGAACTCTGCGCGCTGACACGGCCCACGACCGCCGAGGTCGTGGACCAGGGCGGAGACGCCGTGGACGCGGCCGTCGAGCGTTTCGTGCTGTGGATCGGCGATCCGCGGCAGCGGGACGCGGTGCTGGCGTGCGCGCTGGCGCCGCAGTTGAACGAGGACGTGTTCGCCGCCGCCGCACCTCCGGAGGCACAGGGCCTGTGGGGGTGGCTGTGCGGGCAGCCGTTCGTCAGCGGCCACGGCGACTTCAAGCAGTACCACGCAGTGGTACGGGCGAGCATGGTGCGCCGCGAGCGCACCCGTTCGCCCGAGCAGTGGGCCACGGCACACCTCCGCCTCGCCGACGCACACCTCGCCTGGCGAACCGACGCTGAGCAGGGCATCCCCGAAGCGAAGCGGTGGGGCGATCCCCGGTGGCGCCAGCACCGCCTGGCCGAGACCTTCCACCGGCTGTGTGCGCACCCCGCAGCCGAAATCGAGGCAGCCCTGGAGCAGACCGCTCATGCCGCCGGACAGGACGTGCCGGTACTGCGACGGTGGACCGACACCTGGGAACAAGCAGCTCGCGACACGGACGATCCCACTCTCCTCGCCTGGGCGCACCGCCTCCAGAACGCCGCGGCAGACGACGATCCCAGCCTCGCCTCTCTCACCGCCCTGCTGACCCACGCCCAGCTGACGCCCACCGCCCGGGCTTGGGTTCACACCTACCGCGGTCGGCGCCTCTACCTGGCGGGGCGCGGCGAGGAAGCTCTCGCCGATCTCGATCGCGCCGTCGCCGCCGCCCCGCACAACCATCAGGCCTCGGCCTACCGGGGCGACGTCCACCGCTCGCTCGGCCACCTCGACGAGGCCGTCGCCGACTTCACCACTGCCCTCGACCACGACCCCACCGACTCCCTGGCCCTCGTTCAGCGAGGGGAGACGCACCGGGTGGCGGGCTGCTTCGACGAGGCCATCGCCGACTTCACCACTGCCCTCGACCTCAACCCCACCGACGCCTGGGCCTTGGCCTGTCGGGGCTACACGCACCAGCTCGCAGGCCGCTTCGACGAGGCCGTCGCCGACTTCACCACTGCCTTCGGCCTCGACCCCGCCGACTCCCTGGCCCTCGTTCTGCGAGGGGAGGCACACCGGCTGGCGCGCCGCTTCGACGAGGCCATCGCCGACTTCACCACTGCCCTCGACCTCAACCCCACCGACGCCTGGGCCTTCGTCGGTCGGGGCCACGCCTACCGGGAAGCGGGTCGCCTCGACGAGGCCATCGCCGACTACACCGCCGCCCTCGACCACGATTCCACCCGCGCCTTGGCCCTCGTTCAGCGGGGCTACACGCACCGGGAGGCGCGCCGCCTGGACGAGGCCATCGCCGACTACACCGCCGCCCTCGACCACGACCCCACCCACGCCTCGGCCCTCGCCGAGCGGGGGGAGACGCACCGGATGGCGGGCCGCCTCGACGAAGCCATCGCCGACCTGACCGCCGCCCTCGACCTCGACCCCGCCTACGCCTTCGCCTTTGTCTGTCGGGGCCACGCGCACCGGATGGCGCGCCGCCTCGACGAAGCCATCGCCGACTTCACCGCCGCCCTCGCCCTCAGCCCCGCCTACGCCTTGGCCCTCGTTCACCGAGGGAGGGCGCACCGGCTGGCGGACCGCTTCGACGAGGCCATCGCCGACTTCACCGCCGCCCTCGCCCTCGACCCCGCCTACGCCTTGGCCCTCACCGAGCGGGGGGAGACGCACATGTGGGCGGACCGCCTCGACGAAGCCGTCGCCGACCTGACCGCTGCCCTCGACCTGGACCCCGCGGACGCCTTGGCCTTCGACGCCCGGGGTGACGCGCACTGGCAAGCGGGCCGCCTCGACGAGGCCATCGCCGACTTCACCGCCGCCCTCGCTCTCAACCCCACCAACACCTTTACTCTCGTTCAGCGAGGGAGGGCTCACCGGCATGCAGGCCGCCTGGACGAGGCCGTCGCCGACCAGACCGCTGCCCTCGCTCTCAACCCCACGGACGCTTCGGCCCACATCGAGCGAGCGAAGGCACACCAACAGGCAGGCCGCTACCCACGTGCGCGGGAGGACTTCGAACTGGCTGCCGCGACCAAACCCGACGATCCTCACCTGCTTTTCGCAGAACTGCTGCTGGACACGGTGACATCGGGACCCGAGGCATGTGCGGAACGGTGGACCGAGCTGCTCGGTTCCCCGGTGGTGACGGCCCAGGAGAATACGACCGGGTTCTTCGACCTGTTCCGGGTGCTGCTCCTCGAACCTGAGAACAACGTGGCGGAAGCAACCGAGGTGTTCCTGTCACGAGGCCGGTATCACGACACCATCACTGACGTGCGCCTGTACCTGGATGAGCTCTCCACCGTAGGTGGGGAACTGGCGGACCGCGCGCGGCAGTGCCGCCAGCTCATCGTGGAATACACCCCGGAATGAGCAAGAGATCGCGGGCAGCGCCGGCAGGTCCACCCGCTCAGAACGTGCCGGGCCTGCGCGGATCGCCCGTCATGGCGACCGGGTCGACCCAGACGGCGAACTGCTCGCTGCTGACACCGTGCCTGAGGGCCACCGTCTCGATCTCGTCACCGGACTCCAGCGCGTCGGCGGTGACGGCCGCGGCAGCGTGGTAGCCGATGTGCGGGGAGAGCGCCGTCGTCAGCATGACGCTCCGGCGGACGTCGGCTGGGCCCTTGCCGGTGGCCGAGAGGCCGTGCAGGCACTGCCGGGTGAGGTTCCGCACCGCGCTCGCGAGGAGTCCGATCGACTGGAGGGCCGCGTCGATCACGACCGGCATCATGACGTTGAGCTCCAGCACGCTGCCCGTCTGGGAGAACTTCACCGTCGCGTCGTTGCCCACCACACGGGCGACGACCATCGTGAGGGACTCGATCACCGACGGCGGTACCTTGCCGGGCAGCGGGGTGCCGATGCCGACCGGCTTCCTCGCCGCCCTGGTGCGGCTGAAGCGACGAGTGCGGGGTGCAGGGGATGCCCGCGGTGTCGGCCATCTCCGCCACCCGGCGGGCCCGGCTGAGGCCGCTGAGGTAGCAGACGTCCGGCTGGATCACGTCGACGAGGCGCTCCGCGATCATGCGGCGGACGATCTCCAGCGAGAACTCCTGCTCGGCCGCCGCGATCGGCAGGTCGAGCTGCTGGGCCACGTAGCCCATGTCGTCCAGCTCCCAGCTGGGGTTGGGCTCCTCCAGGTGGTAGAAGCCGTACTCCTCAAGGCGGCGGCCCACCGCGACCGCGCCGCCGGGCGAGTACGCGCCGTTGGCGTCGGCGTTGAGCAGGAACGCATCGCCGAAGGTCTTCCGCACGGCCGGTACGAGCTGTGCCGTGGGGCCGTTCCACAGCTCGGCGTCGCGGCCGTTGCGCACCCCGACCTTGATCTTCGCGGCGGTGAAGCCGTAGCCCTCCACGGCGTCGCCGATCCGCCGCAGCTCCTCACGAACGGGTGTCTGGCGGCTCATGCTGGACGCGTACACCGGCACCCTGCCGCGGAAGGCCCCGCCGAGCAGCCGGGACACGGGCTGGCCGGTGAGCCTGCCCCCGAGGCCCCCCAGGGCGGTGTCGATGCCGCTGATCACGCGCATCAGGAAACCGCCGGTTAACAAATTCCGTAAAACGATATCCATCCAGCGGGCCGAACCGTCCGCCACCGACCTTCGGACGGGCTCCCGCTCGCACCTGGAGCGGTGTATTGAAACGTTGCACGGGTCTTGTGACGGGGCGCGCGCTGTGCGACGGTCGAGCGGCGATCTTCTGGAGCGCGGTCCTGGCCGGTTCGTTGCGCTGCCGGTGGGCCGGCGGTGGCGTGCGCCTCCGCGCGGCCGGTGGCGACCGGGGCGGGGCCGCCCTGTCGATGAGGAGTGGACCGTGATCCGCCGCCGCGATGTCCTTCGAGGATCAGCCGTTCTGACCGCCGCCGCGCTGGCGCCGGGTGCCCTGGGCAGCGCCGCGGCCGAGGCGGCGGCGCCACCTGCCGCAGCAGGTCTTGACTGGGGCCCCTTCACCCACGAGATGCGCCCCTGGACCCGCTGGTGGTGGCTGGGCAGCACCGTGACCGAGGCCGGACTCCGGGCGCACCTGGGGCAGTTCGCCGACGCCGGCTTCGGCGGCGTCGAGATCCAGCCGATCTACGAGGCCCAGGGCTACGAGGACCGGATCCTGCCCTACCTGGACGCGAGATGGCTCGACGCCCTGGACGCCACCACCCGACACGCCCGGGACCTGGGGCTCGGCGTGGACCTGACCACCGGCTCCGGCTGGACCATGGGCGGACCCTGGATCACCCCGGAGATCAGCGCGGGCCGCGCGCTCACGGAGCAGTGGGAGCTGTCCGGCGGCGAGCGCCTCGGCGCTCCCGTGCGCGCCGTCCAGCCGCCCCACCCCGGCCTCGTCGACGAGGAGAAGCTCTCCCGCCCCGACCTGCGCCCGCCGATGCAGCCGCTGCCCGAGCCGCCGCTCGCCGCACTGGTGGCCCGCGAGAGCGGCACCGGCGAGACCCTCGACCTCACCGCGCACGTCACCGCCGACCGGACCCTCGACTGGACCGCGCCGGACGGGCACTGGCAGCTCACCGGGGTGTTCAGCGGGTGGGTGCTCAAGCGGGTGGAGCGGGCCGGGCCCGGCGGCAAGGGGCTGCTGGCCGACTACTTCGACGAGGCGTCGATCCGCCACCACCTCGACCACTTCGGCGACGCGGTCGGCAAGGGGCCGCGCGGCGTGCGGGCCCTCTTCCACGACTCGTTCGAGCTGGAGGCCACCGACTGGACGCCCGCCGCGGTATCGGAGTTCGCCCGGCTGCGCGGCTACGACCTCGTGCCGCACCTGCCGAAGCTCTTCGGCACGGTGGGGGACGCCGATGTCCGGGCCCGGGTCCTGTCGGACGTCAGGGAGACGTTTTCCGACCTGTTTTTGAAACGTTTCGCGGAGCCGTGGGCCAGCTGGAGCGCCGAGCGGGGCTGGCTGGTGCGCAATCAGGCGCACGGCTCGCCCGCCAACCTCCTGGACATCTACGGGGCCGCGGACATCCCCGAGACCGAGTACCTCGGCGCCGAAGCCCTCGACATCCCGGGGCTGCGGAAGGGCGCGGGCACGGTCACCCCGCCCAAGTCGCTGGTGTGGCGCTTCGCCTCGTCGCCGGCGCACCACCAGGGCGGGCACCTGGTGGGCGCGGAGACGTCCACCTGGCGCGACGAGCACTACCACGTGTCGCTGTCGCAGGTGAAGCCACTGGTGGACGTGTTGTTCTCGGCCGGGGTCAACCACGTCGTCTTCCACGGCACGGCGTACTCCCCCGAGGACGCGCCATGGCCCGGCTTCTCGTTCTACGCGTCGACCGAGCTGAAGCCCGCCAACACCCTCTGGCACGACCTGCCCGAGCTGACGGGGTACATCACGCGCTGCCAGTCCGTCCTGCAGAGCGGCACGCACGGCAACGACGTCCTCGTCCTGTGGCCGCAGCACGACCTGTGGGCGCTGCCCGACGCGGGCCTCGGGAAGGCCGCCGAGGACGTCGAGCTGACGCCCGACTACAAGTGGCAGGGCGACCCGTGGATGTACGGCCAGGTGACCGCCGCGGGCGGGATCGCGGCCGGCCTCGAAGCGCGCGGCTGGCAGTTCGACTGGGCGTCGGACCGGCAGCTCGCGCGGTTCCACGGCAGCGGCTCCGGAGTGGCGAACGCCCACACCCGGTACGCCGTGGTCGTGGTGCCCGGCGCGAAGCTGATGCCGCTGCCGACCCTGCAGAAGCTGCACGACCTGGCGGTGGCGGGCGCGACCGTCGTCTTCGCCGGCGACCTGCCCACCGACGTGCCGGGCCTCGCCGACCTCGCGGGGCGCCGGGCGGCGTTCGCCCGGCTGCGGGACGCGCTGCGGGCGCACCCCGCCGGAGGCCGGGACGGCACGTACCGGGTGGGCGCGGGCCGGGTGGTGGTGGCCGCGGGGGACACCGACCTGGACCGCGCCCTCGCCGGCGCGTCGGCGGCGCGCGAGCCGGTCGCGGACTCCGGGCTGCGCGTGCTGCGGCGGCGGCACGCGCGGGGCCGGCACTACTTCCTCGCCAACGTGACGGCGGAGCGGGTCGACGGCTGGTTCCCGCTGGGCACCGCGGCGGACGCCGTCGGGGTGCTCGATCCGCTGCGGGACGTCCACGGGGTCGCCGAGACCCGCCGCCACGGCGGGAGTGTCCAGGTGCGGCTGCGGCTGGATCCCGGGCAGTCGGTGATCCTGCGGACCTTCGACCGCGGGCGGCTGAACGGGCCCGGGTACCGGCCGTTGATCGCGGACGGCGACGGGCACCCGCTCTCCGGGGCGTGGACGCTCTCGTTCACCGACGGCGGGCCCGCGCTGCCGCCCTCGCACCGGCTCACCGAGCTGGTGTCATGGCCCGAACTGGGCGACGCCGAGGCGGCCTTCTCCGGCACGGCCCGCTACACCCTGGCCTTCACCGCCCCGGAGGCCGCGGGGAACGGGGCGGGCTGGGCCCTCGACCTGGGCGATGTCAGGGAGAGCGCGCGGGTGCGGCTGAACGGGCAGGACCTGGGCACGGCGTGGGCCCTGCCGTTCCTGCTGCCGGTGGCGGGGGCGCTGCGGGACGGTGAGAACGTCCTGGAGGTCGACGTCACCAACCTCGCGGCCAACCGCGTCAGGGACCTGGCCCGGCGGGGCGAGCTGCGCACCGACTTCTACATGAGCTGGCGCACGACAGCGCCGGACCAGTGGGATCCGATGCCCTCGGGTCTGCTCGGCCCGGTGCGGCTGGTGCCGCTGGCCTGAGCGGGGGGCCGGTGCCGCTGAGCCGACGACCGCCGGGGCGCTGCGGACCCCGGCGGCTCACTCGCGCATGG
This sequence comes from Streptomyces sp. TS71-3, assembly GCF_018327685.1. NCBI lineage: Bacteria > Bacillati > Actinomycetota > Actinomycetes > Kitasatosporales > Streptomycetaceae > Streptomyces > Streptomyces sp. TS71-3. The sequence goes on along the minus strand of NZ_BNEL01000003.1, from coordinate 2,455,212 downwards.
GTGAGGCACCCGGCAGATCGGCCGCGTCCCCCGCGACCGCCTCACGACTGGCTCAGAAGCACGTCGGTGACCGCGCGGGTGAACTGCGCCGGCTGTTCGACGTGGCCGAAGTGGCCGCTGTGTTCGAGCACGGTCAACCGTGCTCCGGGGATGCCGTCCCGCAGCATCACGGACCAGCGGGGGCCGCAGATGAAGTCGCGCCGGCCCGCGATCACCACGGTCGGTGCGGTGATCTCCCCCAGCCTGCCGCGGACGTCGAACGGCTCCGCGCCGGGTGCGGTGGCGGGCTCGGCGAAGATGCGCACGCTCGCGAGGAAGTCGGCGAACTCGGTTTGCCGGGCCCAGAAGTCGGCGAAGTACACCGGCAGCGCCTCGCGCAGCAGGGCCGTGACCTGCTCGTCGCCGGCCGCGCCGAGCGCGCTCTGGAACGCCGCCGGGACGCCGGCCGCCTCGGGCTGCTCCGGGTAGACGTCCGGGTAGGCGTTCAGCGCCGCCATCGCGGCGGCCCACCAGTCCGGGCCGGCGACCGGGGAGGTGTGCGAGAGGACCAGACCGGCCAGCCGGTCCGGGTGGTCCAGCGCGTACCGCTGGGCGACGAAGCCTCCGTGTGAGTGGCCCAGCAGATGCACCTTCGGCTCGCCGAGGTGGTCGATGAGGGCGGCCAGGCAGTGAACGTACGTGTCGAGGCTGTAGGCCGCCGGCCGGCCGGACGATCCCGTGCCCACCGGCTCGGGGTAGACGACGGTGAAGCGCTTCTCCAGCTCCGGAGAGCGGAGGTAGGCGTAGTCGAAGCCCGGGCCACCGGGATGGGCGACGAGCGTCGGCCCGTCCCCCGTCACGTGGTAGTTCATCCGGACGCCGTCGACGCTTATGGAACTCATGGGCGGTGCTTCCTGCTTGGGTGGGGCGGCTGATCGGGCCCCACGGTACATCCGCCGACGTCGCTGTCCGCCCATGAGGCAGCGGGTGCGGCCCGGCCCGTTTCCGCCTTCGTACTGGTCTTGTGACGTGGTGACGGGGGCCGGGCCGCGAAGAGCAATAAGTGTCCCTCCTGGAGCTGTTTTCACCCTCTGCCGCCGGCTCGCGGCCTCGTAGCTTTGCTGCTGAGCCGTGCTCAGGCACGCGCCCGTAAGGGGTCCTTGCACTATGCCCGCCCGGCTCGCGTGGTCTGGTGCCGCACCTCGCCGCGTTGCCGAAAAGTCCTGGTAGCTCCTCCCCCACTCTCGACTTCGCTCGAGCGGGGGGGACCCCCATCAAGGACTCTCCGGCGCCGTGCGATGCACGGCACCAGACCACGCGCCCTATCGGACGCTCATAGTGCAAGGACCCCTAAGGCACAGTGAGGGGGCTCCGTGAGTTACTCGACGGGAGCGAAGACCATGCAACGCGCTACGCGACGCGCACAACACGAGGAACGCGTCCTGGACCTGTTGCGCAGGTCAGGCCCGCTCACCCGAGCCGAACTCGGAGATCTGAGCGGTCTGTCGCGCACCACGCTCTACGACGTCGTGGCGTCGCTCGTGGACGGCGGTGTCCTCACCGTCTCCGTTCCCCAGGACGAGCGGCGCAAGCGGGGGCGCCCGGCGGAGAGGCTCCACCTCACGCCCGCGGCCGACCACGTGGTCGGCGTCGACTTCGGCCGGCACGAGGTCAGGGTGGCTGCCTACGACGTCGGGACCGAGGCGGCGCGGACGGCCGCAGAACCGCACGGCCCGGACCTGCCGTGGGAGCGACGCGTGGACATCGCGTGGGGACTGACCGTCGCTCTCACCGGCAGGGCGCCCTCGGCCGGTGCGTTCAAGGCAGTCGGCGTGGGACTGGCCGACCCCGGGGGCCGGCCGCCCGACGCGACCGACCGGAAGCTGGTCCTGTCCCTGGTACGGGAGCGCTTCGGGGCCGTGGCACGGGTCGAGGCCACCAGCCGGCTGACCGCACTCGCCGAGTCGGCCTGGGGAGCCGCCGCAGGGGAACGGAACATGCTGTACGTGCACCTGTCGCACGGGGTCGCGGGCGGACTGATCGTGAACGGTGCCCTGCACCGCGGTGCGCACGGCGTGTCGGGCGAGCTGGGCCACATCACCGTCGTGCCGGGCGGCGCGCCCTGTGCCTGTGGACGCACCGGGTGCCTGGAGACGGTCGCGGGCATCTCGGGCGTGCTCGGCGCCTACCGCGCGGCCGGTGGAGCGGCACACGACCTGAGCGGCTTCGTCGCGTCGCTCGGCGCGGGGGACGGTATCGCCCTTGCCGTTCTGGAGGAGGCAGGTGCCCAGGTCGGCCGGGTGCTCGCCGGGGTGTCCAATGTCATCGGCCCCCGGGTGATCGTGATCGGCGGCGAGCTCATCCGGACCGGCCCCACCCTGATGAACGCCATCAGGCGGGCTTTCGAGGAGCACGTCCTGTCGTGGCCGCGCTCCCGGATCAGCCTGCGCCCGGCGGCACTGGCGGAGACGGGCCCCGCCCTGGGTGCCGTCTGCCAGGCACTCCCCCAGCGCCCCACGGCACTCGGCCGTCTCGCACCGCGAGAAGGCGGGGCGGGTGCTCCTCCGTGCGTTCCGGCTCAGGCTCTCGGCCCGCGGACTCTCGCCACGGTGTGAGCGTGCGGCGCACGGCCCCCGGTTCCACGGGAACGTTGCCGGGGTGGGCGCTTGCCGGGGGCGGTGGCGTGCACGGGCCGGTCGGCGGCTACCGGCCACGCCGGGTTTTATCCGGGTGGCGCGCATTTCTTCCACCCCGGTGCGCCGCTCGTGCCTGTGTGATCCGACCGAAAATGGCATGGCGGGGTGCCTCACCGGGGCGTGGCATCTCGTGGCAACCCGCCCCTGAATTCCGACCTGAAATCCGAGAGGTCCCACCCCGGAGGCGTTCGGCGCGCCACCGGCCGGCTCCACCACGCGCATTCCCGGGATCCGGGCCTGTCCTCGGCTGCCGCGGGCCTCCGGATATCACGAGTGCCACGTCCGCCGTGGATCCGGTCCGGGCTGCCGGAGCGGCTGCGGATGGCGCCGGAGCAACGGGTCCCCGGCCGCACCCTCTCGGTTTCACATTCGAAGTTCCATATTCGAAGTTCCACATTCGAAAGAGACATGGCATGACCTTCTTCGAGCATCCCTTCGTCGCAGCCGGTTCCTCCGAGCCGCCCGTCGGCGACACGGGCCGGATGATGCAGATGATCACGGGATACTGGGTCACCCAGGTGGTCCGGACCGCGGCCGAGTTGCGCATCGCGGACCATCTCCACGACGGCGGAGCCACCGCCGCCCAGGTCGCCACCGCGGAGTCGCTGGAGCCCGGCTCGGCCTTCAGGTTCCTGCGGGCCTGCACGTCCCTCGGCCTGGCCACGTCCACCGACGGTGAACGGTTCGAGAGCACGTCCCTCCTGGAGACGCTGCGCACCGACGTCCCCGGGTCCCTGCGTGACCTGGCGCTGTGGAGCGCGGAGTCCCACTGGCTGCCGTGGGGGCACCTGGCCGACGCGGTACGCACCGGGGAGCCCAGCGCGCAGGCCACGCTCGGCGCCCCGTTCTTCGACTGGCTGGCGGGCGAGCCGGGGGAGGCCACCGTCTTCACCAACGCCATGACCGCCCTGACGCGGGGCCTGGCCCACCAGCTGGCCGACGTGATCGACCTGAACGGCGCCGAGACCGCCGTGGACGTCGGCGGCGCCGGCGGAAACCTCGTCCAGACGCTCATGCAGCGGCATCCGTCACTGACCGGGAAGGTCCTCGACCTCGCTCATGTGAGGGACGAGGCAGACGCCTCGGCCGACGCGCTGGGTGTCGCGGACCGCTTCACCTTCGTCGGCGGCGACTTCCTCGACAAGGTGCCGTCCGGGGACCTGCACCTGCTGAAGTTCGTCCTGCACGACTGGGACGACGACACCTGCGTCCGCATCCTCCGCAACTGCCGGACGTCCCTCAACCCCGCCGGCCGCGTCCTGGTGATGGAACTCCTGGTCGACGGGGTGGGCAAACCGGGCCTGGAGCCGCTGATGGACCTGAACATGCTGACGATGTCGACCGGGCGGGAGCGGAGCGTCGCCGAGTTCGAGGCCGTGTTCGAGGAGGCCGGTCTCAGGCTCGACCGCGTGACGCCCTCGGCCTCCCTGGTCTCCGTCCTGGAGGCGGTGCCCGCCTGAGGCACACCGCGGCGGGCTGAGCCCCGCTGCCCTCCCCCGGGCCGGGCGTGCCGTCGCGAACCGGCGGACGGCATGCCCGGCTCCGGGGTGCCCCGCGCCGAGGGGAGCGGGTTCGGGTCGAGCGGCTCCAGCCGGTCCTACGGCCGGCTCGCCGCGGGACGGCGCAGGGCCGCCAGGTACGCGGCCTCGTCGCCGTCGAACCCCTCGTCGTTGACGCCGTGTCGCACGAGGGTGAGATCGCCGTCACCGGACACGCGGACGATCGTCGCGGAACCGTGCTTCCGGGCGGGGTCGCGCAGGTGGTCGCCGTCGACGACCAGCAGCCGTCCGCCGAACACCCCGTCCGTCTCCGATGCCGTCACGGCCGTGGGTTTCCCCGTCGGGTTCGCACTGCTGACATACAGGCGGCCCGTCTCCAGGAGAACGTCCCGCAGTTCGGGCAGCCAGGAACCCATCAGGCCGACGTTCCCATCCGTGTGGGCACGGTTCTGGGCCAACCATGCGGGAGCGTCGTCGACCAGCGGCGCGAAGACGTTGAGCCGTTCCTCGGTGCACAGCCGCACCACCGTCGCGATGTGCTCGGGGCCCATGGCGAGGTGGGGTGCGATGTCCTCCATGCCACGCGTGACAAGGCCCAACGGCTGGTCCGCCGGCCGTCCCTTGGCGCGATTCACGGCCCCCACGTCCGCCGCGACGACCGCGTAGGGCAGCGGAGAGGGAAGCGGCACGGCCACCGCGTCGCCGGCGTGCAACGCCATCAGCACCCGCTCGGCGGCGCCGTGCATGGGGATTATCACTGTCCACTCCCATTCTCATCGACGTGCTTGCGCCACCCGGCCCCGATCCTGGCCGGTGACGACGACCGCGTCACCGCGATCCTCCTGCCCCCGCCTCGAATGATAGGTACGCCAATAGGGACGGACGCAGCCCATCCGATCGCCGCGCGATTTGTTCCGGGCCGTAGGGAATTCCTCCCGGTTTCCCTGCCTTGTGTCCGCCGGCCGGCGGCCCGCATGCTCGGTTGATCCGGCCTCAGCACGCGCTAGCCCATGGCCATGCCGCTTGTGCTCACCGATTTCGTGGCGGCGGCTCGTACGGGAACACCGGGTCCCGAGTCCGAAACGGTCGCCGCCGCCGGGCTCTTTCCGCACCATCGAAAAGGAACCTCATCGATGCCCATCGACGGGCTCGCCGGCACCGTCCAGTACGCGATGGACCTGATGGGCATCTGCGCCTTCGCCCTGTCCGGCGCCTACCTCGCGGTGCGCAAGGACTGCGACGTCTTCGGCACCATCGTCCTCGCGGAGGCGGCGGGGCTGGGCGGGGGCGTGTTCCGGGACCTGGTCATCGGCGTGACCCCGGCCGCCTTCACCGACCTCGGGTACTTCCTGACACCGCTGATCACCGCGCTGGCCGTCTTCTTCACCGCTCCGCTCAGGCACGAGGAGACCTGGTACGAGCTGTTCGACGCCGCCGCCCTCGGCCTCTTCAGCGTCACCGGAACGATCAAGACGCTCACCCATGGCTTCAACCTGCTGGCGGCCACCACTCTCGGCATCTCCAGCGCCGTGGGCGGCGGCGTGATCAGCAGCATCCTCGTCCTGGAGGTGCCGACGCTGCTGCTCTGGAACCGCGACCTGTACGCGCTGCCGGCCCTCGCGGGCGCGGGCACGGTCGCCGTGCTGCACCACACCGACAGGTTGAACACCGGCACCGCGGTCGCCGCTGTCCTGTCCGCCTTCGGCCTGCGGCTGCTGGCTCTGCGGTACGGCTGGCGCACGCCGCGCTCCCGCGTCTGGCGCAACCCGTTCGCGGGCATGCGGCAGGCGCCGGCTCCGCACCCCGCCGATGCAGCCCTCTCGGAGGACACGGTCACCGTGCGCAGGCCGGACTTGGACAGGCACGGGACCGTCCACCCGCACGCGGAGGACACGGACAGCCGCGACGCCGCGCATCCGCACCAGGAGGGCACGATCCGGCTCCGCAGGGAGGCGTCCTTCCGGACTCGCAAGCAGCCGGAGCAGCGGCGCGACGGCTGAACCCGATCCGGAGCGAACGGGGCGGGGCGCTGTGCGCGCAGGCGAGCTGCGTCCTACGGTGCGATCCACGAGGCCAGCTCGCGATCCGAGGCCTGTGCGACGGAGGTGTCATCCGAAATCCGCACGTGTACGGGCAGGAAGTAGGGCGCGCGGTGCGAGGCGGCGAAGGTCTGGTCGTCGCCCTGGGGCTTCTCCGACGGGTCGTAACCGGCGAAGAACAGATACCAGGTGTGGTCGTTCTCGATGAGTGAGCCGACACCCGGTGCCTGCACCTGGTCGCGCACGTAGTGCGGCCAGCTCGGCTTCTGCGCCTGCAGGAGGTAGTCGACCTCATCGGCTCCGGGCCTCCCCCACACTCCCTTCGCGTCGGTTCGGTGGATCTTGCGGTACGTGCCCCCGTCCCCGGGCAGGAACGTGTCCGAGTAGGCAACGCCGATCTTGTAGGTGGGCCGCTGGTACGAGCCGACCGAGTACACCATCACGTACTTGCCGTCGATCTTGAACACGTTGCCCGTCTCGACGAGGCGGAAGCCGTTCTTCTGCCCGACGCCGAAGTAGTTCTCGGACGCCAGTCCCGCCGCACCGCTCGGCGAGGGGTCCAGAAGCATGACCGGCTCGGAGTCCGCGGGCCGCGAGGGGGTGTCGAGGCGTTGGGCGCCGATCCCGAAGCGGGTCGGGTCCGTCGAGATGCTCTTGCTGTACAGCAGGTAGAGACGTCCGCCGTCCTCGAAGTACTTCCCGTCGTAGTTGGCTGGTTCACTGTGGTCGAGCGAACCGACCAGCACCGAGTCGGCGACCCAGTGCTCCGGTGCCGTGTCGGTCCCGGTCTGCTGCGCCGGGTGCGCGTGCATGATCAGGTTCCAGTGGTCGCTGCGCGGACGGCCGTGGGGAACGACCTCCGAACTGAGCACCATCTCCCAGTGCCCGTCGGACATCCGGGTGATGTGGTGGGCCTTCGTCGACCGCACATCGAGGCCGTGCTCCTTCACCCGCGCGGCGAGAGCCGCGTCGAACGCCACCGAGATCGGCGCCGGGCTGAAGCAGCCGGACGTGACGCCGCCCTTGCAGGTGATGATCTCTTTGAACGTGCCGGAGAATGCCACGGACGACGTCGACGACGTGTCGAGTGGATACGGGTCCGAGAAATAGCCGGAGTTCATGGCACGCTGAACTCGCGGCGGCTGGGGAACTGCGTGCGCCGTCTTGGGATCATGTGAAAGCGACGCCCCGGAGCAGCCTGTTCCGAGCAGCCCGAAAGCGGCAAGAATTCCACAGAGTGCAGCGAGACGTCGCCCGTACGTTGCGAACCAATGCATTCGCCGGATGCTACATCACATGACTATGACCCCAGAAGGCCCGGCACTTCCATCGAAGCGAACTCTCGTCCCACCCTCCGGGCAATGCAATTATTCCGGACGGCAATTGAATTAATCCGGCCGATCCTGCTTGCGCTCGCCGGCAACGCCAACGCCAACGCTGGTGTCGGCGCCAACGCCAACGCCAACGCCGGCGCCCCGGCTCAGGGAGCAGAGCGAAGCTCGGAATTGCCCGTCAACGTTGATGCGTGACGCTCACCTGCACGGTCATCGTGCCCCTGTTGTCGTCAGAACAGACGCCGGCGGCGTCGTTCATGCCCAGTTGCAGGGCGGCGTTGCCGCTCGCCCGGAAGACAAGCCTCCGCCCGACGACGTGGATCGGGAATTCCTGCTCGCCCACGAGCCGGGCCAGCAGGGTGGCGAACGGAGCGGTTCCCTTGATCTTGCAGGCCTTCGCCCCGCCCTGCGACTTGTCGGTGTTCGCGGCATAACCGGCCGGCCCCGTCATGGGCAGCTCTTGGTAGTCAGAGGTCCATTCCCCGGAGACGAACTCCACGGTGACCTGGTCTCCCCGCTGGATCGACACTCCGGTGACCGGCTGCCAACCGCCCGCCGACTGGACGACCTGGCGGGTCGTCCTCGCTTTCGGGTCCTCCTTGAGCGGCAGCGTCCCGGTGAGGAAGAGACCCCCCACGGCACCCGCCACCAGCACGGCCGTTCCGGCCAGCGCCCACCACAGCCGCTTCGGCCCCGCCCGGCGGGACGGCTGCGACTGCGACTGCGACTGCGACTGCGACTGCGACTGCGGAGAGTCGAACGACCCGGTGGTCCGCCCCGGCGGCACGGGTTCCCCGGCCGGGACGTGCCATCTCCGGATACTGGTCATCGTGTCCGATTCGGCCAGCGGGGCCGAAGGCCTGAGCTCCCGCACGGTTGCCGGCGGCAGCAGCAGCCCGGCGTCCGTCTCGCCGTTCACGACGGCCTGCAACGCGGACCGCGCGGCAGCCGCCGAAGGACGCTCGTCCGGGAACTTGCGCAGCAGCGCCTCGATGACGGGGCGCAGCGGGCCGAGCCGCTCCGGCAGGACGGGTTCCTCGTACGCCACCGCGTGCATGGTCGCGGGCGCTACCGGCCTGCGGAACGGGGACTGGCCACCGCACACCGTGGCAAGGGTCGCGCCCAGTGACCACAGGTCGGATGCCGGCCCGGCCTCCGTCCCCTTCACGCGCTCCGGTGCCATGAACTCGACGGAGCCGATCAGCTCACCGGTGGTCGTCAGGAACTCGCCGTCGTCGAGGGTCGCGATGCCGAAGTCGGTGAGGACGGCACTGCCGTCGCGACGCAGCAGCACGTTGGCGGGCTTGACGTCCCGGTGCAGGGTGCCGACGGCGTGGACGGCGTCGAGCGCGTCGATCAGTTGCAGGCCGACGGCGGCGGTCTGCTGCGGTGTGAGCGGCCCGGCCTCGGCGATTCGGTGGGCCAGCGAGGAGCCCTCGACGAGTTCCATGACGATCCACAGCCGGTCCTCGGACTCGACCAGGTCGTGGACTCCGACCACGTGGGGATGCGGCACCCGGGCGACCGCGCGGGCCTCGCGGATGGTGCGCCGTACCCGTACGCGGTGCTCCTCGTCGCCCGTGGTGAGGATGTGCAGTTCCTTGGCGGCGACCGGCCGGTCGAGCAGTTGGTCATGGGCGCGCCAGACGGTACCCATGCCGCCCCTGCCGAGGACGTCGTGCAGCAGGTACCGTCCGGCGATCAGCCGTTCCGAATGCGTGGCCGCCTCGTGACCGCCATCTCCGGATGTCACGGCCTCTCACGTCTCCTTCGTGAGCGGTGCTCGCCGGATATCTGAAGACGGTGCCGGTAGGGGCCACGGTCCTCCAGGTGCTGTCCCGCGACGATCGGGCCGTCAGCCAAGATGCCGATACTTCCCATGTCCCGAATATCTCGACCATCCCGAATCGGAGCTTCCTCTGCCGACTCTCAGGCGCCGAGGACTGGCTGTGGTTTCCCGCTGCTCGATTCGCACGTAACGCGTACCTGTTCAGATTCGCGCAGCACTCGTTCCGCTCTGCCGAGCGCCACAGCCAGACACTAGAGCCGTGAAGAATGCGACATCAAGGCCTGAAGGAGCGGATTAAATCCCTGTAGCCCGGACTGAATCCGCGTCCCGGTGCGAGTCTCATCCCGTCGAGACGCTGTTCCCAGCGATCGTCCGCGTGGACGCCGACAGGACATACAGCCCTCCCTGCCCGCGTGCCCCGCGTCCGGGTTCAGGGAACGAGGTGGCCAGCGGCGCGGAACAGCTCGTACCACTCGGCCCGGGTGAGCCGGAGTTCGGAGCCCTGGGCGGCGCCGGCGACGCGCTCCGGGTTGGTGGTGCCGAGCACGACCTGCATCTGAGCGGGGTGGCGGGTGATCCAGGCAGTCGCGATCGCGATGGCGGGGACGTCGTACTGGGCGGCGAGGCGGTCGATGACGGCGTTGAGCTCGGGGTACTCCGGCGAGCCGAGGAAGACACCCGTGAAGAAGCCGGCCTGGAAGGGAGACCACGCCTGGATGGTGATGTCGTTCAGACGGCAGTAGTCGACGATCCCTCCGCCGTCGAGGGTGACCGACTGCTGCTCCGCGAGCATGTTGGCGGCGACCCCTTGAGCGATGATCGGCTCGTGCGTGATCGAGAGCTGGAGCTGGTTGGCCACGATGGGCTGGCGCACGTACCTGCGCAGCAGGTCGATCTGGCGTGGGGTCTGGTTCGAGACACCGAAGGCGCGCACCTTGCCCGAGGACTCGAGGTCGTCGAAGGCGCGGGCCACCTCCTCGGGCTCGACGAGCGCGTCGGGGCGGTGCAGCAGCAGGATGTCGATGCGGTCGGTCCGCAGGGCCGCGAGTGAGCCCTCGACCGATTCGACGATGTGCTCGTAGGAGAAGTCGAAGTAGGGACCGTCCGTCACGATTCCGGCCTTGGTCTGGATCGTGATCTCGTCACGCTGCGACGGGGTCAGCGCCATCGCCTCGGCGAAGCGGCGTTCACAACCGTGCAGCTCGCCGCCGTAGACGTCGGCATGGTCGACGAAGTCGATGCCCGCATCGCGCGCGGTGCGCACGAGCTCGCGCACCTCGTCGTCGGTCTTGTCGGCGATGCGCATCAGGCCGAGCACGACGTTCGGGGCGAGGATGTCGGTGCCGGGCAGGGTGAAGGTCTTCACGGGGGTTTTCCTTTCAGATGTTCAGGTCTGCACAGTACAAGCGGGACCACTCTGCACTGGAGGAGGCGCAGGGTCCATCGACGGCGAGCCCCAGCTCAGCGGTGGAGCAGCGGGTCCCGGATGCTCGCGGGACGGGACGCACCGGAGATCGGGATCACGAATTCGGAGGGCACGGTGCGGACCCCGCCGGGCGTGTCGCCGCTCGCGGGACAGGTCCCATCCAGCAATACGCGTGGTGACACCACGTGGCGTCGAGGACTAATTCGCTTCCGTTGTGGATTAATCGACCGCCGAGTTGACTGGCTCCCGATGGCGGCGAGCGTGCTGCTGTTCCGGCGTAACAGGCCATGAGGAACGGGCCATGAGGAGCAGGGAAGTATGAGCAACGAAAACGGACTCGACATCGCGTACGTGTCTCCGTCCCGGGCCGGAGACCTCGACCTCATGTCATCGGTCACAGGACTGATCAACGAGGTTTACGAGGTGGCCGAGGAGGGGCTCTGGGTGGAGGGAACGACGAGGACCACCACGCAGGAGGTCGAGGCGCTCACCAGGTCGGCCGAGATCGTCACGGCGCACATGGACGGCGAGGTCGTCGGATGTGTCAGGGTCCAGCAACTCGACGGACCGGTGTGTGAGTTCGGCATGCTGGCAGCAGCGCCCAAGCGGCGCGGCATCGGAATCGGCCGTGAACTGGTCCGGTTCGCGGAGGAGGACAGCCGGCAGAAGGGTTGCGGGGTGATGCAATTGGAACTGCTCGTTCCCCGCGAGTGGTCACACCCGTCCAAGGTGTTTCTCGATGAGTGGTATACGCGCATCGGCTACAGGGTCAGCCGCATCGGATCGATCGAGGACTTCTATCCGGCACTCGCACCGCATCTCGCCACGGCGTGCGATTTCATCGTCTACCAGAAGAACCTGAGGGAATAGCCCGTACACGTCTCCGCCCGGTACGACCCGGCGGAACCGGCATCCCTGATGGTCTTCCACTACGACGCCTTCGACGACCCGTACGTCACGTTCCTCCTGAGCGAGATCATCCCGCGGCCCACCGAGCCCTACACCATCGCCCTTGCCCTGGGAGACGGGCGGGCACAGCCCCGACCACGGCGGTGTCCTTCTGCCGGACGCTCTGCGCCGGCTGCGACGGCCGGACTCGGAAGAAGCCCGCTGAGGAGCCCGCGCTCCTCGCACCGCATCGATCGGCGCGTCGTGCCGCGCCGATGTGACCTGGGGCGGTGCGCCTGGCACACTTAAATAAGCATCGCTGATTAAACATCACCGTGCGGGAACCGCGGCTTCGTGCCGGGAGATCCAGGTCCAGGCGACAGAGACGGCCATGGAGACAGTGAAAGAACCGATAGCAGCAGCCAACTACACATGGCGCTCCCTGTATGTGGAGAAGGTGACGCTCTCCGGGGGTCCCCAGGCCGTCTACCTGCCGCCCCCGCCCGGCGTCAGGGTCGGCATCGCCATGGGGGTGGTGAGCTTTCGCGACCATCGGCAGCCGCGGCACAAGGAGGTCATCGCCCTCCCTGACCACGCGTGCATCACTCCTCCGGGATGGGGGAAGACGCTCGTCTTCACGCCGAAGGCGGATGGAGGAGCCACCGTGGTCGGCATCACGATACCGACCGAGACGTTCAGCAGGGTCATGGAAGAAGAGGGCCATGGGGGCACCCCGGACGACCTCACGGATATACCTGCCGCGCATCGGGCCGATCCCGTTCTCGCCGCCGTGGCGAGGGCTGTCGTGACGGCGTACGAGGCGGGCGCGGACGACCTCTACGCGGAGTCGGCCGCCCAGTTTCTGGCAACGCACCTCGTGACCCCCCGTACGGTGGCGGACCGAGGCTCCCGGGGAACGCTGGGCCGCCGGCAGCTCGAAACGGTCACCTCCTACATGCGGGAGCACTTCGGGGACCCCATCACGCTCGACGACCTGTCGGCCCTGACGTCGTACAGCCGTTACCACTTCACACGCTGCTTCAAGGCGGCCACGGGGCGCACGCCGTATCGCTACCTCAACGAGATCCGCATCGAGATGGCCCGCACGTATCTGGAGAGCAGCGGCGACACCGTCCTCCACATCGGCAGGAAGTGCGGATTCGGGGACCCCCGGGGTTTTACGAGGAACTTCCGCCATATCGTCGGATGCACACCGTCGCAGTACCGCGCGATGCGCGGCTGAACCACCGCGGCCCGCCGCACCGGTCCGCGCTCACGGCCGGAGTTCGCCCGCGAAGTGGCAGGCGACGGGGTGACCGCCCGCCGTGGCCCCCAGGAGCGGGCGCTCGGTCCGGCAGACGGTGCGCTCGGGGTGCACCAGCGGACCGATGGGGCAGCGGGTGTGGAAGCGGCAGCCGGCGGGTGGCGCGGTCGGACTGGGAACGTCGCCGGTGAGGACGATCCGCTCGCGGGCCCGCTCGGTCCCCGGATCGGGTTCCGGCACGGCGGACAGCAGGCTGACGGTGTACGGGTGTCGTGGCGCCGCCGTGACCTGCTCGGCCTGGCCCGTCTCGACGATCTGTCCGAGGTACATGACGGCGATGCGGTCGCAGACGTGCCGCACGGTGGCCAGGTCGTGGCCGATGAACAGATAGCTCAGCCCGAGGCGTTGCCGCAGGTCGGCCAGGAGGTTGACGATCTGCGCCTGCAAGGACACGTCCAGCGCGCTGACCGCTTCGTCGCAGACGACCAGCTCGGGCCCGACGGCCAGCGCGCGGGCGATGGCGATGCGCTGGCGCTGCCCTCCGGAGATCTCGTGCGGATAGCGGCGGACGACCGCCGGATCGAGCCCCACCAGCTCCAGCAGGTCGCCGGTGGAGGACGGTACGGCGCTTCCGGCACCGTCCGGGCCGCGCAGCCGCAACGGCTCGGCCAGGGTCTGCCCGATCGTCATCCGCGGGTTGAACGAGCCGTAGGGATCCTGGAAGACGATCTGCACCTTGCGCCGCAGCGCGCGCACCCCTCGGGCGCCGAGCCCGGTGATGTCCTGTCCGGCGTAGCGCAGCGAGCCACCGGTGGGCCGCTCGATCCCGAGCACCACCCGGCCCAGCGTCGACTTCCCGCACCCGGACTCGCCGACCAGGCCCACGGCCTCGCCCCGCCCCACGGTGAGATCGACCCCGTCGAGCGCGCTGACCGCGGGTGCGCGCCGGCCGCGGCCCTTGAACCTCTTGGAGACGCCGGTCAGAGCGAGCAGCACCTGGCCCGCACCCTCCGGCTGAGTCCGGCCGCCGGTCCGGAGCGCGGCCGGACGGGCCCTCTCGACCGGGGGCAGCTGCCCGTCGAGCGAGCGCCAGCAGTCCCAGGAGCGGTCGCCGGAGCGGGTGCGCGGCGGCCGCTCCTGACGGCAGCGGTCGTCGGCGTGGGCGCACCGTGCCGCGAACGGGCAGCCGGCCGGCGGCGCCAGCAGGTCCGGCGGTCTGCCGGGGATGGGGACGAGCGGGAGGTCGCGGTCGGCACGCAGCCGGGGCGTGGCTGCCAGCAGGTCACGGGTGTAGGGGTGGCGCGGATCACCGAAGAGCTGCTCGACGGGGCCGTCCTCCACGATCCGGCCGCCGTACATGACCATCGCGCGGTCGCAGACCCTGGCCACCACGCCGAGGTTGTGGGTGATCAGCAGGATGGAGGTGCCGAGCTCCCGCCCCAGCCGGGTGAGGAGGTCGAGCACCTGCGCCTGGACGGTGACGTCGAGTGCGGTGGTCGGCTCGTCCGCGATCAGCACGTCCGGTTCGTTCGCGACGGCCATGGCGATCATGACGCGCTGGCGCATGCCGCCGGAGAACGCGTGCGGATAGTCGGCGAGCCGGGCGTCCGGGTCCGGGATCCCGACCAGTGCCATGAGGTCCCGTGCGCGGGCCCGTGCGGCCGCGCCGGTGAACTTGCCGTGCGAGAGCATGCCTTCGACGAGCTGGTCGCGGATCCTCATCACGGGGTTGAGGCCGGCGATCGGGTCCTGGAAGACCATGCCGATGCCGGTGCCGCGCACCGCGCGCATCTCGCCCTCGCTCAGGCTCAGCAGGTCGCGCCCGTGGTAGAGCACCTGCCCGCCCTCGATCCGGCCGGGCCGGCGGACCATGCGCATCAGGCTCTGGGCGGTGACGCTCTTGCCCGATCCGGACTCGCCGACCAGCGCGAGGGTCTCTCCGGCGCGGATGCTCAGGCTGACGTCCTCGACGGCGTGCGCCACACCGCGGTCCGTGGGGAAGCGCGTGACGAGGTTGCGCACTTCCAGTACGGGTGTGGTCATAAGGGCTCCTTCGGGGCGGGGAGGCCGGCGGGTCAGCGGCGCAGCAGGCGTGCGCCCAGGCCGTCGGCGACGAGCTGGAACCCGAGGACCAGCAGCGTCACGGCGGCCATGGGGCCGATGGCGTACCAGGGGTTGCGGGAGAGGAAGTTCACGCTGGACTGGAGCAGCGACCCCAGCGACGGGTCCGGCGGCCGGATGCCGATGCCGACGTAGCTCATGCCGCCTTCGATGAACACGGCCGTCGACATGGACAGGGCGAACTGGACGATCAGCGCGTCGAGGCTGTTGGGCAGGATGTGGCGCAGCAGCACCCGGACCGGTCCCGATCCCGAGACCTCGGCGGCTGTCACGTAGTCCCGCTGCCGCTCGCTGACGACGGACGTCCGCACGAGCCGGCCGAACAGCGGCACGTTGACCAGGGCGATGGTCAGCATGACCGCCTTGCCCCCGGATCCGATGATCGCCGCGACGGTGACGCCCGCGACCAGCGCGGTGAAGGACAGCATGACGTCGAAGAGCCGCTGGACGACCGTGTCGAGCCACGGGGACAGCCCGATCGCCAGGCCGATGACGACCCCGGCGAGGGCGCCGAGCGGCACGGCGACGACCGCCGCGACCACGTCCTGCCGCAGCCCGTACAGCACCCGCGAGAAAAGGTCGCGGCCGTACTCGTCGGTGCCCAGCAGATGCGCGGCCGAGGGGCCGGCGAAGGCGTCCGGGCCCTGCAGGGACGGCGGTGCGGGCGCCAGCAGCGGTGCCAGCACGGCCGCCAGGACCAGCACGGTCACCAGGCAGACGCCGATGCTCAGCGTCGGCCGGCGCAGCGGCCACGACCGGACCCGTTCGCGCACGGGCGCCCGGGACGGGGATGCGGGGGCCGGTGCCTCGCCGACGGTGGTCATGCTCGCTCCAGCCTGAGTCGGGGGTCGATGACGGCGTGCAGCAGCTCGGTGAGGGTCTGCAGGAGGACGAACACCGTGACCGAGATCAGCAGCAGGCTCTGCACGACGACGTAGTCGCTGGTCTTGAGGGAGTCGATGATGAGCTGGCCCACGCCCGGCCAGGCGAAGATGGCCTCCACCACGATCGCTCCCCCGAGCATCTGGCCGACCTGGATGCCGAGGACGGTCACCACCGGCGGCAGCGCGTTCGGCAGCGCGTGGCGCAGCACGATCCGCCGCGGCCGTAGGCCCTTCGCCGTCCCGGTGCGGATGAACTCCTCGTCGTACACGCGGCGGATCGAGGCGGACAGGAACCGGGCGAGGGTCGCGGCGGCGGGCAGAGCCAGCGCGAAGGCGGGCATGATCAGGTACTGGACGCCGATCTCCGGGTCCGCGAGCAGCGACGCATGGCCGCCGGCGGGCAGGATCCGGTTGGTGATGGCGAACACCATCACGAGCAGCACGCCGGTGACGTACGGCGGCATCGCGAACGCGAGCGCCGTGAGTGCGGCGGTCGCCGAGCGGACGATGCGGCCCCGGGCCGCGGAGAGGGTGAGCCCGGCCGTGCCGCCGAGGCCGATGGCCAGGACGATCGCCCCGAGGGTCAGCTCCAGCGTGTTGCCGAGGCCGTTGCCGATGAGGGTGGAGACGGGCAGGCCCCGGATGTAGGACTCTCCGAAGTCACCGGTCACGGCGCCGCGCAGCCAGCTCAGGTACTGGTGGGGCAGGGAGGTGTCCAGGCCCAGCTGGTGCCGGACGGCCTCGACGGTCCTGGGCGGGGCGTCCGGGCCGGCGGCGATCACCGCGGGGTCTCCGGGTGCCAGGTGCAGAACGCCGAAGATCACGACGGACGCGATGAGCAGGACCAGGAGGGCGGAGGGGACGCGCCGGAGCGCGTAGCGCAGCATGGGCTTCCTCTCTCAGGCCAGGTAGGCGTTGTCGAGGTCGAGGTAGTCGTACATCGTCCATGCCAGCCCTTCGAGCGATGCCTGGACGGCATAGGTGTGGGTGCTGTTGACCAGGTCGATGGCGAACTGCTCCTTGAGGAAGAGCCGGTTCAGGTCCCGGTACGCGGCTGCAAGCGCGTCACCCGTGCCGGTCCAGGCCTTCTCCGCCAGGCGGCTGTAGTCGCGGCTTGCGAAGTTGGAGGAGTTCTTCTGGGCGTTGAAGGGCCAGGCGCCCTTGACGAGAGTCGACGGGGTCAGCTGCCCGAACCCGTGGCCGTTGACGAAGAGTCCGGGGATCTTCCCGCTCACGAACAGCTTCTGGAACTCCGCGTCCTGCATCGGCTGGAGCCGGCACACGAGGCCGACGTCCGCCAGGTTGGCCTGCACGATCTGCGCGATGGCGGCGTTCGTGGCGAGGGTGTTGCTGTAGTAGAGACCGACCTTGGCGCCTCGCGCGCCGCCCTGGCGCAGCAGGCGCTTCGCCTCGGCCGGGTGGAGCGTGTAGGACGCCGCGGCGTCCGCGTCCCAGGCGGGCGAGCTGGGTGACCACGGCAGGCTGCTCGGCCGGCCGATGCCGCCGAGCGCCTGGTCGAGTATCCGCTCCCGGTCGACCGCCCAGGCGATGGCCTGCCGCACCTCGGTCCTGTCGAGCGGCGGGACCTCAACGTTGGCACCGATGTAGAAGGTGAGGTCGTCGGCGTCGGACTGCACCAGGCGGAACCCCGGCCGGTCGCGGATGCCGGCGGCGTCGAGGGGGGCCAGATCGAGCGCCAGATGGGCCTGCCCCGAACGGAGCGAGGCCACGGCGGACGAGGACTGCGTGATGATGGCGATCTCGACGGCGTCCAGGAACGGGCGGCCCGGTTTGAAGTAGCGGTGGTTGCGCTTCAGCGAGACGGAGGCGCCGGGCCTGTAGGACTCGACGGCGAAGGGGCCGGTGCCGATCATCCGGCTGCCCGAGGCCAGGTCGGACACCGACTCGCGGTCGATGAGGACCATCATCTCGAACATGTCCCAGACGTTGCTGACGGGCGCCCCGAAGCGGATGGTGACCTCGTGGTCCCCGGTCCGCCCGGCCGACGTGATCTGCTGGGCCACGTGCTTGACCTGCGAGCTGGTGGTGTCCCTGGTCAGGTAGTCGAGGACGAACACGACGTCGTCGGGTCCGAAGGGGCGGCCCGAGTGGAACGTGACGTCGTCGCGCAGCCGGAACACGTACGTCCGCCCGTCGCCCGACACCCTCCAGCTCGTGGCGAGCGAGGGCCTGGGGCGGAGGGTCCTGTGGTCGAGCTCGGTGAGCGTGTTGAAGACGGTGCGGCTCAGCGAGAAGTTCGGATTGATCTGCGAGAGCAGGAACGCGGGCAGGATGTCCGCTCCCTGGACCATGTGCAGGGTGCCGCCGCTCCGCGGTCCACCGCCCGTTCCCCGCTGCTCCGCGACGGCGCTGCGGCAGGCGGAGAGCGGGCCCGTACCGAGCGCGAGTCCCGCGCCCGCGGCCAGGACGGAACGCCGCGACGGTCGGTGAAGTGGTGCAGGCACGCTGCCTCCTGGGTGTGCTTGCTCCTTGGCAGCCATAAATTAACGACTCTTAGTAAATGCGTGACGACAGGTTTGCAGGGGGGCGGCGCGGGGGTCAAGGGGTGCGCGCGAGCGGTTGCGGTGTGCCCGGATCGTCCGGTGCGCGCGAGTCGGCCGATGTGCGCGGGTCACTCGTGTCGGTGCTCGAACTCATCCCGCGCGGTGGGCCGGCGCCGGCACGAGCCGGTCCAGGAAGTGCGACTGGGCGGCGTCCAGGGCCAGCCGTACGGCACCGGTGACCACGGCGCTCTCTCGCAGCGGGGAGGCCTCCAGACGCGGAGGGTTCGGCGCGAGGTCGTCGAGTCTGCGGCGCAGCGGCGGGAGCAGGACGTCGCCGGCGGCGGCGATGGCACCGGAGATCACGGCGAGTTCGGGGGCCATGAGCATGGACAGGGTGGCGAGCGCGCGGGCTGCGGCGGCCAGCCCGTCGTCGAGGATCCCGGCCATGGCGGGGTCACCGCGGCGAGCCGCCTCGAAGACCCCGCGCGCGGTCACCCGGCGCGGATCCCCATCGGAGAGCGCGTACAACTCCGAGCCCGGTGCGCCGGCACGCGGCTGCCTGCCGCGCGCCGACAGCTCCGCCACCAGCAGCACCCCCCTCTCGCGGACCTTCGCCGCGATGGCGTCCGCGTCGGAGTAACCGCCCATCAGCGAGAGGAACCCGAGGTCGCGGGCGCCGTTCCGGTGGCCGCGCACCAGGGTGCCGCCGGTGCACAGTCCGACGCCGAGCCGCTCCCCCGCCAGCAGGCAGACCACGTCCTTCGAGCCCCCGGCGCAGCCCCGCCAGCGCTCGCCGACGAGGGCGAGGTTGCAGTCGTTCTCCACGTAGACGTGGTCGCCGAAGTCCCGGGCCAGCTCGGCGCGGAGGTCGACGCCGAGAAAGCCCGGGATGCCGGTGCGCAGCCGCACCACGCCGGCCTCGTCGACCGTGCCGCTGGTGCCGACGCCGACGGCCAGCACCTGGCCGGGCTCCAGACCGGCCGCCCGCACCGTCTCGACCGCGAGCTCGCGCACCGACTCGATGCGCTGCTCGGCGCCGATGGAGGGATCGTCGAACGGCCGGCGCCCCTCCCTGGCGGGAACGCCGTGCAGATCCGCGAGTGCGACCCTGACGCTGTGCGCTCCGATGTCGATGCCCAGAACGTGCCCGGCGGCCGCGGCGAAGGAGAAGAACCGTGCGGGGCGGCCTCGTCCCGCCGAGCGGCCCTCGGTGCGATCGGAGCTCTCCCGGACCCAGCCGAGCCGCACGAGGTGCTGGGCCGCGGCGAGCACGGTGGGCCGCGACATCCCCGTCGCGTCCATCAGCTCGTTCGAGGACATGGCCACGCCCTGCGGGGACCTCTCGCGCAACTCCTCAAGGACATGGGCCGCGTTGACCCGCCGGGCGGAGGCCGACGTGGCGATGTCACCGGACATGACAGGGGACGCTCCTCTTGGCTGCGTGGCCCACGGCTGCGCGCGGAGGGCCCTTGACCTCCCGACACGCGCCTGGGAGTCTAACTCAGCGCTATTTAATTAACGTCGGTTATTTAACTAGGGAAGGGCCCGTGAACATGCCTGCCGCGTCCACCCCCTCGCCGTGCCGCCGCCCGAACGTCCTGGTCTTCTTCACCGACCAGCAACGGTGGGACACCACCGGACTGCACGGCAACCCCATGGGCCTCACGCCCACCCTCGACCGCCTCGCCCGCGAGGGGGTGAGCGTGGACAACTCCTTCGCGAACCAGCCGGTGTGCGCGCCCTCCCGGGCGAGCCTCCAGACCGGCCTGTACCCGACGAACACCGGCGCCTTCCGCAACGGCCTGACGATGCGCCGGGACGTCCCCACCCTCGCCCGTTCGTTCCGGGACGCCGGATACGACACCGGCTACATCGGCAAGTGGCACCTGGCGGGCGATCACACCCAGGGCCCGGTGCCCGAGGAGGATCGCGCGGGCTACGAGCACTGGCTCGCCGCGAACCTGCTGGAGTTCACCTCCGACGCCTACGAGACCACCCTGTACGACGAGGACGGCGCCCGGCACCACTTCGACGGCTACCGCGCCGACGCCCTGGGCACCGCCGCGATCGACTTCATCGACCGGGACCGCGACCGCCCGTTCTTCCTCTTCCTGTCCTTCCTGGAGCCCCACCACCAGAACTCCCGCGACGACTACCCGGCGCCCGCGGGCTACAGCGAGCGCTACGGCACCCCCTGGGTCCCCCCGGACCTCGCGGCCCTGGGCGGCGGCAACTGGAAAGAACACCTGCCGGGCTACTACGGAATGGTCCGCCGTCTCGACGAGGTGCTCGCGCGCATCGTGGAGACCCTGGAGCGGGGTGGCCGCCTGGACGACACCGTCATCCTGTTCACCTCCGATCACGGCTGCCATTTCAAGACCCGCAACGGCGAGTACAAACGCAGCCTGCACGACGCCTCCATCCGCGTACCGACCGTCCTGCGAGGACCCGGCATCGCCGGCGGCGTCCGGCTTGCGGACCTCGTCGGCCATGTGGACCTTCCGCCCACGCTGCTGGAGGCAGCGGGCATCCAGGTACCGCCCCGGATGCAGGGACGGTCGCTGCTGCCCCTCCTGCGCGGCGAGGGCTCCGCATGGCGGCAGGAGGTGCTCATCCAGATCAGCGAGTCCGAGGTGGGCCGGGCGCTGCGCACCCACCGGTGGAAGTACGGCGTCACCGCGCCCGGCCTCGACGCGTGGAACGACACGCACGCGGACGAGTACGAGGAGACCTACCTCTACGACCTCCGGGCCGACCCGGACGAGCTGGCCAACCTCGTCGGCGATCCGGCACTGGAGCAGGTCCGGGCGGAACTGCGCCGGCTGCTGACCGAGAGGATCGTCGAATCCGGCGAGCCGGGTCCGACGATCACGGCGAGGCCGGCCCGCACGGAGCCGTGACGGCCGGGCCCGGTGCGGGCGGGCGGGCGGGTTGGCTGGCTGGCTGGCTGGCTGGCTGGTCACCTCACCCCTGACGGTCACGCGGGCCGATGGCCGGTGGCGGGGCCGGCCGCGCCGGCCATCAGCCTCGCCACCTCGTCCGGGCGGGTGCGGGTGAAGTAGTGCCCGCCACCGTCGATCTCGTGCAGCTCGGGCCGCTCGACGAACGGCCGCCACGCGCGGTATGCGCTCTCGTAGCCGGCGGTCAGCGGGTCGTCCGAGGCCATCACCACCGTGCAGGGCGTGGTCAGCGGCTTCCGGGCGGTGGACTCCAGCCCGGCGAGCAGGAAGCCGTTGGCGCAGAGGGCGTCGTGGCGGAAGGCGCGGGTCACCAGGTCCCCGAGGTCACCGCCCAGCTCGTCGAGGTCGGTGTCACCGCTCCACTCGGCGACATACGTGCGGATGTCGGCGAAGGTGAGCGACTCGGTCCGGCGCAGCGTCTCCCGGATCTCCTCGGCCTGCGGGACCAGCATGGCGGCGAGGAACAGGTGCCGCACCATACGCCCGCGCTCGATGAGGAGTCGCGCGACCTCCACCGCCAGCGGCGAGCCGTTGCAGTGCCCCCACAGCACGACCGGCCCGGTGACCATGCGCTCGATCTCCTCCGTGATCAGCTCCGCGGTGTCCCCGATGCCGCGCAGGTCGCCCGCCGCGGATCCGGGCGCGTGGCCGGGCAGCTCCACCGCGGCCACCGACAGCGAGCCGTCCAGTCGCGCCACGGCATTGGCGACGGGCTTGAAGTGCAGGGCGCTGCCTCCCGCGTAGGGCAGGCATACCACGGTGGCCGTCGGATCGGGGATCTCGGCAGTGAGCCGGACCAGGACGCCGCCGGTGCCGGTGGACGTGACAGTGCTCCGCTCCGCCGCGGCCACCAGCTCGGCCAGCCGGGAGCACAGCATGACGTCCCCCGCCGTGACCAGGCCGTCCAGCTCTGCCACCACCTGCATAGCCCGCAGGGAGGTGCCTCCGATCTCGAAGAAGTCGGTGTCGGGCGCGATGTCCTCGGCCGGGACGCCGAGTGCCGTGGCCCAGGCCGCGCGCACGCGGATGCCGAGCCCGGACAGCGTGCCCGCGACCGGTTCGACCGCGGCCGGGCGCGGGTGGACACCGCCCGCACCGGCGGGGAAGCCGGCGGCCGGCTCGCCGACGGGCACCGGGTCGCCGCCGTCCCGTGCACGGGACATCGCGTGCTCGGCGTGGCCGGTGGCGGTGCGGCGCCCGGAGATGAGGGCGCTCACCTCCGCCGGAGTCGAGTGGACGTACAGGTCGCGCAACGTCACCGGGGGCAGCCCGGCCGCGCGCAGCGCACCGGACAGGCGCACCGCGAGGAGCGAGTTGCCGCCGGAGGAGAAGAAGTCGTCCTGCGGGCCGACGTGCCCACCGAGGACGTCCCGCCACACCCGCAGCACCGGGTCGCCCGCGGCCTGCCCGCCGGGCTGGGCTGCAGGGGCGGCCGGGGCGGGCCTCAGCCTGCTCGTGTCGACCTTGCCGTTGACGGTGAGCGGAAGCTCGGGCAGCAGCGTGAAGGTCGCGGGCACCATGTGGTCCGGCAGGTAGGTCGCCGCCCGTCTCCGGATGTCCTCCGCGGACGCGGTGCCGGCCGTCACCACGTACGCGTCCAACCTGGTGGCGGCCGGGTCCCGGGCGTCGTCGTTCAGCACGACCGCCGCCGCGGTCACGTTCTCGTCCTCCAGCAGGACCGAGCGGATCTCGCCGAGCTCGATGCGGAAGCCGCGCACCTTCACCTGGCCGTCGAGGCGGCCGAGGTGGTCCAGGCGCCCGTCCGGGCGCAGCCTGCCCAGGTCACCACTGCGGTAGACGCGCTCCCCGGTGACGGGGTCGGGCACGAACCGCGCGGCGGTCAGCTCCTTCTGGTTGAGGTAGTGGCTGGCCACGCCCGCGCCGCCGACGTAGATCTCACCGGGCACGCCGAGCGGCTGGATTCGGCCGGCGGTGTCCCGAACGGACACCGACCAGCCGGGCAGTGCCCGGCCGACGGAGCGGGATCCGGTGCCCGCGTCCTGGGGTGTGACCGTCTGGCTGGTCACGTGCACGGTGGTCTCGGTGATGCCGTACATGTTGACCACTCGGCATCGGGTGCCCGGGTGCCGGCGGAACCAGTCCCGCAGGATCCGGGCGTCCAACGGCTCACCGCCGAAGACCACCAGACGCACCTGGAGGCCGGCCGGGCTCCGCAGGTCGGCCTCGGCCAGCCCCGTGAACGCGGACGGGGTCTGGTTCAGGACGGTGACCCGGTGCCTCACCAGGAGGTCGTGGAACTCCTCCGGGCTCCGGGAGACGAAGTAGGGCACCACGACCAGGTGTCCTCCGGTCAGCAGCGCGCCCCAGGTCTCCCAGACGGAGAAGTCGAAGGCGCTGGAGTGGAACAGCGTCCAGGTGTCGGACGGCCCGAGGCCGAGGTCGGCGGTGGTGGCGGCGAGCAGCGCGCCGACGTTGCGGTGGGGCACCGCGACGCCCTTGGGCCGTCCGGTGGAGCCGGAGGTGTAGATGACGTAGGCGATGTCGTCGGCGCCGACGCCCACGTCCGGGACGTGCCCGCCGTCTGATGGGGACCATCGGGCGGGGAGCACCTCCGCGGGGTGCAGTACGGTCACCCCGTCCAGGACGGGGAAGCGCGCCGCGGACGAGAGCACGAGGCGGACGCCCGCGTCGCCCACCGTGTGGGCGAGCCGTTCCGCCGGATAGGAGACATCCATCGGAACGTAGGCGGCACCGGCCTTGAGCACGCCGAGCAGGGTGATCACCAGGTCGGCGTCACGGTCCAGGCACACGCCGACCCTGTCCCCCGGGGCCACTCCCCGGCCGATGAGGACACCCGCCACCGCGTCGGAGCGGGCCTCCAGTTCGGCATAGCTCAACGTGCGGTCGGGATCGGACAGTGCCGGGGCGTTCGGCTGCGCGCTCGCCATCGCCCGGAACAGCTCGTGGATCGGCGCTGCCACCGCGTCCTCCTCGGCCGGAGAACACCCGATGGCAGCGATGTCGGCCGCCTCGTCGGCGTCCACCAGCTCGATGTCCCCGAGGCGCCCCTCGTCCGGGGCGTGCACGAGCGCTTCCACCACGCGGTCGACGTGGCCGGCGAACTGCCTGGCGATCACCGGGTCAAGGACGCCCTCGTCATAGTGCAGGACACCGCTCAGGGTGCCGTCCGCACCGTGCTCCCACGCCAGTGTCAGCGGAAGGACCGGACCGAGGACGGACCGGTAGGTGTCCCCCGCGCGGCCCTCGGTCACGAGGACACCGACAGCGGGTGCGCTCGGCGGTGCTTCGCGCTCCGGGACACCGGCGCGTGCCGCGGTGTCGAGCAGGTCGGCCACCGGCATCGAGTCCTCGACCGGGAGCACCACCGACAGCACCGTGTCCGCCGCCTCAGGGCCCGCCGTGATCAGACGGAACTCTGCGCGCTGCGCCGCCTCGTAGCGGGCCAGCACGACGGCGGTCGCCGCCACCGGCAGCCACGGCGCATCCGCCGCGACGGTCGTGGTGGCCAGGGCGAGGCCCCGGGTTCGGCCCCCCAGGGCCGGATCTCCCAGGCCCCACGGCAGGACCGCCGGGTCGCCTCCCGGTCCCTCGCCGGGTCCCTCGCCGGCCGCCGCTTCGGATGCCGCGACCAGCACGGGCGGTGTGACGGGTTGGGCCGGATCGGTCAGCGCGGTGGCGAGCTGGTCCAGGGCGCGCCGGCCGATGATCCGGCGGTCCGCCACGACCACCAGGTCGGCGGCGCCGTCCGCGTAGCCGATCACGACGGCCCGCGCGACGGCCGGGGAACCGCCCAGCGGGCGGCAGGCCTCCCGGGTGCGGCGGGTGTGCGCGACAGGGGCACTCGCCTCGGCGCCCAGTGCCTCGCCGAACGTCCGCACCTTCCCGCGGAGGACCGGGTGACGCTCTGCCAGGGCGCCCAGGTTCGTGCGCACCGCTGCCGCGTCCGTACCGGTCGGCAGCCGCCTGATCAGGCTGTGGCAGGCTCGGGCCGGGCCCGTGGCGGGACCGGCGTGGGTGAGGAGGTGGCCAAGGGTGTGGTCGGCCCCGGAGATCTCCGTGGCCACTTCGTCCGAAACGGACAACACGTGCTCCTTCAGGTGAGGCTGGAGGGAGGCTCAGTGGGCGGAGAAGCCGGCGTCCACCGCGACGACCGTTCCGGTGACCTTGCGGGAGTCGTCGCCGGCCAGCCAGATCGCGGCGCCGGCCAAGTCGGCCGGGTCGACCAGCGAGCTCATCGCGACCGACGCCAGGTCGACGGCCTCCTGCTCCTCGGTGCTGATACCGAGTGACTCGGCGACGACGGCGGCCATCTGGCCGTCGACGGCCGGATCGTCTCGCACCGGGCCGGGACACAGCGCGTTGACCCGGACGTTCATCGGCGCGTAGTCCAACGCGGCTGCCCTGGTCAGGCCGACCAGCCCGTGCTTGGACGCGACGTATCCGGCGAAGTGGCGGTAGCCGACCAGGCCGGCGGTCGACGCGACGTTGACGATGCTGCCCGACCGCTGGGCGATCATGACGGGTGCGACCGCTGCGATCATGCGCCACGGCCCGGAGAGGTTCACGTCCAGCAGGACGCGCCACTCCTCCTCGGTGAACTCGTGGGCCGGCCGCCCCGACGGCGCCCCGATGCCCGCGTTGTTGATCAGGACGTCGATCCGCCCGAACCTGTCCACCGCGGCCGTGACGGCCGACCGCACGGCGGAACGCGAGCTGACGTCCGCGGTCTCGACGAGCACGGACGCACCGTTCTTGCGGCACAGACGTGCGGTGTTCTCCAACTGCTCGGCGGAAGCCAGAGGGTAGGGGACCGCGGGCAGGTCGCCGCAGATGTCGATGAGGACGACGTCCGCGCCCTCCTCGGCCGCACGCACCGCGCAGGCACGGCCGATTCCCCTGGCCGCCCCCGTGATCACCACGGTCCTGTCATGGAGTCCCATCGGCGGGCCTTTCGGATCGGAGGCGGCCGGCACCGACCGTCGCGGAGATCAGTTCGAGCAACGGCCCCGGGTCGTCCGCCAGGTACATGTGCTCGCCGGGCAGCTCGGCCATGGAGAAGCCGGCGGTGGTCATGTCCGCCCACCTGGCCACCTCGTCACGGGAGACGAACGAGTCGTCCGAGGCCGCCACCGCGGTCACCGGGACGTCGAGCGGGTCGGCACCGAGCGGCGTGTAGCCCTCGTCCATCGCGAAATCGGCGCGAAGGGCCGGCAGCAGCAGTTCCCGCAGTTCCGGGCTGTCGAACGCGGCGTGCCGGTAGCCGGTCGTCTTCTCGACGTGGGCGAGGAACGCGTCGTCCGTCAGCCCCGACACGTCGCTGACGGGGCCGGCGGTGGGCGGGCGCGCGGCGCTGACGAAAAGGTGCACCACGTCGTTGCGAGCGGTGTCGGTGAGGCGCCGGGCGAGCTCGTAGGCGAGCACGGCGCCGAGGAAGCAGTGTCCGAACAGGGCCACCGGACCGCCCGCCGCCGCCTCCAGCGTGGCCGGGAGCAACCCGTCCGCCGCGGCGTGCAGGTCCCGGTACGGTCTCTCGGCCAGCCGGCGCTCGCGGCCCGGCAGCTGGAGCGGTACCGCCACCACCCCGCTCAGGCCCATGCGGTTCCATGGGTGGAAGAAACTCGCTCCGCCCCCGGCGAACGGAAGGCAGACCAAGGGCAGTTCGTTATTCTCAAGGGGCATGTCCGCGATAACTCCTCGGCACTGTCCGGGACACTTCCACCCGGAAATGAGGTTCCGCAGCGGCGACAGCCGTCACCTTAGACGCCGGCCAGTAGATATAGCGATGCCCGAATGGCCGGACTATTTCCTCATGCTGACGGAATAATTGATGACGGCCGATCTTCCGACGCCTCACGCTCCCGGACCAGGGGTTTAATCCCGGTGGCGGGCATTTCTTCCACCTCGGCGCTGCTCGCTTGACCGCTAGCCTGCCGCGCATGAGAAAGTCGACGGTCGGCAGACCCGTGAGTCCGATACGCAAGATCGCCGTCATGGCCACGATATTCGTCGCGGTATTCGTGTCCAATGTGGACCTGTTCGTGGTGAACGTCGCGCTGCCCGATATCGGCCACGATCTCAGAGGCGTCTCGCTCGGCTCGCTTTCCTGGGTGCTCAACGCCTATGCCATCGTCTTCGCCGCATTGCTGGTGCCGGCCGGCCGGCTGGCCGACCGGTACGGGCAGCGCACCGGTTTCCTGTGGGGCCTCGCGCTGTTCATCACCGGGTCCGCGATCTGTGCCGCCGCCGGCGGAGTCGGATGGCTGGTGGCCGCCCGCTGCCTCCAGGCCGTCGGCGCAGCGGCCCTGCTGCCGACCTCGCTCGCCCTCATGCTCGCGGTCACCGAACCGCAGCGCAGGGCCGGCATGGTACGCGCGTGGAGCTCCGTCGCGGGCGTGGCGGCGGCGCTCGGGCCCGTGCTGGGCGGGCTGCTGGTGCAGGCCAGTTGGCGCTGGGTGTTCCTGATCAACCTGCCGGTCGGCGTGGCGGCACTGGTGTGCGGGGTCCGCCTGCTGCCGCGGGTGCCGGCGGACCGCTCCGGGTCCGGTCCCGACCTGCTCGGTGCCGGCCTGCTCACCCTCTCCGTCGGCGCCCTGTCGCTCGCCCTGGTCAAGGGGGACGACTGGGGGTGGAGCGACGGGCGCACGACCGGCGGATTCGCCGCGGCGGCCGTGCTGCTCGCCGCCTTCGTGCTCCGGTCGCGGCGCCATCCCTCGCCGGTCATCGAGGCGGCGATCCTGCGCAGCACGCCCTTCACACCTGCCGCCGTGTCGATCCTGCTCTTCACCCTGGCCTTCGCCGGCGAGACGCTGTCGTGCGTGCTGTGGTGCCAGGACGTGTGGGGCTACTCGGCGCTGCGCACCGGCCTCGCGCTCGCTCCCGGGCCGCTGATGGTGCCCGGCGTGGCGGCCGTCTCCGGCCTGCTGACCCGGCGGATCGGCCCGGGTCCGGTATCCGCCGCCGGCAATCTGCTGTTCGCCGCCGGCATCGGCTGGTGGCCGCTCGCGGCGGGACTCGCTCCGCACTACGCCACGGCCATGCTGCCGGGTTTCCTGATCGGCGGCGTCGGGGCCGGCCTGCTGCTGCCCACCCTCGCCGCGGCCGGTGCCGCCGCGCTGCCGCCCCACCGGTTCGCCACCGGGGCCGGCGTGATGACCATGGCACGGCAGGTGGGGTCGGTCCTCGGAGTCGCCGTCCTGATCGGGGTGCTCGGAACCCCGGGCACCCCGCACGAGGTGCTCGCCGCCTACCGGCGCGGCTGGTTCGTCCTGGCCGCGATCGCCCTGCTGGCGGCCGGGGCCGCGCTCGCGGTGCGCCGCCCGGCCGCCCGCTCCCTGGAACCGGCGGCGGCCGGCGTCGCGACCACGGCGCAGGCCGGTCCGCCGCGCGTGCCGGGAGCCTGACGGGCGGCAGCCCGCACGTGCCGCGCACCGGGCGGAGACAGCAGCCCGCACGTGCCGGGGGCCTGGCAGAAGCGGCAGCCCGCACGTGCCGGGAGCCTGGCAGAAGCGGCAGCCCCGCCCGTCGGCTTCCTCAGGCCGCCAGCTCGGCCAGGTCGGCGACGACGTCCTGTGAGCCGCGCACGTCGGCGTACTTCTGCGCCATGTCGAACAGGTTGATCGCGTGCGCGGCCTGGGTCCTGTCGAAGACGGCGTCCCGCACCACGGTCACGTCGTACCGGTACGAGCAGGCGTCCACCACCGTCGCGCGCACGCAGCCACTGGTGCTCTCGCCGACGACGATGACGTTGTCGACGTCGTACTGGCGCAGCAGCGCCACCAGCGGGGTGCCGAAGAACGCGCTGGGTGCCGCCTTGCGGAGGACCGGCTCTCCCGGCAGCGGCGCGGCCTCCTCCTTGATGCGGAAGCCGGCTTCGCGCGCTTCCCGGTCCTGCGACCGGCCGCCGCGCGGCACGCGCCGCCACGCCGGGAGGTCCGCGGCGCCCGTGACGTGGACGACGGGGATGCCGGCGTCCCGCGCCGCGCCGAGAACGGCCACGATGTGCGGGAGCGCGTCCCAACCGGCGGGTCCGCAACTGCTCGGCCAGCGTTCCAGGGCGTCCAGAAGCGGCTCGGGCCGATCACCGAACACCCGCTGGTAGATGTCGACGAGCACGAGCGCGGGACGCGGTCCGATGCCGCGTTCGGGGCGCTGCTGCCTGCCGAGATGCGCCCTGTCCTGCTCCGTCAGGAAGGGCTCCCATATGTCGCTGTTCCGCACTGCCGTCTCTCCCGTCCTCGGACCCGCTCGATCAGGGCGCGTGGCTCGTCCGCCCGTCGGACGCCGACCCCGTCCCCGCCGAGTAGAACACTGCCCGGTCGCTTTCCGGCCAGTGCTCTGCGTAGCCGCGCGGGCACGCCTTCCGGGCGATCGGCTCATGGCGGCCCGAGCCGCAGGGCCCATATCGCAGGCCCATATCGCGAGTCCGTCCCGCAGGTCCGTATCGCGGATCCGTACCGCAGACAGCGGGTCCATATCGCGGGTCCGAATCGCAGTATCCTCGAATTCCGGCGGGCCGGACCAAGCCCGCATGTCACACCGAACCCGCTTCGGAGGAATCGGATGCTCGTTGACTCCCCGACGATCGAGTCCGTGCCGCAGGACGAGGTCACGGTGTCGACATACCGATTCACCGATATCGGCCCTGTCCATATCGGCGAGGTGGTTTTCCAGGGCGAACTGCGCCTTGAATGCGAGGACATCGGTACCGGCTTCTACGTCCAACTGCCGATCTCGGGACGTTTCGAGTCACGGCACCGCGGCGTGGACATGCTGGTCAACCGCACGTCGCCGGCGGTGTACCAGCCGGGCGGCGGGTCGTTCTCCGCCCGCTGGCAGGCGGGCTACCGGGCGTTGTGCATCCGCATCGACGCGCCGGCGCTGGAGACCGCGATGGCCAGGCTCCTCGGGGACCGCATGGTGAAGCGAACCAGCTTCGACCCGGTCATGGACACGTCCGACGGCTACGGTCGCGGCTGGGCCGACCTGCTGTATTCGGTCAACCGCCAGCTCGCGACGGCCCCGGACAACCTGCTGTCCCAGCCGCTGGTCGCGGCCCCGCTGGCGGAGAGCCTGGTCAACGGCTTCCTGCTCGCGGCGCCCCATTCACACACCGAGGCGCTCACCACCTCTGTCGCTCCGGCCCGGCCTGCGGCGATACGCACCGCCATCGACGTCATCGAGGCGGACCCGGGGGCCCCGCTGACGCTGTCCGTGCTGGCCGAGCAGTGCGGCGTCGGCGCCCGCACGCTGCAGAAGGCGTTCCAGCACCACCTGGGCGTGTCGCCGATGCAGTACCTGCGCGATGTCCGGCTGCGCCGGGCGCACGAAGAGCTCCGCGCCGCCGATCCGTATGTCGACTCGGTCGCCTCGGTCGCCCGCCGCTGGGGCTTCACCCACCAGGGTCGATTCGCCGCCGCACACGAGGCGAAATTCGGGCAGAAGCCGCTGCGTACGCTTCGCGGATAACCGAATTCGTATACTGGACATTTCCTTTCCGCTGTGCCGGGCGGCCACTACGGTTCACATCGCAGAGGCCGTACGGAGAAACTCGGGAAAGCGACCATGACCAACGAACCCCTCGCCGACGTGCGCGACATGTACATGGCACACATCATGTTCCGGCGCGAGATCGGACTCGCCCCGGCGCTCGTCCGCGACGTGGCCGACGGCGACACGGAGCGCGCCGCGACCGTGGCCGACCACCTCCGGATCGTCGACAACAGCCTGCACCACCACCACGTCGCCGAGGACAAGCACCTGTGGCCGCGGATGGTCGAGCGCGCGGGCGCGGAGGCCGAGCCGGTGGTACGGGCGATGGAGGAGCAGCACGGGGCCATCGACACGCTGCTGGACGAGGTCCGTACCGGACTGGCACGGTGGCGCGGCACCGCCTACGCGGCGCAGGGCGAGGTCCTCGCCGACGCCCTGGCCCGCCTGCACGGGCGGCTCGTCGAGCACCTCGCCACCGAGGAGGACCTCGCGCTCCCCCTGATCCAGAAGCACGTCACCGCGGCCGAGTGGGGCCAGATGCTCGCCGACAGCGCCGGCGACGTCGTACCGGAGCAGATTCCGCTGATCTTCGGGATGATGGCGTACGAGGCCGATCCCGACACGGTGCGGGACATCATCGCCCAGATGCCGCCCGAGCTCGGCGGCGCGATCGGGGACGTGGCCGCGGGGGCCTACGCGGTGCACGCGCAGCAGGTGTACGGCACCGCCACCCCGGCGCGGATCGGCGCTCGCGACGAGGTGGCGCGGTGACCGAGGTGAGGTTCGGCGCGCTGCTGGAGCAGAGTGCGGAGCGCCCGCAGGACGTCGTCGACCTGGCCGTGCTCATGGAGGAGCTCGGCTACGACGTCGCCACGCTGTCCGACCACCCGTACTGGCCCGAGCGCCTGGACACCATCGCGCTGCTGTCCACGATGGTGGCCAGGACGCGGCGGATCACGGTCATGCCCAACCTGCTCAACCTGCCGCTCCGGCCGCCCGCCATGGTCGCCCGAACCGCCGCCACCCTGGACATCCTCAGCGGCGGCCGGTTCGAGCTCGGGCTCGGCACCGGGGCGCAGCAGATGTGGGAGTCCATCGTCGCGGAGGGCGGCCCCGCGCGCACCGCCGGGCAGTCCATCGAGGCGCTGGAGGAGGCCACGCAGGTCATCCGCGCGCTGTGGACGTCCGAGGAGGACGTCGAGTTCCAGGGCAGGCACTACCGGCTCGGCGGCGCTCGGCCCGGCCCCCGGCCGCTGCACGGGATCGGGATCTGGTTCGGCGCCTACCAGCCCCGAATGCTGCGTGTCGTGGGCACCATCGGCGACGGCTGGATCCCCAGCTCCCCCTTCTTTCCCCCCGAGGCGCTGCCCGGCGCCAACCGGCTGATCGACGAGGCCGCGCAGGCCGCCGGCCGGTCGCCGGAGGGCATCCGGCGCGGCTACAACATCGGGGGTGAGTTCGCTGCCGGCTCCGGCTTCCTCCAGGGGCCGCCGGCGCTCTGGGCCGAGCAGCTGGCCGAGCTCGTGCTGGCCGGGCAGATCGACACGTTCTTCCTGTACCGGGCGGGCTCGGCCGACTTCCTCCGCCGCTTCGCGGCCGAGGTCGCGCCCGCCGTCCGCGAGCTGGTCGCGAAGGGCTGACGTCCGGGGCCACCGGTGGCAGTCCGGCGGAACAACTTCGTCCGCCGGGCTGTCGAGGAGTGGTCGCATCATGTACAGCTTGCGTATCGATGAGATGGGGGCGGACGCCAACCCATGACCAGGACCAGCGATTCCCTGACGGTGGACGCGTGGGCGCAGGTGCCCAACGAGCGGTTCCTCGCCCAGCCCTGGATGGCCACCGTGCTGCGGTGGACCCGCCAGCCGGACCTCACCCCGTCGTCCGTCGAGGACATGCTCTCCGCGTACGACGCGTCGGGGGTGGACCGGGCGCTGATCTGCGGCTGGTGGGCCCGTCCGGCGTGCTGATCAGCAATGACGAGGTCGCCGCCACCGTCGCCGAGGCCCCTGACCGCTTCCACGGGGTGGCCGCGGTCGACCTGTCCCAACCGGTCGCCGCGGTCCGCGAACTCAGGCGGGCGGTGCTCGAACTCGGCTTCGTCGCACTCCGCGTCGCCCCATGGCTGTGGAACCTGCCGCCGGACGACCGGCGCTACTACCCGCTGTACGCCGCCTGCGTGGAACTCGGCGTACCGGTGTGCACCCAGATCGGCCACACCGGGCCGCTGTGCCCCTCCGAACCCGGCCGCCCCATCCCCTACCTGGACAACGTGCTTCTGGAGTTCCCGGACCTCGTCGTCGTGGGCGGGCACGTCGGCCACCCGTGGCTGGACGAGGTCGTCTCCCTTGCCACGAAGTACCCGAACTTCTACGTCGACACCTCCGCCTACGCCGTCCACCGCGTTCCCGCCACGCTGATCGACTACCTTCGCGGCCGGGGACGCGACCGGGTACTGTTCGGCACCAACTGGCCCATGCTCACTCCGCAACGCTGCCTGGAACGCCTGGACAGCC
This sequence comes from Streptomyces sp. TS71-3, assembly GCF_018327685.1. NCBI lineage: Bacteria > Bacillati > Actinomycetota > Actinomycetes > Kitasatosporales > Streptomycetaceae > Streptomyces > Streptomyces sp. TS71-3. Next base: position 2,421,845 of record NZ_BNEL01000003.1, on the reverse strand, counting down.
TTGAGCTGGACGCCGAGACCACCCGCCGGTACCTCGGTGGCAACGCGGTGAAGGTCTTCGGCCTGGAGACCACCCGATGACGGAGATCACCGCCGCCCCCCCCTCAACCGACCGGGTCAGGCCGGCGGGTGCAGGCGCGTGACCAGCACCGCACGATGTACTGGGAGCCGAGAATGACCCCGACGGACCTGTGTTTCGCCGGCGTGCGCGATCAGTTGACGGCGCTCCGGGAAGGACGGGTGACGTCCACCGAGCTCGTCGACTCCTATCTGGCACGGATCGAACGTCTCGACGGAACGCTGAACGCCTTCCGGCTGGTGTTCGCCGACGACGCGCGGCGCGCTGCCGAGGAGGCCGACGCGCGGCGCGCCGCCGGCGAGGACGCTCCCCTCCTCGGCATTCCGGTGGCGGTGAAGGAGGAGACGGACCTGGCCGGGTTGCCGACCACGAACGGCACCGACGGCGTCACGAGCCTCGCGGAGAAGGACGCCGAGATCGTCACGCGGCTGCGGCGGGCCGGGGCGGTCATCCTGGGCCGGACGCGGGCGTCCGAGCTCTGCCTGTGGCCGTTCACCCAGACCCACTTCGCCGGGCCGACGCGCAACCCGTGGTCACCGGCGCACTCCCCCGGCGGATCCAGCGGCGGTGCCGCCGCCGCGGTCGCGGGCGGCCTCGTCTCCGCGGCTCTCGGCAGCGACGGCGGCGGTTCCGTCCGGATGCCCGCCGCCGCGACGGGGCTGTTCGGTCTGAAGCCGCAACGCGGACGGATATCGCTGGCACCGCAGGACGAGGTCTGGACCGGGCTGTCCGTCGCCGGCCCGCTGACCAGGACCGTGTCCGATGCCGCGCTGCTGCTGGACGTGCTGCAGGGGCCGGCACCGGGCGACCGGCACATCGCGCGGCCACCGGAGCGCACGTTCGCCGAGGCCGCCGCGACCAGGCCGAGCCGGCTGCGGGTCGGCCTGTCGCTGCGCCCCTGGCCGGTCGGAGGCCGCCTCGACCCGCGCGTCGAGGAAGCGGTACGCGGCATGGCCGGCGCCATGGCCGAGTTGGGACACGAGGTCGTGCCGGTCGAGCCGCCGCTGACCGACTTCACCGGGATGCTCAGTTACGCACCGCGCTACCTGCACTCGGTCGCCTCGACCGCGGCGGTTGTCGACGAGCCGCGGCGGCTGTCCTCGTCGACCCGCACCCTCGCCGCTCTCGGCCGGCTCTACCCGCCCGCGATGATCGCCGCGGCCCGGCGCTACAGCGACCGGGTGGCCGCGCGGGCGAACCGCGTGTTCGACACGGTGGACGTACTCCTGACCCCGGCGACCCCGCGCCCCCCGCTCCGGGTCGGCGAACTGTTCGAGCGGAGCTGGCTCACCCTGATGCTGGGTGCGCAGCGCTACACCGCGTTCATGACGCTGTGGAACCTGACCGGCAACCCGGCGGCCGTCCTGCCGGCCGCCCGCACCGACGACAACCTCCCGCTCGGCGCGCAACTGGTCGGCAGGCCCCACGACGAGTCGACCCTCCTGTCCCTCGCGGCCCAGCTCGAGGCCGAGCGCCCCTGGGCTCAGCTGCGGCCGCCGCTGGACTGACGGGCGAGGCGCGTTGGCGGTGGAGGCACCGCGTGCCGCCCGGGACCGCCCGCGGTGGGTCAGAAGACGCCGCTGTAGGCGTTGAGGGCGGGCTGGCCTCCCAGGTGGGCGTACAGAACGTGGGAGTCGCGCGGGATCTCGCCACCGCGGACCAGGTCGACAAGCCCGGCCATGGACTTTCCCTCGTACACCGGGTCGAGGATCACGCCCTCAAGGCGGCCGGTGAGCCGGATGGCGTCCACAGTGGACCGGACAGGGATGCCGTAGACGTCCCCGGCCCACCCTTCCAGGAGGGTGATCTCGTCGTCACGCAGATCCCGCGGGAGTCCGAGGAGCTCGGCGGTCCGGCGGGCGATCCTGCCGACCTGGGCGCGGGTCTCCTCGGGCTTCGCGGAGGCGTCGATGCCCAGCACGCGACGTGGCCGCTGCCGGTCCGCGAAGCCGGCGATCATGCCCGCTTGCGTACTGCCCGTGACGCTGCACACGACGATGGTGTCGAAGAAGACCCCGAGTTCCCGCTCCTGTTGTTCGACCTCACGCGCCCAGCGGGCGAAGCCGAGGCCGCCCAGGCGGTGGTCGGAGGCCCCGGCAGGGATCGCGTAGGGGTTGCCTCCCGCGGCACGGACCTCCTCCAGGGCCCGCTGCCAGCTGTCCTTGGCGTCGATGCCGAAGCCCGCCTGGACCAGGCGCACGTCGGCACCCATGATCCGGGACAGCAGGATATTGCCGACCTTGTCGTTGACGGAGTCCGGCCAATCCACCCAGCTCTCCTGGACCAGTACGGCCTTGAGCCCCAACCTGGCGGCCACAGCGGCCACCTGGCGTGTGTGATTGGACTGCACCCCGCCGATGCTGACCAGCGTGTCCGCACCCTGCCGAAGCGCGTCGGGAACCAGGTACTCCATCTTCCTGGTCTTGTTGCCCCCGAACGCCAGCCCGCTGTTGCAGTCCTCGCGCTTCGCCCAGATGCGGGCCCCGCCGAGGTGGTCACTGAGCCGGTCCAGTGGATGGACCGGGCTCGGGCCGAACAGCAGGGGATGGCGTTCGAAATCTTCCAGGGGCACAGGTGACTCCTCACGGGCAGGTCCGCCGTAGCGGGACGTTCGGCGAATGAAGCGGTACCGTCCGGTCAGGGCTCGTTACTCGCCCCCGTCCGGCAGGTCGGTCAGGAAGGGCAGCAGTGTCTGCCAGTTGGCGCGGGTGGCGACCACAGCGCCTTCCGTGTCGCCCGCCTCGCACAACATGAGGATGCGGGCATGCTGGGCGACCGAGTCCCGCCCGCTCAGGGATGAGAAGCGCAGCCGTTCCACCCGTCGCAGCACCGGTGCGAACTGCTCCAGGACCGTGTGCACGGCCTGGTTGGCGCAGGCGGTGACGGCGACCCCGTGGAACTCGTCGTCGGCAGCGATCGCCCCCGCGACATCGTCTGCTCGCAGCGCGTCGGCGAAGCGTTGGTTCGCCGCCCGCATGGCATCGAACTCATGGGGGCCAAGATGGGGAATCGCCTCGCGCACGGCGAGTTCGTGCATGGCCGCGGTGACCGACTGGGCCGCACGAACAGCTCGTGCGTCGAGCGGGCTGACCATGGTGTAACGGCCGGGCCTGGTCAGCACCAGGCCCATCTGCTCCAGGCGCGAGAGCGCTTCACGAATGGGCGTCCGGCTCACCCCCAGCCACTCCACCAGGTCGCCGTCCGCAAGGCGCTCGCCCGGCGCGAGCGTGCCGTGGACGATCGCGTCCCGGATCGCACGGAAGGCGTTCTCCCGAAGGAGTTCACGTGAGGCCACTCCGCGGCCTGGAGGGATCGGCATGCAATATATTGCATGCCGCATGAGCCGTGTACGTCAAGACCGCGATGGGCGATCATCGCTCGACGGACGCACTCGCCACCACCGCGAGCGAGCCGGACGCCTGCGCGGGCCCGGGTTGCCGGCCGCGACAGGCAATGTTGCATCATGCAAAGATGGATCGAGACACCTTCTGCGGCCGTTCCGTACGCGGCAACCGCACCCGCAGGGCCATCACGGTCGCTGCCGCCCTGACCGCCCTGCTGGCCGGCTGCGGACACCCGACGACCGCCTCCGTCCCCGAGCCCTCCGGCACCGGCCCCGGGCCACGGGGCGGAACGCATGTCGCCGCCAACGGCGTCGACGTGCGGATCAGCGATGCCGAAGCGCACCTGGACCGTTCGGGCTCAGGCAGCCTGTCCATGACGGTCGAGAATTCCGGCAGCGTCACCGAGCACCTCGACATGGTCGGCACACCGGGAGGAGGCCGAGGCGTCCTGAGTGGCGGGAGCAGCAGCGGGAACGGGGCCCTGTCGACGGCCGGCATCCAGCTGCCGCCCGGAGGCCGCACCGGCTTCGGCGCCCGCAACGGACCGCGGATACGTCTCACGCGCAGTCACGGGGTCACGCGAGCCGGGACACTCCCGATCGTCCTGGAGTTCGCAGTCGTGGGCCTTGTCCGCATCCAGGCCCCGGTCACCCACGGCTAGGCTCCCGGCGCGCCATGCCTGCCAAGGCGCCCCGCCGCTGGATCCGCGGCCCCTCCCGGCACGGACCGGTGCGACCTCCCGTCGCGAGGCACGGGCGCACATGTGCGGCGTCGAGAGGGCGTACCGATGGGCTCCGCGGTACGCCCCCCGGCCGACGGCCGGGGATGCCGTGCAGGCGCCCGCCCCCACGCGGTCGCTGGGCCCTTGACGGGACTTCAGCTACGCGCCTCCTGGGGTGAGCCGTCGGTCCAGCCGAGGGGGTAGAGGACTCCCTCGGCCTCCGTCACGGCCGGCTCGCCACCCGCCCGGTTGAAGGCGTCGAGCGCCTCGACCATCGCGGTGCGCTGCTCGGGGAGCATCCGCGCGACGACGGCGGCGATCTCGGCACGGCGCCGGGCGGTGACCTCGTCGACCAGACGAGCACCGTCGTCCGTGACGCGCAGCACCGTCTCGCGGCGGTTGCCGGGGTTGACCTGCCGGTCGGCCAGCCCCGAGCCGATCAGCCGGTCCATCATGCGCATGGCGGTCGAGGGGTTCACCCCCAGCCGGTCGGCCAGGGCGACCAGTTTGGCCGGTCCGTGGGCCGACAGCACCACGAGCAGGCGGAACTGCGGGAGGGTGACCCGGTCCTCGGCAGCCGCCAGCGACCGCGCGGAGACCGCTACCAGGAGCCGGGAAGCGGTGAGCACCGCCTGCGTCACGGCGTCGACGTCGTCCACGGGCGACGGCGCCTGCTCGCGCTGAGTCATGACTCCTTTGTACCTGCACCCGTCAGAAACCAGTGAATCCCACCGGCTCCCCGGCCGTTCCCGTACGCCGTGTCGTCGCGGAGCGGTCCGGTGACGTGCCGTTGCAGGAACGCTCAGGTCAGCGGGCGGTCCCCGGGCCGTGGCGGACGACGGCCTGGCGGGTCGCGCGGCCGTCGTGCGGTGCAGGGCGTGCAGCACGGACTGGTGGGTGACCCACCCGACGAGCCGGGTGCGGGCGGCGTCCACGACGGGCAGTCCGGCGCCTTCGGCGGCGACCAGGGCCGTGAGCGCATCGTCGAGTGCGGTCTCGGCCGTGACCGGCCCCGGCAGGTGGACGACGTCGCCGACAAGGGGCACTCCGGCGTCGGTGCCGGCGAGGATCTCCGCCGCCGAGCGCGCCGTGACCGTGCCGAGGTAGGCGCCGTCCGCGCCGAGGACGGGCAGGACACCGTGCGGTGCACGTGCCAGGGCGTCGGCGGCGGTGGCCAGCGTCATGGTGCCGACGAGCGGTTCGGGACGGGCTCCATGATCGTCCGCACCGTGGCCCCCGCGAACGGCGAGCGGGGTGGCCCCTCGTCGAGTTCGACGCCCCGCCTGGTGAGCTTGAGGGTGTAGATCGCGTCCCGGGAGAGCACCTTGCTCACCGCCGTCGCCACGGCGATGGCCGCCATCAGCGGCAGGATGATCGAGTACTCGCCGGTGAGCTCGAACATGATGATCACAGCGGTGATGGGCGCGCGGGCCGCCCCCGCGAAGACCGCCCCCATGCCGATCAGCCCATAGGCCCCGACCGGGCCTGCCGTCCCGGGCAGCACCTGGTGGACGACGTTGCCGTACCCCGCGCCGAGCATGGCCCCCATGAACAGCGACGGGGCGAAGACACCGCCCGAACCCCCGATGCCGATGGTCAGACTGGTCGCCACGACCTTGCCCACCAGCAGCAGGGCCAGCAGTCCGGTGGCATACGCGCCGCCCACCGCGTCCTCCAGCACCGGGTAGCCGACGCCGTACATCTGGGGAAGCACCAGCAGGACTCCGCCCAGCAGGAGCCCGCCCACCGTCGGCCTCGCCCACTCCGGGCCCCGCCACACGGCGTCACAGGCGTCCTCGACCAGGTAGAGAACCCGCGTGAACAGCACGCCGGCCGCACCCGCGAGCACCCCCAGCAGGGTGAAGAGCAGGTACTCCGCCAGGTGGTGGACGGTGAAGGCGGGAAGGTGGAGGAAAGGGGTGTTGCCGAAGGCCGCCCGGCCGATGACGGACGAGGTCACGGACGCGAGGACCACCATGCCGAAGGACTCGGCGGCGAAGTCCCGCAGGATCAGTTCCATCGCGAAGAAGACCCCGGCCAGCGGGGCGTTGAAGGTCGCCGATATCCCCGCGGCGGCACCGCAGGCGACCAGGACGCGCATCCGGTCCTCCGCCACCCCGACCAGCCTCGCGGCCGTCGACCCCAGAGCCGAACCGATCTGCACGATCGGCCCCTCACGGCCCACCGAACCGCCGCCCCCGATACACAGCGCGGAGGCCAGCGACTTCACCACGGCCACCCGTCCCGCGATGTGGCCACCCCGCCGGGCCACCGCGAACATCACCTCCGGCACCCCGTGCCCCCGCGCCTCCCGGGCGAACCGGTACACCAACGGCCCGTACACCAGACCCGCGACCACGGGCGCCGCCAACACGAACCAGCGCCCCAGCCACGGCACATGCGGATTCGCCGCATGCCCGGCCGCCGCATAGTCGGCTGCCCGGACAGCAGGCGGGTGAAGGTCCCGATCAGCCACCGGAAGCCGATGGCGCCGGCACCGGCCCCCGCCCCCACGACGACGGCCAGCAACGGCAGCGCACTCTTGGCGCCCCGCAGGAAGGAGCGCAGCCAGGGCAGGCCGCGGCGTACGGGAGGTTCAGGAGAGGGGAGATCGACAGGCGACACCTTTGCCTTATGCAATAGAAACTATTGCACTGCGCAAGAGAAGGGTGTCGAACAGCTGCCACAGCGCTCCACGCGCTCATTCGGCGGACCGGACACCGTACTTGCCGTCATCTGCTGGACGTGGCGGGCGGATGGGGTCGAGGGCCCCGGGCGGCTTGACGACCGCTATGCGCGGGTCCCCCGCGGCGGCCGCGGTCTTCGCCGTGCTGCTCGGCGCGCCCGGTCGCACGCCGGCGGGCATGCACCTCCGTGCGGAAACACCCTTCCTGCCGGGTACCGGGTGGCTCATCTACGGCACGGCCGGCCCCGGCCAACGCCTGCCTTGGACCCGCGTCATTCCAGGCACCCTTCGGCTCGACACAACATCTGGTGCCGCATCCATCGGGCACCACTACATGTATGCTCGACTCGCTGTCGCCCAGGGGAATCCGGTGCGAATCCGGAACTGTCCCGCAACGGTGAGCGGCGCGCGCTGCGGCGCGCCCGCGAGTCCGATCACCTGCCGGCAGTGCACCCGGGGACACCTTCCCGGGTGCCGTGAAGTCGGGCCTCGTGGAGCGGGCCGGCGGACCTGTCACGGGAGTCGCCCGTGCGTGCTCGCCTCTCCTTCCCCGCGGCCGACGCAGGAGGGAGAGACCACCCGTGACCATCGCGCCCGCAGATCCCGTTTCCGCTGCCTCCGTCATGCCCGGAGACGGACCCGGCGGCGTCCTGTTGCGTGCCGTGACCGAGGCGGGCGCGGGCCTGGACGACACCGATCCGGATCGTGTCGTGTCCGCGGCCCTGCGCGGTCGCAGCGCCGCGGCGAACGAGGCCGAACTGCTCGGCCTGGCCACCGAGGCCGCCGCCGGGCTGATCGCCGAGGATCCGCAGTACTCGCGGCTGGCCGCCCGGCTGCTGGCCTGGACCATCGCGGACGAGGCAGCGCAGGAGGGCGCCGTCTCCTTCTCCGCGTCGATCGCGGTCGGCCACCGCGAGGGCCTGATCGCCGACGGCACGGCCTCGTTCGTGCAGGCTCACGCCGCCCGCCTCGACACCCTCGCCGACCCCGCCGCCGACGACCGGTTCGGCTACTTCGGGCTCCGCACCCTCTACAGCCGCTACCTGCTGCGGCACCCTGCCCGCCGCCGGATCATCGAGACGCCCCAGCACTTCCTGCTCCGTGTCGCCGCGGGTCTCGCCGAGGACCAGAGCCGTCGGGCCGTCGACGAGGTGGCCGCGCTGTACAGGCTGATGAGCCGTCTGGAGTACCTGCCGAGCTCACCGACGCTCTTCAACTCCGGGACCCGCCACCCGCAGATGTCGTCCTGCTACCTGCTGGACTCCCCGCTCGACGAACTCGACTCCATCTACGAGCGCTACCACCAGGTGGCCCGGCTCTCCAAGCACGCGGGCGGCATCGGGATCCCCTACAGCCGCATCCGCTCCCGCGGCTCGCTGATCCGCGGCACCAACGGCCACTCCAACGGCATCGTGCCCTTCCTGCGCACCCTCGACTCCTCGGTCGCCGCCGTCAACCAGGGCGGCCGGCGCAAGGGCGCCGCCTGCGTGTACCTGGAGACGTGGCACGCCGACATGGAGGAGTTCCTGGAACTGCGCGACAACACCGGCGAGGACGCCCGCCGCACGCACAACCTCAACCTCGCGCACTGGATCCCCGACGAGTTCATGCGCCGCGTCGAGGCCGACGCCGAGTGGTCGCTGTTCTCCCCCTCCGACGTCCCGGAGCTGACCGACCTGTGGGGCGAGGAGTTCGACGCCGCCTACCGGCGCGCCGAGCACGACGGACTCGCCGTCAAGCGGATCCCTGCCCGCACCCTGTACGCCCGCATGATGCGGACCCTCGCCCAGACCGGAAACGGCTGGATGACCTTCAAGGACGCAGCCAACCGCACCGCGAACCAGACCGCCGAGCCCGGCCGGGTGATCCACTCCTCCAACCTGTGCACGGAGATCCTGGAGGTCACCGACGACGGCGAGACCGCTGTCTGCAACCTCGGCTCGGTCAACCTCGCCGCGTTCGTGACCCCGGCGGGAACAGCGGAGGAAGCGATGGACTGGGAGGGGCTGGACGCCGCGGTGCGGACCGCGGTGACCTTCCTCGACCGCGTGGTGGACATCAACTACTACCCCACCCCCGAGGCGGCGGCCTCCAACGAACGCTGGCGCCCGGTCGGCCTGGGCGCCATGGGACTCCAGGACGTGTTCTTCAAGCTGCGCCTGCCCTTCGACTCCCCCGAGGCCCGGGAACTGTCCACCCGGATCGCCGAACGCATCATGCTGGCGGCCTACGGAACCTCCTGCGACCTCGCGGAACGCCGCGGCCCGCACCCCGCCTGGCCGGCCACCCGAGCGGCCCGCGGCGTCCTGCACCCCGACCACTACGACACGTCGCCCGCCTGGCCGGACCGGTGGACGGCCCTGCGCGCCCGCGTCGCCGCCGGCGGCCTGCGCAACTCGCTGCTCCTGGCCATCGCCCCGACCGCCACGATCGCCTCCATCGCCGGCGCGTACGAATGCATCGAGCCGCAGGTCTCCAACCTCTTCAAGCGCGAAACGCTCAGCGGCGAGTTCCTCCAGGTCAACCCCTACCTGGTCGAAGATCTGAAGCAGCGGGGCATGTGGGACGCACGCACCCGTGAGGCGCTGCGCGAGTCGAACGGCTCGGTCCAGGAGCTGGACCGGATCCCCGCGGACGTCCGGGCGCTGTACCGCACCGCATGGGAGCTGCCCCAGCGCGCCCTGATCGACATGGCCGCGGCCCGCACCCCGTACCTGGACCAGAGCCAGTCGCTCAACCTCTTCATGGCCTCGCCCACCATCGGCAAGCTCAGCTCGATGTACGCCTACGCCTGGAAGCGGGGCCTGAAGACGACCTACTACCTGCGCTCGCGGCCGGCGACCCGTATCGCCCAGTCCGCACGCGGCACCGCCCCGGCCCCCGCAACCCCTTCGGACCCCCCGGCGCCGGCGCCCGATGCCGAGGCGATCGCCTGCTCCCTGGAGAACCCCGAGTCCTGCGAGGCATGCCAGTAATGACCAGCACCACGAAGAACCTGCTCGACCCCGGGTTCGAACTCACCCTGCGCCCGATGCGCTATCCCGCCTTCTACGACCGCTACCGCGACGCCATCAAGAACACCTGGACCGTGGAGGAGGTCGACCTCCACTCCGACGTCGCCGACCTCGCCAAGCTCTCACCGGCAGAGCAGCACATGATCGGCCGCCTGGTCGCCTTCTTCGCGACGGGCGACTCGATCGTCGCCAACAACCTCGTCCTCACCCTCTACAAGCACATCAACTCCCCCGAGGCCCGGCTCTACCTCTCCCGCCAGCTCTTCGAGGAGGCCGTCCACGTCCAGTTCTACCTGACCCTGCTGGACACCTACCTGCCCGATCCGACCGAGCGTGCCGCCGCCTTCGCGGCCGTGGAGAACATCCCGTCCATCCGCGAGAAGGCACAGTTCTGCTTCCGCTGGATGGACTCGGTCGAGAACATCGACCGCCTGCACTCCAGGGAGGACCGCCGGCGCTTCCTGCTCAACCTGATCTGCTTCGCCGCCTGCATCGAGGGCCTGTTCTTCTACGGCGCCTTCGCCTACGTGTACTGGTTCCGCTCCCGCGGCCTGCTGCACGGCCTGGCCACCGGGACCAACTGGGTCTTCCGCGACGAGAGCTGCCACATGGACTTCGCGTTCCACGTGGTCGACACCGTCCGCCGCGAGGAGCCCGGCCTCTTCGACGACGCCATGGCCGAAGAGGTCACCGCCATGCTGGAGGAGGCCGTCGAGGCGGAGTTGCAGTTCGCCCGCGACCTCTGCGGCGACGGCCTGCCCGGCATGAACACCGACTCCATGCGCGCCTACCTCGAATGCGTCGCCGACCAGCGCCTGGTGCGCCTCGGCCTCCCGGCCCGCTACGGAGCCCAGAACCCGTTCTCCTTCATGGAACTCCAGAACGTCCAGGAACTCACCAACTTCTTCGAACGCCGCCCCTCCGCCTACCAGGTGGCGGTCGAAGGATCGGTCTCCTTCGACGACGACTTCTAGAAGGAGCCCGAGGTCGGCGGAGTCCGGATACCGGCCCAGCCGGCATCGTCACCAACTCGCGACACCGCCGACCTCGGGCGCTGGAACCACACCGTCCCCATGACGGGCACGGACAACCGTACGGAGCGTGCCTACGTTCGCCGGTGATCTGCTGCCTGCCGGCCGTCACCGGAACCCCGGGCCTTCGTCGGCTTCGCTGGACGACCGTCCAACCGGGCGAACCGTGGGGAGTCGAGCAGGGACCGGATCCGGCAGCAGAGGTGGTCGGGCTCCGTCCCCGATTGCTCAGCAGGGCAGTCGTCGGAGCATTCGGTGGTGGCGGAGAGTCCGGCTCGGGCCTCTTCCAGGAGGCGAACGGCCAGGGACAGGTCACGGTTCAGGGCGCTCATCCGGGCGCTCTGGCCGCCGAGTTGGCAACGGACCAGGTCAAAGCGGTCGAAGTCCTCGGGTGTGAGCACGACAGCGGGTACGCAATCCAGGATGATCTTGCGTGGCTCCGGGCTTCGGCTCACGGTGAATCCTCTTGAGGGGATGACGGCCGGGTGAACCTACCTGGTCAGCGCTTCAGTGCGCAGTCCCCGCACAGAGCCCCCCTGCCGCCGGGGGCCGCACGGTAGATCAAGCAGCAACTGCGGCGCCGGAAGGCTCCGTCGGGCGTCGTCTCGGTGGCGTCACCCAGCGGGGGCTGGTCCAGGAGGCGCGAGATGATCGTGCGGGTCCGTGCGGTGAGATCGGGCCGGGCTGCCGTGATCATGGTCGCCGCTCCGTTGACGGCGGAGGCGGTGTTGCCCCACAGGATGTGCCGCGAGACCGAGAACGCCTCCATCGCGTCGGCGAGTTCACGCAGCGGGCCGTCCAGCAGCCGGCGGCTCAGCTCGCCGGCGAGCTGGATGGGCGAGGCCGTGGAGCCGCCGGCGAAGGCGCCTTCGGGCAACGACAGGGGAACGGGGCCGCCGATCACCAACTGCCACCGGGAATCCGCGAGGCCGGGAGCGAGGACCAGGCCGTGCAGCACCGCGGCGGCCAGCGCGGGAGAGACCAACCGGGCGGCCAGCCCCTGGTGGCAGACGGAGGCCGCGACCCGCCTCTCGACCGCGCCGGGCGGCTGGCCACCGGCTGTGGCCAGCCACTCCTGTACGCCTGACACACGTTCTTCGAGCAGGGGGCGGGACATCTGCTGCCAGGGCCCGGACGGCTCCGTGCCGGGCGGATGGACCTGGACGGCGAAGAACGGACCGAGTTCGGCGACGTCCTCGATCAGCGCGCTCACCGCCGTGGGGCTGTTCATGCCGGGATGGGATCCGGTTCCTGCGAGGGGGAGCCGGCGTCTCGGCGCGCGGGCTGGAGCAGGCGCTCGGCCAGGGGAGCGAAGGCCAGGCCGATGACCGTCCAGAGGATGAGCTGGGCGCCGACCGAGTAGAAGCGGAAGGCGAACAGCACGTCGGCGGGGAAGCCCGGGTAGACGATGGTGCCCTTGGCATCGGTCAGCGGCAGCGGGGTCTCGGTGGCCTGGTTGCCGAAAGCCTCCTTGTTGTACGCGAGATGGCCGAGCGGGGGCAGGATCAGCATCACGATCCCGATCGCGACGACGAACGCGGCGACAGCAAGGAGCGTGGCGTTCCAGTTGCCGAAACGGGCCTGGAGCCGCCTGCCGAGCCAGACGGCGCCGACGAGGAAGGCGACGGAGCACACGACCATGATCAAATACAGGCCGCTGCGCTGCTGGATGGTCTCCTCGTGGCCGATGGCGGGCGGGTTGGCCGGGTACTTCAAGAACGGCACCAGGTACAACCCGAGGAACCCGCCGCCGGCGACCAGCAGGGACAGCGAGCGGGCCCGCAGACGGCCGGTACGGCCCAGGCACACGGTGTAGGCCACGGCGAACAGCGCCCCCATGGCCATACCGAAGAAGATCATGCCGACACCGATGCCGACGTTGGCCTGGATGGTGCGGCTGAACAGGTCCGGGCCCGCGGCATCCGGGGGCACACCGGCGGCCTTGCCCAGGGCGGCCTGGGCGGCGTCACGACCGCTCTCGTAGTCGATGGCCCTGTCGATCTGCGGCTCGGCGAAGATCCGCGCGAAGACGAACGCGAGCACACCGGCGACCGCGCCGACGAGTATGCCGCGCAGGATGAGCTTCTTTTCCATGTCGAGTTGTCCGTAGTCCGGGTGCCGGCGGGGTCAGTGGCAGGGGAAGCCCAGGAAATGGCGGGCGTCGTGGACGAACTCGTGGACGTGCATGTCGTTGCCGAACACCGAGACAGCGCCCTGGTCGACACCGATGAAGTAGTAGACCGCCAGCGCGATCAACGCGGTGCCGACGAGCCAGAAGGCGGACTTCGAGACCGGCAGGACCACCGGCAAGGACGCCGGACGGGATGGGGAAACGCTGCTCAAGGTGAGCCCTCCTCTGGGATCGTGCGTCCCTGGTGCGTGCGGGCGGAGTGAGGGCCCAGTGTCTGACTTGCCGACCACCTTCCGGCGGCGGGCTCACAGTGGCGCGACCGTGCTGGAATTCCACCAGCTTCCTCAAGCCATCACTTCACGCGGAGCGTACGGCCCGCCCCTCCAGCCGTCAATCAGGCCCCTGTGCGGACCTGCCGCCCGAAGGAGCGGCGAGCGGACCGTGATCGGCTCCCGACCCGTTCCACGTCCGTCCGCGGGCGCGTCTGTGTCTCTTTTCATGTCCCGTGTGTGGTGAGCCGTGCTGCCCTGGAGGGCACTCGCCGTCTAGGGTGGCGGGTGCAGCTGGTTCGCACTGCCCGCCAGGCAGAGGCGTCGCAAGAGGGAACCCGGTGGGAATCCGGGACTGCCCCGCAGCGGTGAGCGGGAACGACCGCCGTCATACGCACTGGGCCCGGAGCAACGGGCCCGGGAAGCGACGGCCAGTAGGTGTCCTCCCCGTGAGGACGTGCCCGCGAGTCCGAAGACCTGCCACCTGCCCGCGTGCGGCCTCGTACGCGGACATCCCGGTGACCTCGTGGGCGGGTCGGCGTACATACCAGGCAGCGCACCGCGCCGACAGCGCGCGTCACTCGTCCGGTCTGACATCCCTTCGCCTCCGTATCCCGTCGCCGGGATCCTCAGGAGACATCTCGCGAAGGAGATTTCCGTGACCAGCAAGCCCGCAGCCGCGGCAGCACGGGCCACCGTGTACGGCTACCCCCGCCAGGGACAGAACCGGGAACTGAAGAAGGCCATCGAGGGGTACTGGAAGGGCCGCGTCAGTGCCGATGCCCTTCGCTCCACCGCCGCCGAACTCCGCCGCGACAACTGGCGGGATCTGGCCGGTGCGGATGTCGACGAGGTTCCCACGGGTGACTTCTCCTACTACGACCATGTGCTGGACACCACGATCATGGTCGGCGCGATTCCCGACCGCCATCGGGACGCCGTCGCCGCCGACCCTCTCGACGGGTACTTCGCGATGGCCCGCGGAACCCAGGACGTCGCGCCACTGGAGATGACCAAGTGGTTCGACACCAACTACCACTACCTGGTCCCCGAGCTGGGCCCCGACACGGTGTTCACGGCCGACTCCGGCAAGCAGGCCGCCGAGCTGGGGGAAGCCCTCGCCCTCGGCCTGGCCGCCCGGCCCGTCCTGGTCGGCCCCGTCACCTACCTGCTCCTCGCCAAGCCCGCCCCGGGCGTGGCCGCGGGCTTCGACCCGCTCACCCTCCTCGACCGGCTGCTTCCGGTGTATGCCGAGATCATCTCCGACCTGCGGGCCGCCGGTGCCGAGTGGGTGCAGCTGGACGAGCCCGCGCTCGTCCAGGACCGCACCCCGGCCCAGCTGAGCGCCGCCGAGCGCGCCTACCGGTACCTCGGGGACCTCACCGACCGGCCGAGGCTGCTGGTGGCCTCCTACTTCGACCGTCTCGGCGAGGCCCTGCCCATACTGGCCAAGGCGCCCGTGGACGGGCTCGCGCTCGACTTCACCGAGGCCGCCGCGGCCAACCTGGAGGCCCTGGCCGCCGTCGGGGGCCTGCCCGGCAAGCGCCTGGTGGCCGGTGTCGTCAACGGCCGCAACATCTGGGCCAACGACCTGACGGCGTCACTCGCCACCCTCGGCACCCTGCTCGGCCTCGCCGACCGCGTCGACGTGGCGGCCTCGTGCTCGCTGCTGCACGTCCCGCTGGACACGGCGGCGGAACGGGACATCGAGCCGGGGATCCTGCGCTGGCTGGCCTTCGCCCGGCAGAAGACCGCGGAGATCGTCACCCTCGCCAAGGGCCTGGCCCACGGCACCGGCGCGATCACCGCCGAACTCAGCGCGAACCGCGCCCACCTCGCTTCCCGGGCCACATCCCGCATCACCCGGGACCCGGCCGTCCGCGCCCGCGCCGCGGCGGTGACCGAGGCCGACACCCGCCGCTCCCAGCCGTACACCGAGCGGGCGGCCGCCCAGCGTGCCCGCCTCGGCCTGCCCCTGCTGCCGACCACGACCATCGGCTCCTTCCCCCAGACCACACAGCTGCGCGGCGCCCGCGCCGACCTGCGGGCGGGCCTGATCGACGGTGCGGCCTACGAGGAGCGCATCAAGGCCGAGATCCAGGAAGTCGTCTCCTTCCAGGAGAAGACCGGACTGGACGTCCTGGTGCACGGCGAGCCCGAGCGCAACGACATGGTCCAGTACTTCGCCGAGCAGCTCACCGGCTACCTCGCCACGCAACACGGCTGGGTCCAGTCCTACGGCACCCGCTACGTGCGCCCGCCGATCCTGGCCGGCGACATCTCCCGCCCCGGGCCGATGACCGTGCGCTGGACGGCCTACGCCCAGTCGTTGACGGACCGGCCCGTCAAGGGCATGCTCACCGGCCCCGTCACCATGCTGGCCTGGTCCTTCGTCCGCGACGACCGGCCCCTCGGGGACACCGCCCGGCAGGTCGCCCTGGCCCTGCGCGACGAGGTGAACGACCTTCAGGCGGCGGGAACCCCCGTCATCCAGGTCGACGAACCCGCACTCCGGGAGACCCTCCCGCTGCGGATCGCGGGCCGCGCCGCTTACCTGGCCTGGGCCACGGAGGCGTTCCGGCTCACCACCGGCCAGAGCCGGCCGGGCACGCAGATCCACACCCACATGTGCTACGCCGAGTTCGGCGACATCGTGCAGGCCATCGACGACCTCGACGCGGACGTCATCAGCCTGGAGGCCGCACGCTCGCACATGCAGGTCGCCCGCGAACTCGCCGGCCACGGCTACCCGCGCGAGGCCGGACCCGGCGTGTACGACATCCACTCGCCGCGCGTGCCGAGCACGCAGGAGGCGGCCGACCTGCTCCGCACCGGCCTGAAGGCCATCCCCGCCGAACGGCTCTGGGTCAACCCCGACTGCGGTTTGAAGACCCGTGGCTGGCCCGAGACCCGCGCCTCCCTGGAGAACCTGGTCGCCGCGGCCCGGGCGGTCCGCGAGGAACTGCCCTCCTGCTGACCGGAACGGGTGACCCCCGCATCGGGCACCGGAACGATCACCACGCTCAACGGCAGGTCCAACAGCGGGAGCGGCACCCGGAAGGCCGGCATTGACGGGTCGACGTTCACCGGCGCCGGCCGCGGACAGGTGATCGACGTCGGTGACACGATCGCCCTGCACTGGGGTTCGTGAGCCACCTGCCGTTCCTCAGCCACACCACTGCGTCGCCGCACGGCGGGACGGACAGCACGTCCGGCCGTGCGGCGCGCCACGGTCAGATGGCCATGCCCGGCCCTGTCGGGTGCTGGGTGCGTCACTCGGCGCGAGCCGCGGCTGGGCTGGAGGTGACGGCGGCCGGAGCTGTGGATCCTCAGCCGAGGGTCCGCTCGTACTCGACCTGGGCCAGCGGGTTGCCGTCCCCGTAGTCGTGCTCGCGCACCACGCCCGACTCCGTGAAACCGCACTTTTCGTAGAAGCGACGCGACTGCGGCGTATCCCGGAGCGTCCAGAGGTGGACCTGTTCGAAGCCGCTCTCCCTGATCCGGTCCAGGGACGCCGTCATGAGGGCGGGGGCGATGCCGGACCCCCAGCCGTCCGGATGACCGTAGAAACCGAAGATCTCAGCCGATGCCCGCCGCGCCGCCGAAGGCCCGAAGTAGCAGAAGGCCAGCGGGCGTCCGTCGAGAGAGGCGAGCAGGGCGGTGCCCGAGCCTCCGGTCAGGACCTCGCGCCACTTGCCGCGACGCTGCGCCACCGCCCCGTCGAAGAACGCGCGGGGGAAGAAGCCGGCGTAGGCGGCCTTCCAGGACTCCGCGTGGATCTCACCCACGACGTCACCGTCGCCGGGAGAAGCCTCGGACAGCGCAAAGATTCCGTTCACCCGTTCACCCGTTCAGGCTGCCGAGGCACCGGCCACGGCGTGTTTTCGTGTCCGGCCCGGCTCAGGCCAGGAGATTCCCGCCCTGCCCGGTTGCCCCTTCCGAAGGCAAGCCGCTCCGGCGGCTGGAGAGCGGGGTGGACCCGAGCCCGCGCGCCCCGCGCGAGATCCCCGGCATCCCCGGCACCCTCGGTCATTGCGGTCCTCCCCTCCGGCTCCTGGGATACCACGTACCGTCCCGCGCCGTGCCCGGCGTGCGCCATCCGCGTGCACGCCCTCGGGACCGACACGGGAGACGGGTGCACGGACCACCCCGAACGCGAACAGGACGGCTCCCGCGAGTCCTGTCCTCGCGGGAGCCCTCCCTCATTCCGTCCGCACGTGAAAGGTGAGAAGACGATCACGAGGCGGACGATCCGGGGCCGTGATCAGGGCGCGAGCAGCAGCGCGTCGCCGCGCTCCTTGGCCGCGGCGTAGCGCTTGGCCACGTCCTGCCAGTTCACGACGTTCCACATGGCCTCGATGAAGTCGACCTTCTGGTTCTTGTACTGGAGGTAGAAGGCGTGCTCCCAGGCGTCGAAGACCAGGATCGGGGTGGAGCCCTGGCCGACGTTGCCCTGGTGGTCGTAGACCTGCTCGACGACCAGCCGGCCGCTCACCGGCTCGTGGGCGAGCACGCCCCAGCCGGAGCCCTGGGTGGTCGCGGCGGCCTTCGTCAGGTGCGCCTTGAAGCGCGCGAAGGAGCCGAAGGACTCGGTGATCGCGTCGGCGAGGTCGCCCACGCCGTCCTTGGCCAGGGGCTCGCCGCCACCGTCACCGGTCATGTTGTGCCAGTAGATGGAGTGCAGGATGTGGCCGGAGAGGTGGAAGGCGAGGCTCTTCTCCAGGCCGTTGATCGCGCCCCACTGGTCCTTGTCGCGTGCCTCGGCGAGCTGGTCGAGGGTGTCGTTCGCGCCCTTCACGTACGCGGCGTGGTGCTTGTCGTGGTGCAGCTCGACGATCTGCGGGTCGATCACGGGTTCGAGCGCGGTGTAGTCGTACGGGAGTTCAGGCAGCGAGTAGGTGGCCATGGTCAGCGAGCCCTCCATCATTCCCTTATTGCAAGGATTATGCAGGTGCACACTATCAGCGACACCGGCGTAGTCCGATGAGGCATCGGTCCTAGGACTCCCCTCGTGACGCGAGGAGGGCGAGCAGTGCCTCCAGGGCGGCGGTCGCACGGTCGGGCGTCATGCCCCCGCCCTGCGCCGTGTCGGCGCTGCCCCCGCCGCGGCCGTCGAGGATGCCTCTGACCAGGTCGGCCGCCGAGTGGCCTGCGCTGCGTGCCGCCTGCGGTGTCGACGGCGACGGCGGTGTGGGACGACTTGTGGGGATCGACACCGATCAGGATCACAGGCTGCTGCCCTCGCACTCGATGAGACAGGAAGGGGAGTGCGGCGGGCACCCTGACTTGAAGTCACCGTGTCACCTTCATGCCTCTGTCGAGCCACACCGCGCGGGTGTCGGCAAGCGGCGGCACGCTATCAGTGAGCCAGCCCGTGGGCGGCAAGGAGCACTGCGGGCCCGTGCCGACCGACACCCTGGACGCTACGGCTGCAGACCGAGCATCTGGGGTCGATTCAACAAGTCAGGAGCTTGGTCAGAAGCCCCCTCAATGTCCTGTCTGCGCCACCCGGCCGGCGCGTGCCGCCCTCGGCTCGGACAAGCGGCAAGGACGGACATGACCAGCATGACGCACGGCGGCCCGGAGATCACCGGCGGAGTCGACACCCACGGCCTGACCCACCACGCCGCTGTGATCGACCCGCTCGGCCGGCACCTGGCCGATCGGGAGTTCCCCGCCACCATCCGCGGATACCGGGACCTGCTGGACTGGATGCGCGGCCACGGCGCTCTCACCGCGGTCGGGGTCGAGGGCACCGGCGCTTATGGAGCCGAACTCGCCCGGGTCCTGACCGCCGCCGAGGTCACCGTCGTCGACGTGGACCGCCCGGACCGCAAGATGCGCCGGATGAAGGGCAAGTCCGACCCCATCGACGCTTACGCGGCCGCGACGGCAGTGGCCTCCGGACGGGCCACCGGCATTCCCAAGAGCCGCGACGGCGTGGTCGAGGCCGTACGTGTCCTGCGGGTCGCGCGCCGCAGCGCGGTCAAGGCCCGCACCCAGGCCATGAACCAGATCCGCAACCTGCTGGTCTCTGCCCCGGCGATGCTGCGTGAGCAGGTCGCGGGCCTGGACCGGACCGCTCTGATACGCACCCTGGCCCGGCTGCGGCCCGGCGACGACCTGTTCCGCCCGCTGGCGGCCACCCGGGCCTCACCGCGCCGCCTGGCCCGTCGCCACCAGGCCATGGACGCCGAGATCGGCGAACTCGACCCCGAGATCGGGCCACCGGTCAAGCAGGCGGCTCCAGCTTTGCTGGAACTCTTCGGCGTCGGACCCGAGACCGCCCGCCAACTGCTCGCCTCGGCCGGCGACAACCCCGAGCGCACGCGCTCGGAGGGTTGCGTTCGCGCACCTCGCCGGTGTCGCCCCGATCCCGGCATCCTCCGGCCGCACCAACCGCCACCGCCTCAACCGGGGCGGCGACCGGGCCGCGAACAACGCTCTGCACACCATCGTGCTGGTGCGCATGCGCTACGACGAACGCACCCGCGCCTACGTCGAGCGCCGCACCAAGGAAGGGCTGAACAAGAAGGACATCATGCGCTGCCTCAAACGATTCGTCGCCCGCGAGATCTACCGCGCTCTGACCAGCACACCAGCCGACCACATCACGCAAACCGACCTCGCTCCTGCGGCTTGACATCCATAGGAGCATCCGGCGGTCCGGCACCGGCCGCGCTCACCAACGTGACCGCAGTCCTGAAAGGCGAATCGGCCCATGGCAGCGCAAGACGCCCGGCTCAGGCGCGAGGTGGCCACCTGTTCCCGGATGCTGGTCGACAGCGGCATCCTCAACTACAGCGGCCACGTCAGCGCCCGCGTGCCCGGCACCGACCTGCTGATCATCCAGCGATCGCACGACGTGAGGGCAACGCTCGCACCCGAACGGCTGCTCCTCGTGGACCTGGACGGCACCCCGATCGCGCACGACGGGGAGCCGCCGTCCGAGGTGTTCATCCACACCGAGGTCTACCGGGCCCGCCCCGACGCCGGGGCCGTCGCGCACTTCCACCACGACCCCACCACGGTGTTCAGCGTCGTCGACGACGTCCCCCTGGTCCCCGTCAAGAACCACGCCGCACGCTGGGCGGACGGCATCCCCGTCCATCCGGACCCCTCGCATGTCGACAACCCGCGGAAGGGACAGGACGTGGCCCGCACCCTCGGCACGCGCCATGCCCTGCTGCTGCGCGGACACGGCGAGGTCATCGTCGCCGCGGACGTCCGCGCCCTGTACGCGGACGTCGTGCACTTCGTGGAGAACGCGGGCGCTCTGGCACTGGCGGCCCGGATGGGCACCGTCAAAGGCCTGTCCGGCGACGAGCTGGCGCGCTTCCTGGCCACGTTCAAGCGGGAGAAGCACGCCCGCAAGGTGTGGAAGTACGCCACCGCGCCGGCCGCGCACCGCGGACTCGTTCCCGCCGGCTGGGTGCTCGACCAGGAGGCCGGTGGGACAGCCACGAGCGGGGCCGCCCCCTTCGCGGCGAGTTGAACCCCGTGTCCCGCGCGCGGCGACGGGATCGGTGACTCAGTCGCCCTTCCGCGGTGACCCGGTCGCCTGTCGCCCTTCCGCACGAGGGACCCGATGGGCCGTGGTGGCGTTTGCCCAGCGGTCCCGCCGACCAGAATGAACAGAAAGGCCATACCATTCTTTCTATCGTCCAAACTGAGCCGAGAGCGAGGAGGCACGATGCCCGAACCCGAGGGCGACCACCGCGGGCAGGACCCGGAGCCGGCATCCCCGGCTGAGGACCCCGCGACGGCGGGGCTCTACCACAGCCAGAAGAACCGGATATTCGTCCGGGCCATCGAAGGGGACTACGGACTCTCCACCGAGCTGAAACGGCTCCGCTCGATGCCGCGCGTCCGCAAGGCGAGCGAGATCAAGTTCGTCGACGGACCGCAGGCGTACAGCCGCCACTACGTGGAACCGAAGGACGGCATCACCCAGACGTTCCACCTGCACCTGGAGGAGTACGGCCCGGGCGGCAGGTCGCAGAAGCACGGCCACGTCAACGAGGCCGCCTTCTACATCCTCGACGGTTCCGGCTACGAGATCCACGACGGCGTCCGCTACGACTGGACGGCCGGGGACGTGGCGATCGTGCACAACAACTGCGTGCACCAGCACTTCAACGCCAGCCCCGACAAACCGGCACGCGCGCTCGTCATCAAGACCAAGCCCATGTACCTGTTCATGAACATGCTCTTCCAGAAGCAGGTGGAACCGCGGCCGCCCGAACCGGAGCCGGGCGGCGTGGGCTTCGAGGCACGCGAGGGCGAGGACGACTTCAACCACCCTGAAGGGGGCTACTGACCGTGGCGTGGGACGAGACGGCCGCATGGCTCTCCGGGGACGACAACCAGCCCCTGTACGGGCAGCTGCTGCAGGAGGCGACCGAGGCCCCGCAGCGCAACGCGGGCCGCAAGAAGATCATCCGCCCGCAGGAGATGCCCTGGGAGATGTCCCGCCAGGGCATCCTCAAGCACCTCATCAACGAGGACATGAACACGCGCATGGAGACGGTCGACGCCTACATGCAGATCATCCCGGCAGGCAGCCGCTCC